>NZ_LN865150.1:0-345969 GCF_001244405.1 Eubacterium sp. SB2 | reverse complement strand
TGCTCCATTTTCAGGGCTGTTTCCCGCCTAGAATTTCTTAGGTCCGCGGCCGCGTTTTTGAAAGGACATGGATGTTCTCCGGGAGGCTTTCGGCGATCCCTTCATGGAGCGTCCCCATCCGTGCCGCGACTAAAGCGCGTCACTAACTCCCGATTTATTTCATGTATTCCTGCTTTTTATTATAATGATGTGCCTCTTCCAACATCATATCTTTCACCTTCATCAGACGAATCTGGGTGCTTCTCTCATTTTCATCCAATTTCATTGTAATATACTTGATGTTCTTTTCTGCCTCTGGTATGATGACGTGTTCCAGCGCGTTTACGCGCCTTCTTGTCTTCTCGATCTCTGCCGCCATGAGCTGGCACGCTTTTTCGCACTCTGCAAGCCGTATCATATCGGGCAGTATATCTGCCAGCGACTTAACGGCCCCATCCAGATCACTGGATGTAAAGGCAAAACCATAGGAATAGATATCATTCTCATCTGCTGTCCTTGTCTTGTAATCAAAGGTCGGTATATCTACACTCATGACATTCTTTTCCTTCGGAACCAGATTGATTTCCTGTTTTGGCGCCATGAGTGCTGTATTCAGCGCTGCCTCGGACATCCCTGCTTTGGCTATAACAAAGTTTTTGTTGGCAGAAAGGATTCCGGCTTCCACTCTCAAACGAACCTCCATGTTCTCCCGCACCAGATCCAGATACTGGCGCATCAGCTCATCCCGTTTGTCTTTCAAAAGCTTGTGGCCGCGGATGGCAGTCAGTCTTTTTTTCTTCAATCGGGTCAGTTCCATACGGGTTGGGTTAACCTGTGTTGATGCCAAATGTAATCACCTCTCTTTTTCTATGCCGCCTGCTGCGTTTTCCTTATTCTTTCCCGTAGTACAGGTCTAAGAACTTGTCGTCTATACGTTTCAGTTCTGCTCTTGGCAGCATGGAGAGTAATTTCCATCCGATATTCAACGTCTCTTCAATGCTTCGGTCTGTCTGGTATCCCTGGGATACATATTCATGTTCAAATGCATCTGCAAACTTTGCATAGATCAAATCAACGTCAGTCAGGGCGGCTTCACCGAGAATCACCATCAGCTCTTTGGCGTCCTTGCCTCGTGCATAAGCCGCAAACAGCTGGTTCATCGTATTGGAATGGTCGGCGCGCGTCTTGCCTTCGCCGATTCCCTTATCCTTCAGACGCGACAGGGACGGCAGTACGTCGATAGGAGGCGTAACACCTTTTCTATACAGATCACGGCTCAAGATGATCTGGCCCTCCGTAATATACCCCGTCAGGTCAGGAATCGGGTGTGTCTTATCATCTTCCGGCATGGTCAGGATCGGGATCATTGTGATACTTCCCTTTTTGCCATTCTGCCGACCGGCTCTCTCATACAGCGATGCCAGGTCCGTATACATATATCCCGGATATCCGCGGCGCCCCGGAACCTCTTTACGGGCGGCGGAAACCTCACGCAGGGCATCCGCGTAGTTTGTGATATCGGTCAGGATAACAAGCACGTGCATATCCTTTTCGAAAGCAAGGTATTCCGCCGCTGTCAGTGCCATACGCGGGGTCGCAATACGCTCGATCGCGGGGTCATTTGCCAGATTGACAAACAAAACGGTCCTGTCAATCGCTCCTGTTGCTTTAAAGCTTTCTATAAAAAAGTTGGACTCTTCAAACGTGATACCCATTGCGGCAAATACAACGGCAAAATTCTCGTTCGTCCCCAGTACCTTTGCCTGTCTTGCAATCTGCGCGGCAAGCTGGGCATGGGGCAGGCCGGAAGCAGAGAATATAGGCAGCTTCTGCCCCCTTACCAGGGTGTTCAGACCGTCAATGGCAGAAACACCCGTCTGGATAAACTCCTCCGGATAGTTTCTGGCAGCCGGGTTCATAGGCAGGCCGTTAATATCCATGCGTGCATCCGGAAGAATCTCCGGCCCCTCATCGATCGGACGGCCCAGGCCGTCGAATACACGCCCCAGCATATCCTCAGAAACTCCAAGTTCCATGCTCCGTCCCAGAAAACGGACTTTACTGTTTGACAGGTTAATACCTGTTGCACTTTCAAATAACTGTACCAGAGCGTCGTTTCCGTTAATCTCCAGCACCTTGCAGCGCCTTGTTTCGCCGTCTGCAAGCTCGATCTCTCCCAGTTCATCGTAGGTGACATTTTCCACGCCGCGCACTAACATCAGAGGACCGGCTACCTCCTGTATGGTTCTATACTCTTTTGGCATTAGAAGTCCTCCTTCCCGATTGTGTTGGCAATTTCCATATGCAGCTCTTTCTTCACTTCCTCGTATGCACTGTCCAGCTGATCCTCTTGTGTATACTTGAAACGGCCGATCTGCTCGCGGACCGGCATACGAATCAGCTTCTGCAGCGAAGCGCCTTCTGCAAGCGCCGCTACGGCCTGTTCATAGAAAGCCATAACCAGTTTCATCATCATATGCTGCTTTTTGAGTGAGGTGTAAGTATCCACCTCATGGAAGGAGTTCTGATGCAGGAAATCTTCCCGGATAGAACGTGCGGCTTCCATCTTGAGGCGGTCACTCGGGGACAGGGCGTCCATACCAACCATCTTCACAATCTCTTCCAGCTCTGCCTCTTCCTGAAGAAGTGACATCATCTTCTGGCGGTTTTCCATCCAGTCAGGTGCAACTTTGGCGTTGAACCATTTTTCCATATCATCCAGATACAGCGAATAACTGTTCAGCCAGTTGATCGCAGGGAAATGTCTCTTATACGCAAGCGCAGAGTCCAGTCCCCAGAATACTTTCACGATACGAAGAGTTGCCTGTGACACCGGCTCGGAAATATCGCCGCCGGGAGGGGATACCGCTCCGATCGCGGACAGCGCTCCTTCCCTGCCGTCTTTTCCAAGGCAGATCACATGGCCGGCCCGTTCATAGAACTGTGCAAGACGGCTGCCCAGATATGCGGGGTAGCCCTCCTCGCCAGGCATCTCTTCCAAGCGCCCGGACATTTCCCGAAGAGCCTCCGCCCAGCGGGATGTTGAGTCTGCCATTAAGGCTACTGAGAATCCCATATCCCTGAAGTATTCTGCGATTGTGATTCCTGTGTATATAGAGGCTTCACGGGCTGCCACAGGCATATCGGATGTATTTGCTATCAGCACCGTCCGCTCCATCAGTGACTGCCCCGTCTTGGGATCCTTCAGTTCCGGAAACTCGTTCAGAACGTCCGTCATCTCATTGCCGCGCTCGCCGCATCCGATATAAACAACGATATCTGCTTCCGCCCATTTTGCAAGCTGATGCTGTATAACTGTCTTACCGCTTCCAAATGGGCCCGGAACCGCTGCCACACCGCCTTTTGCGATGGGAAAGAAAGTATCTACAACACGCTGCCCTGTAACAAGCGGCATCTCAGGCGGCAGTTTTTTCTGATAAGGCCGCCCTCTTCGAACCGGCCACCTCTGCATCAGGGTCAGATTCTTATCACCGTCCGCAGTCTCAACAACCGCAACTGTCTCTTCCACCGTAAACTCACCGGCTTTGATTTCTTTTATTTTTCCTTTTATGCCATAAGGCACCATGATTTTCTGCTGAACAACGATCGTTTCCTGTACCGTACCGATGATATCCCCGGGCTCTACGTCATCCCCTGCAGCCACTGTAGGGACAAATTCCCATTTCAAATCTCTTTTCAAAGATGATACTTCCACTCCGCGTTTCAGATTGTTTCCGGAAATCTTCATGATATCATCAAGCGGCCTCTGGATTCCGTCATAGATACTGCTGATCAGGCCGGGTCCTAATTCCACAGACATGGGAACTCCCATAGACTGTACCGGTTCTCCGGGCCCCAGTCCTGAAGTTTCCTCATAAACCTGTATAGAAGCCTCATCTCCATGTATCTCTATGATCTCTCCAATCAGTCTTTGATTACTGACACGAACGACGTCAAACATATTCGCGTCACGCATACCCTCTGCAATAACCAGAGGTCCTGCCACTTTTTTAATTACTCCTGTACTCATTCGAACCTCCTACCCCTGCGAAAACAGGATGTCTGATCCGACTGCCTGTTCCACGGTTTTCTTTACACCTTCCACACCTGCGCCAGTATTACCGGATACCCCCGGTATCTGAATAATCGCAGGCAGTGTCCGTTCTTTATACTCTTCGATTACATCCTTTAATTCTGCTGCCACAGCCTCAGTAATATAGATAATTCCATATTTACCGCTTGCAAACTGTCTTATCTTAGCTTCCGCTTCTTCTTTGCTCCGGACGGGGCAGATGCTAAGGCCCAGTGTTGCGAAGCCGTATATGCTGTCGTAGTCGCCAATCACTGCTATCTTATACATACATCTCCCTGATCCTTTCCCTGATCGCCTCATCCGGAAAATCATTCTGCTTCCCGGTCAGGATAATCCGAACAGTTTTTATTTCATTTTCCCTTGCCAGCACATAGGCTACCAGCGGGCCTACAGAAAAAGAATTGTATTTCTGCGGCCGGATTGTTTCCATCATGCGGTTATCGCACCACCGTTCGAATGCCGAAGGGGATTCCTCCAGCGCCGCCGCACCCTCCGCGTAGGAAGTACCCAGAAGATAGTCTCTGACCGCATCAAGCCCGGACACCGCGGCTTTCGATAACTGCTCTACATTTACGCTGCTGCAGGGCGCCATCGCGCGCTTCATAAACTCCAAAGATTTGCCCGTCTTCTGCGAACGGACGGCGATCTTAATATCCGCAATTGCCACGGTAGACTCGGCATAGTTTTTGATAATCTCATCTTCCGCCTTCTGCCCCGCCTCATAAATGGCTTCCAGGGCCGCCCTGTCGACGATGATATCGCACAGTTGCCCATCTCTCGTATGAAGAAGCGTATCATAGGCCTCTGCCGCCGTCTCCCCCATAGTCCCCGGAAGTCTGTGGAATTCCTTATTTCTCACAATCTGAAGCATCTCCGGCCCCGGGATGGAACAGTCGTCATAAAAAATATTCTTATTCTCCACTTCCGTGCACACTTCTTTAATTGCAGCCTTCAGATTATGGTACAGCTTGGAATAAGAAAGGACATCAAACACTGACAGATCGGGAGCAACATCGCGAATCACTTCCCAGGTCTTCTCTTCTTCCCGTTTCAGCATGGCAGAAGCGTCCATAGAACCTGTTGCGTCTCCCCAGCCTTTTTCACTCAGAAGCTGCAGGCACTGCTCTTCATCCGAACAAGCCAGCAGCCGCTCAATTTCAGTACCTGAAAACAGGGAGGACTCCAAAGCCCGTATACGCGCAACCGCGTAAGTATACTCTAAATCATTCAAAATAAACCCTCCTGCTTATACAACTTAGGTTTGGTACTTTCAAACCTTAGTTGTAAAGTACATCCTGTTGACTTGGGCTCGGTTCTTTCGAGCCTTAGTAACACGGATGTTTCCTTTCAACCTATCCGAATAATAATCCATGCACTTTATCGGATAATTCATCCCTCTTTGCTTCGAATAAAGCCCGAATGGTACAGTTTTCTTCGATCCCTCCATATACCAGGATGAAACCGCCACTCATCTCTTTTGCATCCCTGGACAGGCTTAAGGCGCCGCCCTTACCGGCAGCAGTTTTCTGAATCACCTCTTCAAATCCAGCGGGCATTCTCGCCAGATCTTCTGCCGAAAAGCAGATGACGCCGTCTTCCGGCAGGACATATTCTTCCAGCATCTTCCGGATCATTTCAAAATATGCTTCTGTATCCAGATTCAATAACCTGTCATATGCCTTGTCGAGCACATCTGCTATCACTTCCTGCTTCGCGCGCAGAATCGCCTGCCTCCGCTGCATCTCGCAGGAGGAAGCGATACGCTGTGCGTAATGCTCCGCATCCGCCTGAGCCTTGTCGGAGATTTTCCCGGCCTGCAATGCCGCCTCTGCGCGGGCATCCTTTAATATTTTCTCTGCCTTTGCCTCAGCCTCGGCGATTTTCTCTTCCGCTGTATGGGCCGCCTCATCCAGGATCTGACTTTTCATTTTGTCTAATCCGCTCATTTATAAGCTCTCCTTCTTCATACTACTTGCGTCTTTGTGATACATTCCCAATTATACCTGAATTGCAGTTACTGCCAAGAAAGAGATCAGAAGTGCCAGAATTGCATATGTCTCAACCATTGCAGGGAAAAGCATTGCTTTACCGAACTGATCCGGTTTTTTTGCAATGATGCCGATAGATGCCGCCGCAGTTTTTCCCTGGGATCTTCCGGAAATTAAACCTACGATACCGATTGGAAGGCAGGCTGCCAGAATCAGAAGCCCGGTCGTAACAGAGATCTCTGCCGCGCCGCCGCCCAGAAGGCCGATCTTTGAAAGTGTTACGAAACCGATAATCAATCCATACAGTCCCTGTGTACCGGGCAGCAGCTGAAGAATCAATACCTTTGCAAACTTACTCGGATCCTCCGATACAACTCCGGATGCAGCCTGTCCTGCTATCCCGACTCCCAGTGCTGAACCTGCTCCTGAAAGAAATACCGCAACTGCCGCGCCAAGAAGCGCATAAACAATACCTAACTGACTCATAAATTTGTTTCCTCCTTAATATCTGCATATTTTGTATTTTCTTTAAAAGGGTGAAATGCACGTCCGCCGCCCTCATAGAACTTACCGAAAAACTCTACATACTGCAGTCGGTTTGTGTGCACATATGCGCCCAAAAGATTAATCGCTATATTAAATGTATGCCCCACGATAAAGGCAGCAATAAACACGATTACTCCAAGCACGCTCTTGCCGCCCATACTTCCCATCTGGTTTACAACGGACGCGATCACACCGGTAGCCAGGCCAAGTGCAAGAAGCCTTGAATAAGAAAGCACATCGCTGAGCCACCCGCTGACATTGTAGAGGTCGTATGCCCCCAGCGCCAGACGGATCCCGAAGTTCTTATTCGCACGTCCTGACATCAGTACAATGCCGACTGCACCTATGATTGCCAGCCATTTACCGAGCGCATTCACCGCCGGCGGGAATACGATGGTTGTCTGGGCAATGGATGCAAAAATGTTACTTGGAATCAACATGATCAAAAGCCCCATTAAAAGCATATACCAGAGGACTACGTCACAGAAGAAGTCCATGTATCTTTTATCCCTCAGGCATAGATAGCCCTTGATGCCCAGCCCGGTAAAAAGATGGATCACTCCAAACAGCATAGAGTAGATCAAGAGCTTCATTGGTTCATCCAGAGGAACGAACCACACCGCCGGTATCCCGACCTCGTGCCCGAAAAATGTCCTTGATATGACATTCACCACGTCCCCGAAATAGCCGCCAAACATGATGCCCCAGAACAGGGTGGATATCCCACACCAGAAAAACAGCTGAATGGATGTCTTCATGCTTCTGCCCATTCTTGGAAACTTTATAATTAATATCCCGCATACAATAGAAACGATCGCCCCGTATGCCGCATCTGAAAGCATCAGACCAAACAGAAACACATAGAAAAATGACATAATTGAGGTGGGGTCTACTTCTCCCCTGCCCGGCAGGCCGAACGCCTCCAGTATCCCCTCTGCGCTGGATGAAAACCTGCTGTTCTGCAGGAGTACAGGCGCTTCTTCCTCTTCCTTTAGTTCCTCCAGATCCACGACACAGTCATATTTGCCGTCTAATGCCTTCTTAACCCGGACTGCTTCCTTTTTCGGCACATACCCGCTGATCAGGAAGGTCCGCTCCGACTGCGGCAGCTGACCGAGCACCTCATACTTATCTGCACGGATACGGTAATAATCTGCCAGAAGTTTCAGTCCTTCACGGTGAATCGCCAGGCTGGTGATTTCCTTCTCAATCTCAGCGACCCTGGACTCAATTTCGGAAATCTCCTTCTCCATATCTGCCTTTGCGTCTGCGGGAACCTGATCCGTGACCTGGGACGGTCTTGCGAATCCCATGCTTCTAAGCGCTTCTTCTGCTGCCGCCGCATCTCTGCGCAGGCAGAATACGGCCAGATATATGGTGTCCTGCTCCGTGGAGATGATATGGATATCCGTCTCCAGTTCCGGCGCACGTTCCGCCAGCGCTGCATATACCTGTTCCAGCGTTAACTGTCCGGGCAGTGTTCCCGGCAGCATCACAATATGTTCTGTCCCCCCGAAGGCCACGGGTACATTAAGTGGCAGCCAGGGCATCAGGCTTTCGATACTATTTTCAATTTTAAGGATATTGGCTCTGTGTTCCGCCCGTTCCTTATCCAACGCCTGAATTCTTCTGGCCGTTCTCTGCAGATCATCCCTGTTCTCAATCACCGACCGGTACTTTTCTTTATCTACCAGGTCTTTTCCCTCCAATGACGACAGAAGGGACTGCTTCACGGGAGCATACTGATGCAGTAGGTGCAGCGCCTGGTCCGCCGATGCCGCAGCCTTTTCGAAACCGCTTCTGGCATTCGCCGTGTTCATTTTGCGGAAGTCTTCGTCCTCCTCCAAAATGTGGTTAATCTCCATCACTCCCATGTGCTGCAATTTTTCCAGGATTGCCTTCCGGTCTTTCTTCAATGCGCAGATACTCATTCGCTGCATCTGCAATACCGCCATAATGTATTACCTCCTTCATCCTGCTTTTTTATGAAACCAGTTGTGATATTACGAGGCTAACTGCCTGTTCTTCCTTCTCAGAAGCCAGCTCCTTAAGTGCACTGATTTCTTTTTCCACAGCAGACGCTGCTTCTTTCAGAGATTGTGCACCTTGTTCTTTCGCAGCTTCCATCATGGATTCTGCCTGTCTGCGAATCTCTTCTGCCTGATCGGCCTTCAGCATATCAGCCTCTTTCGATGCATCATCCAGTATTTTTCTGCACTTTGCATCGGCTTCTTTCACAATAGCCCCGGCTTTTGCTTCCGTTTCCCTGATCACTTGAATGGTTTCTTCTACCATAAATTGGTCACCGCCTTTCTGCGTACGGTCTGCGCAGTAAATGCGCAGGCCTGCCTGAACTGTTATAGAATATCACACAATTTTTTTATGGTAAACAATAATATATTGACTTTTATTTGTAAAAATTGTGTTATTTGTTTCGATATACCTCTGTTTTACCCTTAAACATAAATAGAACCCCAAAATCAACTAATCTTATTATATACAAAACCTGGTTTTCTCAACCGCTTTTTTTGTTATTCACTGAAAATAAAAACAATTTTGGAAAAAGTGTTTTTGATCCAAATTCCGCCTTTTCCCCATATCTTCTGGAATAGGATGTTTCCGGGTTAACAAATGGAGCTCTCCAAAAGAAAAAGAACCAGAAATACAGATTTATTTACCCTTTTTCTGGTTCTTTCTATTCACAATTTTTCTAAATAACAAGTATGTCTTAACATGCCTGCGGCGGGACGCGCGTCTTGCTCCGTCATTCATAACACCTCTGCTCCGTTTTGTCATTCCCGCCAGTGCAGATGGTGCAGATGCCCCTCGAGATTCATACCGGAGAATCCATTCTGACGCAAAGCCTCATATAAGATAACCGCCACGGAATTACCCAGGTTCAGGGAACGGATATCACCGTCCATAGGGATTCTCACACAGTCCTCCTGGTGTTCCACCAGGATCTCTTCCGGAATACCGGCGCTTTCCTTTCCAAACATAATATAGCAGTCCGGTTCATAGTGAACCTCTGTGTATACTTTCGGCGCCTTTGTAGTAGCCATGTATAACCTGACACCCGGATTTTTCTCCTGAAAATCTTTAAAATCAATATAGGTGGTTACATCCAGGTCAGCCCAGTAGTCCATCCCCGCACGCTTTAACGCTTTCTCGTTCAGCTTAAACCCCAGAGGCTCAATCAGATGCAGGCGCGTATTCGTGGCTACGCAGGTTCTCCCGATGTTCCCGGTGTTTGCCGGGATCTCCGGCTCCAGCAGTACAATATTCAGCATTGCATTTACCTCTCGTTTCTGAGGCGCTGAATAAATCTGCCCAAACGCCCCAGCGCTACCTTCAGGTCATCCAGGGAATATGCGTAGGAGATACGCAGAAAGCCCTCTCCGCATGTTCCAAATGCGGTTCCGGGAACAACAGCCACCTTCTCCTCTTCTAACAGGCGGGTTGCAAACTCCTCAGATGTCATATTAAACTCCAGGATGCTTGGGAATACATAAAATGCACCGAACGGTTCAAAGCATTCCAGGCCCATGCGCGCGAATTCGTGCATCAGAAAACGCCTTCTCTGATTATAGGATTTGCGCATTTCTTCCACCTCATCGTCGCAGTTTCTCAGGCCCTCAATCGCCGCATATTGGCTGTTTGTAGGCGCGCACATGATGGCGAACTGGTGCAGTTTCACCATCTGTTCGATAATTGTCTCCGGACCGCAGCAATAGCCAAGGCGCCACCCAGTCATAGCGAATCCCTTGGAAAAGCCGTTGATCACTATGGTCCTCTCCCGCATTCCCGGAAGGCTGGCGATGGATACGTGCTCAGTCTTGTAGGTCAGTTCTGAATAAATCTCATCTGAGATAACATATAGATCATGTTCTTTTACAAACTCTGCCACCGGCTCCAGATCCTCTTTTGTCATAATGGATCCTGTCGGATTATTAGGGAAAGGCATAATCAGCACCTTCGTCCTAGAAGAAATATACTTCTCCAGGTCCTCAACCGTCAGCTTAAATTCATTTTCATACTGCAGCGGTATGACAACCGGTTTGCCGTCTGCCATGACGGTACATGGCAGATAGGATACATAGCTGGGCTGTGGAATCAGAACTTCATCTCCGGGATCCAGCATACAGCGCAGGCCCACATCAATGGCCTCGCTGCCGCCCACGGTAACCAGTGTCTCATGTCTGGAATCATATCTGACATGAATCTTTCGTTCCAGATAATTGCAGATCTCATCCCTTAATTCCTGCAGTCCGGCATTGGATGTATAGAAGGTGCGGCCCCTTTCCAGGGAAAAGATGCCCTCCTCACGTATCCGCCAGGGAGTGTCAAAGTCCGGTTCCCCCACACCCAGTGAAATCGCATCTTTCATCTCATTTGCCACGTCAAAGAACTTGCGGATGCCGGACGGTTCGATTTCGATTATTTTTTTAGATAATGGATTTCTCATTACGGCGTCACCAGCATCCTTTCTGATTCTTTCTTCGGTACCAGAACCGTTCCATGGTCTTTGTATTTTTTTAATATGAAATATGTTGCAGTACTAATCACAGCATCGATGGGGGAAAGCTTCTCAGAAACAAAGCGGGATACTTCTTTCAGTGTTTTTCCCTCCAGTGTCACGAGCAGGTCATATCCTCCGGATATCAGGTATACCGCATGTACTTCCGGATAATTGTAGATCCTCTCTGCAATCCGGTCAAATCCCTGGTTGCGCTGCGGTGTCACACGCACCTCAATCAGGGCTGTCACAGACTCCACACCAGCCTTATCCCAATCGATCAGCGTATGGTATCCGCAGATAATCTTTTCTTTTTCCATATCGGCAATCTCATTTGCCACTGTCGTCTCATCCACTCCCACCAGAACTCCAAGTTCCGCCAGATTGACCCTGCTGTTCGTCTCCAGATATCTTAAAATTTCATTTCTCAGGTTATCCATTTCTACTCCTCCTTCATTCTGCCATTGTGAATCTTAGATCCTCTTTGTTTCTCGCGTAACAATTCAGGCAGGCCTGAACTGTTCCCTCCGTGCGGCCGCACAGCGGATGCCGTACGGAAATCTATATTTACACAGGCCGGCAGTTTGTACCGCCGGTCCGCTCCCACCAGCACATCAGTTCATCTGGAGCCGGCCTGTCTAAGTATCGTTGTTCTTCACCGCTTGTGATTACCCGGGCCTTCTTGTCCGTGGTAACCCCAAGCTTGCCGGCTCGTGCCCCCACCCTTTCCAAAGCTTTCACAAGCGCATCTCCGTCCCGGGCAGTCATAAGGATGCAGCCCGCAGATGTCATCTGATAGGGATTCAGGTTATAATACTCGCAGAGCTCCACTGTCTCCTGTCTGACAGACATACCGGACAATTCCACATCCAGTCCGATTCCTGCGGCCTCTGCCAATTCCCACAGCCCTGCAAATATTCCGCCGCTTCCAACCTGGTACATCGCCTTTACTCCGCAAGCGGCCGCTGCACGGGCGGCATCAAGCGCCAGCACATTCCCCCTGAGCTGCTTCATCTGCTGAATGAAGGCGGGGACAAACCTCCTGCCCAGCTCTTCTTCCCGCTCATCCAGAATCCGCAGCATGCCCTCCAGTCCTGCATAGCCGCACAGTACGATATCCTGTCCAGGAAGGGCATAAGCAGGACGCAGCAGCGCATCCTCCGCCGCCTCTCCCTGTGCCGTTACAAATATAACCGTACGGGCGACGGCCGAAGTCACCTCGGCCCGCACACAGGCCAGCTGCACGCCTGCCTCCAGGCAAACGGATTCCAGACAGCCGGTCATCGCTTTCAGATCCTCCTCCTGCGCATACGGCGTCAGCAGAATCTGCACGGACAATGCCGTCGGTTCAACCCCATGAACCGCCAGATCATTCAGCGCCCTTACCGCCGCATAGATCCCTGTCCTCACGGAATCTCCAGAAGCCTCTGCCTGTGCGTACACAGCCAGCTTTCCTTCCGAAATACGAACCACGCTGCACGCCTCTTCCGCCGATGGCTGGAAGAGAACTTCTTTTCTGTCAGTATGCAGTTGTTTTTTTACAGACCGTTTCCATATAGTCTGTGATACATTGCCTGCTTTCATAGATTCACTGTCCCTGCTCCCCGTTGTTCTCCTGGTTGCTCTCCTGAACGGCCCCCTGGCTGTCCTCCTGGTTTTCCGCCTGACTGTCCCCCTGGACAGCACTCAGTATCCTTGCCTCATCCTGAGTCTGGATTGCCTGATTGATCTTTTCTGTCAGTTCGGGATTCGCGGATGCGGTTCCCACTGCAACTGTCTCTTTCACCGGTACGTACTGGCTGTTATTTATAATCTGACGGCTCTGTTCCTCGCCATCCTGGTATACAACCTTCCAAAGGCGTGCGGATATCTCCGGCTGTGCCTGCCGGGTGGTATAGAACGTTCCTGCCGGCTCTTCGGTCGCAACAAAACGTTTCCCCTCCGGCATCGTTTCATTTGTCGTCTCGCTGACAAATTCAAGAGTTCTTCCCGGATCCCGGGTTTCCTTGCCATATATGTTAAACGTGATACAGCCGTCCGCAAGAATTCCTTCTATATAAATCGGTGTCTGCTGATTATTTTTAAACTTCAAATCCTTCACATCATCTGCAATCGCAGCATCCTGTGAACGGTCCACATAGGAGATAAGCATGGTATGAGGAGAGCGCTCCGTCACTTCCAGCTCTGCAAAGAGCACTGCATTATACAGAGTCGTAGAGATCTGGCAGATACCGCCTCCCATGGATTCCACAACCTTATCATCCTCATAGGAGGCCGCCGTGGTAAATCCGTTCTCCTCGGTATAAGGCTCCATCGCCGCATTGGCAGAATATTCTTCGCCCGGTTTCAAAAAGGCTCCGTCGATGTGCTTTGCACCGCTCTCTATGTTCTGCGCACGCCCGGAACCATCGCTTCCATAAAAAGTCGTGAAGCTTCCCAGCAGGTCTGTAACGTCCTTCAGATCCTCTTTTGTCACCTCCGGATCAATATATTCCACATATGCAGGAACACTGGCGTCTTTCCCATTCCAATCACCGCCGAGCAATTTGTTGATGCTCTTCACCGTCTTCTTGATATCCAGTACTTCACCAGCCTTCTGCTCCACAATCACCACACCGGAATCATCCTGTGTCACTTTTGCATTTTCCGGAAGGTGCAGAACCTGGGACATCGCATGGTTCAATGCCTCTTTTGCGGACTTCTCGGTCACCTGATACTCCACCGGGAACTTTTTCTTATTCTCATTCTTCTCGGCCTTCTTCATAATCTTATAGCATTGGACTGCGCTGCCCTTCCTGCCATAGTCAAGCGCCTCCTTAAGCGTCTTATCCAGATCTTTTACGGAAATTCCAAGGGCCGACAGCTCCACCTCCGAATGCCTGCCGTCCTCCAGCGTCAGATCCAATCCAGCCTTCATGGATGCCGTTACCTCCGATTCCACCTTTTCCTTTGCCTTCTCCACCGTCAAACCGGACACATCCGTATTCCCGACAGAAACGCCCTGAATAATCCTATGGCTGTCAAACTTCCGGATATAGCTCCGGAGAAAAATCTGCACACAGACAATGACCAGAAGCGCGCACACCAAAACGAAAGCCGTTCCGATAACAGCTCTTCTCTGTTGTCTGCGTCTTCTTCGTTTTCTTCTTCTGTCTGCCATGTCATTTCCCCTGACTTCTTAATTCACTTCCCGATTATACAAGATATGGTATTACCATCGTAGCGACCATCGCCAGGATAATGACCATAATGACAATTGATATAATCCTTCTAACCTTTTTATTATAGAAATTCAACCTCATTCACCTCTTTATACCGGAATCAAATTTTAGTTAGTTAGATCTTATTTTATACTCTTTACAATATTTTTGCAAGAAGCATTCCCCGCACTTTGGACTCCTGGCCGTACAGATGGAACGTCCGAATGTAATAATCTGTATATTATACAGAATCCAGTGGTCTTTTGGAAGCGCTTTCATCAAATCCTGTTCGATCTTTTCCGGATCCTCATTTTCTGTAAGCCCCAGACGTCTTGAGATTCGTTTGACATGCGTATCCACCACCACGCTCGGCTCATGGTAAATATTCCCACGGATGACATTCGCCGTCTTGCGCCCTACCCCTGCCAGAGAGGTCAAATCTTCCAGACTGCGCGGGACCTCCCCGCCAAACCGCTCGACGAGAGCCTTCGTGCAGGCGATAATATTTTTTGCTTTGGTATGGTAAAAGCCGGTGGGTTTAATATCCTTCTCCAATTCCTTCAGATCTGCATTGGCAAACTTCTCCACCGTGTCATACTTCTGAAATAAGTCCTTTGTTACTATATTGACCCTCGCATCTGTGCACTGGGCGCTGAGTATGGTGGCAATCAATAACTGCCAGGGAGTCTCATGGTTCAGATAACACACGTATTCCCGGCCATACTGTTCATCCAAAATGGAGAGAATCTCTCTTGTTCTTTTTTTCATAAACGCTCCTCCGGAGCGTGTTTCAAAATTGCTTGCTGCAAGATGTTGTCCCAGTCTGCGGTTTATTTACTGCAAACTTAGGAGACGCAGTGGACTACGCCCCCTGGATTTGGCAGTAAATAAACTGTGAAGTGGGGCGGCATATTGCGGCAATGCATTTTCAAACACGCTCTATATCTATATAAAATACTTTTGCCTGATTTGTCAGAACATCTCTGTTCTTATAGTCAAACAGCACAAACTTACCGTCCATCTTTTCCAGATGGGTCATTTTTCGTATCTGTCTCTTGTCATAATGCTCATATCCCTTGAGATACCGGTGTTCTATTGCCTCTCTGTCGTAAAATACGGCGGCCTCCTCTTTTCCAAGAGCGGGACCCCCGGCAAAATCGGGACGGTTCTTAACATTATCCCTAAGGTATAAATCAACCGTCAGGGCTTTCCTGTATTGATCTGCATGTTTCCCATCGTGTGCCAGGGCAAACCGATAAAGAATCTCATACCTCATAATTCTTGAATGGTTGAGCATATGAAGCGAATTGTCTTCATAGTACCGGCTGAGTTCTTCATACAGGGTAAAGCTGTCCATGAATACGCGTTCCAGCAAAGATAATGTATTCTGGAACTGTCCGCTGTTATAATGCACTTCCACCATCTCCTCAATCCCCTTGAGACGGAGGATGTCGTCAAAAGACATCCATTTTGTAGACAGCACTTCAAAAGGCGGCCTGTCCTGGTATTGAAGCTCATACTCTCCTGCATGCTCCTGCATACACGATCCCTTCAATACCTTCAAAAATCCCAGCTGCAGCTGCTCGGGCCGCAGTGCATAAACTTCGTTAAAAGAATGCCTGAAGCTGTGATAGTCCTCGAAGGGAAGTCCGGCGATCAGATCCAGATGCTGATGCACGTTTCCACCCGACCGGATCCGGCTGACCACCCGTTTCACTTCTTCAAACTTCATGACTCGCCTGATCTCCCGGATCGTATCCGGATTCACCGACTGCACGCCGATTTCCAGCTGGATCAGCCCCGGTCGCATCGTTTCAATGAGCCTCAGTTCTTCTTCACTTAAGAGGTCTGCTGCCACTTCAAAATGAAAATTTGTCTTCCCTTTATCATGAGCCGCGATATAAGACCACACGGCCATGGCATGATCATGCCGGCAGTTAAAGGTTCTGTCCACAAATTTTACCTGCGGTATCTCTGCGTCAATAAACTGCTGCAGTTCCTTTTTCACCAGGGAAAGATCCCTAAATCGAAGGGCTTTATCGATAGAAGAAAGACAGTAGCTGCAGGAAAACGGACAGCCTCTGCTGGATTCATAATAGATGATCTTATTTTTAAATTCATCCATATCCTGATAGACAAACGGAACCCGGCTGAGATCTATCACCGGACGCCATGGGTTTTCCACAATCTCCGCCTGTTCCGTGGAGCTTTCTGCGGCGCCGCCATCCCTGCGGTAAACAATCCCCATCACATCCTCCAGGTTATGCCGTTTACCATGATAATAATGAAGCAGTTCCAGAAATGTTTCTTCCCCTTCCCCTCGCATAATACCAGCCAGCTGTGGATAACAATCCAGCATCTGTGCCGCATTGTAGGAAACCTCCGGGCCGCCAAGCCAGATACTTATGGCGGGCAGTACCTTTTTAATCTCAACCACAATCTGTTTTACATAACTGATATTCCAGAGATAGCAGGAAAGGCACAGAATATCCGGCTTCTGCCTGTAAAGATCCGCCAAAATATCATCGATTCTCTGGTTAATGGTATACTCTTTAATATGAATCTCCCGTGCATACTCTGTTGCAAAGCTCTTCAGGCTGTAAACCGCCAGATTGGAATGTATATATTTTGCATTGATTGCTGCTAATAAAACCTTCATAAAAATTCATATCTCCATTTTTAAGGCCTGTTGTATCTGTTCGAGGACGGGAACAGATGTTGGCTTATACTAGTACATCGTACAATAATTAACTGCCACATAAGCCGACCTAAATTTACGATGTATTAGATACACCAGACCCATGATTTTCGTGCAAAACGCAGCAAAATTTCTATCAGCCACGTCTTAAAGGCTAATTTTACTATATTTTTTGCTTATAGTAAATAAAAACTCGGCTAATCCGTTGACATTTCGGCAAAAACAGGGTAAAATTAAGACTCGTGCAGCCGGGGTGTTAGCGGTACCTTGTACCTGCAATCCGCTATAGCAGGGGTGATATTACGCAGAGGGTGCTGATTTGCAGAGCTGCCCTTGGAAAGTGGCGTTGAGATCTGGGTCTTACGCGACGGGAATCTGTGAACCGTGTCAGGTCGGGAACGAAGCAGCACTAAGCAGAATCTTCCGGGTGCCGTGAGGGTGCCTGGGTTGAGTTAACTGCCGAGGTAACGTCTGTGGAGATGCATTCGAAGCGTAATGCACGAAAAAAAGATAATTCTGACATAATGAGATAAAAGATAACGCTTAATAAATGGCTGAACTTTGTAGGAATATTTTGTGTTCCTGCAGGGGACAGCCATTTTAAATATATCATCGTCACTATTCTTAACCAGATAATATAAATCGGGATTTAGTTGACAGGCTTCAGTCCTGTCGACGGACGGGGACGCTTCATGACAGGGAGGCCGGGGAGGCGCTGGGGCTGTATATGCCGTTGCGATATGCCCCCGTGCTGCTAAGTGTTTCTAGAACAGCCGCTGCCGGCTAGGCGGGTACGCTGAACACATCACGGGAAATCTGATGATTTCCCGCGCTGGGTTCAGCAAACACTTGATTCGGAGATCAAGTGTTTCCCCGCCTATCCGGCAGCGGCTGTTCAAGAAACACTAAGCGCACTCCAGCATTTCGCAACGGCATATACAGCCCCAGCGCCTCCCCGGCCTCCCTGTCATAAAGCTGGCTCATCCAATCGGCAGGAAAACCCGCCAACCGGGTGGGATCCCGGACCAGGGCAGCGGATGTGGATTGGCTATGCGTGTCTTTTCATCTTCAAGATGTGTATTGAATTATTTTGATACTGGAACCGTATCCCCTTGCTTTTGTACACCTACTAGGGACATAAAAGTACCACCAATTCTATATCCATACGCTGACCCCCGCTTGAGGCCCCACCTTAGTTACGAGTCCTTTTCCTGCCGGTTGGATGCGTCAGCTCCATGAAGGGATAGCCGAAAGCCTCCCGGAGAACATCCATGTCCTTTCAAAAACGCTCAAAGCGAACCTTAGAAATTCTTGGTGGGAAACAGCCCTGAAAATGGAGAGATTTTTGGATTCCGAATCCAAAAATCAGCTGACCCAGCGCGAGAAATCATCGGATTTCTCGTGATGTGTCAGTGGTGCTCCATTTTCAGGGCTGTTTCCCGCCTAGAATTTCTTAGGTCCGCGGCCGCGTTTTTGAAAGGACATGGATGTTCTCCGGGAGGTTTTCGGCTATCCCTTTATGGAGCGTCCCCATCCGTGCCGCGACTAAAGCGCGTCACTAACTCCCGATTATATATCTGCTTACTACAAAGGCATGCCTGCTATGGTATCCAATATCATTTGCATAGGCTGCGTAATGTATTTATTTTCATGCAGTACTGCCAGCATTTTATTTTCCATTTCCATCCCCTCCAATTGGATCAGGCGTAACTTTTTCTCCGAAACAGGGGCTGTCAATAAACACGCGGGCAAAATGGCCACGCCCAGGCCCGCTTCTGCCGCTTTAACAAGTGCAAAAGAGTTTACGCTTTCCCATCTGGGATAGGCCTTTTGGTTTGCAAGTGACAGTGTACTGTCAAAAGTATCCCGTACCGCACTGCCCTTCTCCCGCAGTAATAGCGGCAATTTGCACAACTGGCGGGGTGATACTGCCCGGTCAGGAAGTGGAAAATCAGGAGCGCACACGGCGCACAGCTTATAACTGCCCAATAAAATGGTCCGAAATGCTCCCTGTGGCTCAACGCCTTCCCAAAAGGCAATATCCGCTTCCCCGTTTTGTAGAATCTCCATTGCCGAATTGGCACTTGCTACGCGCACATTCACCTGAAGTTCCGGAAGTACGGCTTTCAAACGGTTTAAAATCTGGGGCAGGTGAAAAGATGCAATGGTGATACTGGACACAATATTTACAGGCGTGCATTCTTCTAAACGGCTGATCCGCTGATCCAGGCTGCGGCAGGAGGCCAGTATATTCCGCGCCTCTTTCAGCAGCATTGTACCGCAGCTCGTCAGGCATACGCCCCGCGGCAGACGGTCAAACAGTGCTGTCCCGGCCTGCTGTTCCAGTTCTGCTATCGCGTGTGATACCGCAGATTGTGTGAGGTGCAGTTTTTTTGCTGCACCTGTAAAAGTTCCGGTCTGTTCAACTGCTTCTATAATTTCTAGATGCCGTATGTTCATAGGCTCTTCTCCTGACATGAATAAATTTTATGTATTGTATATAATTATATCATTTTACAGATGCCTCAACAAGAACTATAATGGGAGACACAGAGAGGAGGGGCATGATGGAGCATCCCAAGAAACAAACATATTTCTGGCTTTTGGCAGTCAACCTGTTTATCAGCAGTTTTACTTTCGGCGGCGGCTATGTGGTTGTACCTATGGTCCGCCGTTATTTTGTAACCCAGAAACAGTATTTTACGGAGGAGGAACTGGTGGGTATGGCAGCTGTGGCACAGTCGACTCCCGGGGCGATTGCCATTAATTTGTCTGCGCTGGCGGGATACCGGGTCGCAGGAACTCTGGGCGCAGCCATCAGCTGCATTGCCGCCGTCATACCGCCCCTTGTTATACTGGGACTGGTATCGGCATTTTATACCGCTTTTATCTCAAACGCTGTTGTTGCAGCGGTGTTAAAAGGGATGCAGGCGGGCGTGGCCGCACTGATTGTAGATCTGATCATCGACATGTGCGCTTTGATCCTGAAGGAGCGGTCCTGGTTTTTATCTGCCATGATACCTGCAGCCTTTTTGGCAAACTTTGTGCTCGGTATCAATGTGGCTCTGATACTGGTTGTCTGCTGCTTTTTATGTGTGATACGGGTGTTCTGGGAAAAGAGGAAGATAAAATGACGACAATCTGGAATTTATTTATTACATTTTTCAAAATCGGCCTGCTCAGTATTGGAGGCGGTTATGCAATCATTCCTTTAATTCAGGAGCAGGTGGTAAATCAGGCCGGATGGATCAGTGAAAAGCTCTTTACGGACATTATTACAATCTCACAGATGACCCCGGGCCCGCTGGCCGTTAATACCTCTACCTTTGTCGGCCTGCAGATCGGAGGGATTGGAGGCGCGGCAGCAGCTACAATCGGCTGTGTAATATGCGGAGTAGCTATTTCTTTATTTTTATACCGCTTTTTTCAGAAACACCGGAGTTCTACCTATATTTTTGAAATATTAAACGGACTGAAGTCAGCGTCTTTAGGCCTGATTATCTCGGCGTCAGCTACAATTATACTACTCGCGTTTTTTGGCACCAGCACATTTCATTTAAGTTCCATGTTCTCGAAAATTAACTGGATCGCAGTTCTCCTATTTTTTGTGATGCTTTTGATACTGCGCAGGCGGAAGATGAATCCGATTCTGATTATGGTCATAAGTGGTGCTGCGGGGGTGGTATTTTATTTGTAATATGAGGTATAATTTGAAATAAGATCAAGCGAAATCCGCTTTCAGAAAGGATGGAATATATTATGCAAAAATTGTACTATGGCGGAAATATCATCGCGATGACAGGGGAACACAATATGCCGGAGGCACTGCTTGTCACAGATGAAAAAATTGCATACGCAGGCCCGAAAGCCGGGGCAGAGAAGCTGACAGGCCCGGATACCGAATATATTGACCTGAATGGAAAGACTCTGATGCCTGCCTTTCTGGACGGACACGGACATGTCTCAATGGCAGCGCAGATGGCCTTAAATGCCGATCTGAGCGGCTGCGGCAGCTATCAGGATATCATCAATACCTTAAAGCAATATATTGAGGCGAGGCACATTTCAGAAAATGATGTCGTCGTCGGTTTCGGCTATGACCACAATTTCCTGAAAGAAGGAGGGCATCCCACCAGACAGATTCTGGATCAGGTATCTGAACGTATCCCCATCTATGTATCCCATGCTTCCGGCCATATGGGCTGCGCAAACAGTGCTGCTTTGAAGCTTGCAGGGATCGGCAGCAATACTGCAGATCCCCAGGGCGGTGTCATCGGCAAGATCCCCGGAACCAAAGAGCCGGACGGATATCTGGAAGAAGCCGCAATGATAGAGCTGCAGAAACTACTCTCCGTTCATATGAAGATGGATCTCATGAAAGGCCTCAGGATCGTACAGCAGGAATACCTGAAATACGGAATCACAACCGTTCAGGACGGCGCCAGCAGCACAGACGCAGTTCAGTTCATGAAAAAAGCATGTGATGAGGGCGCTTTTGTACTCGATGTCGTATCCTATCCGGTTATGAGCGAAGCTGATCCGGGCCAGCTCTTTATCGAGTATCCGGAGTGTGACCGGAAGTACAATAACCATTTTAAGCTAGGAGGTTACAAAACCGTGCTGGACGGTTCACCCCAGGGGAAATCGGCATGGCTGACAAAGCCCTATGAAAACAGCGGAGACTACTGTGCATATCCATGGTTCACAGATGAAACCGTAACCGGGTTTATGGAACAGGCTTTGAGGGACCGAAAACAAATCCTGGTGCACTGCAATGGAGATGCGGCGGGTGATCAGTTTTTGAAAGCCTATGAGAAAGCGTTGAAGAAGATACCTGAGGCTGCTGATGCAGATCTCCGGCCTGTTATGATCCACTGCCAGACGGCAAGGGATGATCAACTGGACAAAATGGCGGATTTGAAGATGATCCCCTCCATTTTTGTGGGGCATGTCTATTACTGGGGCGATATTCACAAAAAGAATCTGGGCGATACCCGCGGCAGACGAATCAGCCCTTGTAAATCAGCGCTGGACAGAGGGCTGGTTCTGAATTTTCACCAGGATACGCCGGTTACGAAGCCGGATATGATGCACTCCGTATGGGCCGCGGTAAACAGGATTACGCGCGGCGGGGAAGTCCTGGGCCCGGAACAGAGGATTGGGGTGTATGATGCATTGAAGGCAATCACCATTAACACGGCATACGCCTATCACGAGGAACAGGAAAAAGGTACGCTGGAGGCCGGAAAACTGGCAGACCTTGTTATTCTCGATAAAAATCCGCTGAAAACAGACAAAATGAAACTGAAAGACATCGTGGTTCTGGAAACGATGAAAGAAGGAAAAACCCTGTACAAAAAGTAATGGAAGGGCAGGCTTGCCCTAGAGCGTGTCTGAAAATTCATTGCCGCAAACTGGGACAACATCTTGCAGCAAGCAATTTTCAGACACGCTCTGGCTGTTACTTTTATTTGGCCCTCATCTTCTTTTGCTTTTCCCGCAGTTCCTTAAAAAACTGCTTCATCATCGTACTGCACTCTTCTTCCAGCACCCCCGTCGTAAGCTCTGCCTGGTGGTTAAATTCCTGCATGTCCAGCAGGTTGAGAATGGATCCCGCACAGCCTGCCTTGGGATTCATGCATCCAACTACCACGCGCTGCACCCTGGCCTGGATTATCGCGCCGGAGCACATCTGGCATGGCTCCAGGGTGACATACAGGGTGCATTCCTCCAGCCGCCAGTCATTCAGCTTTTTGCTGGCCTTTCGTATCGCAGTCAGTTCCGCATGGGCCAGAGGGTTCTTGTCGATCGTACGCCTGTTATAGCCCCGTCCTATGATTTTATCCCGATATACAATCACACATCCGATCGGAACCTCCTCCAGGGCATATGCCTTTTTTGCCTGCCTGATAGCTTCTTTCATATATTTTTCGTCTGCTTTCATAATCATCCCTCCACCCCCGTGCACTGTCTGATTGATATACAGCTTAATATCCAGCCTAAATTTCAATGTGCCGGTACACTAATTTTTCCCTTTTGATATAATTTACCACAAATAGTGTTCTTTTTCAAAACCTCTCTGAATAAATTAGATTGAAAGAAAGACAAGACCAGAGGTGTATTATGAATCCCGGTATCTGTTATATTTATGAATACAATAATAATCAAAAACTGCGTAATGCAGGCTTTATAAAATTAATCCAGCATTACCAGTCCTGTGTACTGCAGGTCAATGTCAGAGGAATTCCGGTGCAGACCGGCAGCACAGTCAAGCTGTATGCATTCTGCAGGCAGAATTCAAAATTTATTTCCAGTCAGGTCGACGAGATCATCTGCGGGGATAAATGTATCTCTGCAAGATTCACCATTTCAGACACCACTTTCCCGGAAGGCAGGCCCCTGGAGCAGATAGACGGCTTTTTCCTGAAAACGGACTCCGGCCAGTATTATACCGCCGCCGCAGATGGAGCAGACTTTGATACCCGCGAAATCGAACTGTGGAAAAAAACCGGAGACAGCACAGCCGCAGTATTGGAAGAGCCTGCGCCCTCCGAAGTACCCTCCCCGGAGTCAGCGGACGAAGGACCCGCCGTGAGCACCAGAGCCGGGGCCGGTTTACCTGACGTCATCGATGAAGAAGCACAGGCGGAGTCACAAAGCCTCTCCGAAAGCGAGGAAAGCGCAGACGCATATAATGACCCTGAAAATCTTATGTATTCTGATACTTTTCACGAGTCTGAGGCTGATATCTCCACGGATACATTCCGTGGCTACGATGACGATCTGTACTTTGATTCATTCAGCGGTTCTGATGTCGATATATCCTCAGATGCATCGTACAGAGCTGATACGGATGTTATGTCAGATGCACAAACCTCTTCTGAATCAGATATATCCCCTGATGCACTCACCTCTCCTTCTGAAGAAGATGTGACCCGTAATACACGTCTTTCTTCTGATGAAGAAGTCAGGCCACGAAGTTCACTTCCCCCTTCTGATGAGGAAGTCAGAACTCGAAGTTCACTTCTTCCTTCTGATGAGGATGATATAACCCGAAGGGCATTTCCCCCTTCTGATGAAGACGAAATAACCAGAAATACACTCCCTTCCTCTGAAACGGATATACCTCCCTCAGAATTCAATCACACTGAGGAGATAATAAATACCCCGGCGAAGCCAGAAGATACTGCCATGTCTGATGATAATGCAGCCCAGACAGATACCCCCGCCGGCGAAATCCGAACAGAGTCATATGACTCCGGGGAAGAAGAAACACAAACCGGCCCCACAGCCAGGAAAATACAGCGTTCCGATCTCTCGATTCTCCCCCGCCGCTGCTGGAACCTTGCGAATAACAGTTTTCTCCTCCATGGATATCACAATTATAACCACCTTCTACTGGTTGAAGAAGATGGCCGTTACTGGCTGGGAGTCCCTGCTATTTACTCTCCAAGGGAAGCCCGGGCTGCGGAACTGTTCGGTTTCCCGCAGTTCACCAAGACCTATGTAGACCAGCTGGAACTGGATGAAGACGAAAAAGCACCCACTCCTGATTTTGGGCACTTCTGCCGGTTTATCAAATAGTGTCTCCGGCAGACTCAATTAATTCAAATGCACTAAAGCGTACTTGCAGCGAGGCGCGCGTCATACTGTACATGATGCGCGCCTCTGCCAGTTCATCGCTGTATTGATGCCTGCGCTTCTTCAAAAAGAATGATCCGGGTGAGCCTGTACCGGCAGCCGGATCGCACTGTCATTCGCGCCCCCATCCCCCTAAACAAGCCCGTTCATTTCCTGATACAACCGTTTGGCATAGCTGTCCGTCATCCCGCATACATAATCCGTGACAAGCAGCAGACGAAGATACAGCTTCTCCGCCTCACTCTTTCCTTCTGCCTGCAGTCTGTATGCATTCTTATAATTATCCGAGATAAAGGACACCACCCTGCTGTCGATAGATCCAAGCGGCCGGTCTGTATCGTAATACAGTACCGCATGAACCAGCTTATCCATCAGGAAATCCAGAATTACTGCCTCCGTTACCTCCATCTTATAGATCGCCCTGGATGCAAATACATAACGGTAAGCCATATCACCAAGCAGATCCATCAGATCCTGTCCAAAGGTTCCATAGAACAGGTCCTCTTTAAAAGTCCCTTCCATGATCTCGTCATAATGGGATGTAAATCCAGAAGTTGCGCAGCTGATCAGATATCCCTGCACCCTCACAATCCAGTTCTTCACAGCGTAGGACTCCGGATGACTTACACCTTTTTCTTTGCCTCTTTCATAGAGGGTGCGGAGTTTGTCAAGCGGTTGGAAATTGACATTATTTTGTTTCTTCTGCAATATTTCCAACTCTTTTTCCAAGTCATAAAACGTTATAAATCCCTTTACATAGGCATCTTCAATATCTGCCGTCTTATAGGCCAGGTCATCTGCCGCCTCCAGGATGTAGGTAAGGGGATGTCTGGACGTGCCGGCCCCTGTTTCTTTTGAGATCTCCTCAAATACAGCCTGATCCGCATAATAATAGCCCATCTTTTTATCCTTGATATTGCCCGTGGCAGGGTCGATTCCTGTGGATGGAACCGGATATTTCACGATGGTGTTCAAAAGCGCATATGTCAGGTTCATTCCGTGCTCATCCACCAGATAATGCAGCTTCGTCACAAGACGCAGAGCCTGGGCGTTTCCCTCAAAATGATAGAAGTCCTCTCTCATCTGCGGCGTCAGCATCTCTTCCACCGATCTACCAAAACAAGTGAGATCCGGAAGGTTACGGATAAACCATTCCCGAATCGCGTTTTCTCCAAAATGCCCGAAGGGCGGATTTCCTATATCGTGAATAAGCCCCGCACACTGGAGGATATTGCAGATATCCTCCTTCATGGGGGCCGTGAATCCGGGATCTTTATTCGTTGTTAATATATTTTCTCCAATGTTCTGCCCCAGAGACTTTCCCAGTGAGGATACCTCAAGGGAATGTGTCAGCCTGGTGCGGATAAAGTCACTTTTATCCAGTGGGAATACCTGTGTCTTATCCTGCAGGCGCCGAAATGAAGCGCTCCCGATAATCCTGTGATAGTCCTTTTCAAATTCGCTTCTCAGATCCGTTGAACCATTCCGCCGGTTCCACACGCCGCCCCGCATCCGTTTTGCCGATAATAATGTATCCCACTCCATAACGCACCCTCCTTATTTTCGATACTAGTCAAGATAAATCGGAGGTTCATATTCTTTGCCAAGCAGTGCTTTCTTGCGTTCCTGATACCCTAAAAAAGCCCACTCGGTCATATCTGTCCATTTATGTGTAGATCGATCATAAACCTGCACATATCCGATTCTGCTCGGATGCATGCGCACACTGTTGGTCTGATATTCACGCCCGGTGTAGGGATTCACCTCGCCCAGTTCCCTGTCCTCTTCTACATCATCGTGTTTGATAACCGGCTCGAAATCCTCGGGCTCTTCCTCGTCCTGAACGGGTGGATCAGTCTTCTCTTCTTTCTGCGGCACAGATTCTTCCGCAGGGGCCGGATTTCCTTTCTTCCTGAGGAAAATACCGCCGGTGCGGAACTTTTCCTTCTTCTCCGTCTTGACTTCTTTTTTCTGTTCTAACTCTTCTTTTATTGTCTCAATCGGCTCACCGGCCTGAACATTCTCCTCTAATTCAGAAAGTTCCTCATGGATCTCATAGAGTTCACCGATCGTCATATCTACTTCTTCAGTCTCACTTTCATCCCCAATGGCTGATTCAGCTGCCGCAGCAATACCAGCAGCCTGTCCTTGAGCGCTTTCCGCTTCTATTACGCCTGTCAGGCCGGCATCCGGTGCTGTCTCTTCAATATCTTCCGCATCGTCTTCATCCAGTATATCATCAGTTTCCCGCATACCTTCCTCTGATGCTAATGCGTGTTTTCTCTCCGCTGCCTTCTGTTGGCGTTTCTTCTCCAGCTTCCTCCACTCCTTTTCCGTTGGAACGGATTCTCCTGATTCGGTTACAGCTGTCGCAGCCGCAGGAGTTTCTCTTGAAAGTATACTTAAATGGAAAGGACAGCCCAGAATATTTGCAATTGTGCGCATGTCCTGTTCCTGAAAATTATCTCTTCCCAGACGCTGGGTCAGATTCTGCCTGGACATCTTCTTACCGGTACGTTCCTCGATTATCTCTGCCAGTTCCTTAATAGTCATGCCTTTACGGCCAAGAATAATTTTGACTTGTTCTCCAAATGTAAGGTCTTCCATGATCTTCCTCCTTATTAATTGTGATACTGTATTGTATTATACCCTGATGGATAGAAACATAATAGTTGCTTCATAAACCCATCATTTTCCCTTTTTCCATTTTAGCAAATACATACGGGGACGTCAATGTTCAATTTATGTGATAGGATGGAGGGGGACGCTGGAAAACAGGGAAGTCTGGCGACTGGGGGGAGTCTCTATGCCATTTTAAAAATCCGCGCCGTCTGCGTAAGAGGCCCTAAAGGGAAAAACATAGAAAATGGCGGTACAGCGGCATGCAGCCCGAAATTTGATAATTTCGGGCCTTAGGCCGCTTCAGGATTTGACGTGAAACGTCAAATCCTGCCCACCATTTTCTATGTTTTTTCCTTAAGGGCCTCTAACGCAGACTTTTAGGACTTTTAAAATGGCATAGAGACTCCCCCAGTCGCCAGACTTCCCTGTTTTCCAGCTGGTGCATCCAATCGGTTGGTAATATGCGTACATTGGGAGGCGTCGAGACGGCAGCAGCGTATTAATTCGATTGGTGGAGCTTAAAAGTGCAGGGAGGTTGTAAAACATTTGTTTTACAACCTGAAGTTGAAATCTGCATATGCGGTTGAACCATGCTCATGTACATCCAGACCTTCGGTTTCTTCGGTCTTGTTAACCCGCAGTCCTATTGTTTTGTTTATGATTGTAAAGATGATGAATGCCATGATACCTACAAAGGCTATGACGGATGCTACGCCTATCAGCTGTGTTACTACTGAATAATCTGGTGAGAATACGCCTGTCAGGATTGTGCCGAGCGCACCGCATACGCCGTGTACGCTGATTGCCCCCACCGGGTCATCGATCTTTGCTGCTTTATCAAAGAATTCTACTGAAAATACTACCACGATACCGGCTATTGCACCGATTATGATTGCTGACCAGTTGCTGACTGTATCACAGCCCGCTGTAATTGCCACGAGACCCGCCAGAGATCCGTTGAAGGTCATAGACACATCCGGCTTTCCATATCTGAGCCAAGTTACGGTCATTGCCAGAAGTGTGGCTGCGGCTGCTGCAAGGTTTGTCGTCATGGCAATATCTCCGAGGTTCGTAGTTGCGGCTGTTGTGGAACCGCAGTTGAAACCAAACCAGCAGAACCACAGGATAAAGACACCAAGCGCTGCAATCGGCAGGTTATGTCCGGGTATGGCTCTGACTTTTCCTTCTTTGTCATACTTTCCGATACGAGGACCCAGTATTTTTGCCCCGACCAGTGCGCAGATACCGCCGACCATATGTACCGCCGCGGAACCGGCAAAATCATGGAATCCCAGCTCTGCCAGCCATCCGCCTCCCCAGATCCAGTGTCCGGAAACCGGGTAAATAAAGATACTGATCGCCGCACTGTATGCAAGGTAAGCAGCAAACTTGGTCCGCTCTGCCATGGAACCGGAAACGATTGTGGCTGCGGTTGCACAGAACACCGTATGGAAGATCATGAATACGCCTACTGGCAGGCCGTTCATTAAGCCATCTGCATCTGCCAGAGAAACCGGATTGAAGAATCCTCTGATTCCTATGATGCCGTTCCAGTCCGTACCATGCATAATTGCAAATCCAAAAATAAAGAAAAACAGACTTCCCAGTACAAAGTCCATCATATTTTTCATCAGAATATTTCCCGTGTTCTTTGCTCGTGTAAATCCTGCCTCACACATGGCAAATCCCGCCTGCATAAAGTAAACCAAAAATGCCCCCAGCATCGTCCACATGATATTAATCAGCAGGGATACCGCCTCACTTGATTCCATACCGCCTGCAATTAAATCTGCTAATCCCATAATGACTCCTCCTTCTCATTTTGCAGCCCGGACTGCTCACGTGCCGGGCATATAAAAAGGAGATACCTGTAACGAAACACATCCCTATGTTTCTTACAGCTATCCCCTTTGATAACAATTTTTCATTCCTGCCTGTAGTTTAGAGAGCATCGTGTCCGCGCTCCCCGGTTCTGATCCTGACCGCATCCTGTACTTCGTAAACAAATATCTTTCCGTCTCCGTATGTACCCGTCTGAATTTCTGAGACAACTTTTTCAATGATTTCTTCGGCCGTCTCAGGCTCAACGATTGTTTCTACCTTGATCTTCGGAAGCAGATTTACACGATATTCTGCACCGCGGTATATCTTCCTGTGTCCTTTCTGATTGCCGTATCCCATGATATTTGTAATCATAAGTCCGTTAGCAGAACAGCTGTCGAGAATTGTTTTCAAGTCTTCCAGCTTCTCCGGCTGAATAATAATTTCGAGTTTCTTCATATTATGACCTCCTTTTAATATAACAAAGCGGGCAAGCCCACCTCAGATCTCCACCCCCTCACTCATGAGGGGCTTGCACACTTTGGCGCCGCCGCGATGCCGCTTTGCGGCTATATACCTTATCGCGGAATGTGCATCCCCCGGAGGGTTTTGTATAATAGGACAGTGCAAAGCACTGTCCTATTATACAAAAAGGGCGTCTTCCCTGTGGAAAACGCCCTCGTTTTGATATAACTTATTATACTCGCGCAGATTTGAAAGTCAAATATTATTTTATAATAAATTTATATTTGTTAAAAATGTCATTATTTTCCCTTCAGCAGAAGAAAAGATCTCTTATTTGCACGAAATTACTTGACACCCAGGTATTCCTCCAGTGTGATCCCCTTCTCTTTGATCTCTTTCGCCGCCTCTTTCCCTACATAGCGGTAATGCCACGGCTCATATATGATACCGGTTATATCCGCTTTTTCCGGAGGATAACGAAGTATAAATCCATATTTATAACAGTTTTCCGCCAGCCATTTGGACTCAGCCGTATCCGCCTGTTTCTCGTCCAGGTTCTGATACTCCTCGGATGTAATGTCAAGTGACAGCCCGGTCGCGTGCTCGCTGTATCCCGGCACTGCAACAGATTTCTTCGTTTCATTGTAAGCATCCAGTAAACTGCTTCCCTGGTTGACCCAGTTCTGCATAGTCTCATTAAAAACGGTCTTCTGATCTTCGTAGGAACGGTAAGCGGAACAGATATACATCTTAAGTCCGCCCGCCTGGGCATCCTCCAGCATCTGCTTCGTATCTTCGACAATCCGTGAATCTACTGAACGCCCCTCTATAACCTCTGCTAATTCAGGCTGGTATTCCTGGTCCAGCGGATAATCGTCATTTACCAGCACAAGCTCCCAATTCTCTGGTTCCTCCTTGGACAGAACAGCCGCAGCCTCCACAGATTTCTGTTGTTTCAGCTTTGACTGCAGATCTTTATTCTCCGCTTTTAACTTCTCGTGCGTTTTAGCCATGGTATCTTCTTTCTTGTCTAATGCCTTACTGGCCGCGGCAAATGTCAGCGCCATTCCAAGCACTGCGCCGCACACTGCACCCAATATGAGCGCTTTTTTTATCTTCCGGTTCATCTTCATAATTTAAACTCCATCCGTAGTTCAGAATCAATTTCGTCGTCAGTGGAACAGACTGCTATTTTACAGGGACACCCAGGCAGCACGTATTCCCGGTAATAATAGTCCCGCGGAAAACGTTCCGGCTTCTCAAGCAGTACAGGCGGCGAGGAAAGCCGGATCTCGAAACTCGACATATCCAGCGCCATTCCCTCCCTGGTGGCCTTCATAAAACTTTCCTTCAGCACCCAGAACCTGTAAAACATATCCCTCTGCAGTTTTTGATTGTCCTCCCTCAAAATTGCCTCGTACTCCGATGGGCAGAAAAACCTTTTTGCCACCTTCAGATCCGCCTCTTTGACAGTCTCAATGTCACATCCCACCTGAGTTTGCTCATTACATTCCATATCAACAGAACACAGCACATAATCCCCCGAATGCGAGAGATTAAATGCTGCTTTTTCTGTAATTCTGTATTTCTTTCGTATCTTTTCCAGCAATATCCAGGCTCCTGCGCTCTGTGCCCTGTCCTTTTGGAATCGCAGCCTGTCCGCCTTTTCTTTTCTAAAAGCCGGAAGCGTATCGTAATATCTCCGGTATCTTTGCTCCTCATATAAAGGGCGGATATCCGAAAGCCACGTCCTGATCATAGATATGCCTGCTTTCTAATTCTTCAAATAGCGCACTTCAAAAGTGTCTATCGTAATCGGTTTATTGAACAAAGTCCCCTGTGCATAATCACATCCCAACTCTTTTAATACATTCAGCTGATCCTGTGTTTCCACCCCTGCGGCCGCCACATGGACACCGAGCTGCCTGCATACATCAATCACTGCCTTTGCCACAATCTGGCTGCGGCTGTTTCCGACAATGTTAGCCACCAGGCTCCGATCCAGCTTCAGACCATCAAATTCCATAATAGATAGAATGGCAAAACTGGAATCCTTTGCGCCAAAATGATCCAGAATGACTCGTACGTTTTCCTTCCTGATCTTGTTGCTTGTCTCTGCAAGCATCTCCTGATTCATATCTGTGTAGGATTCGGAAACTTCCACTTCCAGATATTCACAGGAAACATGGTACTTCTCTACCAGGGCAAGCATCTTCTCCGCAACGCTCTCCTGCCGCAGAGTTGCACCGGCAAAATTCACGGACACAGGCAGCATCGGCATATCATCCAGCTCCCATCTCCTCAGTGTCTTGCAGACCTCCTCGAATACATACAGATCCAGATGATGAGACAGCTTTGTCTCCTCCAGCAGTGTAATGTATTTGCCCGGGTCCACAATGCCCAGATCCTTGTGGTGATAACGTACGACTGCTTCGGCTCCCACCACTTCCTCCGTCAGAACATCTACCTTGGGGACAAAACACACAATAAAATTCCCCTGTTCTATATCCTCCAGAAGATCCTGCTTAATAATCGGCTCATGATGGCCTTTCTTCAGGTTCTTATAATACTTCTGCTTCTCTTCCCGCATCATGCCCTCGGCATGTGCCACAAGGCTGTCCACATCAATGTCTACCTTTTCCCAGGCATATCCCATCGTAGTCAGGCCCAGGCTGATATTCTCCAGCTTGCTGTGTGCACCATGTACATTTTTCATGAAGTCCTCATAATCCACGTTCTCCATGATTGCCAGGTATTCGTCCCCCGTCAGGCGGAATACCATAGCGCCTCTGAAGTACTCCTCCAGGACTTCCCCGACACGAATGACCACCTCGTCCCCATACTCACGCCCGAACTCTTTATTAAAGTTCTTCAGGCCGTTGATGTCTACGGACAGCGCCCCCAGTGACTTCAGTTCTTCCTGCTTCACTTCCGCCAGATAGCCGACAAAACTGTTCCGGTTCAAAAGCCCGGTCAGGTCATCGTGATAGCTGAGGTATTCCTGCTGCTTCTGCATTTTCTGCAGGACAATCGCCTGTGAAATATATGGGATCACCGCACGCATAAGTGAAAGGTCGCACCCGCCCCGGTGTACGCCCACCGCAGCCAGAACCGCCACCACCTCATCATCCAGCGGCTGGAATACACTATAATCAGCCTCGGTAGTGTCCGTAATCTCCTGGCGCAACCACTTGGGCATCTGATCCGCATCCAGCATCTTAATGCGGTCCCTCTGCCATGGAACGTTTTCCGCACACCATTCATAGATCGTGATGATATCGTCATCCTCTTTTTCTATATAATAAACATATTCGGAATCATAATAATCACGTATGGTGCCCAGTACGTCATTCATGATTTCTATTATAGAACGCTGTCTATATTTCTCACTCATGGACTTCTCTCCCCTGATCTTACAGTACTGCTTTGTGTATGTTTTGGTGATTAGAATGCCTGAAACCTGCGCAATGCAGTACTTGATAACTATTAGCTTTTATGCACTGTAGTTTTGGTAACGTACAGATATAAATATTGTAGTATAATCTCTCATAAAAAGCAAGATGCGATGAGGGAATAAATTTGGGGCCAAATTTTTCCTACCGACCGGATGCGTCAGCCGAAAAACCGGGAAGCCAGTCCCACACGGGGAGCATCTATGCCATTTTAAAGGTCCTAGAGTTTACGTTAGAGGCCCTTAAGGAAAAAACACAGAAAATGGTGGGCAGAATTTGACGTCTCACGTCAAAGTCTGAAGCGGCATGCAGCCCAAAATTATCAAATTTCGGGCTGCATGCCGCTGGACCTCCATTTTCTGCGTTTTTTCCTTTAGGGCCTCTTACGTAAACGGTGTGGACTTTTAAAATGGCATAGATGCTCCCCGTGTGGGGCTGGCTTCCCGGTTTTTCGGCGTCCTCATCCGTCCGCAAATCAAAAAATTGTTTACAAATTCCAGCGTTTCCCCTGGGATACTTTCAATCGGTTCATCGCCCGGGCAAGAGAAGCCTGGGTACGGTAATACTCCTGAAGACTCTGCTTCTGGCGAAGCTGCTCTTCCGCGCGCTCTTTGGCTTCCTCGGCGCGGCGCACATCGATTTCTTCGGGCCGTTCAGCGGTGTCTACCAGAATGGTGACACGGTTATTCACGACTTCTGCAAAACCTGCGCCAACGGCTATGTCAACCCAGCTGCCTTCTTCAATCTCCATCCTGGCATCGCCTACGCTGATCGCGATTACCATGTTCTCATGGTCCGGCAGAATACCCATTTTTCCGTCCGGAGCCGGAAGAATCAGTTTCCTGCAGCGTCCTATATAGAAGACTCTGTCACTTGCTATTATTTTCAGGCCAAATGTATCCATATACATACACCTCTATTCTGCCGCATTTCATGCTTTTGCTTTTTGGATCACATCATCGATCGTTCCTACATTAAAGAATGCGGACTCCGGATACTGGTCCATTTCTCCGTCCACAATCATCTTGAATCCGCGTATGGTTTCTTTCAGCGGTACATATCTGCCGAGTATTCCGGTAAACGTCTCAGCCACAAAAAATGGCTGTGATAAAAATCTTTGAATTTTTCTCGCACGCATTACCACTGCTTTATCATCATCCGAGAGTTCTTCCATTCCCAGGATTGCAATGATATCCTGCAGTTCTTTGTATTTCTGCAGGATCTCGGTCACCTGGTTTGCCACTCTGTAGTGCTCTTCGCCTACGATGTCCTCTTCCAGTATACGGGAATTGGATTCCAGCGGATCCACAGCCGGATAAATCCCCTGTTCCACGATCTTTCTGGATAATACAGTGGTCGCATCCAGATGTGCAAACGTGGTGGCCGGAGCCGGGTCCGTCAGATCATCGGCAGGTACATATACCGCCTGCACTGAAGTTACGGAACCGTTTCTGGTAGACGCGATCCGCTCCTGCAGTTCCCCCATTTCCGTGGCAAGCGTAGGCTGATAACCTACGGCCGACGGCATACGGCCAAGAAGTGCGGACACCTCCGACCCTGCCTGGGTAAAACGGAAAATATTATCTATAAACAAAAGCACATTCTGATGCTCTTCATCCCTGAAATATTCGGCCATTGTCAGCCCGGTCTCGGCCACCCGCATACGCGCTCCCGGCGGCTCGTTCATCTGCCCGAATACCAGCGCCGTCTTCTCCAGTACACCGGAAGCCTTCATCTCCGTCCACAGGTCATTTCCCTCTCGTGAACGTTCACCAACCCCGGTAAAAATAGAATACCCGCCGTGTTCTGTCGCGATATTGCGGATCAATTCCTGGATCAGGACGGTTTTTCCAACCCCGGCGCCGCCGAATAAGCCGATCTTTCCGCCCTTGGCATAAGGCGCCAGCAGGTCAATCACCTTGATTCCGGTCTCCAGAATCTCAATCACCGGGCTCTGATCCTCAAAACAGGGGGGATCCCTGTGGATAACCCATTTCTTATCGCACTGGACCGGCTCCCCATCGTCAATGGTTTCACCCAAAACATTGAATAATCTTCCCAAAGTCTGCTCTCCCACCGGAACCTTAATCCCCTCCCCGGTAGCAGTTACCTCCATATCCTTATGCAGCCCTTCGCTGGCGGCAAGCATCAGGCAGCGCACCTCGTTGTTTCCCAAGTGCTGCGCAACCTCCATAACGCACTTCTTTCCATTATTCTCAACTTCAAGTGCATCCTTAATAAAAGGAAGATTGCCGTCTTCAAATACTACGTCGACAACAGGTCCCATAACCTGTATGATTCGTCCTTCATTCATAATAGATCTCACTTCCTAAGGGGTCTGACCCCTTTGAACACCATATTCAGAATATTCTCACTTTTCTCGTTTCTGTGCGTTTGCTCCACTGCATACCTCGGTAATTTCCTGGGTAATCGCAGCCTGTCTTGCACGGTTATATAAGGTAGATAACTCTTTGATAATTCTTTCTGCACTGTCTGTGGCTGTCTGCATCGCCATCATGCGGGCATTGTGCTCGCTGGCGTATGCTTCTACCAGGCAGCCGTATATCATACCTGTGATATAGTTGGGTATGATGCTGTCCATGACGCTTTGCGCAGATGGATAGAGCTCGATTTCTTCCCGGTACATGTTCAGCGGCATGACCATATCGCTGAAGGAAGCTCTCTCCAGGGGGAGCAGCCGAACCTTCTCGGCATCTGACTTCACAGAATTCTCCATACGGGTGTATATCATGTATACTTCATCCAGCTCTCCACGTTCAAATTTGTCGATGATCGCGGACGAAATATTCCTGGCCCGGTGCATCGTCGGTTTTTGGACCGTATATTGGAAGCTGGTGTCTATTTCCACATTGTGCTTTGAAAAATAATGCCTCCCCAGTTCACCGACTACAAATAGTTTGTGTATTCCAGGCCCGCTTTGCAGTTCTTCTTCCAGCTTAATGATATTGTGGTTGTATGCCCCTGCCAGTCCCTTGTCTGCCGTAATAACAATGGAACCGATCTTCCGCTCCCCCGCCGGGATATGTTCCCTCAGGTCAAAGTACGGATGTTCGATATCAGGGACATGGCGCAGAATTCTGGAAATCTCCCCCTGCAGCCCATAGAAATACGGCTCTGTATCTTCCAGCTTCTTCTTTGCCTGTTTCATCTTGGAAGAAGAGATCATATACATCGCATTCGTAATCTTCATGGTATCCTTCACACTGTTTATACGGGTCTGTATTTCTCTGATATTTGCCATATTAACACCTGCTCTTCTTGAATTCCTTTGCGGCCTCCACGATCTTATCAGCCAGCTCATCGGTAAGATCCCCGGTTTCTTCAATCTCTTTCCCGATTTCCGGGTATTGTGTGTCCATGAAGCTCAGCATATCCGCCTGAAATTGTTTCACATCAGCCTTTTTTACCCCGAGCAGCACCCGGTTCGTCGCCGCACATAGGGTAATCACTTTTTCATGCAGGCTCAGTGGCTGGCAAAGCGGCTGTTTCAACAGCTCCATCAGGCCGCTGCCATAATCCAGCTGCTCTTTCGTCGAATCATCCAGGTCGGAACTGAATTGGGTAAATATTTCCATTTCCCTAAACTGCGCCAGGTCGATCCGGATACTTCCCGACGCCTTTTTCATCGCCTTCGTCTGCGCGGCCCCGCCCACACGTGATACGGACAGTCCTACATTCACTGCCGGACGCATGCCGGAAAAGAACAAATCACTCTCCAGGAAAATCTGTCCGTCCGTAATGGAAATCACATTGGTCGGAATGTATGCGGATACATCCCCCGCCTGTGTCTCAATGATCGGAAGTGCCGTAATCGATCCGCCGCCGAGCTCGTCGTTCAGACGGCTGGAACGCTCCAACAGTCTGGAGTGCAGATAGAAAACATCCCCCGGATAGGCCTCACGTCCCGGCGAGCGTCCCAGCAGCAGGGATAAAGAACGGTACGCCACCGCATGTTTGGATAAATCATCATACACAATCAGCACGTCTCTGCCCTGATGCATAAAATGCTCCGCCATCGCGGTTCCCGCATAAGGCGCAATATACTGCAGCGGCGCACAGTCACTTGCCGTAGAGGCAACCACAATCGTATAATCCATAGCTCCGTTTGCGATCAGCGTATTCACTACTTTTGCAACCGTGGAGGCCTTCTGACCGATTGCTACATAGATACAGATTACGTCTTTCCCCTTTTGATTGATAATCGTGTCTAAAGCAATGGAAGTCTTTCCCGTCTGCCTGTCTCCGATAATCAATTCACGCTGCCCCCGCCCGATTGGAAACATCGCGTCAATAGCCAGGATTCCTGTCTCCAGCGGGACACTGACCGACTTCCTGTCAATAATACCGGGAGCCTCCTGTTCGATCGGCCTATAGTCATCTGCAGGAATCTCTCCCTTACCGTCAACCGGCACACCCAGCGCATCTACAACCCTGCCAATATATTTATCTCCAACCGGAACGCCGGCCCTTTTTTTCGTGCGTGTTACCTTTGTACCTTCTTTAATCCCCGTATCGTGCCCGAAAAGAATACATCCGATCACATCTCTCCGGATATCCTGCACCATACCTCTGATCCCATTATGAAAAGTCACGATCTCCCCATACATAGCATGGTTAATCCCATAAACCGTGGCGATTCCGTCGCCAACTGATATTACGGTGCCCACCTCGCTGTCATGGCTGGCTGCGTCAAAATTTTCTATCTCTTCTTTTAAAATAGAAATAATTTCATCTGAAATGATTACACTCACCCTATTCACCTCCTGGTCAATTTTTGTTCCAATCGATTCAGGCGTCCCTGCAGGCTCCAGTCAAATTCATCACAGCCCACGCGGAGCACAAAACCACCGAGCAGCGCTTTGTCCTGAATGATTTCAATATCTGCCTTTACCGCATCATATTTTTCACAAAGAAACGCCTTCATTTTATTCAGCTGTACCTCGCTTGGAGGTTCCACACACGTCAATACCGCTTTCAGGATCTTATTCTGTTCATCGCAATATTGATGATATGCCTTGAAAATATCCCCGATGAGATCCATTCTGTGGTGTCTGCATGCCACTTTTAGAAAATTTCTGATTTCCTCAGGAAATACACGGTCAATCACTTTGAACTTTTTCTCCTCACGGATCGTTGGATTCCTAAACACATCCCTCAGCTGAGGAACCTCTGCGAATATCTCTTCTGTTTTCTGTATGGCTTCCCTGTTCATATTCAGCTCATACAACACTTTTGCATACCTTATTCCGCAGTTTACTGCGGCCCCGCCCGCAGGGCATGAGTTACGGGACGCCCTCTGGGTATCCCCCATGCTGCAGACTGGCTGTTTTCCTGCATAAACAGCGTTCACCGTATGGTGTTCCCGGGTGTCCGTCACTGCCTTTTCCGGGCAGTTCTGACGGTTAGTGGTCTTCTGTGTCATCATGAGCGTCACCTACTTCTCCCAGAAACTGATTATATATCCCTTGATTTCCTTGATTCTCTGTCCTTTCACCTACGATCTTAGCTGCCGCCGTCATCGCAAGCCCCGCAATCTCTGACTGCAGCTCTTTCCTTGTCTGTTCCCGCTCAAGCATAATACTGGCCTTCGCGGAATCCAGCAAATCTCCGGCCTTGGTTCCGGCATCCTTCACAATACGCTCATACTCCGCTTTTGCCTGTACCTGAGCCTTCTCCACAATCTTCTCAGATTCTTGTCTGGCACAGGACAGAGCAGCTTCGTATTGGTTTTTAAGTTCCTCCGCCTCTTCCCTGGCACTGCTGGCCTGACTCAGGCCGTCCGCAATCATCCTTTCGCGCGCCTCTATCACATTCGTAACCGGTTTGATTAAAAACTTTTTCAACAAAAGATAAAGAACAACAAGGTTTATTATGGTAAAGAAAAGGTTCACATTTAATTGCAGCACCTGTTCCACCTGCCTTTCCTGTTATTTCAAAAGTATAATAATCAATAACCCGATAATAAAACCATAAATAGCTGTAGCCTCTGCCAGCGCACATCCAAGAATCAGCGTCTTGCTGATCTTGCCGTCAGCTTCCGGCTGTCTTGCGATTGCGTCTGCTGCCTTGCCCGTTGCAATGCCGATGCCAATTCCAGCTCCCACACCAGTTAAAACTGCAATACCTGCTCCAATAGCTATAATTGTTCCCATAGTACAAATCTCCTTTTTTCAAAATAATGTCTCTGTCCAGAACCATAAACAGTTACGAAATAATTCTGTCTTTTTTACTCCTGTTCCTCATTCATAAACAGTGCCGTCAGAAAGACAAACACATATGCCTGCAGCAGCCCGTCAAATATATCAAAATAAAAACTAAATGGTATTGGTACAATGACCGGTATAATCGCTTTTAAAAGTTCCATAATAACAAATGCACCCAGCACGTTACCAAACAACCGCATACAAAGAGACAACGGACGGATTACAATTTCCAGAACCATAATCGGTGCAACAATCGGCACCGGTTCGGCAAAATGTTTTACCCAATGCTTTACCCCATTTTTACGTATGCCTGAATATTCAATCAGGAACATGCTCATAATCGCGAGCGCTGCTGTCACATTCAAATCCTTAGTAGGCGGTTTAAATCCAAACAGACTGATCATATTGGAAACACCCAGATAGAGAATGATTGTGATCAAATAAGGAATATAACGCTTGTTTTCCTTCCCTATGATGCCCTCGAAGAAGTTCTGCGCCCAGCCGATAGCTGACTCCAGCACCAGCTGTTTCTTTCCCGGATTCTCGACCTTTAGATTCCGGACAAAGATAAATGACACCCCGACCAGGACGGCCATGATAATCCAGGTCACGACTACCGACTCCGCCACGCCGATTCCCCCGAATACCGGAATCGTAAACACGGTCTTGCAGTTCAGCTCTTCAAGCAGCTTCTCTGTCAAACTTTCCGTATCGCTCCCTCCCTTTCTTTTCATATTTTGCGTTTAAAATGGAGTTTCACTTACGAAACTCACGCCTGCGGCAGCTGCTTCTTACACCGCAGTGCGCACCCCGCCGGGAGAGCTTATTTATTTCATAAGATGCAGATCCTTTGAAATAAAAAAAGAACTTCAAAGCCGAAATTCCCTTCCCTCCACACCCTTCCAGGAGCACTTCCTCCTAAAAGTTAAACTAAAGATTACGCCCAAAGTTTTTGTTTGTCAACGATTTCAAAATGTCGGCATTTATCCTCCTTTTTTTAAAATTTTCATCAAATTTTCCAGTGATTTAATTCCCTGGTTTACGGATTTTTATTTAAATTTAATCTTTATTTTTGTACAATTTATATTTGTAAAAATTTGTTAAATACAAATTAACCAAACCGAAATGTTTCGAGACCTTCACATTTCGTCGTTTTAGCCATAAGTATGTCAATATTTTCACAAATGTTAAGGAAACTTTAGCAACTTCTTTATGATAAGCGGCCTTTTTATGCGCTTTATCACTGATCCGCCGCACGTCCCAAACCACCGAAAACGTTACTTCACCGGCTCCGATGCCGTGCAGCGAGGTGCACGGCACGGTCTGAACAGTAACCCGAAAACGTCTGAAAATATGCCTTCACAACGCGTGCATTTTTGGTTTATATCCTTTATAATTCATACTAAAGAGAACACAAAATCCCAGGAACTTCACATACATAGTTACTGTCCACGGGACCGTAAACAGTAACCATTTATTAAGGCCTGTGTTACAGAATGCACTTCTGTCATACAATAATTGTAAGAAAAACAGGTTCACCCCAGCAATACAACAGGAGGTCAACATGAAAAGACAGATTCCCGCTCCCAAAAAACTGAATCACTTTTTCCTTGCCTGCGGCCTCCTCATGTCTGTCAGCGAGCTTTGGAAACAATGGTATCTCACCTTCCGCCTCAATCATGGCGTCTATCAATGGTGGTACTTCCCATTTCAGCTTTGCAGCATAGCCATGTACCTCCTTCTGGTCATCCCTTGGCTCAAACCCTCCCGTTTCCGCCAGGCCCTGCTTTCCTTCCTGATGAACTACAGCCTCCTCGGGGGAATCGCCGTATTCGCCGACACAAGCGGCCTCCATTACGATGCCCCCCTCCTTACAATCCATTCCTACCTATGGCACATCCTCCTCATCGTCATAGGCCTGACCGCCGGGCTCTCATACACGAAAACTCCGGCGCCCCGGCGCCTGCGCCTGCGCCATTTCAGAGACGGCACCCTGCTCTACCTTATTTGCTGCGCAGCCGCCACACTCCTCAATCTCCTCCTGGATACCTTTGGAACCATTAACATGTTCTACATCAACCCCGACTACCTCATGCAGCAAATAGGCTTCTCCGCCCTGATCCCCTATATAGGAAACACTCCCGCGATCCTAATCTATATCCTGTCAACCATCCTGGGAGCCGCCATCCTGTTCCACATCTGGAGCCTTGCCGCATGTATCTGAAGCAGTACAAGGCGAAGAAACTGTTTGGAGCAATCGGGACAATTATCGATGGCTCAATAGCATATGTCGATTTGAATGGATTTGACGACTTTAGAAATTTAAGTTTATGGGGGCTGAAAATGAAAGTTATTGAAATAAAAGACAGAAATCCGATATTGGTACAACAGTTACTAGACGTGTGGGAAAGTGCTGTTAAGGCAATGCATCTCTGAACACATGGGTTTCAAAGTTTACAAAAGAACTGCAAATGACGAACAGGGAAATCCTTATCCCCTTTAATATATCAACAGACTGTAGATTCCAGTTTTTTACAAATTCTTAAGGCTGTCGAAAAAATAAACCGACAGCCCCCGAATGCCGGCGGTTCCATGCGGGAGTCCGTTTTGATATTAGAGAGAGTCAGCAGATGGCCTGCACCAAAGCCCCCGTCTGTATCCCAGCCCGAAGGTCATCCCCGGGCATCCTTACGGCAGGCTCCCTCCTCCCATATTCTTCGTAACGATTACGTCACTCTCCAGTCCGCAGACATTTTTTATGACTACCTGCCCGATCTCAACAGGCGCAGCCAGTGTGATTTTATTGATCTCCTCCATCACCCGGAAGAGCTCTTTTTTGGGGATTGCATTCGTTAGCCTCACGCTGCACAGCGGAAGCACCGCCCCCTCAATGCGCACAGAACTCGAAATCGTCCTGCGCGGGTCGATCAGTTCCTGGCGGACATAATCCACCCCCTTCTTGCATTTATTTCCGGTAATGCTGTATATCTTATCATCTTCATACTTAGCCTCGATCGTGCACCCGTTTGGGCAGACGATACAGACAAAGGTCCTACTGTTCATACACTGACACCTCGATTTTCTCCTTAGATATAATGTTACCGGCATCTACATCAAACTGTATCATCTCTGCCGGGATAGCAGTTGGCACAACCGTTGATCTTACAGTTGTATCCCCCTGGCTGACAACAACCCTGCACCTGCCCATAGGGCGTTTCACCCTCATGGACATCCTGAAGTTCTTCTCCCCGCTCACGCTCTGGGGGATGATGTGCCCGATGTTGCAGTCTGTTCCAATCTCTATATCACAGGGCGGAAGCCCCTCGCAGTTCAGATATTCTTCAACTCCGGCCGCCAGAGCCTCGGCCTCAAGAGATACAAAGTCTACCAGGTCGTGCACATGCAGGACATTTCCCGCCGCAAAAACACCCGGGACGTCTGTCTGGTAATTTTCATCCACAAATGCGCCCTTCGTCCGGCCATCCAGCGTGACTCCAGCCGCAAGAGACAGCTCATTTTCAGGAATCAGCCCGACCGACAATATCAGCGTATCACATGGGAAATCTTTTTCGGTTCCGGGAACCGGCTTCATATCCGTCCCCACCTCTGCCACCGTTACGCCCTCAATCCGTGTATCTCCTTTGATATTGATTACGGAATGACTGAGGTAAAGCGGGATGTTGTAGTCGTTCAGGCACTGCTCAATATTTCTGGGAAGGCCGCTTGGATACGGCAGCACTTCAAATACGGCCTTTACATGGGCTCCCTCCAGCGTCATCCGCCTTGCCATGATCAGCCCGATATCACCTGAACCCATGATGATCACTTCTTTTCCCACCATGGTATTGTACAAATTCATGTAGCTCTGCGCTACGCCGGCATTGTAAATGCCCGACGGTCTCTGGCCCGGGATCGCCAAAGCTCCCCGGGTGCGCTCCCGGCAACCCATGGTCAGAATGACCGCTCCTGCCTGTACCTGGATAAGCCCGTCCCTTGCAGCCGCCGTTACGATTTTGTCTCCCGTCAGGTCAATGACCGTTGCATTGGTGAGAACCTCGATCTGCAGTTCTTCAACCTCGTCAATAAATCTCTGGGAATATTCCGGTCCGCTCAGGGTCTGCCCAAAACGGGTCAGGCCGAATCCGTCATGAATGCACTGGCGGAGGATGCCTCCGGGCTGTTTCTCACGCTCGATGATTAAGATATCGTCCACTCCCCGTTTTTTCAGTTCCACAGCGGCGGCAAGCCCGGCCGGCCCGCCTCCTATAATCACAACATCGCGCTTGTGCATGTCATTTCACCTCCCCGGTAAACATATAGGCGCCCTTCTTATTCAGCAGTATTTCTGTCTTCTGCCTGCCCAGCTCCTCCTGGATTAACCGGGTCAGCCTCGTCTCACAGTAGCCGCCCTGGCATCGTCCCATCGTGGCTCTCGTCCGGTATTTGATTCCGCTGACGGTGGAAACGCCCAGCACATTATGAAGCGCCTGTTTCACCTCTGCCCTGGTAACGCATTCACATCTGCAGTATATCTCCCCGTAATCCGGGTCCTGCTCAATCAGCCGCTTTTTGCCTTCCTCATCCTGTTCCGAAAACTTCACGATCCCCCTGCGGATGGGGTTAAACTTCTCATTTACCAACAGTTCCTCCTGCTCCTTGATCTTTGCAGCCACCCTCCGCGCAATCGGAAGCGCACTGGTCAGCCCAGGCGAAGTAATAGCCAGCAGATTTACAGCATGGGGAACGCTTTTCTTTGTCTGAATCTGAAAGTCCAGCTCCCTATGGGTCGCCGGATCTTCTATAGTCGGAAACACCCCCACATAGTTGCGGATATAGTAATCCCGTTTCATCCGGGGGAACATTCTGGACCCCTGCTCAACCAAAACGTCTATCATCTTTTGCGTTGCCGCATAATCGACCTTCACACCGATCGTCTCGATGGTAGGACCTACCAGGACATTTCCATCAATCGTCGGAGTTACGTGGACATCAAATGCACCGTACTCATTGGGAGTCGGATACACCGGCAGAGACAGGTAATTTCCTGCTTTCTTATCCAGAATCTCGTACTCGCCTTTGACGCGGTTCGGTATATAGGATTCAAACCCAAGCATTTCAGAAATGCGGCAGGCATATAGCCCTGCACAGTTGATGACCCAGCGGCTGACAAATTCCCCGTCCTTCGTGAGGATGCGGTACACCCCCGTTTCCTCTCTCTCGATTCCTGTCACCTCGTGATCCAGATAATACGCTGCACCGTTTTCAACTGCATTTTCCGCTAATGCGATTGTATAGGTAAACGGACATAAAATACCTGCCGAAGGCACGTAAATGGCAAACTCGCCATCCACATTGGGATCCAGCCGTTTGATCTCATCACGGCCAATCATTCTGATTCCGGGTACCCCGTTATCAAGCCCGCGCTGATACAGACCTTCCAGCCGTTTCCTTTCCTCTTCGCCAAATCCAACAATCAGCTTTCCGCATCTTCGAAACGGTATGTCCAGTTCCCCGGCAACCCGCTCGAACTCCGCATTCCCCTCCATACAGCACTCCGTACGCAGGAGATTCTTTTCATTTAGTATACCTGAGTGCAGAAGTCCGGTATTGCGCCCGCTTACGCCATTGCAGACATCCAGCTCTTTTTCTAAAACACAAATCTTTAATTGATAGCGTGACAGTTCCCTGGCAACCGCACTTCCAATCACACCGCCGCCAATCACGGCAATATCATACTGTGTGTCCATAGTCATTCTCCACCTTCCGTATTCATGCAGCCGATCTGTATCGCCCCCATTGGGTAAATGGCAACCACCGGATTTTTCCCTGCATATTTTTCTTCCAGCCGTTTCCGTATGTCTTTCCACTCCCTGTTCAGGTCCGGTGTCTCATCTCTGTAAAACTGTCTGATATCGATAGAATTAACACCCTCGGAATAAATCAGGGTTTCTTTCCCTTTCAGTTCCGGAGGAGGCACATTATCGTCGTGCGGGGAAAACAGGCTCATTCCGGGGCCAAAAAGCGCGTGGAATCCCGCCCCTTCGCTTGCCGCCGTCACCGCAACCAGAGTGCTGTCAGGCTTTACGCACATTTCCTTGTAGTGTCCCAGGACAGCAAAACAAGTTCCGATCTGGGAGTACTCCGTGTCCTTGGGATAGGCAGAGAGGACCAGGATATCCGCATCCCTGACCAATTCCGTCTGCAGACATTCCATTGCCCGTCTGCATGCAGCCCGGTGTGCCTTTATGAAATGGCCTGCAAAAACATCTGCAACTCCCATCTTATCGTTGAGCACGACATTCACAATAAAGTCCAGCCCTACTTTGCTGACGATCCGCTCCATATTGGTGCGCATAGGATTGTCGGGATTGCATGTGCTGGTCTTAAATGACATGTTTTTACTCGCATCTTCATAGACAAGCATATGGTTGCTTTTCAGTGTCTCGATACCGCCGATTCCCGGGATGACCGCCTTGGCGCCCCCGGAGAACCCTGCAAGAGTATGGGGTACAATGCACCCAACGGCTATTCGCAGCTCAGCATCCACATAGTTTTTATTAATCTTTATCACCTGGTTGTCGTCCGGAATAGTTATCAGGTCTGTTGAGAATGGGAAGTGATTCAGTACCTGAACGTGATCCAGTACCCATTTTCCCACTTTGATCTCCATTTCCTGCTTTGTCATAGGGCGGTGTCCGCCGAGCGCAATCAAAACCTTAATATTACTGCCGTCCATACCTGCATCCAGCAGTTTCCGAATCACGAGCGGAAGCAAGAAAGCGCCCGGGGTGGGACGTGAAATATCATCAATAATGATACATGCACTCCTCTTCCCCGCAGCCAGAGTCTCCAGCCGCTCTGTCCCCACCGGATTGTCTATTCTAGCCAGAACGTCCCCGCTTGTCAGAGAGGGATGCTCCTGCATTCCCTGATAGTGGATCTCCCACTCGTCGGGAAAAGTTAGTTTTCTATAGGACTGTTCGTACCATTGCCCCCATGGGATCTTAAATTCCTGCATAATCTGTCCCTCCAAGATTTTATTGCCCTCCTAAGGAAGGGCCCTGTCGATTCCGCAGAGGGGTCAGACCCCTTTTCAAAGGGGTCTGACCCCATACCAGCTTATCCTTTCACCGCCCCCGAGGTAACCCCCTGTATGATATATTTCTGGAAAAATGTAAAAATCACAACCGGCGGGATAATCCCAATCAGGGAGGCAGCAGCCATGATATGCCAGCGGATTGTTGTATCGCTGAGCAGGCTGTATACCACCAGCGTCAAAGGATATTTATTTGCATCTGACAGCAGGAACAGCGGTACAACAAATTCATTATAACTGTTAATGAACACAAAGATTGCCCCCACCGCAATACCCGGTCCGCTGATCGGGAAAATGACGCGGGCCAGCAGCTGTATATAGCTGCAGCCATCCAGTGCCGCCGCCTCCTCCAGCTCTGCCGGCAGGGTTGAAAAATATCCGTGAAGGATAGTTACAACCAACGCCAGGTTGATGCCTGTAAGCACAAGAACCAGCGCCCCCCGGGAATTCAGAATGCCAAGCGACTGGAACATCCTGTATAAAGTAGGCAGGATAACAATCCCCGCCATCATCTGCGTCAGAAGCAGAACAAAAAGCATTCCCTGGCGCAGCTTGAAGCGGTATCTGGATAGCACATAAGCTGCCGGAATGGAGATCAGCGCCGTCAGAACCGTTGCACAGCACGCATAGAAAAAGCTGTTCAGCACATTGCCGGCGATCAATCTAAAGGCCGATGTAAAGTTGGACAGTTCAAAATAATGAGGTACCAGCTGCGCTTCCAGAAGGTGGGAATATGGAGTCAGCGACACGATCAGCGCTTCATAGATTGGGATCGCCGCAAACATACAGAATAAAATACAAAGGATAATCCGGAAAACTTTCCCGGCAATTGATTTATTATTTCTCATGCCGCATCCTCCCTTTCCATCAGTTTCCAGTAAAATACCGTAATAATTACCAGTACCAATATCGCGATCAATGACCATGCAGATGCTGTACCAAGGTTCTTCATACTGAACATCTCCTGATAGATGTGCATCGAAATGGTCTTGGTCGCATTGACCGGCCCGCCGCCCGTCATACCGAAAATGATATCAAATACAAGGAATGTCCAGACCGTCAGCACAATCAGAGTACTTCCTGTTATTGCCTTCAGATTAGGCATGGTAATATAACAGAATCTCTGCACCGGACCGGCGCCGTCAATACATGCCGCTTCATACTGTTCAGCCGGAATCGTCGTAAGCGCCGAATAATAATTCATAAACGCAAATGGCATGGCTCGCCAGATTCGGGCCAGGATGACGGAGGTGAGAGCCAGATCCAGGCCCAGGAAACTGATCGGCTCCTCAATCAGGCCTATATTTTTCAGAAGAACATTGATGATACCGAAGTCAGAATTATATACAAAACGCCAGCAAGAGGCAACTATAATCAAAGGAATAGCGTAGGGCAGCAGATTGAATGCCACGACTACTTTCTTTCCCGCAAAAGAACGGTTGCAGATCAATGCAACGGCAAGGCCCAGGATCATTGCGGGAATTACAGAACCAAACGTCCAGATTAACGTAGTTACAACAGTTTTCGGAATCTCATCCTTAATAATAGAAAAATTTCCAAAGCCTACAAACTGGCCTGCCGAAGCGCCGCTAAATCCCATAAAGGCGCTGGTACAGACCTTAAACAACGGGTATCCGTATATAAAAACCAACAGGACAATCAGCGGAAGAAGCGAACAGATGACTCTTTTTCTCTGGCTCTTTTTCAAACAGGGCGCCCCCTTTCTCGAAACAAATATTGCTGTTATCCAGGCCGGATACTCCGCCGGCCTGGATAATAGACTTATGTTTAACGCCTTAACCCTTATCTCTCAGCAAATCCCAGGTCTGATACTTTTAAGATCTTCCCCGTACCTTTCAGCAACCCCCTTGACTGATACGTGAGCTGCGGCACTGCAGATTTACTGGTTTCTTGAAGTGACGCCTTCTGCAGCCTCAGCTGCCGCTTTGAGCGCATCTTCCGCCCCCAGCTGGCCCAGTATGAGCTGCTGCCACACTTCTTCCAATGCCGTGTAGTAAGCCGCCGGCGTCGCACTGTCCTTTCCAATCATGCCGTACAGCTTATAATCCTGCGCTTCGTCGTAGAATACTTTCCAGAAATCATACTGGAATGAAGGGTTATCAAATTCCGACTCGTACAGAGGAGCAGAACCGTATGCCAGGTGGTGTTCGATAATTACTTCCGGGGACATCAGATATTCAATCAGTTTTGCAGATGCCTCTGCCGTCTCGTCACGCGTAGCAATCCAGCCATTGGTGCCCGCCCATGCAATTTCCTTGCCATTTGGAGCAAGCGGAATCTTAGCAATCCCGATCTTACTTTCATCCAGGTTTTCTCCAAATGCAGCCGTATATGCAGCAACACCCCACGGACCGTCTATCAGCATGCCGACTCCGCCGTCTCTTAACAACGGGCGTAATTCTCCCCGGCCATATTCGGTAGGTGAATCCTGAACATAAGGAACGAGCTGTTCCACAAATTTGACTGCTTCAAGGCCTTCATCCGTATCAAACAGCGGCATGCTCTTATCATCCAGGATCGGTGCATCGGTCGCTTGATTTATGAACATTCCAACAAATTCTTCCAGTACTTCAGCGCCGGTTATGGCGGGTACGCCGATACCGGGTACGCCGGCCTTTTCCTTAATGTCTTTTGCAGCTGCCAGAAGCTCATCCCACGTTGCTGGCGGTGCCTCCGGATCCAGGCCTGCGGCCTCAAATACCTCTTTATTATAGTAAAGTACCAATGTATCTACACTGCTTGGAACATAATATGTACCGTCAAGTCCGCTGGTATTTACCAGACTCCAGATGCTGTCGGGTATCTGGCTGAAAAAGTCTTCGCTCAGATAGTCATCGAGCTTCACCAGATGTTCATGCGCAGAGGAATCATTCATCTTATTGTCCCACCAGAAGATGACGTCAGGCTGGGTTCCCGCCTCAAAAGAGGTCGGATACTTCTGGATCCAGCCAGTCCAGGATTCATACATGATTTCCACATCAATATCCGGGTTGTCTTTTTCAAACTGTTCAATCGCCGGCTCCATAAAGGCTTCCACCTTTTCCTGGTCACCGGGCCTTAGAACTGTGATCTTTGTTTTGCCGTCAGTGGTTTCTGTTTCATCCGAAGCTTCCTTCGACGTATCTGCGCTGTTTGCAGCAGTATCCTTAGATGAACCGCAGCCCCACAGTGTCGTACTAAATACAAGGGTACACAATAAGATCAAACTAATTATTTTCTTTTTCATAACTCTATCCATTCCTTCCCGCTGAATTGCAGGCTTGTCAGAGCCTGCAATTCAGCAAAATCTCATCCACCTTTTTTAAGTTTCTCCACGTGAAAGCACCAGATCCTGTTCCTGGAGGCTAAGCAAGATACCCGTATTCCTTCAGAACTGCCTTAAGGGTCTCCATAACATCGGCCGGAAGCTCTGAAATAACCGGTTTGCGGCAGTATCCGGCATCTACGCCGCGGAGTTTAAGGCCTTCTTTAATAATCTGAAGCCAAGGCGTCGGCATGCCGTCTGCTGTCGGTTTCGTAAATAACGGAAGATAGGGGCGGATCTTTTCGAAGTGGGCAGTCATCGCTTCTTCCATCTTCCGCTCTTTTGCAAGGTTGAATACTTCCGTATTCTCCTTGGGGAAAAGGTTTCCTGTACCGCATACCCATCCGTCTGCCCAGCAGCTCACGCTTTCAACAGGGCATATATCGTAACCATAGAAGATCGCAAAATCATCGTCTGTAAGGTATCTCAGATCCTGTTGTCTGTACACATCCGCCTGACGCTCCTTCACCGCGTCGATAAAACCTTCGTTGTACAGTTTTGCCATAAATTCATCACTCATCAGGCAGGTTGAATAGTAGGGGTTGTGATATACCATAATCGGAATATCAATGGCTTTACGGATTGTCTCATAGTGCTTTAACAGTTCGTTCTCATTCGGAGCCATGTACCACGGTGTTACTGCCATAACGCCGTCTGCACCCGCTGCCTCGGCTGCCTGAGACATTTTAACCACGTCTTTTGTCCGGTATGCGCCGGTTGAGCAAACGACTTTAATCCTTCCGTCTGCGGCTTTCACCGCCGCATCATTCACTGCAATCTGCTCGTCAGGAGTCATCGCAACCATCTCGCCGGTACTGCCGGAGGGAATAATGCCGGTAACGCCATTGTCAGCCAGAAAATCCGTGCATTCTTTGATTCCTGCAAAGTTGATAGATTCATCTTCATGAAAAGGTGTCACCATTGGGATATAGATGCCGTTCAGTTTTTCTTTTGCCATTGTTCTCGTTCTCCTTTACTCTAAAAATTATAATTGATTAGATTTAAAATAGTCATTCCAATATGTAAAATATGGTCTTATTCCATTTAGAATGATTTTCTTGATTCTCATTCCCGTGGAATTATTCCATTTTTCGGAATGGCTATTCCGTAACTTCAATATACAACGATTTTTATGGTCTGTCAACTACATTTTTATACTTTTTATATTTTAAATTTTTCATTATATTTTTAGATATTTTTGATTATATTCCATAATTATAGTTTTTATTTTAATTTAATTTATTTAACCCAATTAATATCACTAAATTATTGTTGTCCGCTCACATAGGTATAACGCGTCCCCTCAGGGATTTTATTTTTTCGGAATAAGTATTCCATCTAATTCTCCCATTTTCTTTCAACATATTGACATACATTTTTTAAAATGGTATAAATGTAGTATATATTCGCTTTACACTATGATGAAATAAATATTCCAATAATAACTTGCCGGATGGAACACTTGATATCCCTTTAGCAAGATATCATAGTATATAGTAAGGAGGTACGCATCATGGAAAAACAAAACGTAGAAACCATCAAGATGGTGGACCGTGCCTTAGAGGTACTGGACATCCTCCGCAAGGAACGCTCTCCGCTTGGAGTGAACGAGATTGCAAAAAGCTGTGAGCTTAATCCGTCAACTGCTTTCCGCATTTTAAAGACTTTAGAAGTAAATGGCTGGGTATACCAGTGTAACGATGGGCGTTACATAACCGGCCAGAAGATCAGTTTTGTCATCGAGAAAAATAACCTCTATCTGGCCTTAAAGGAAGTGGCGGAACTGACTATGATCCGCTGCACAGCAGAACACGGCCAGCCCATGAATCTGATCGTACGCGAAGGGCACCGCTGCTACGTACTGCAGCAGTCCCGCACTAAGAGCATTGTAAACTATGTACCGGCATTGTACTCCGAGCTTCCCTTTTACGCATGTGCGGGAGGAAAGGTTCTAATGTCCGAGCTGCCGATCAGCCTGGTAGAAAAGCTGGTCGATTCCTGCGATATGGAACCGCTCACCCCTTATACCATCATTGATCCGGACGAATTCTGGCTGGAAGTCCGAAAGACCGCAAAGAGAGGATATGCCTTTGACCACAGAGAGTCCTCTGATAAAGGCAGCTGCATATCCGTCCCTGTCCGGGACAGTGAAGGAAATATCATAGCTGCACTGTCATTCAGCGGATTTGTCGGTATAAAAGACACCGACGAACTGCTGCCCTATCTGCCGGTACTCAAAGAAGCATCCGAAGAAATTACCCGTAACCTATTCCAATGCTGGGGCAGGTAAGCCCGCAGCGTATCGTACGATTTCTAACTGCGGAAAAGCCGCACCTTATGGTATCTTCCATAAGATGCGGCTTTTCCGCGTTTAAATATGACAGGCCGGACAGCCTGTTTTTGATAACAAACCAGGCCATCCTGAACTGTTACAGTTTTGAGAATCCGTATTATTTTACCCCGGAGTTCTCCGTCCGGTCTGTTTTGCCGGGACGTTCCTGTTGTTCCTGTTCATGCTCCTGCTGTTCCTGCTCCTTCTCGTCCTGCGCTTCCACGATTTTGAGGAAGTCCCGTTCCTCCTTCTTTTTCCGTGGAACGAATCGTCCTACCATCCGTCCTCTTCCCCTATTTTTCACATAGAAGTAACCGATGACAGAGAATACTACTGCCCCGATAAAATTTACCATCAGGTCTTTCATGGTATCGATCAGGCCAATATCCAGATAGCCTCCCAGGCCGAGATCCTTCCCCTGGACAGCGACACTGGTAATATTTCCAATCTCAGCAACATTATTACCGCCTGCCGGATCCAGCATAACCGATCGGATGGTATGAATAATCGTATCCTTCTGCATGTCAAACCCCAGAATATGGTCCATGCCAAATTCAAAAAATTCCCAGATGACCCCGATCGTCATAGAAAAGCAAAAAGCCACAATGGCTGTGAACAGCGGCGACAGTTTGAACACCATTTTTTCACTGCGGTTGAGGAGATCCACTAACGAAAATCCAATTGCCGCCGCAAGAAATCCGTTCAGCGTATGCAGGACGGTATCCCAGAAAGGAAATACGATATAGAACTCCCGTATCTCACCCAGAATTTCCGCAGCAAATATAAAAACAAGAATAATAATCTCGAGAGTAGTCGGCAGTTCTATCTTCATCGTCACCTGGACCAGGCTGGGGATAACCAGAAGCAGCAGCGTGAGGATACATAGAAACACATTCTCATAATTCTTATTAAATATCTGCAGAATCATCACTATAATCACAAGCAGACGCAGCACAAAATATACCATAAAAGAACTTTTGTGCTCCCTCAGTTCCATACTTAACGCCTTCCACATATTGCGGAAGCGGTGTTTTTCCTTCTTGTCCCCCATATTACCATCATCCCTTCACAATCATTCTCCAGTGTGCATCACTTACAGCCTATCTATTACATTTCCTCATTATATGAAGAAACTTACAGAAATGCAAGTGATATCTTAGAGAACAGACTGTTATATTTCACACCCCAGCCAACATCTAAATCGGGATTTAGTCGGCAAGCTTTAGACTTGTCGACGGACGGGGACGCTTCATGACAGGGAGGCCGGGGAGGTGCCGGGGCTGTATATGCCGTTGCGATATGCACCCATGCTGCTAAGTGATTCTAGAACACCCGATGCCGGATAGGCGGGTACGCTGAACACATCACGGGAAATCTGATGATTTCCCGCGCTGGGTTCAGCAACAACTTGATTTGGAGATCAAGTTGTTCCCCGCCTATCCGGCATCGGCTGTTCAAGAATCACTAAGCGCACTCCAGCATTTCGCAACGGCATATACAGCCCCAGCACCTCCCCGGCCTCCCTGTCATAAAGCTGGCTCATCCAATCGGCAGGAAAGCTCGCCAACCGGGTGGGATCCCGGACCAGGGCAGCGGATGTGGATTGGCTATGCGTGTCTTTTCATCTTCAAGATGCGTATTGAATTATTTTGATACCGGAAGCGTATCCCCTTGCTTTTTACACCTACTGGGGACATAAAAGTGCCACCAATTCTATATCCATACGCTGCCCCCGTTTGAGGCCCCTCCTTAGAAACGAGCTTTTTCCTGCCGGTTGGATGCGCCAGCTCCATGAAGGGATAGCCGAAAACCTCCCGGAGAACATCCATGTCCTTTCAAAAACGCTCAAAGCGGACCTTAGAAATTCTTGGTGGGAAACAGCCCTGAAAATGGAGAGATTTTTGGATTCCGAATCCAAAAATCAGCTGACCCAGCGCGAGAAATCATCGGATTTCTCGTGATGTGTCAGTGGTGCTCCATTTTCAGGGCTGTTTCCCGCCTAGAATTTCTTAGGCCCGCGGCCGCATTTTTGAAAGGACATGGATGTTCTCCGGGAGGTTTTCGGCTATCCCTTCATGGAGCGTCCCCATCCGCCCCGCGACTAAAGCTAGTACTAATGCATCATCTCTTTTTTATCTTATCCATATACTCCTTCGGGCAGATACCCGTCACCGACCTGAAGATACGGCTAAAATAAAACTGATCCGTATATCCGCACCGTTCTGCGATATCCTTTACGTAACCATCCGGATCCTGCTGCATAATCTGCTTTGCCTTCTCTATCCGAATCTCTGTCAGATAATTACTGAAGGAAGTTTCTTTATATGAGCGGAACATTCTGCTTAATGAAGTCTGGGAAACACCAAATTCTCTGCAGACCTCTCCTAAGGTGACAGCTTCTTGGATATGCTTATTTAAAAAAGACAAAATGGAATTAAAAAACTGTTCTCTGTTATCCCCCCTCTCCTTACCTGCCTGTGAGGTATACTGCTGAATGAGCAGCATGATACTATCTTCAAGTTCCTGCGTATCTACAGCATAATAGAACACGTCATCAACCATGAACTCGATCTCGGAAGTATTCATTTTAAGCGGACAGGAGTTCTGAAGCAGCCGCATAATATATTTTACCTCCGATTCTACATATAACTGGCTGTAACCACCATCCCTCCAAATCAAAAATATGTTATGCAGCTCTGGCAAAAGCTTGTCATTGTCTTGGTAATGAATCAAACGTTCAATGCGTTCCAACAGTTCTTTTTCTTTTTGGCTTTTATTTATAGAAAGTACCTGTCCATCGAGTGTAATAAGTTGGCTCTTCCCAATTACAATCGTCTCATCGAGCTTTCTGTAAAGTTTTTGTGCTGTTTCAGGCAACTGCCCTATTGGTATTTGCTTCCCACAGAATACGCCCGTCACATACGCTCCCCTCTTTTGCTTTTGCTCACGCTTGAAAAGCTTCTTGGCGAAACTGCTGAATGACTCCTGATATAGCAGCTCCTCTGGTATCAGATAAAGCGCTTCCATCTCATCTCTTCCATATAGGTAAATCTTTTCCTCCTCCATAGAAAAAATCTCTACACCGTTTTTTTTGGCAAACCTGCTCGGCAGTCCATTCCAACGGAAAATTGCAGTATAATAGTTTGAAGCCGGAAAATAACGCTCCAATTTACTATCTTTTCGCAGCTCTTTTTCATGGCATAAGGATTTTAGAATCTCATTTCTTCTTTCATAATAAAGAGCGTTCAGTTTCAATTCCATTCTATCCATCAGGTTCTTCATGTCAGATGGAACCAGGGGTTTCAAAAGATAATCACAAACACCTGACCGGAGTGCGCTCTTGGCATATTCAAACTCAGAATAGCCGCTGACAATCACGGATAGTATTTCAGGATATTCTTTTTTCACCTGGGATACCAGTTCAATTCCATCCATAACCGGCATGCGGATATCGGTAATTAACATATCCGGCTGTTCACTGCTGATAATTTCCAGGGCCTGTTTCCCATTTTCTGCTGTATTCATAATCTCAAACTGAGGACACTTTTTCTTTAGAATCAAGCAGACATGGTTCAGGCCGGTCGGCTCATCATCTACTACTAATATTTTATACACTTTCCTCCTCCTCTTCTACACCGATTATCACATCCGTTCCGCCTGCTTCGTTCGATTCAATCCGAAATATTAATTTATCTGTATAAAGCAAGTACAGCCTTGCATATGTATTAACTAAGCCCATTCCGCCAATCTCCAGTTCCACATTCGTTCTGTCGTTTGTCAGTTTTTTCCTGACAGACTCCATAGACTCTTCGACCTTCTCCAAAACGCCTTTCGATATACCACATCCGTTATCATGTATTCTGATATACCAGCTGTCCCGAATATGGTATCCGCTTATCGACACTTCCATAATGTCCTCACTCTTTTCATACCCATGGACCGCAGCGTTTTCTACAATTTGCTGCAGCACAATCTTAGGCAGTCTTTTTTCTCTGATATCGTCATCTTCATGTATTTCATAAGAAAGCCTGTAATCGTATCTGTATTTCAACAGCTTTAGATAAGATTTCGTAGATTCCAATTCTTCTGCTACAGTTGCATACTTAGCTTTTGTATTTGTAGCATATCTGAGCATGCCCGCCAGCTCCCCGCATATATCGCAGATAACCTCATCATCCGCCATGATTCCTCTGCCCGATATTACATTCAGCACATTATATAAAAAATGTGGGTTAACCTGCGCCTGGAGCAGGTCAAACTGTGCCTGCAGCTGCAGCAGCGACAGTCTTTTTTCCTTCAGAATAGATTCGTTCAGTCGCTCCATGACCTCCCTGTAAGCAACATATAAAGACTCGATCTCATCATTTGAAATCTTCTCCGGAATCTCCGCTTCCAAATTGCCTAAATGAGTTGTCTCCATGAAGTGCTGAAGCTGCCGGATTGGTTTTGTTAGCTGACGTGATGTCAGATAGACATAGCCTAATGATATCATCCACAACCCCACCAGAAGAAGTATGCTTACCGGAAGAACCGCTGCCGCAGCGTTCTTCGCAATATCTGTATCTGCAATAGTCAGCAATATAATATCCTGTGTTTCTGATTCCTGTCTCAGACATAACACTTCCTCTCCATTTTCCGACCGAATCTCCTGAATGCCCTCTCCAGAATCTTCTATCTGGCTCAGGTAATGCCCCGCATCTGTTGACTCATCTCCGGCATATAAAAGATCGCCCTTCTTTGTCACAAATAGATAACGGATGGCCTCGTCCTGATCTGCAATCATTTCGTCTAATGCCTTTTTACTCTGCTGTACCTCCACATATCCCATGTCCATTCCCTGTATTTCTTTGACAACCGAAATCACCATCGGCTTTTTCCTGCTGCCCCAGTCATCCTCATGAAGTCCCAGTATGATGTCTTTCCCGCCCTTTTCGCTTACTTCTTCCTTCCATGGGTAAGTTTCATAAGACGCCTTTATGTCCGGGGCCATTCCCGTATAATTTGTATTTGAGATCACATTTCCATTTTTATTAAAAACAATCACACGATAATACTCATCCATCAAATAGTAAGTGGACAGCTTTGAACGGATAATGCTGGAAACAGTGTCAAAATACATTTCCTCATAGGTATCAGCCTCAAGATCTGAGAACCCCTGAAGCGCATCCAGTATACTGACGTCTGAAAGGAAGTACGTAATGACACCTTCCATACCTGATATTAAGGTTTCCATCTGCTGAAGTTTTACATTAGATACCGTACTGATATTGGTATACTCACGCTCTTTGTACTGGCGTACATTTAAAGCATAGTACACACTGCCGAAAATGCCTGTTACAATAACAGAAAACAGCATATAAACAAGAATAATCTTCTTTTGAAATTTCATAAACCAGTCCTCTCTGACTTTCACCACGGAGGCATCATGACCGCAAGCGGTCACGATACCTCCGGAGGATATTTTAATTCAAAAAAACCGGACATAACAACTATACGGCTAAAAGACGGTCTGGCAACCGTCTTTTTGTGCACTACCCCTTCACCGCCCCGGCAACCATTCCGTCAACAATCCTCTTATTAAAAAAGATAAATAAAATCAACATAGGTACCGTTATCAGAATAACATCTGCAAACAATAGATTATAAGAGCTTGCATACTGCCCCATAAAATTATAAAGCGTCAGCTGTACCGTCGCGTTTTCCGCCCCCGGCAGGAAATACAGCGGATTTGTAAAATCATTGAAAATTGTGACTGCATTTAATATGATAACCGTCGATGTCACAGGCTTGAGAAGCGGGAAGATAATCTTTGTAAAAGTCTTCCATCTGGAGCATCCATCTATATAGCCTGCCTCTTCCAGTTCTACAGGGATGGAGCTCATGAATCCTCTGTACAGCATAACAGTAAACGGAATATGTAATGCAGTTTCTATCAAAATCATCCCTGTCAGTGTTTTGTACAAATGAATTCTCTGCAGCACCCAAATTGTAGGTAAAATTGCGGCTGGGACCATCAGCCCTGTCATAATCAACGCATTGGATATTCCCATAATCCGGTCTTTCCTTCTTTGAATTACATAACCGCCCATTGAACCGACAATCACTAATATCATAACAGAGCCTAATACAATCATTCCACTGTTTTTAAAAGCAGTTACAATCTGGTAATTATTCGCACGGAATACTTCCAGAAAGTTTTCCCAGTGTAAATTCTGTGGCAGGCTGATGTTCAAAAGGTTAGCCTCCCGCCTCTCCTTTAAGGCATTTACCAGCATAAACGCAAAGGGCACAATAAATACAATAACTGCCATCAGAATTCCCAGTACATCTCCCAGAATATAAATTCTCTTTTTTCTCTTCATAATCAGTCCGCCTCCTTACTAAGCAGGAATTTCTGCAAAGGGAAAGCCAACAATGCAATTAAAATAAACATAATTACATTCCCCGCAGTAGACAAACCATAGTAACCGGCTGCATATTGTTTATAGACTGTCGACGCCATAACCTCTGTCGCATAGCCAGGACCACCGCCTGTCATCGCCCAGATTAACTCAAAGGTTCTTAACCCGCCTATAAAAGAGAGGATAATCACTGAGTTCATTGCCGGCCTGCTTAATGGAACCGTAATAGCTTTCAGGCTCTGCCATGCCGTAGCACCATCAATGGAAGCAGCCTCATAATATGTCTTATCAATAGACTGTATGCCTGCAATAAAGATAACTGTCGCAACACCGACACCTTTCCATACATCTGTGAGAATAACTGAATAGAGTGCTATTTGGACATTACCCAGCCAGTCTATCCCATTTCCGCCCATCAGCTCAATCACTTGGTTAATCAGCCCTTTGGTTGGATGCATCAGGGCGCAGAATGTAATTCCAACTGCCACTGTACTGATCAGATTTGGGAAAAATACGACAGACCTCAGAAATGATTTTGTCTTTATTTTACTTGTTAGAAATACAGCAAGGAAAAAAGCAAGGATCAACTTTAAGCCACATGTAAGCACCGCATAAATCAACGTATTTGTAATGGAACTGTACAGGGAAGAGTCTGAAAAAAATGTCTTAAAATTATCTAACCCACAAAAAGTAAAACTATGAAAATCCCATACTGTCAAGCTGAAAAACAGCGATATCACCATTGGCAGCAAAAAGAACACCGTAAAAATAGCCATTGCAGGCACGATAAACCAGTTCGAATATATTTTTTTTCTGTCCATACTCACCCTCCGTTAAATATCTGATAAAACTAAGGGTGTGCTCTTTCTTCACACACCCCGTTTTTTTACCAGTCCAGTCCCAACTGGGTTGCCTGTTTTTCACAATCTTTATCATATTTTTCTGCTGCTTCTTCCGGGGTTGTCTGTCCGGAGCCTAGTTCCTGACAGATTGTCGGACAGTCAGCACCCTTTACCTGACTGATATACTCAAGTGCCGGCGCTGATTTACCTGCATCAAGATAGGACTGGATATCCTTAGCAACTGCATCATAAGAATTCTCCGGCAGCTCATAATCTTTTACACAATAAGGTCCTGCGGGCAATGCTGCCTCTGAATAAGCATCTAGAGCCTCATCTGAAATATAGAATTCCATGAAGTCCAGAATTGCCTGCTGTTTGTCACTGTTTTTGTTTCCATAAATAGCAACAGGATACCATAGTGTTATGCCGTTCTTCTCTGCATCATCGCCCGGTACTGCAAAGATGCCCAAGTCATTTACTTTTTCACCATACAGGTCATCGATGTTAGTAAGTACTTTAGAAAGAATAAACCAATGTCCTGCCTCCTGATTAGCCATCATATCACATCCGTCATCATATGTAGTTGCGAGATAGTCTTCGTTATAATAATTCATCGTATCTGCTAATTTCTCAAAGCTTCGAAGTGCAGCAGGAGTCGTCGCCCACTTTGCCTCTCCGGCATCAAATTTTTCCGGAAAATCCGGCGCATTTGTTATCAAATTATATGCATCTCCTAAAAATGGAATCTGAGCAGTCCATGAATCTCCAAATGTTCCCAGGATAGCTGTCTCACCCGCTTCTTTAAGCACATCGCAGTTTGCCATGAACTCATCCCATGTCTTTGGAACCTCCAGCCCGTATTTCTCATACATAGGCTTACTGTACATAATAGCCTCCGCCTGAGAGGACTGATAAGGCACACCATACACACCTTCTCCAACGGATACTGCCTTTTTATAATCATCATCCAGCCTGTCCGCAAATTCTTCTCCGGATATGTCAATGAAATATTGCTCAGGGTTAATCGCGTTCAGAAGAGAGCCTGAATTATATACGCACAAGTCTGCCATGTCTCCGCTTGCAAGTCTTGTCTTCACGATGTTATCGCCCTCTGTTCCGCCCGGCCTTGTTTCCACAGTAACCTGAATACCCAGCTTCTCTTCTGCCAGTTTTGCCACTGCTTCAAAGCCCGCCGTCGATGCATTTGCCGTATCTACCAATAGGGATAGTTCTGTAGTCTCTTTTTCTGGTGATTCACTCTTTTTTTCCTCCGGGCTGCCTCCGCATCCTGCAAGAAGACCTGTTGCCAATACAGCAGCCATAGATACCGCCACCACTCGTTTTTTCATTTCTTTTCCTCCTTCAAATTCTCCTATGTTTTTATGCTGCCACGTTCTTTTTGTACTGCACATGGAAGTTTTACCCATTGGAAACCAAAACCAATCGTAATATGCTTCAATTCCATTTTGTACGGACTGTGCAGTTACATTCAATCATATTTCATATAGTATCTCATACACACCCGAACCACACTGAGCCTGCATCTCTGTATCCTTCTCTTTGAACTGTAAGCTGCCCTCCTTCTTTATTTTTTTTACATGACTTATGCAGATCAGCGCTCTGGTGTTACACGGGATTTCTATTTTCAGCCTCACTTCACTTCCCTCACAATCCCATTGTGTACGAATCCTTCCATAAATACTTTCATAAGAAGTTTTCACATATTTCAGATTCCCTCCAATATGCGGGCGGATAATGATCTCTTTGAAACCTGGCCCTGCTTCACTACACTCGATTCCCGCCATAGCACGGAACATCCATTCACCGACAGCCCCATATGCATAATGATTAAATGAGTTCATTGCCGGACTCCACATGGAACCATCCGGTCTTTTTCCGTCCCAGTGTTCCCATACCGTAGTCGCTCCCTGTTTTACCTGATAAAGCCACGATGGAAAGTCTTCCTTTAGCAGCAGCTCAAAGGCTTTTTTTGTATGCCCGTTTTCACTGAGAGCATGACAAATATAGGGGGTTCCCATAAAGCCGGTCACAAGATGTCCTCCCTCTTTTTGCAGAAGCCCAATCAAGTCACATACTGCCTTTTCCCGTGAGCTTTCCGGCAAAAGCCGGAAATAGAGCGAAATAATCTGTGCCGTCTGTGTCTGCACCTTTAACCTGCCATCCTTGCCTAAAAAATTTTTCTGGTATGTTTCTTTTATTTCTTCGTAGAGTTTTCTATATGTTATCTCGTCTTCCGTTTCTCCTATAATGCCCGCCATCTTCGAAAACAGTTCCGTTGAATATGCATAATACGCGGTGCAAGTGAGATCAATTGGCGTTGCACCATAATAACTGCCTTCTTCAGCATCCAAAGCAACCCAGTCTCCGAACTGAAGTTTATAATTCCAGATATTGTTCCTGGCATGTTTCCGCATGAATTCAATCCATGATTTCATGCATCTATACTGTCTTTTTATTACTGTTGTATCTCCATACATCTGATATAGCGTCCACGGAACAATCACCGCTGCATCGCCCCATCCGGCGGCAGAATGTGTTCCCTGCTCAAAGATTTTTCCTTGCACGGGCTTTCCTGTCCATATATCGGGCACTACATGGGGGATGCCCCCCTCTTTTGTCTGATCCGCTTCAACATCTCTCAGCCATTTACTGTAGAATGTGTAAGTATCCATAAGGTAAGTGGCAGTCCTGCAGAAAATCTGCGCATCTCCTGTCCATCCAAGGCGTTCATCTCTTTGCGGGCAGTCTGTCGGCACATCCAGAAAATTTCCTTTCATGCCCCAGAGAATATTATGGAACAACTGGTTCAAATCAGGATTGGAACACTCCATTTTTCCGGTCTGCTCCATCCCGGTATGTAACACCCACGCCTTAAAATCTTCTGGTTCCGGCTTTCCCGGATAGGATACAATTCTGATATACTGGAAACCCTGATAAGAAAAGTTGGGATGGAATGTTTCCTCATCTTTGCCGCTGCATATATATCTGATCGTCTGCCTGGCAGTCCTTAGATTATCCAAATATACATTTCCTTCTGCATCAAGAGTCTCAAAACAAATCAGTTCGGCGATCTCATCTTTTTTTCCCTTTATCCGGAATTCCACCCAGCCGGTCAGGTTCTGTCCAAAATCTATGACAAGGTCGCCCTGAGGTGTATGAAACATGTTTTTCACAGCTATTTCCTGTATTTTCTTTACCCTGCCGCCGCCTTGGGCCTTCAGAATTTCTAATGGATAAGTAACAGCACAAACATGGTTCCAGCCCTGATCTGCACAGCCTGCTTTATTCCATCCCCGGCACTCCTGGCGGGCATCATATATCTCACCATCGTAGATTTCAGAAAATCGAATCGGGCTTATTCTGCATTTCCATGTCTCATCTGTATAAAAGCATTCTCTTACTCCGTCTTCATATTCAACCTCAATCTGACAGAAAAAAGCCGTTTTATCCCCATAATGATTTCTGGCCCGCAAGGAGCCTATGTCTCCTTTATACCAGCCCGGACCGGCCAGTCCTGCGATAACGTTCGCCCCATCCTCAAGGCAGGCCGTAATATCATACGTCTGATATAACAAGTGTTTGTTATAAGAGGTCCAGCCCGGTGTAAATTCATCTTCACCTACTCTTGTTCCATTTACATAAAAATGATACAGGCCAAGTGCCGTTACATAGGCATACGCTGACTTTATCTTTCTCTCTATGTTGATTTCCCTGCGGTAATAATAGGCGCGGCTCTCTTCTTTTTCCGCATCTTTTTCAGCAGTGATAAATTGGGCCTTCCATTCTTCGGTCTTTAAAATTCCGGTTATAAAGCTGCCTTCTTTCCACCCGCTTGCTTCTCCATCCGTACTCCATGCACGGACACGGATATAATAACGGCTGTGAGAGTTCAGGGCCAGTCTTTCAAGCCCGGATGTCACATGTACAGATTCTTCACTCTCAACTCTCCCGCTTGCAGCTGCCATTTTCTTATACCTATCATCTTCTGCGATTTGGTATTCATATGCTGCCTGCACAACATTGAAAGTATCTGACTTTAGTTTCCAGCCAATCTGCTCCACCGCTTCAATGCCTTCAGGGTTTGTCTGGTAATTGATATGGATCTTTGTTATTTCCAGCAAAGTCTTCCCCCCTTATTTCACGGTAACAATATTGACAGGACAGCCTTCTATATATGCTTTTAAATTATTCACAGCAATATCCATCAATCTCTGTCTTGATTCCCTTGGCGCCCATGAAATGTGCGGAGTAATAAAGCAGTTTGGGGCATTCAGCAGTGGATTGTCTGGTTGTATTGGCTCTGTCGATACAACGTCCAGGCCCGCCGCCGCAACTTTTCCGGATTTTAAGGCTTCAGCCAGATCATTTTCCACAATCAGGGGGCCTCTTGAATTATTTAAAATAATAACCCCGTCTTTTAGTTTCCGTATTGAGTCTTTATGAATCAGCCCTTCTGTTTCAGGAAACAAGGGGCAATGAAGCGCCAGGACATCGGCATTTCTCAGTACTTCTTCCAGATCTGCATATTGGCAGCTTTCACATTCTAATGTCATATCGGGATATGCATCATATGCCAGAACACGCATCCCCAATGCTTGTGCAATCTTACCTGTCGCCTGGCCGATTCTTCCGTATCCTATGATTCCCATTGTTTTTCCCGCCAGTTCAATCAAAGGATAATCCCAGAAACACCAATCATCATTCTGCTCCCATTTTCCTTCATGCACTGCTTGATTATGATGTCCGATGTGATGGCATATTTCCAGCAAAAGTGCTATGGCAAACTGTCCCACGGCAGCAGTGCCATAAGACGGCACATTTGTAACCGTAATATTTTTTTCTGCTGCGGCTTTTACATCTACTACATTATACCCGGTTGCCAGCACTCCAATATAACGGATATTCGGACAATTTTCCAGTACTTTTGCATGGATCGGAGTCTTATTGGTAAACACCGCCTCTGCATTCCCAATTCTGCTGATAATCTCATCAGTATCTGTGAGAGATGTCCTGTCATATATTATGCAGTCACCCAATTTTTCCAGCCCCGACCAACTGATATCTCCCGGATTTAACGTATATCCGTCTAACACTACAATCTTCATTTTTGCCTCCATTATATCTGTGGATTTTCAGGATGAAGCATTGTGGCAATCACTTTATCCAGTACATCATCTTCCCATATCTGTTTCCAGTCTTCCCTCATAACCAATTTATTTCCAAGGCCTATTGCCACTTTGCAGGCGTCAGATACCGGAGGCTTGCCTGGTATGTATCCTAAAAAGTTAGCCGAAAGATTGTAGATATGCCCTGTCAGAAAAGAAACCGCCGCCTCTCTGTCAATCCCTCTTCTTTCTGCCTCATCCACTGTTTCAGCCATTGCGTACAGGCAGGTTGCCCCCAGAAGTTCCACAAGTGTAGGCTCCAGAAATGCAATCTGTTCCGATGACATGACATATGCATGTTCTACCGGCGCATACATCTGCTTTGCCACCTCTACACACTGTTCAAACCGCGCATCATCCCCCTGAATCTTGGACATCACAATGTCCTGTTTCCCTCCGCATCCGCCGAATCTGTCCTGTCTCGCCTCATATGTATCCTGATCCAGAAAATAGGAGGGATGGCATGGATGCGCCACACAAAATGTACAATCATCCCTCAGCGTCAGTTCCTTAGCCACAGCCGCCGCAGGATCCAAAATAATCATCCCGCTGCCAGGCTTTAATTTGGGCACATATACCGCTGACAGCTGTCCGATCAACGTATCTGGTACGGCAAATACCACAACGTCCGATTTTTCCAGCGCCTCTTCTACTGCTATTGGTTCATGTCCTCTATCCTTAATACTTTGTATTCCTGCCGGGGAAGCTTCTGCCATAAGCAGTTCAAATTCATCCGGTCTTTTTGCCAGATTATTACTTGTTCTTGTCCCCATCTTACCGCCTGCACCAATGACACTTACAACAATCTTTTCCATAATAACAACCTCATTACTTTCCTTCAACGCCTTGTTTCACAGTCTTCACAATATCTTCCACGGACAGTCCGTATGCATCTGCTAATTCCTTTGCCGGTCCCGATTCTCCAAATGTTTTTAACCCCATGCGTATGATTTTTTTTGGGGCATTTTCTACAGACAGTCCGCTGATGTATGCGCCCATGCCGCCATTGACATTATGGTCTTCAACAGTAACAATTCTTTCACTGTTACATATTTCTTTGATAATCCGCTCCGTATTTTTTCCATACAGAATGTTGACATCTCCTACCGTTACGTGAATTCCCATGCCGTTTAAAACTTCTGCTGCCTGAAGCACTCTGTCTAAAACAAATCCACTGGACAACAAAAGTGTGTCATTTCCATGCCTTTTCAAGATTGTAATTCCATCCTTATTAAACGCTGCCTCCAAAGGATAGATATCCTTCTCTCTCCCGCTTCCTGCCCTTACATATACCGGGCCTTCTGTCTCATATGCCATTTTCACGGCATGGTATGTCTGGTTTCCATCAGCAGGAGTAAAGATTGTATAGTTCGGGATATTTGAAAGGATCCCTATATCTTCATAAAACTGATGAGTAACCCCCTCCCGCTCGCCGCCCAGCAGCCCGGAATTGATTCCGACAAATTTTACATTCAGATTTGGATATGCAACAAATGTTCTCATCTGCTCACACGCTCTCATCGTTAGGAAACCTGCATATGTTCCCACAAATGGAATCAGCCCCGCTGCTGAAAGCCCTGCTGCAGTGTCCACTGCATTTTGCTCCGATATCCCTACTTCTATATATTCATCCGGAAACATTTCTGCAAACTTGGTCGCACGCATTGCCTTTAAAGAATCCGGCGATACAAACATTACCCTGTCATCTTTTTCTGCCAATTCAATCATCGCCTGTGCGAACGCCTCTCTCGTCCCTTTAAAACCAGCCATTACTTCACACCTCCCAAAGCTCTCCCTGCTTCTATGTATTCTTCATCTGACGGAACACCTTTATGCCATGCATTGTTATTCTCCATGTATGGAACGCCCTTTCCCTTTACGCAATCACACACGATGGCACTGGGACTCCCTGCTGCTTCCTTTGCTCTGGCAATCGCCCTTTTAATTTCGTCAATATCGTGTCCGTCAATCTCCTGCGTATGCCAGCCGAATGACTCAAACCTTTCACGGATATTATTCCGGCCGATTGTGTCTTCCACCGTCCCTCCGCTCTGCCATCCATTTTTATCTACAAATACAATCAGATTGTCAAGCCGGTGTGCCGCCGCCGAATTAATTCCTTCCCAGCAGACCCCTTCCTGAAGTTCCCCATCGCCGGTAATTACGTATACATAATAGTCCTTTTTTCTATATTTACCTGCCAGAGCCATTCCTCCTGCAATAGATATTCCATTCCCTAAAGAGCCCGCTGTCATATCTACACCTTTTGTCTTGTTCATGACCGGATGCCCTTGGAACGTACTGCCCAGCGCACGCAGTCCAAAATCTTCAACTCTTTTTCCAAAATAGCCTTTTTCCGATAGTGCCGCATAATAAATTGGGCATGCATGCCCTTTCGAAAGAATAAATCGATCCCGTTCCTCCCAATCGGGCTCTGCAGGATTGATATTCATCTCATCAAAATACAGAACTGATATGATGTCTGCTATTGACAAAGCCGGTCCTGGGTGTCCGTCTTTTCCTTTATAAATCATATCAACCGCTGTCAGTCTCAGACGGTTTGCAATTACTTTTAGTTCCTCTGTATTCATTAAGAACCCTCCTTATGTCACCCATAATGCCTTTTGCTTATGTTATTTGTTGTTAAACTTACGATATCATAATTTGCTTTTCGTTTGGATAGAATATCAAGTCAAACGTATGGATTATTCAATCAAAAAAAAGGCTGATGACATCCGGGGATTACTCACCCTTCTGCCATTAGCCTCTTCTTTTTAAATTTTCCGGCTTATTTTTGCCATCACTCCCTCAATCGATCCACCAAAGCCTCTTTCTGAAACCCGCGTATCATAACCGCGGATACAATCATAGGAACAATTGCCGTAAACACCGCATACCCCAGGAACAGCCACCCCGGGAACCGGAAACTCATATAGTCGACCCCAAAGTATTCAAATATCTTAACCATACCATACCCTGCCGCCGTTCCAAAAACCAGTGTGATGACCAGGTTCCCGGCTGTCAGCATCAGGCCCTCCGTCTGTATCATACGGGACAGTTGTTTTGTCGTCATTCCTACGGACTGCATCATAGCAAATTCATGCTTTCTAGTAAGAATATTCGTGATTAATGTGTTGATCATATTCAGAATGCTGAATGCCACGATGAAAAGACTTAACCCCAGCATGACCGAAAACAGAATACTAAAGGATTTTTCACTCTCTTCCAGCATTTCTCTGAACGTCCCCATTGTCAGCATCGGATTTTCATCCATTACCGCATTCAGCTGCTTTTCAATCTGGGATTCTTTTTCACGGTCAACCTTCACAACGATCTGACTGTTAAGGTTCAGGCCATTCGCCATCTGGTTTAATGTTTCCTCCGGCAGGATAAAGTTCCCATAATTATTGCTGTAGTTTATATAGTCATTCGTATCCAGGATTCCTGCAACTGTAAACTCTTTTTCTACCTCATTTGCGCCGTCATACCAAGACAGTTTTACCTTGTCCCCGACTTCATACTTCCAGCCATATATTTCTTTGTTTGAATCATTATACTGTATAAGCAGCTGATCTTCCTGTACCATGCTGTCATAGTTAATGTCGCCTTCTTCCAGCATGGTTTTCAGTTTTTCCACCTCATTTTCAGCAAAGGACACCATATTCTCCTCGTCTGTTTCATCATGGGATTCCCAGCGGGCGTGTAATTCCTGGAATGTCTGGACCTTTTCCACCCCGTCAATAGACTCAAGCTGCCTGATCAGCTCCTCATTGATCGGATTATTCTCCTGAATGGATGTCTGTCCGTGTTCCGCTGTTTCCGATACGTTGTAGGAAAGGTTAATGACAAATTCCCCCAAACGGTACGGGCCCTGGCTCGCATATCCTTCCAGACTGGTACATGTGATGAAACACGCTGCCAGCATAAACAAAACGCCGCCAATGCCAAGTGATGCCATTGTCATAGCTGTTTTTTTCTTGTTTCTCGTGCGGTTCATGGAGGCCAGATTCATAGGCGTAAGATTCCGGTACATTTTTTTACTTCTGTCGTTGTGTCCGCCATCCTGACGTCTTCCCTCCGCACGCCGGTTCTTTTTGCCTTTTTTCGGTTTTTCCGTCTCAACACCGGAAAATTTACTTGCTTCCACAGGCGCAATTGCAGAGGCAATGGATGCCGGTTTACGGATTGACAGAAGCACCGTTATAATGTCAGCCGCAATGACGGCTGCCCCGATCAGCAGCGTGTTCTTCCAGCTCCAGCCGCCCGGTTTCAGGAAGTAACTGATTACTCCGCCAATCAAAAGTCCCACGGGGATTCCGATTCCACATAATATCAGCCCCTCGTAGCGAACCATTCTGCGGATCTGGCGCTTTGTCATTCCGATGGTCCTAAGCTGCCCGAACTGCCGGATGCGGCCAACCACTGAGAGATAAAATACACTGTAGATTACCAATACGCTGACAAACAGGATCCCGATGCCTACACCAATCAACAACATGTTTTGCTGGGCCTGCCGGTCGCCGCCGGATAATGTATCCAGGTAAAAATTATTTTCATTGACGTTTTTTCTGGCAATACCATAATCTGACGCTATGGTGCGTATGGTTTCTAAAAATTTCTGCTGCTTCATTTCTCTTGCATCATGAATACGCACGATACCGTCGTATGCCACATCTTTCAGCTGTGATCCCTGTTCCGCATATTTCTGGGAAAGCATAACGCTATATATTTTTGGCGGGCTATCCAAATGAAAGACACCCGAAAGAATGAATTCTTCGGTTGTTCCGTCTAAAAAGGTAAAGGATATCTTTTCGCCCGGTTCCCCCTGAAGCCCCAGCGCCTTGCAGTGTGCATCCGACAGCATCACTTCGTTTATCTCTGACGGCGCTTTTCCTTTGACCGGAGTTACTGTATCAATCTCAACCCCGTCTGCCTTCAGCGGTTCACTGTCATATGCCACGGGCTGGACCATTTTGCCGTCCACTTCCATACCCTGGCCGCTTTTCATCCCCAGGACATACTCTGTCCGTTTATCTTGTGAAAGTTCCTCCAGCTGCTGTCTGTCCAGCTTGTAATAAATAACATGCTGCATTTTTTCAACCTGGCGCGCCCTTTCCGTGTCCATACCCGCGTAAAACAAGGCCATGACCATGAGCAGGCTGACGGAAAGGATGATCGTAACTACAATAAAAAAGTTACGCATTTTGCTGCTTTTTATGCTGCTGGCAGCCAGACTTCTTACCGTCCTGCCATTATTATTTACAGCAATTTTCCCTGATGACTTCCGGCTCATGCATTCCACCTGCTTTCCCTGATCTTTCCGTCTTCGATGCGGATGGTTCTGTCGGCAAGCTGTGCAATCTCCTCATTGTGAGTGATCATGACAACTGTCTGGTGGAACTGTCTGCTCGTCATTTTAATCAGCCCCAGCACATCCTGGCTGGTTTTGGAATCCAGATTCCCGGTGGGTTCATCCGCCAGTATGATTGCCGGTTTTGAAGCCAGCGCCCTGGCAATTGCCACTCTCTGCTGCTGGCCGCCGGATAGGTTATTCGGCATTTCCATCAGCTTTTGCTCCAGGCCCAGAAGCGAAATGATTTTTTTCAGATAGGTCTCATCCGGCTTCTCTCCATCCAGAGAGACCGGCAGCACGATATTTTCGTACACATTCAGTATGGGGATCAGATTGTAGTTCTGGAATACGAATCCGATCCTCCTGCGGCGGAATATAGTCAGGCGGTCGTCATCCATTCCCGACAGGTCTTTGCCCGCTATGATGACCTTTCCCGATGAGGGAACATCCAGGCCGCCCATCATATTCAGAAGGGTCGACTTGCCGCTGCCGGATGTCCCGACTACCGCCACAAATTCGCCGTCTTCTATTTCCAGGGATACGCCGTCCAGCGCGCGCACGACATTGGGTTCTTTCCCATAATATTTCTTCAGATTTTCTGTTTTCAGTATACTCATTTTAAACACTCCTTTGAACACCGTTTTTTGGTCTGTAATAAGAATATCAAAGAAATGTTTCAAAAACCTCTCGAAAAACATAAGAATTTTGTAGGTTTTATTTTAATCGCTCCCACTTAGCCGTCAAGTTTACTTTCTATTGCATCATAGTACAAACAAAAAACGGAGTTCTGACCCCCACAGAGGGTCAGTCCCCGTTTCCTTATTGTTTCAATACACGCTCGGTAATTTCAATCAGTATGCTGCAGCTTATAGATGTGTAGATTGACATCATGTCAGTTGGGGATACTGAATCCGCTCCGCCCGCCGTCTTAATCTTGTTTTTCGTGTCTCAGCTCTCCACCGATAGAGGTGGGAGAATCTTCACTTATTTTGTTAAGAATATAGACCGCCACTTTAGTCCCGGCCCCCTCCCGGGACTGTATTTTCAGATATCCATCTTGTTTTGTGATAATCTCTCTGGTAAGGTACAGGCCAATCCCGACCCCTTCCGTGCTGTTCGCTTTTCCCTCTCTAAAAAAACGTTTGCACACATCATTGACATGCTCCGCTGCAATTCCCATGCCGTTATCTTCAATGACAATCTTCGTATAAATTTCCATGGGTTCAGCATGAATACGGATTTTTCCACCTTCCGCTGTATATTTTACAGAGTTATCCACAATATTAAAGATTGCTTCAGCGGTCCATTTGGCATCGTAATACAGATAGATGTCATCCGGGCACTCAACTTCTATTTGCAGCCCTTTTTGTTCCGCCTTCACCCGGATGCTTTCAGACACTTCATACAACGTATTCCTAAGGCTGTTTCTTTCGGGGTGGATGGAGATCATATGGGTCTCCAGACGGGACATTTTCAATAGAGACTGTACCAGAAATTCGAGTTTTCCAACCTGCCTGCCCAGCACCTCAAGGCACTTCTCCCTGGTTTCTTCCGGCAATTCTTTCTGACGAACCGTATCGCAATACATGGTGATATTCGCAATGGGTGTCTTCAGCTGATGGGAAATATCGGATACTATGCTCTGCACTTCCTTTTTCTGGTCCTCATTTTTCTTTGCCGCAGCTTCCGTAATATCAGAAAGCCGCTTCAATCTCATCTGTACCCTTGAAGACAGGGTTTCGTCTTCCAAAACAAAGTTCTCCACAGACTCCCCCCGCAGGATCGTGTCTATAGATTCACAAATGTCCTCTGCAAATGCAATATATTTTTTCCGCATATTGATCCACATAATCAGTCCCGTGCCTAGTGCACTGACGACGACGGCAGCCACGGCGGCGGCTATTGTCCATTTATCCATTTTCAGCTCCTGTCCAACGGTATCCGGTCCCGTATACGGTCTTAATATACGTAAACTCGTTATCTGCTATCTTTGACCTAAGCCGGCTCACAAAAATCGTCAGCGTATGCTCATCCACAAAATTTCCATCATTATCCCACAGCTCGTCAATCAGCACCTGCCTTGTCAGGACGATTCCGGGGTTTCTTAAGAACTTCTCAAGCAGCTTAAACTCCGTGGGAGTCAGGGACAGCGGCTTTCCGCTTTTCAATACGGTATAGCTTTCAAAGTCGATCATCAGATTTCCTGTCTGCATCTGATTTTTCACTTCCATAGAAGGCTGATATCTCCGCAGCACTGCCCGGACACGCTCTACCAGCACCTGAATATGGAACGGCTTTGTAATATAGTCGTCCGCCCCTGCCCGGAATCCGGCAATCATATCCTCATCCATATCCCTGGCTGTCAGAAATATGATGGGGACATTCAGCATACGGCGCACCTTTTCCGCAAATTCAACTCCGTTTCCATCCGGCAGATTGATATCCAGCAAAAGCAGATCCGCCTGGGCCGTCTCCAGCTGCAGAAACGCATCCTGTACGTTATACACTGCCTCTGCCAAAAATCCCGCCGCTTCCATATTTATCCGAAGCCCTTCTGCAAGGGCAAGGTCATCTTCCACTATTAAAATCTTCTGTTTTTCCACTCTTAAAAGACTCCTTTTCTATCTTGAACTCTAATGGTATCCCTGCTAAACTGTTGTGGAGGTGATCAAATTGAAACATCCATTTTCATATGAAGTTATATACAGCGGCCGGAAAACACTGGCCATACAAATCACAACGGAGGGCAGCGTCAAAGTCCGCGCCCCCAAGAACTGCCCCAGATCCTCCATCGACCGTTTTCTCAAAGAAAAAGAAGCCTGGGTACTCAAATACGTCGAGAAAGCGAAGCAAACTCCACAGCCTGCCCCGCAGCCGCTTACCACACGGCAGCGCAGCCGTTACATTAAAATAGCAAGAGATATTTTCACACAAAAAACCGCTTACTATGCATCCATCATGCACGTCTCCTACGGACGCATCTCCATCCGGGAACAAAAAACGCGATGGGGAAGCTGCTCCAGCCAAGGAAATCTCAACTACAACTGGCGGCTGATCTTTGCCCCCGAAGATGTGCTCGATTATATTGTAGTCCATGAGCTGGCGCATAGAAAAGAGATGAATCATTCAGCCGCATTTTATAACATCGTAGAAGAGATACTTCCTAATTACAAAAGCTGCCAGAAATGGCTGCGCGATAACGGAGCCATGCTCTGGAGCAAAGGGGTCTGACCCCTTTGCGGAGGAAGCTGTTCCTTTTACAGAAGGGCCAGCCCCCCTTTACATCTGTTTTCTTACGATTTTATACTCATCCCCATGCCTGTAATACGGGCACTCATGAAAATCCCCTTTTACAAACCGAACCATTTCGTCTTCATCCAGATTCTGTATGCAGACGTAACACTCATAATCCTCATCATATTCATAGTTCATACAGTATTCGCAGTTTGATGCCTCACGCTTATTCAACGTAACCCCCTCCGATCTGTTTCAATTGCTGGTACAAACAAGAAACCGGCAGACCCACTACATTATAATAATCCCCTTCTATCCTATCAATATAAGCCGCAAATGCCCCCTGTATCCCGTATGCGCCTGCCTTATCCAAGGGCTCCCCGCTCTTGATATATGACAGAATCTCGTCCCGTTCCATAGCATGTACATAAACCTTGGTCTCAACCACATGATTCAAAATCTGACACACTCCGTCCTCATCATAATCCAAAATGGCCGTCCCGGTAAACACCTGATGCGCCCTGCCCTGCAGTTCCGTCAGCATCTCAAATGCCTCAGCTTCATCCTTTGGCTTCCCCAATATCTTATCGTCCACAGCCACGATCGTATCCGCCCCAATAATAACCGTATCCCTCAATCCATGTTCTGCACCAAGTTCAGCCGCCACATTCTCCGCTTTCATCAAAGCCAGTTCCTTCACAATCTCCTGGGGAACCGTACTATCATAACGCTCCTCTTTATCACTTACCACGACTTCAAACTCCAGCCCAATCTGCGTCATCAGCTCCCTTCGCCGGGGTGATGCAGAGCCAAGTACAATCCTCTTCATAACATATGCCTCCCATAACTTTCAATAGCACCATTGTATCACGTACAAATACTCTGCGAAACCCCTTTGTTACGGTACGCCCTTCGTTACAGTACGCCCTTTGTTTATAATATTCCCTGGTGCAAATAGAATACGCTTATTTTATAGTAAATGAATGAGTACAATATGTTCCACCAAACGAATCAATACGCCGCCCCACTTAAGGAGCCCCCCAGTAGACAAGCTTTCCTCCCGATTGGATGAACCCAGCAAAATGAAGGGCTAGCCGAAAGCCTGCCAAATGCATATATGCCGCCTCAAAGTGCTAAAACGATCCTTAGAAATTCTTGGAAGCCGACAGCCGAAAAAGCGGGGAAATTTTGTGATCACCGAATCACAAAATTAGGCGGCCCAGCGCGAGAAATCATCGGATGTCTCGTGATGTGCCGCCTGTGCCCCGCTTTTTCGGCTGCCGGCTTCCTAGAATTTCTTAGGTTCGTGTCCGCACTTCGAGGCGGCATATGTGCATTTGGCAGGCTTTCGGCTAGCCCTTCATTTTGCGCCCTCATCCATCGCCCAACCCAAAGCTAGTCAACGCCTAACCCAAACCAGCATTTCCCCAATCCCCCGGTTCCCCCACCGTGCATAAGGAACCGCCTTCATGGTGACTTTTTTTCTCTCCGGCTGTTCAAATGAATACAGTTCATGATTGCCCGAATTCTGATATTCCCGATACCCCCGTATATAAACAGGCGGGTAAATCTCTTCTCTGCCTTCTCTTTCCTGTCCTATTTCCTGTGTCCCGCAAATCGATTCTGCGATCAGCGCATTCAGGTCTTCTCCATTGTCAGCTTCCTCCAGGCAGTAAACAATGGGGCCCCGCAATATCGCTGCTCTGCCGCTGTCAGCAGATACCTTGGGATTTGCATATACAAACCGGCTTTGAATGTCAAATTGAAGTTGAATGACGTCACCATCACACCACGCCTTGTTTATTCCCATATATCCTGTAACTTCTTCCGGTTGTATTTCTTCTCCATTGACCAATACGCCAATGCTCTTACTCCAGCCAGGTTTCCTGAGTCTTACAGACATTTCTTTCTGTTGGCCGGAATACTTTATTTCCAGTCTTCCGACTCCCAGATAATCTCCCGTGATCTCCCACAGGCCCCCCTCTTCCAAATATATTTTTCCGCCAATATAGAGGTGAATGGCTAACTGATTTTTTTCCTGATTATAATCATAAACATATTTGTCTAATGACGTGATGGTTCTTGCCGCGTTTGGCGGACAGCACGCACATCCGAACCAGGTTACCCTGCTTGTTTTCACATGCCTCAGGTCGTATCTCTGATCGGCTTCACGGGGATTCAGCATAAGAGGGTTTACATAAAAATACTCTTTGCCATTGTCAGACATACCGCTCAATACCCCATTGTACAATGCCAGTTCCATAATATCCGAATACTGGCTGTCCAGCTTCAGACGGAGCATCCGTCTTGCCCAGAACACCAGGCCGATTGACGCACAGGTTTCTGCATATGCCCGGTCATTTGGAAGATCGTATGGAACCGAAAATGCCTCTCCATGCTCATCCGCTCCCACTGCTCCCGTAATATACATCTTTCGCTTTGTCACATCCTGCCACAGCGCATCCAGTGCCCGGATGGTCTTTTCATCTCCTGTTTCGTATGCCAGATCCGCTAAACCGGAATACAAATACATGGCCCTGACGGCATGCCCCACCGCCTCGCGCTGCTCCTGCACTGGTTTCTGTGCCTGGTGATACTCCAGTCCAAACCATTTATCCTTAAATTGTTCACCGAATCCGGAATCGTTTAATAAGAAAGAGGGCTGCTTTCCCCGTTCTAATAACAGGTATTTCATAAAATCCAAATATGTTTCTTTTTGGGTATATTGATAAAGCCTGTACAGCGCCAGTTCCAATTCCGGGTGCCCGGGGTAGATATGCAGTTTCCCCTCTTCCGGACCGATTCTTTCCATAAACCAATCCATATAACGCTCTACAATCTGCAGCAGCCGTTCTTTTCCCGTCGCTTCTGCATACGCGGCCGCGGCCTCCGCCAGATGGCCTGCGCAGTACATTTCATGGCCGTGTGCGATATTGGTAAGCCGTTCCCCCTTTCTCACGCAAGTGTAATATGTATTAAGATAACCATCGCTTTGCTGCGCCCGTCCTATGATTTCAATCAGTTCATCAATCTCGGATTCCAGCTTGGGATTCTCCTTTATTCTAAGGGAATATGCCGCGCCCTCTATCCATTTGGCCACATCACTGTCCTGAAATAACATGCCTGCATACTCACCATCCGCCAGCTTTGCCGCAATTCTAAAATTCTCAATTGCATGGCTCTTGGGTATCCCTGGGACAGCATCGCTTAGTACTTCATATTGATAGGGTATGATGCTTTCGCACATTTTTTCAATCTGCCCACTCCAGAAAACGTCCCTGATTTCCATTTTTGTCTGCTTCATAACATCAAATCACCTTTCTTTCATAAATACACACATTCCGCCCTTTCCCCTGTTTCCCCAATGGTAATAAGGAACCAGACAAATGGCATTATCTTCAAACTGCGGGGGCTCACATCCATATAATCCGGTCTCTTTTTTCGTACACCGGTATCCCTCCGCATAAATGAAATCCACGTCTCCCGACAAGTTTCCCTTTCTCTTAAAAAACAGCCCGCTCAGATCCCCGTTATCAGCTTCTTCGGCACAATATACCACAGGCCCCCGCATCACAGCCGCCTTCCCAATCAAAGAATGTACCTGCAGGGACGCATACACTTTCCGGGGCAGCATTTCCATATCTACTTGAATTTCAGTCTCTTCCATCCAGCATTCCTGCTCGATTTCAGCGTATCCTCTGTTGATCACCGGGTGTATTTCCTGCCGGTTCTTTTTAATCCGTATCTTCCCGCACCAGGACGGCACCCTGATTCTCAGAACTCCGGGCGTGCTGTCCGCCTTTCTCACCCGGATCCTGATCTCCCCCGCTCTGGGGTATACGGTATCTTGTGTTACGGTCCAGCCATTCATATCCGCCTCACTGTTTATGAAAAGATGGATATTAAAATTGTGCTCATCACCCGTATAAATATATTTATTAAGTCCCATTAAAAGCCTGGCAATGTTCGGCGGACAACAAGGGCAGTCAAACCATGGCTGGCGCTCATATTTCAGATGCGAGTAATCCTGCCTCTTCTCACATCTTTCCGGATCGATTTCCAGTGCATTTGTATAGAAGAACTCAGTGCCGCTCTCCGAGATCCCTGCCAGGATGCCGTTATAAAGAGTTTTTTCCATAATATCACCGTATTGGGAGTCATTTTCTATCAGCAGCAAATGATAAGACAGCAGAAACAACCCGATCGATGCACAGGTCTCCCCATACATCAAATCAGAGGGCAGGTCATATGGATATGTAAAGCTTTCCCCATACGCAGATGACCCAATAGCTCCTGTCAAATACATCTTTTCCTCTGTCACATTCCGCCACAGCTTCTTTACATGCTGAAACAAATCCATATCGTGATCCAGCCTTGCCTTATCTGCCGCAGCAGTATAAAAATACATTGCCTTTACAGCATGTCCGACCGCCTCATTTTGTTCACGTATCGGCAAATGTGACTGGGAATGCCTGTAATCGCTTTCATCCAGCTCATATACCAGGTTATTCCCCACGTTCGTATTCCGCGGTTCTTCCGAAAAAAAGTATGGTTTCCTGCCGCGCTCCTCCACAAAAAAATCCGCCAGTCTCTTATATCTGTCAATTCCTGTATCCTCATACAGCCGGTAAAGTGCAGGCTCAATTTCGGCATGACCGTCATAGCCTCTGATTTTCCCGGCCTCCGGTCCAAAACAATGATCAATATAATCCGCATACGCTTCTGCTATCTCCAGTAAATCTGTCCGTCCCAGCACTTGATGCGCCGATACCGCCGCTTCGATTAAATGGCCTGCACAGTATAACTGGCAGGACTCTTTCAGATAATGCCATTTGTCCTTCAAACCATGAATAATATAGTATGTATTTAAATATCCGTTTTTTTGCTGTGCTCTCTTTAAAAGATCCGCGGCCTCATCAAAAGCAGCCAGCGTCTCCTGATTTTCATATTGAAGGGCCAGTGCGGCCGCCTCCATCCATTTATAGACATCGCTGTCCTGGGATACAAGCCCGTAGAATTCCCGATCAGACTCACCGGCCGCAATTCTGAAGTTTTCAAATGCCCCGCTTGGTTCTATCCCCTCTATCTCATCGTTCAGTGCTTTTTTAATATACGGGATGGTTTTACCGGCAGCCAGCATTCTTTTTTCATGCAGTAAACCGCCTGTTATTTTAACATCTTTTATACTTGTCTCTTTATACATACGCGCCTATCCTTTCACAGCCCCGGCTGCTATGCCGTTTATGATCGTTTTCTGTGCAAATAAATATATGATGACAACCGGTATAATCGCCATCAGCCCGGAGGCCAGCAGAAGATTCCATCTATTTTGAGTAAACTGGTTATAAAATGCTAACTGTGACAGTGGAATCGTATATAATTCTTTCTTCGAGATCAGAATCATAGGCAGCATCAGATCATTCCAATATCGGATAAAATAGAGTACTGCCACGGTTCCGTTGATCGGTTTTAACAGCGGGAAGATGATCTGGAAAAAGAAACGATATCCGCTGCAGCCATCCATATAGGCACACTCATCCAGTTCTCTCGGTATGGATTTTACGGCCTGGGTGTACATAATCACCGCCAGCGAACAGGAGAAACCGGCATTCAGTACTGAGATCAGCGTCAGGTTATTGGTAATATGAAGATCTGAAGCTGTCACGGCCAGAGGAATCATAATGACCGGAAATGGAAGCATCATGGCAATCATAAATACAACCGACGTAATGTGTCCGATTTTATTATTCATTCTCGCAAGCTTATATCCGGCCATTGCTCCAAGCCCTATGACAATAACCCCGCTTAACACCGCGAAATAGATCGTATTCCCAAATATTTTTGCGTAATGGCCGGTGTTCATAACCTCTTTAAAGTTATCCAGGTTCCAGGATTCCGGCAAAGCAAGCGGCTCCATGACAACCTGCCCGAATGTTTTAAAAGAATTCATGATTACAAAAACCATGGGAAGAAACATCGCTGCGCAGATCAACCAGAGAATCACTGCAATCATCCTATTCGTACGTTTTTTTTCTGCCATCAGTCTTCCTCCTTTGTCAGTCTCATCTGCAGGCCGGCAATGACCGCCATTACAATCGTCAATACAACCGCTAATGCAGAAGCGTATCCCATCCGGTGGCTCTTGAACGCCTCGTTGTATATGTATAAGGCAATATTCTCCGATGCATGTCCCGGCCCGCCGTTTGTCAGGCTCATAAGCAGCGGGAACATATTCAGGCTCTCCGTGACAGACAAGAATAAGCAGACAAAAATCGTCGGCTTCATTAAAGGAAGCGTAATGTACCGGATCATCTTAGCGCCGCTGCACCCGTCAATCACCGCAGCCTCTACCGGATCCTGCGGAAGAAGCTGCAGCCCGGCAAGATAAATTACCATAAAATATCCAATACACTGCCACAACTTAACAGCCGCAGCCGAGTACAATACAAGCCGTTCATCGGACAGCCAGCCCGTATTAAATATTCCCCAGCCGGTCAGCGGATATAAATCCGTCATAAATCTACCCAATAAAAACTGCCAGATAAAACCGACCGTTACATTATTAAAAATAAAAGGGCAGAAAATGATGGCCCTCAGAACATTCCTGCTTTTGATTTTCCGATTCAACGCCAGGGCGAACAGAAAACCTGCGATGTTGGCCAGAACAATCAGCAGAACAGCCGATTTCACAGTAAAACCCATGGCATTATAAAAAAGTTCGTCTTTCAATATATCTGCATAATTCGATAATCCCGTAAACTCTTTGTTAGGATTAATTCCGTTATAGTTCGTAAATGAATAACCAATAGTCTGAAATAACGGAAGTATAAAAAAAAGTACATATAGTATTAACATAGGAAAAACAAATCTGATAAAATCTAAAACCTCTTTTTTCAGCTTTCGCTGAAAATTCGTTCCGCAGGGGCATGAATTACGGGGTGCCCTTTGGTATACCTCTCTTTTTTTCCTCTTTCTGCTCCTCATGTCTTGCACATCTCCTCCGTTCGTTATCAAAAGGCTGCAAAATTGTACGGTTTTACGTAAGCCCAATTTTGCAGCCTCTGAATCGACGTAACCGTTCACGCAAGCCTGAACTGTCACGAATCATCAACTAATCTAATGCATCCGCATACTTGTTAAATGCATTGTCAAAATCCTCAATTAATTTCTTGTGGTCTTTTGTACCGGAATTCAGGTACTGTACAGTAACTTTCCATGATTCCGCATCAAATCCGGCCGGCTCATATGCATAATAAGTAAAGACTGTTTTCTCATCCTGCAGATATGTCTGCAGAATCTCGGATGCTTCATCTAATTCAGGCTCCGCTGTAGCATTAGCTGTTGGAACACCGATTTCATCATAATAGTAGCCGCCGCCGTTTTCCGGGTTCAGAAAATATTCCATAAACTGATTGATCGCATCAGCTTTTGCCGGATCCTCCTCGGATGCCGCTAATACATTGATTACAAATCCGTACTGTTTTGGGAACAACAAGTCTTCTTTATCCTCGGAAATCGGAAGTGGGAACATCCCCATTTTGATATCCGGATTCAGTTCTCTGATCTGGAGAATCGACCAGTTGCCCTGCAGCATCATGGCTGCATCCCCTTTCGCAAAAGCGGCGTATTGTCCCGACACATCTGTATCAAACGGCCTGTCCTGTGTATTGTCTGCTACCAGATCCAATACGTCAAACGCCTGATCGATACCCGGCTGGTCAAAGGTCCAGTTTCCTTTCTTATAGTCATCCCCTAACTCTACCGCAGCCGGCGTCAGGATGGAGGATGCCCCATATCCCAGGAACTGGCCAATGGTCCATTCTGTTGCATAGCCCGCGGCAAACGGCGTGATCCCGGATGCTTTTAACTTCTCTACGCAGTCTTTTAATTCCGAAACTGTCACCGGAACGTCCGCAATGCCTGCTTGTTCAAATAACTCCTTATTGTAGAAAACGCCCCATGCCTGCGTATCCATCGGGATTCCATATACCCCGTCCTCAATCGTGACCGTATCCAGTTCTGTGTCCCGGATGTATTTCATGAAAGGCTCATCCTTGATATCTTTGATATATCCTGCATCTACATAACTGGCAAGTTCAAATCCCTGCAGCTGGCTTGTCAGATCCGGCGCATCGTCGGCCGCCAGCCGGGTCATCAACTCCTCGAGATGGTTTGTGCCGGTTGCGTTGAATGTAACGTGAACCCCATCCTGGCTGTTATTGAAGTCTTCAACAATACGGCTGAATATCTCCGTCCTGTTCGGATCCCCGAATAAAAATTCAAGCTCTACCGGTTCACTTGATTCCTGTTTCTGGGCGCCGCTGCTGTCTGATGTACTGCCGCTTCCCTTTTGGGCGCATCCGCCTGCAGCCAGCCCCGTGATCATCGCGAGTGCAATTCCCAATGATAATAATTTCTTTTTCCTCATTTGTCCTCCTCCTTTTGGTTTCGCTTTGTTTTGTTATTATTATCATATATTTAACTCCTTATGAAATACATAGACAATATCGACTGTTTTTAGGACAAAACTGACAATGCAAAAAATTATCAAATTATTCATTATTTCTTGCTGATAATTTGGTATACTGAATTTATTGAAGGCAGGCAATGTGGGGATTCTCTATAATTCAAGCGAATGATAACTAATTGAAAAAACATTAGAAATTCTAGATGATTATTTAATGAAGGGAAATAAGCAGATGAAAAATATAGCGACAAAGCAATTCCAAATCCTGACGGATATACAGTTGGTTTGGGATTTTATGGTGGATACATATGAGCATTTTTTTATAAATGGCGTACCAGCACCGTTTTTTGAATATGCGATTACATCCTCATGGATGAATAAATCCTATTTACATTTAAACCGGCTGTGGCTTGATAGTGGCAAGGTAGTTGGATTTGTATTTACAGCGGATCCTGTCACTAATATATTTTTTAATCTTCGACCAGGATATGAAGAATTAGCAGAAGATATGGTGGTATATGCAGAAAAAAATATGCCAAACTTTAGGCATGAACAGGAACTGGTCCTTTTTAGAGGACAAAGCGTATTTGTCGAAACAGTTAGGAAAAAAGGATATGTGACAGCGGCTGAAAATATTGACTTGATCTGCGATTTTAAAAAAACAGTATTAAACTATCCGTTACCGAAAGGATTTCGTTTCGTTGATCCCCAAAGTTGTGATCCTGTGAAGCTTGCTGTCTGCACTTGGAAGGGCTTTAACCATGAGGATAAAGGTGCCTTTGAAAATTGGAAAAATGAAGATCAGGGTACATTATGGAATCCGACAAAGGCATATAATGGCACATTAAGTTCTATTATAGCGCCGCCCCCTCATGCAACTCAGCAATATAATATAATAATAGCGAATGAACAGGGAGAGTATGTTTGTTTTTCCGGGATGTGGTGGGTACCCCAAAATAAACTGGCTTACATGGAGCCACTTTGTACAATTCCCGAGTATCGTAAGAAGGGACTTGCGTCGTCAGCTCTTGCAAAGCACTATAGTAATTTGAAGCCGCTTGGTGCGGAAATCATGACCGGTGGCGGAGATATCTTTTATAGCAAAATTGGGTATGAAGATGGAATCCATTGGCTGCATTTTAGAAAGAAATAGGTTTAAACTGAAATAGCTGCAATAAAGTCGGCGTTGATATAACAAAAAGTAAAAAGAATGTGTATTTGTATTTATAAACTACTCTTAAAGAGTAAGAAAACAATCGGCATCATCATACGTCAAAAGCCAGATATCACCGGAGGTAAATTTTGGTTTAGTTATTTTGTTGCATAAAAATACCAACCATCGAATATTGACGGTTGGTAAAATTTTTCAGTTTAATATATCTGAATTTCAGTTCCACATTCAGGACAATTAACTTTTCCTGTGTCCACATAAAGTGTATCATTCTCATTTATATCAAATGGAATAGCCTCTTCACTTCCGGATATTCTAGTCCTTTTAATTTTTTTGACTTTCCATTCTTTCCCACAAGATGGACACATAACTTTATTTTCTTTCATGTAATTTCCCTCCACAATTTGATAGAAAAATTATACCACCCCAAGCGCCGATATTCAATTTTCAATGTGCAAATCTTTATTACCTAAATGCCAGTTTGTATAACCAAATACCTGCACTAGATGGAAGCCCCCCTCCCTTTTTTTACAACATTTATTTGAGTATGTCTTGGAGTATTTGCAGCGAGGCACGTGTCAAGCCTCTCATGCCTTATTCTTCCGCTTTCGCTGTCCCCACCATGAGTTGCAGTATGCTCATAATGTATGACGTGATGCTTTTAGGCGCCTTGCTATCCCCTAGTAGCTTTATCTTGAAAGGTGAACTTCCGCCAGACCTAACATATTACCTACCCGTCATCCATAGTTACAGGAGCCTTATCCCCTTCAAGAATAAACTGCTTTGGAGATACCCCGCAGTATTTTTTAAATACCCGGCTGAAATAGCTGCAATCGTGATAGCCAACAAGCTCTGCTGCCTCCGCAATGTTATAGCCTGCCGCCAGATATGCCTTTGCCTGTGCAAGCCTTACCTCGTTTATGTAACTGGTGATATTTACTCCATACTTTTTCTTAAATAGCCTGGACAATACATCCTTATTCATGTAGTACTCCTGAGCCAGGCTGCTCAGTGAAATATCCCGGGCATATTCCGCATCGATCCGTTCCCTTATCTGCCCGACAATATCTTTCCTGCGCTCAATACCTGCTCCGCCGCTCTCGTCTGCGTGCTGCTCACAGATCTTTTTCAGTGCCTGGTTCAGTTCATTCCGGTTAATTGGTTTTAATATATAATCTACCGCGCCATATTTTAAAGCGATTCTGGCATATTGAAAGTCATCATACCCGCTGATGACGATAACCGACGGATTCATCTTTTCCTCCGCTATAAACTTCAGAACCTGGTCTCCGGAACAGCCGGGCATTTTCATGTCCAGCAGGATCACATCCGGGGTCTTAGTCTTGATTAATTCAACAGCCTCTAGCCCATTCTGTGCCTCTCCAACAATCTCCATATTGTTTTCTTCCCAATTACCAATCAGGCGTATTGTCCGACGGATAATCCGTTCATCATCTGCAATTACTACTCTCAGCATCTGCCTTCCCTCCTGGCACCTTAATCTTCACTCGAATACCGCCTCCGTCCCGCTGTTCAATACTTACCCCATATGCCGGGCCAAATTGCTGCCGGATACGTTCGTTAAGGTTCACCAGCCCTTTTTGCTCGTATCCATTCGCTGGCGCCCCTCCTTTGCTATTCAGCATATTCTGAATTTCCTTTAACCGTTCAGTCTCAACGCCATCGCCGTTGTCTTCAATATAAAATTCACACACCTTATTTTTCAGCTTTAGCCGAAAATTCGCCCCGCAGGGGTATGAAATACGGGGTGCCCTTGGGTATACCTTATTTTTCAACTTTGCTGATACACCGCCCGCAGGGCTTGTGTTACGGTATGTCCTTGGGTATACGTCTTCTCTAATTATATCATAAATACAGATATGAACTGCTTTTGTAGTTTTTTCCATCCCATGCTTGATGGCATTTTCTACAGGAAGCTGTAATGTAAACACCGGAACCAGCATATCCAGAGCCTTTTCCGAGAGTTTAATCTCCAGGCTGATCTTATCACCAAACCGGTATTTTTGAATGTCCATATAATCCCGGACAATTCTGACTTCTTCGGATACCTTCACAATGCTCTTGCTGTTGTTAAGACTGTATCTTAAAATCCCGCTTAGTGCATTGTTAATCTCCTCGATCTCCAGGACATTATTCTCAATTGCAATTCCGCTGATTGTCTGCAAAGTATTATATAAAAAATGCGGGTCTAACTGCGCCTGCAGCGCCTCTAATTTGGCCTGCTTTTCCTGAATCTGGCTCTGATATTCCGATTCGATCAGGGTATTGATTCTCAGATTCATTTTCTCAAAGCTGGAATAAAGGGTTCCCACTTCATCGCTTCTCTTTGCCAGCAGCGGCTCCTCGTAGCTTTCCCCCTGTTTATAATGCCGCATGGTACCTGCAAGATTCTCTATCGGCTTCATAGTACGATTGATTATATAGTATAAAACCAGGATTCCCAGGCCGAAAATCATAAGCACAAGTATGCAGTTGCTGATAAACTGTGTTTTAATCCCTTTCATAATCTGGTCTTCCGGCACAATCTTTACCATTGTCCAGCCTTCATTTTGGGATTTATCCGCGATTACAACGCATTTTTTATTATCGATCTTCTGTCTGAACCAATATCCGGATTCGTCATGAATACTGACTGCATCCTTTAAGCTGTTCAGCGCTTTCTCCTCCCGCTCTTCGCTGTCGTAGATTAACTGAAGGTCATTATCAAATATTAATAACTCTTCCTCCTCGCTGTTAAACTGTCTGTAAAGTGTATCGAGCCTGCTCTTATTGATATTTACGGAGATAACAAAATAATAATCGTCATTCTTTAAAGGATACTGTATATATCTGGAAAAGCAAATGATATCTTTCTCATCGTACCGGATTTCTTTTGACACCGTTACCGCCAATGCATTACTCGTTTCCGCCGCAGTATACCAGGGCATCTCTTCCAGATCATGACCGTTTAATATGTACAGCGTATTCTCCGTTGATTTAATAGGAATATGGTTAAACGAAACTTCATCCATTATATAAAATTTGTTTGATGCACTGGAATATAAATAAATACTGTCGATATCGCTTGCCGAATTATATTTACTTGCAAGAATATTGTATATCTGGTTATCTTCGCTGACCGATTCCTCTCCGCCGCTTTCCCAGAATATTTTATCATAAAACATTTCTTTTGATGCAACAGATAAATCATCCACGATCCCGGAAAAGTAATTTGTGTTTGCCTGATGTAATATCTGCATATTATTTGATATAATTTCTTCTTCTCTGGAATGATACATGTATAAATACATCAGACAGACTATGATGATCTGTATGAAACAGATGATTCCTATTACGAAAATAATCTGGTTGACTAGTTTGCCTTTGATTAAACGGAGATACAGCTCCTTGGCTTTGCTTAACATGACCTCACCTCCTGTGGATCTCTGAATCATATTTTAGCAGAAAACTTTTTGAAAAGCGAGTCTGGGGGAAAACGATATTTTAGCATTGAGTTTCTAACTTTAAAATGTTAAACTTTTTTGAGAAGGTAAAAAACATGAGAGATATTAAGAACATATTGAGAGGTATATTGAATTTATAAAGAGCAAAAGACAAGACAAAGAATCTGTCTGCTCTAAATAACGTTCTCTAAAAGAACAGCCAAGTTTTTATACCCCACAGGACTGGGGAGAAATATCCTGAACGGATCATTTGTTCTAATACAGCACATTGACAATAATATACTTACCCAGGGAGCCGAAGGGGCGACCATACCAGCTGCCGGATTTTTTGAAAGGAGCTGGTGTCAATGGTTACATATAGCGATTTATTCACTTTTGTAATTATGATTTGTGCGATAATAACTCTTGTTGTTAACATCTTTAAACGCAAAAAGTAGCGCCCTCGGTCTGGTAAACTAAGGCGCTACTTTTAGAGCTGATGCTTACCGTCAGCCAGGTGTGTGCTGGCTTTCGGCTCTCTTGTTAAGTATATTATAGTCAATATTACGGATTCTGTCAATTATATATCTTCTGACTCAGCTCATTGACAATAATATGTTACTGTTCAGACCGTGCCGTGCACCCTGCTGCACGGCATCGTAGCCGATGATGTGATGGTCTCGGGGCATCTGGTCTTTGCTCCGCTTCGGTACGTGCTAAACATGCGCCACTGGCGCATAGCCCCCCTCGCCGTAGGCGACTTTAAATGGGCAGATGCCGTTACTGTGCACGCCCGCAGGGTGTGAACAGTAACAATAATATACTTAATAAGGCAGCCGGGGACGTGCTCCCACCTGTTCCGAGTCTTGAGGAAGGGGTGGTGCTTATGTACGTTACATATGATAACCTCTTTACATTTGTGTTGATGATTATTGCAATTATCACCCTTGTAAAAAGTTTCTATGACAAACATAAAAAATAGCCGTCCTACCCTCAGAAAGTAAACGGCTATTTCTTAATATCTTTCGCCGGGGTGGGTGAGGTGCATTCACCCTCCGGCTGTCTTGTTAAGTATATTATAGTCAATATTACGGATTCTGTCAATTATATATCTTCCGCTTATTCCAAACCACCCGCACCGTGGATGAATAAAGGAGAATATAGCTCATACGAGGTTATTGAAATGTTAAAGATTATTATTTCACCTGCAAAAAAAATGAATCTTATAGATGAATTTAGTTTTAAGCTTACGGATCCGGTCTTTCTGGAGGAAACCAGATATCTACATACTCTTTTGAAGGAGATGGCACTGGAAGAACTTCAGACATTGTGGCATTGCAGCGACAGGCTTGCCAAACAGAATTATGAACGTCTTCATTCTTTCTCTCCGAATCGTGCTTCCAGCCCTGCACTGCTTGCTTACGAAGGAATCCAGTATCAGTATATGGCTCCACAGGTTTTTTCGGATTCGCAGTGGGATTATGTTTCTGATCATCTTTATATTTTATCCGGGTTCTATGGAATTCTGAAGCCTGCCGACCGGGTGATCCCTTACCGCCTCGAGATGCAGGCTAAATTAGAAACAGAGAAAGCACGGGATCTTTATCGGTTCTGGGGCAGCAGGATGTATGACTTATTGACCGGGAAAGACGGGGAATCTGATTCTGTTCAGATCCTGAATCTGGCTTCTGCCGAATATAGTAAAACGATTCTGCCATACGTCAGAGCGCCGCATTCTCAGGTGACCTGCATTTTTGGTGAGATTATAAATGGGAAAGTAAAGATGAAAGGTACTCAGGCGAAGATGGCGCGCGGAGAGATGGTCCGCTGGATGTCTGAACAGTACATAGAAAATATTTCCGAGATACGCAGGTTTGATCGATTGGATTATCGTTTCCATCCGGAACTTTCCTCGGAGACGGAATATGTTTTTCTGAAGAATCCGGCCCCTGAATGTCAGACAGATGATATGATGATATAAAAGCCTGCTATTCAGATACCTTCTATCAGCACCGCCCGGCACGGGGCTCCGTCGCATCCGCCCAGCTTTAACGGCTGGGCGCACAGAAAGTATTCGCCGCACTCCACGTCACACAAATACAGGCCTTCCAGTATGGCCATTCCTGCACCCAGCAGGATTTTATGCACTCCGGCCGGCGAATCTTCGGGGCCCACGGTCAGGCTTTCTACACCTGTCAGCTCCATGCCTGCCTCCGCAAATACTCTGGCCGCATCCTCCGTGAAAACAACGCTGCCTTTCCATAATACCTTTTTCTCTTTCCCGGCTATGATCTTCCCCGCCTGCTCTGCGTCCAGTATGCCGTCATATTCTACGACACTGCACGGGCCCATAACCTGCTCCAGCAGAAGCTCGTCAACTGCCCTGCCCTCATCCAGAAAATGTCTGGGGGCATCCATATGGGTTCCGTTGTGTACACACATTTTCAGGTATGTGAGATTACACGCGTCTCCGGTTCTCACCTGCATCAGACGCTCATATTCAGGCGCCGGGTCTCCGGGATATACGGCGGAGCCAAATAATTCCCTCGAAATGTCATAGAACTTCATTCTGTTTCTCCCGCCTCCTTCTTTCCTTTCACAATCAGCCGTTTGAGGGACGCCCGGAAGCGGTCATCATCCTCCTGCGTCCGCTTTTTCGGCCCTTTGAGATGATTCTTCCTGGTCTTTCTCCTGACCTTTTTGGCTATATGCCGCTCAAACATCATCTGATCGATATTCTCCGCTGTATACCATTTTCCGCTCTGGTGGATCGGGAATACGCCCTTTCCGAGGCACATGGAGGCCACACCGTAATCCTGCGTCACTACAATATCTCCTTTTTCCGCCATAGTAACAATTTTAAAATCAGCGGAGTCCGCGCCTTTTTCCACCGTTACAACCTGGCTGTAATCTGAATGGAACAGGTGTGCCGTGTCACAGACCAAAATGACCGGAAGCTCATTCTGCCGCGCTTCGGCTTCCACGATCCCGATCACCGGACAGGCATCTGCATCTACTATTATTTTCATATTAACAATTCCCCACAAATACATTTTTCAGATACTTACGCGCCGTTTCTGCAAGAAGGTACACCCGGCCTATATCCGTGGGCCCTCTGTTTTCCATATGATATCGTGGAAAGAAACGGGTTACGTGCAGAGGAATCTCCCCGTCTAAAGATGCGATCCACTGCGCTTCCTCTTCCATTTCCTCCAGGCTGTCATTTTCTTCCGGCACAATCAGCGTTGTGATCTCTACATGACAGGATGCTGCCGCATGCCGGATAAACGCCTTCACCGTCTCCAGATCGCCCCCCAGCATCCGGTAATAGTCCGCACGAAACCCCTTCAGGTCAATATTCATGGCATCCGTAAACGGCAGCAGCTCTTCCAGCACTTCCAGAGTTGCAGAGCCATTGGTGACAAGAACGTTCACCATTCCCGCTTCTTTCACCAGCTTTGCCGTGTCCCTCACATACTCCCAGCCGACCAGCGGTTCATTGTAGGTGAACGCCACGCCGATATTGCCGGCAGCTTTATACTCCAACGCTTTTTGGGCCAGCTCCTTCGGTGAAATATACAATGCGCCCGCAGCGGCCTCATCCGCCATGGATATCTCGTAATTCTGGCAGAAAGGGCACCGCAGGTTGCATCCATAGCTGCCCACCGATAAAATCCTGCTCCCCGGGCGGAACATTTTCAGCGGTTTTTTCTCGATCGGATCCAGGGCCATGGAGGTTACCCGGCCGTAGTTACCGCATATGACCGCTCCATTTTCATTTTTTCTGGCCAGACAGAATCCGGTCTGCCCCGGCCCCAGACTGCAATGGTGCATACATACCTGACAAGCTTTATTCATGCCGAACCACCTCAAACCGCTCCAGGCGTACCTCTTCGTCCCTGCCGATGCCGGCCTTTCTCTTTGCGATATCAATCTGCTCCTCCACGGTATCCACGCCTTCCAGATTCGGAAGCAGAAGCCCCCGCTTATGCCCTTTTGACACGATAACCCCATATCGTTTTACATCCAGCTCATCCGGGGCAGCCACCGGCTCTGTCTCCCCCAGTACGTCCACGCTGATTACAAGCCTGTCCAGTTCTTCCGGCTCCACCGCAGGAAATCTGGGATCCCTGGAGGAAGCGCTGATTGCATTGTCTATGATTTCCTCAGCAAGCGAGCTGCGTACTGCCTGAATGGTTCCGATACAGCCCCGAAGCTGCCCGTCTTCCTTGATTGACACAAAAGCGCCGGCCCGCTGGCTGTACAGTTCCCGGGGCAGCCCTTTTGGCGCCTGTATCTTTCTGCCTGTGCGCACATATTCCTCTATCGTACGCCTCGCAAGCTGCACATAGGCATCCTCCTGTTCCCGCTTTTCCAGAATCCGGGCTTTTTCCTCTGCCTCAAACTGCTCTTTAAACTTCCGCTCAGAATCCTGCCCGAAGGGCACATAAGCGCACACACCGTAGCCGACGCCGAAAGGCCCCTCGTAAGAAAGCCGCTCTGCCGCGACCGCCATCCCATCCAGAGCCCCGGCCATAATTGTAAATGCTCGGTGTCCGCATTCTCCCGCATTTTCACAAAAGTCTTCGGAAAACTCCAGCAGCTCCTCAAATGCGCCTCTGCCCATCACATCCATGATCCGGGCGTCGTACTCCGGGCCTTCCTTTTGATAGCCATAAGGCCCGTCCGCCTTCAGCCGGTGTGACAGATCTCCGCTGGCAATCAGTACCGTCTTTCTGCCCAGGTGTTCTATGGTCCTGCCGATATATTGCCCCAGCTCATAATGTCTGATCAGCGGGAATCCCGAAAGCCCTATTCTTACCAGTTTGTATCCTGTCCAGTACCGGTTCACAAAATACAGGGGCACCATAGTACCATGATCCAGGCACTTATCCCGCGCTCCCAAGGTTCCTGCCGGCAGTTTTCCAGCCTTAGCCAGGCTGCCCAGATACGCTGTGAACTCTGTATCATATGCAGCTTCCAGCTTCACCTGGCCTGCCCCAAACTGGCCAAAGTCCCCTTTCGCCCCCTCTCCGGGTGAAATATGAAAGTAATCCGCATACATGACCTGATGGGGCGAAATCAATACGATCGTCTCCGGCTGCAGTTCCCCGATCCGCCGGGCGACCTTCTCATATGCATCCACCGTGCTTTGAATCTTATGCTCCTCACCTCTGCCGATGTCCGGTACGATCAGCGGCGGATGCGGAACCATAAATGCCGCCATAATTCCCATAGCGCTCCCTCCTTCTGATTTGTCGAAACAGTTCAGGCGGGCCTGAACCGTTTCCATTTGTCTGCTTTCTCTTTTTTCCGTTACGATATTCCTATTTATTCCCCGGCCTTATCATCCGAAAAATCCCTCCATACCTGTTCCAGCCGCCCGGGTTCTCTCATCAGCATCCAGCCGCCAAGCGCCATGCACTCTGCCACGTACAGCATCCCTTTCTGCCCGATACTCATCCCCGCCTGGGCCGTTGTGGTCCAATGGTGAAGCGGCGTACCTTTACACATCACCGCCGCACTGAGCATCACCGTGGGCACGGTGTGGCTCACATCCGATACGTCAGTTCCGATGTTCAGAAGTACCGGTTCCTCCTCCAGAGGCTCCAGCTCTGTAAAATAAACGCCGTCGTTTTTTAGTCCTGCCGCTTCGCTTATGTTACGGGCAAACTCCAGCTCTTCCTCCGTATGCTCCGGAAGGGGAATCTGTTCCATGGCCTCGTAAAACAGTTCTGCCAGCGCCCGGTTCACCTTCATCTCCCTGTTGGAGGTCACAAGCTCAATCTCGACTCTCGTCCCTGTCATCAGAGCCGCCCCGCGTGCGCAGTCATCCACCCTGCGGGAAGCATCCTCCGTCCGGTCCCTGCGGCCGGAACGGATAAAATAATTGGTGGATGCATAGTCAGGCACAATATTTGCCGGACCGTCAGTATTTGTGTAAGTATAATGCATCCGCACATCATCCGCCACATGCTCCCTCAGATAATTGACCCCCACATTCATCAGCTCCGCGGCGTCCAGGGCAGAGCGCCCCAGTTCGGGATGTTTGGCGGCATGGGCTGCCGTACCGTAAAACGCATAGTTCTTCACGTCCTGGGCCTGCCAGATATCGTAGCTTACCCGGTTTCTGTCAAAAGGGTGCCATGTGACAGCAGCGGACAGATCGTCAAAGACACCCGCCTCATTCATTTTGATTTTCCCGATGACAATCTCTTCTGCAGGGCAGCCGTATACCCGGATCGTCCCTTCCACGCCCGCAGCTTCCATCTGCGCCTTCAGTGCACAGGCTGCTGCCGCACAGGCCGTTCCCAGAAGATTATGCCCGCATCCATGCCCCGGACCGCCGTCGGTGCGGCACTCCGAAACCGGTTCCTGTCCAAGCCCCGGCAGGGCATCGTACTCCGCCAGATATCCGATGACCGGCTTATTGCTACCCCACTGTGCTATAAAAGCGGTTTCAAATCCTGCGATCTTCCACTGAATGGAAAATCCCTGTTTTTCCAGAAAAGCGGCCAGCCGCCCTGAAGAATAGACCTCCTGCCCGGACAGTTCCGGATGGCGGAAAATATCATCCGCTGTCTGTATCATTTCCTCTTTATTCTGTTCAAACCATACTTCCCATGCTTCTGCGCTTTTCATTCTGCCTCCCTTGAGTGTGTCATAAAACTGCTTGCTGCAAGATGTTGTCCCAGTTTACGGGGTATTTACTCGTAACAGTTCAGGCAAGCCTGAACTGTTACGCATCCAGCCCATTTAAATTCGCCTGCGGCGAGGGGCTGGATGCCTGCAGCCACTATGTTTTCGTACGATCTGCGCAGTAAATGCGCAGACCTCTTTGAACTGTTACATTTACTCCGCAATGCTGTACTGCAGATATTCGTACAGCAGCCGGCTCCCTTCCCGAATCTCCGGCGGGAGAAGTGCCCGGGCCACCATCTTTGGCTCCGCCGCCGGGTCTGTCTCGTCAGTTCTTCTAAGCATTGCATAATCTCCGTCAATTTTCTCTACGATATAAAAACATGTCAGCATCGTTTCCTCCTCCTGTTGTACGTTTCCCTTTGAGTATATGTGAGCTGCTGCAGGAACTTAACGTGATTTTTTGTTTCAAACACGGTTCGCCCCCACAGGGCCCTGTAAATTTTTCTTTCTGCTCTCAAAATAGATAAACCGGTCAATGGCGTCCAGGATATCCCGGAAGTCCTCTCTTGGGGCCAGCTCGATATATCTGGTCAGCAGCTCCTGTTCCTGCTCCCGGTATCTACCGTAAAAAATGTCATACAGATTGTGGCCCCGCATGTATACACGGATTTCTTCCATATGGTTTTTCACATCATCCACACAGGCTATCTCTCTTCCCAGTACCTCCGTGAGTTTCCTCCCGCTCCGGATTCTGTAGAGATATTCTTTCCATTTTTCCAGAAATATCTCATAGAATGCCTCTTCTGATTCTATGACGCCAAGTTTTGCCATGATCTTTGGATTCAGAAAATAATTTTCAAATGAATAGTAGTGCAGAATCAGTACATTCCGCGGGGTAACCCGGGGGAGCTTATCCGCGTCCTCCGTATTTCTCTCTTCATAGTAGCGGCAGAGCTGCCGTTTCAGCTTTTCCGGATCCTGGCCGTCCCCGTCCCGGATCATCAGAAACTGATCTTTCAGATAGATTTGGTTCATATACTTCAGGTTCGCATAGGTCTTGATGTTCGTACAGCTGTTCGTTGTGATAATGGCGATTCTGGAGAGATTTCCTTCCTCGTCGTATGTCTCTGAATAATATTTTTTAATCAGCAGGGGCAGCCGGCTTTTGTCCTGTTTGCCCTCCACGATAAATACAAAGTTCACATTCATCAGGTCATTGGCCGTATAGCCCAGATCGTCCAGTATTGCGCTGATATCGGTCTTCTCCCGGATTGCTGAACAGCCGTCTTCCCACAGCACTATCTGCCGAATCTGCCTGCTGCTGAAGTTCGGAAGCAGATTCGGGGAGTGGGTGGAGAACATCACCTGATTTTTCCGGGACAGTCTGTACAGGATCTCACCCGATACCTTTTGCAGCTTCGGATGCAGGAAAATCTCCGGCTCCTCCACCATCACAATGCTGGGAACCCGGTCCGCCCCTTCCGCATAAGTTTCCAGAAGAGACAGCATATAGACGCTGCGCATGCCCTTCCCCATCTGCGATACCGGCCGGTTCGCTCTCTTCTCCCTGCCCCGGATCTCTGCGGTCACCAGAAGCATCCTTTCTACGTCCCTGTTCATAGAATAGATAATCTCATCCTGCCCGCCGTTTTTCCGAAAGTTCTCATTCACCTTCCCCGCGAAATCATTCAGATTCAGCTGATAAAGTTTGTAATCCAGCAGCTTTGCCGCCTCAAAGGCATCCAGCTCTTCCGGTTTTTTCTGGTTAATCAGACCGATGCACGCAAAACAGTGGCTGCAGAGCTTTGCCTGGTCGAAAATGCAGCAGCCCGACCGCATTCTTTTCAAAAGCGCATCCTCCTGCAGCATCAGCAGGTCCCCCTGAAGCTGATTCAGGTCTCTCTGTGTGTCCATGTAATATATCTGCGGAAATACTTCCTTTATATATGGGTTGTTCTTTTTTACGCCGTCACTGTAGCGGATACGCCCGTCTTTATTGGCCACAAACTCAAAGGTCAGGATGCCCTTATCATCGAAGGAAGGCAGCTTCCTCCTAAAATCCGCCTCCCATGCTCCGAAGCGCCTGTACTGGCTGACCACCCCATTTTTCTGCAGGCGGATCAGATCTTCTTCCAGAAATTCCAGAGAGACAAACACTTCGATATTCGAGTTGTTCTCCTGAAAATCTTCCGGCTGGATCCGGTAGGAGCCTCCCACCGCGCGGACAGCATCCAGCACGGCTGTCTTCCCGGTATTATTCTGCCCCACCAGAATCAGGGCATTGTCAATATTCTCGATGTACATGTTGCGGATGGATTTAAAATTTCTGATCCGCAGACTGGTAATCCGCATTTCAGGCACCTCCCTTCCACAATTTATTATATATATGCTACTAATATGTGCTTAAGTTTTCTGCAATTTATATGTTTGTATTTTAGCACATTCATTCCTATAAATCTACTTACCTTCTTAGGGCCTGCGCATTCAACGGGATCGATTCAGCAGAAAGCTGCACGCCTCGGCTTTGACCTTGTAAAAAATCACGCTTTCGTTGATGGAAATAAACGAATTGGCGCACATGCCATGCTCGTGTTCCTTGCCCTCAACCGAATTTAGCTGGAGTACACGCAGGGAGAGCTGTCCGATACGATTTTGAAAATTGCTTCAAGCGAACTATCCTTTGAAGGATTATTAAAATGAATACTGGCTCACCAGCTTTAATAAAATAGCCACTCGTAAGAGTGGCTATTTTTATGCCCTTGGTCACGCTCTGGACATGAAGCCTTGCATAGCACTCCCTGCTCAAAGTAACGAAGTTACTCCCGTCATGAGTTCCACCTACTAAATATCATAACTTAGCCATCTCCTTGTTGATTCTTGTGGTTTTCATTGTTTTTTTGTGGCTTTTCATGGATTTTTCTCAATATTTCATTGCTAATTCCCTGTGATTGTTGTATAATAAAGGCACTGTAGACTATCTGGAATCTAATTCCTTAGGAGAAGAGAAAATGAAGAGATCAAAACGTATTGAAACACTGGACCGCCGTCCGGTTAATATGGACGGTTATATTAACGAATGGCCGGAGATGGGTTTTGCAGCGATGAACAGCCCGTATGATCCCAAGCCTTCCATTAAGATTGAAAATGGCAGAATTATAGAACTGGACGGAAAGAAAAGAGAAGATTTCGATTTTATAGACCAGTTTATTGCGGATTATGCCATCAGCATCCAGAGAGCCGAGATGTCTATGACTATCCCGTCCCTGGATATCGCCAGAATGATTGTGGACATCCATGTATCCAGAAAAGAGATTCTGGAGATTGTAAGCGGCATCACCCCCGCCAAGATGGTCGAGGTGCTGAACTGCCTCAACGTTGTAGAGCTGATGATGGGTATGCAGAAGATGCGCGCGCGCAGAACTCCCGGCAATCAGGCCCATATTACCAATCTGAAGGACGACCCGGTTCAGATTGCAGCGGACGCAGCGGAAGGCGCCCTGAGAGGATTTGCAGAGGAAGAGACCACCATGGGCGTTGCCAGATATGCACCCTTAAGCGCTATGGCGCTCCTGATCGGATCCCAGGCCGGACGCCCCGGTGTTCTGACGCAGTGCTCCGCCGAGGAAGCCACCGAACTGGAACTTGGTATCAGAGGACTGACTACATATGCGGAGACACTTTCTGTGTATGGGACAGAAAAAGTATTTATTGACGGGGACGACACTCCTTACTCCAAAGCATTTTTGAACTCGGCATACGCTTCCCGCGGTCTGAAAGTACGCTTTACTTCCGGCTCCGGCTCCGAAGTGCTGATGGGTAACAGTGAGAAAAAATCCATGTTGTATCTGGAATGCCGCTGTCTCTACGCCACAAAAGGTGCTGGCAGTCAGGGGATCCAGAATGGTTCTGTCAGCTGTATCGGGGTACCCGGAGCTGTTCCGGGAGGAATCCGGGAGGTGATGAGCGAGAACCTGGTTGCTGCACTGCTGGGCCTGGAATGTGCATCCTCCAATGACCAGAGCTTTTCCAATTCGGATATGCGCAGAACCGCAAGAACTATGCTCCAGTTCCTGCCGGGAACCGATTTTATATTTTCCGGCTATGCGGCAGAGCCCAACTACGACAATATGTTTGCGGGTTCTAACTTTGATGCAGAGGATTTTGATGACTATAACGTTTTGCAGAGAGATATGCAGGTTGACGGCGGACTCCGCCCGGTCACGGAGGAAGAAGTCATCCAGGTCAGACGCAAAGCCGGAAAGGCCGTACAGGCCGTGTTCAAACAGCTGGGGCTTACGCCTGTCTCCGACGAACAGGTGGAGGCGGTCACCTATGCCCACGGAAGTAAAGACACGCTCCCCCGGGACGTAACGGCAGACCTGATGTCCGCCGAGGACGTACTCAAGCGCGGCATTACCGGCGTAGATGTGGTAAAGGCCCTTGCAGAATCCGGCTATCGGGATCTTGCGGAGAGCGTCCTGAATATGCTGAAACAGCGCGTTGCGGGCGACTATATGCAGACCGCTGCGATCCTGGACAGAGATTTCCATGTGCTCTCCGGCGTTAATACACCGAATGACTACATGGGCCCCGGTACAGGCTACCGTGTCGAGGGCAAACGCTGGGAGGAAATCAAAAAGATTCCTCATATTATCAATCCGCAGGATATATAGGAGGAAAGAGCATGCAGATGAATGAAGATTTAGTAAAACAGATAACAGATGCTGTCCTCGCTGAGATAAAGCAGAAAAAGGACGCCGCGCCTGCACCGGCTGCCGTGCCCTCTATGGCAGGACGCGAAAGAATCAATGAAATAAAGACATCCTATGCGTCTTACCCAAGGGCCGCAAAGGGGTCAGACCCCAAGGAAGTCGTCATCGGGGTCGGCGCTGCATTTCAAAAAGAAATTTTGAAGACGATCTGCGGCATCCCGCTGGACGATGTATTGAAGAACGTGAAGGCAGGGATTGAAGAGGAAGGCATGGTGCCAAGGGTAGTAAAGATCCTGGACACCTCGGATGTATGTTTCATGGCCCTGGAGGCCGCAAAACTGTCCGGCTCCGGCATTGGCATCGGTATCCAGTCAAAAGGAACCACCGTCATCCACCAGAAGGATTTGTACCCGCTCTCCAATCTGGAGCTTTTCCCCCAGGCGCCTCTGATGGATCTGGACACTTACAGAAAGATCGGTAAAAATGCCGCCAAATATGTAAAAGGGGAACAGGTTGTTCCCATCCCCTGCACCAACGATCCAATGTCCCGTCCTAAATACCAGGTCAAGGCTGCCCTGATGCACATAGCCGAGACGGAACAGCTGGACCCTGAAGTCGGAATAATCGAATGGGAGGTAAAGTAGATGCAATACCCATTAGGAGAACACGAAAAAGAAAAGATTACATCCAGGACCGGTAAAAAGCTGACTGATATTACGCTGGATGAAGTGATGAAAAACCGCGTTTCCGCCGATGACATCAAGATATCAAAAGAGGTGTTAAAAGCACAGGGACAGGTTGCTCGGGAGGCCGGCAATGATCCCATGGAAAAGAATTTTGAGCGCGCGGCCGAACTGGTCGATGTACCGGATGATGTGATTTTGAAAATGTATGATAAGCTGCGCCCCAACCGTTCTACAAAGTTAGAACTGGTTCTGATGGCACAGGAGCTTCTTGAAAAATATAACGCAAGAAACTGTGCGCGCCTCGTTATGGAGGCCGCAGAAGTTTATGAGAAAAGAGGGATTCTGCTTTGAGTTATATCGCTGGAGTTGACATTGGGAATTCTACAACTGAAGTCTGCGTCGGGGAAAGTGCGTCCGACGGCACAATTCACTTTCTGACGAGCGCCTCCTGCCCGACCACCGGGACGAAGGGAACTGTCGCGAATACCCATGCCATCAAAGCGGCTTTAAAGCAGGCCATGGGCAGGATCGGAAGGGAGATCGGCGACATTTCTTTGATCCGGCTGAACGAGGCAGCGCCCGTGATCGGTGATACTGCGATGGAGACTTTGACAGAGACCATCATAACGGATTCCTCCATGATCGGGCATAATCCTTCCACTCCTGCTGGGGCCGGACAGGCAGTAGGGGAGATTCTCCTGATTGAGAACCTGTCCCGCGGGATACCCGGTACACAATATATTGTCGCGGCTCCCCAAACCTATTCTTATGAGGAGGTGGCCGCAATTCTGAATCAGGCGGCCGATACGCTCGATATTGTGGGAGTGATCCTGCAGGCAGACGAGGCTGTCCTGGTAGAGAACCGGCTGCGCAAAAAGCTGCCGATCATTGATGAAGTTGCACGTATCGACAAACTTCCGGACAAGGTTATGGCTGCAATCGAGGTGGCGCTTCCCGGACAGACTGTTCGGATGTTGTCCAATCCCTATGGTATTGCCACTCTTCTGAAGCTGAATGCAGAGGAAACCCGCACTGTCACACCGATCGCCAAGAGCCTGATCGGAAAGCGCAGTGCAGTGGTACTGAAGACTCCGGGCGGAAATGTGCGTGAAAATGTACTCCCTGCCGGAGAGATTTATCTGGATGGGGAGCACAGCACCTCCGTGAATCTGGATGAAGGAGCAGCGAAGATCATGCAGGCGGTGTCTGAGGCAGGCAGTATCCGTGATATCAGCGGACAGCCGGACACCAACGTGGGGAATATGTTTGCCCGTATCAGGCAGGGCATGGGGAATTTAGATCATACCCCCGAAGCGGATATCCATATTACGGATGTACTGGCAGTTGACACTCTGGCCCCGGTTCTGATCTCCGGCGCCCTGGCAGGGGAGACCTGCCTGGAAAAAGCGGTTGGCATCGCTGCCATGGTAAAGACACGCCGCCTTCCTATGAAGGAAATCGCCGAAAAACTGAAACTGGAACTCGGAACAGATGTAAAAGTAGCCGGCGTGGAAGCGGTGATGGCAAGCCTCGGAGCTCTTACAACCCCTGGCACTCAGCTGCCCCTGGCTATTCTGGATATGGGCGGAGGTTCTACCGATGCCGCAGTCATTTCCAGGGAGGGACAGGTTACCATGACCCACCAGGCAGGAGCCGGGGAACTTGTTTCCATGCTGATCGAGACCGAGCTGGGCCTGGGCGACAGGCATATGGCGGAACAGATTAAAAAATACCCTCTTGCCAAGGTGGAAAGCCTGTTCCACATGCGGATGGAAAACGGGCAGATGACCTTTGTGGAGGATTCCATTGACCCCCGCTTCTATGGACGGGTTATCCTGCTGGCAGAAGATGGATTTATCCGCATAGAGCAGGATATTCCAATGGAAAAGATTGTTCAGGTCCGCCGCGATGCTAAAAAGAAAGTTTTTGTCACAAATGCGTTCCGCGCTCTGAAAAAAGTAGCTCCGAACCATGATTTAAAGAATATTTCCAATATAGTACTGGTCGGAGGTTCTGCCGAAGACTTTGAGATCCCTGAAATGCTGATGGAAGAATTCGCCGGTTACCGTATCGTATGCGGCCGGGGAAATATCCGCGGCACAGAAGGACCACGCAATGCCGTAGCCACCGGATTGGCACTTTCGTATGCAGGAGAAGAAAAATGATAATTAAAAGACCTTCTATTTTCATATATGTTAATAACCCGGATGCCGTCTTTCTCAGGGATGTTTGTGCCGGTATTGAAGAAGAAGGGGTATTTTATGAAATAAAGGAAATGGAAACCGCTTTGCCTGACGAACTGGCATGGAATGCTGCCAATGATTCCATGCTGGGCTCCGGAGTCGGTATCTCGGGAAAAGGGATTGCCATGCAGATGCGGGGCCTTCCAAAAGGCCGCAATACCGAGAGTTACCAGAATCCCACCCTGGTGCAGTGCAGGAAACTGGGGGCAAACAGCGCCCGCGCCGTCAAAAAGCTGGCTTTCAAATAGGCTGCAGCTTTAGACGCTGTGCCGGATTGCATCAATATGGTAACAGTTCAAGCCTGTCTGAACTGTCACTCTATATGAATAAAAGAGGAGAAAACCATGAAAATTTATACCAAAAACGGAGATACCGGAAAGACTTCTCTTATGAATGGAATCAGTGTCTCCAAATCAGATGACCGTATAGAACTGCTGGGGACAATCGATGAATTGAGCAGCCATATCGGTCTGGCCAAAGTCATTGCCAGCCAGCCTCTGCAAGACCGCCTTTCACAGATTCAGAAAGCGCTGATTCAAATGATGGCTGGAATTGCAGATCCGCGTAATCTGGATTACCGTTTTACAAAAGAAGAGACATTTATGCTGGAAGAAGAGATTGACCGGCTGGAGGGTCTGTTTCCACGCGCTAAGGAATTCGTACTTTATGGGGGATGTGAGCTGTCCGCGAGACTGGATGTTGCCAGGGCGGTTGCCAGAAGGGCAGAACGCCGTTTCCGCAAAGTAGCCCAGAACTATGGCGCAGACAGCAAGGCTATGCAGTATATCAACCGGCTTTCAGATTACCTGTACATTACCGCGCGGTATGCGGACTATAAAGCCTCTGCTGAACCCGATGAAGGGCTCCGTCAGGAAGTCGTTAAAAATGTTATGAAAAGCCTTGCGAAATAGCAGGGCTTTTTTAATTGCGGATTCGTATCATCTCCTGTCATGCCCCCATAAAAATTGTTATTATAAAGTAAAACGAATTGAGGAACACAAGATTCCCAATCCGTATAAAATACCTATTTCTGATTCCTCATCAAAGTTTCAAGCATATTTTTCAGTTCTTCAATTTGTTTTCTCTGTGTTTCATTTTCTTTCTTCTGTTCTTCATACGCACTCTGCTGCTCTTCCCGTACTTTTCTCTGTTCTTCGTATGCATTTCTCTGTTCTTCGTATGCATTTCTCTGCTCTTCGTATGCTTTCCGGAGATCAGCTAATTCCATTGCCAGAACTTCATTCTCCTTGTTTAAGGTATCCAGTTGTTCCTGCTGCTCTTCGATCATATATTGGACTGTATTTCTATCCAGTTCCAGTAATTCTTCTGAAAACATATTCATCACTCCTTCAACATTACGGCATATTTCGTAGATTTTCCCATACAATTCCCTAAAATCCGGATATTTTTCAATGATCTCCATAATCCGTTCTGGCCGGTCATCACTCAAAAAGCTAAGCCATGCATCCAGTTTCGTTTCTATAGCTTTATTTTGCTTGGTTTCCTTAAAAATGTCAAGTGGAATTAAAACATACTCCTGGAGCATATTCATCTTTAGTCCCGTGTTAAATACCTGCTTCGCCCGGTGAATATAAGTGTGTTTTATCTCATGAAATTCAGAAGTACTTTTTTCGAAGAAAATTATGGTATAGACCGTTTTAATATCTTGATATGTAAACTTCTTTTTCTTCTGGCTTCTCACTCTTTTATATTGCCTGAGGAGCAAATCTGCAGAATAACATGCACCCCGCTGCCCTGGAAATGCATACCCTATTTTCTGTATCTCAATATTGGCGAGGCTGCCATCCTCCAATTCCACAACAATGTCCATGATCAGCAACGTGTTTTCATCTGCAATTCTTGCCGACTCATTCGGCAGTAACTGATGGATCTTTACCTTCTGTTCGAGCAGTAAGGATAGCAGTTCTTCCAAACGTTCCTCATGTAATTCAGGGTTCATAATCTCCTTAAAAAAAGAGTCGTACGTCATTTTAACCCCTCTGGCTCCTGTGCAGAAATCCAGAAACTCTTCCTGAAGTTCCTCCCCCCACTGATCAAACTGATAAGCTGACACAGGATTGATTCGTATATCGTTCATCACCTCCTCCCGTGTTCTGATCTGTGGAAAATAATCTTTTAGCCCTTTCTTCATAGGCAATCCCCTTTCTTATTATGTTGTATTCATTCACGGAATCTGTCTCGAATATGAAACGCCGGGATGAGATATCGAACGGCCAGATTTGGCTGAAATGCCTGCCGTTTTGATGTTTTTAGAATAGCACGTTTATGCGTGCGGTTCAAATTAAAATAAAATAAGAATATTAAAATCCTGTAAAATATGTAACAGTTTAGACAGGCTGAAATTAAGTCCGAAAACTTTAGGCTTATCGACGGGCGGGAATACTTAATGACAGGAATCGCTAATACTGCAGCTCGTTGCTAGTGTCAAAGTACTGTTACACCATTGCAGACCATATATCTTTCCATATTGACTTTTCGATACATTCAAAGTACAATAATTTCCAAAGTTAAGGTATTTCACCTAAAAAATACGTATTTTTTAAGGAGAGCCCTTTATGGATACAAAAGATATGAAAATATTTAGGTGTGTATACGAGGCAGCCAGTATTAGTCAGGCAGCGCAGATCGTATACATGACACCGCAGGGAGTCAGTAAAATTATTCAAAAGCTGGAAAACGAACTTGGCCTTACTCTATTTAAACGGACTTCCAAAGGAGTCGTACCGACACGCTATGCAGATCAATTATATAGCAAATCTTCCACTATCCTTGATATGTTTTACTCTATCTCCACAGATATTCAAAGTGATACCGCACTTGCCAGGGTGAGCGCTGCCTTTTCTTATGGTGTTATGGCCTATTTTGGTTTCAACCTTATAGAACAATTCCAAAAGAGCTATCCGTCTATACGTCTGGATTATATAGAAGACACCGATCATAAGATTGAATCAATGATAGCGCAGAATCAAATAGATCTTGCTGTTATAGGAATGCCTATGAAAATAGACCAATATGATTGCCAATATCTATTTTCATGCAGGCATGTCGCCGTTATTAACAAGGATCATCCATACGCAGATAAAGATTTCATATCCTATCGGGACCTAAATGGACAGGACCTTGCACTTATTGGGCGGCAATTTAACCCATACCACCACAATATGCAGCGCTTTCTGCAAAAACAGATTCAACCAAACTCCGTCACCGAGACCAGTGAAATATCTTACACCCACTTTTTTGCATCACAAAATAAAGGCATTGGCCTCTCGGTTGATTTTGCGGCAAGAGAACATCCTTATGAGAATACAGTGATCATTCCCTTTGAGGATTCCGCTTGCACCTGGGATGTCTGCATAATTTTTAATAAAACTACTATTCCCACAGATGCTTGTCAGAAATTCTGCCATTTTATTCAGAATTTCACATAACACTAGAAAGATAAAAGTAAATTAATCCACTTCAACTCCACCCTGGATTCTTATGAAGGGCTTACATCTTTAGCGCACCACCGCGATGCCGATTTTCGGCTATTTGCTTAACCTTAGCATGAACATCCAAAAAAGTTTATCAGCACTAAAAAATTTCAGAGGAATTTTCCAGATTAGAAAAAGGCAGGATATCTCTGCTCTGAAGATATCCTGCCCTGATTATCACTATCTTAATTTAATTCATCAAACTGAATTTCGTTATAAGGTATCACCTTCTGTTCCGCATCCCCCACAATATTTACCGCCTTATGTACAGATTTATCGAGGGTCATACGCAGATAGCCCGGTGTGGAATACGTCCCTGCGGTATCTATGATATAACGTCCTGATATATAAGCGCCCAGATCAATATCCGCATAGCATATTCCTTCCTCATCCGGCTCCAGGTGCGTCCCGATGTCGGTACCGTTTGGAGCAATAATCTTGGTCATACCGTATCCCAGCTTCATCGTTGCTCTGTGTGCATCTGTCTCACAGATGCGATCCGCCTGATCCTCAGTCCAGATCATAGACGCAAGCAAATAAAAAACCTGATTGGTAACCGCATAATAAGTCGCTGCCGCATGTGTCTGTTCGGTTGCAAACATATTATTCGGATCCCACATGGCAATGGGCCAGGAACCACAATGAATCTGTTCGTGCTGACCGCCCATAGCCGCTACATTCAAAGGAATAAAATGCTCCCAGCACTGCAGCCCGCCCATATTTCCATACTCCGTGTGAAATACCGGCATCAGGCTTCCATCCCCGTCGCCCCAGATTGTTTTTTCCTGGCTGGTAGCCTTATTCTTACGATGCTTTCCGATCAAGTCCCCATTCGGATTAAACCAAAGCTGAGTCAGATACAAAGAGCCGCCTTCCCGTTCCGTAACGGAAACGCAAACATACATCTTATTTCTCTTGGCCGCCTCACTAATCTCCTGAACGCTCTTTCCGGGAATTTCCACCGCATTATTATAAAACTCAACAAAATACTTCATCCCATAATCCGGCCCGTCCATCCAGACCCAATAGGGGTATCCAGGAATCCACGCTTCCGGAAAATTAATAAGTTTTGCCCCGTTTTTACCTGCCTCGTCAATAAAATCACATGTCTTCCTTACCGTTGCCTCCAGATCCAGCAAAATCGGCGCTGCTTGTACCGCTGCTGCCCTAAACTTAGGATACTCTTTCATTTTCTCTCCTCCTTGTCATGCATCGTTGCATTTTTTATAGTGTAAGTTTAGCATACAAAAAAACAAAAGAAAATCAATTTTCTGTTATCGGGCTTAAATAAATAATTGAGGGAAACTTTTACTATTTATTAGTTACTTGGACTCCCCAATCCTATTATTTCCATTTACCATATAATCGTATATAATAGAAGTAGTTTAACGTAAGACGCAAGTATAAAATAAGTGGCGCAAATTAAAAAACTATATTGATTGTATCACTTTTCTTGCATAGACAGATCAATTATTACGCCTGACGGCTTCATATATATGTATTCTATCTTAAATACAAAGGAAAAGGGGGAATTACGCAAATGGGATTTACATTTCGTAAAAGTAAAGAAAACGCTCCTGATGAAAAAATGGATTCTTACAGAGGGCGCAAAACCAAAACTGATAGAATGAAAGGTGTGCATAACAAGGGAAAATCTAAAGGAAAACGGACTCCAGTCATTAGCCTTCCTGGAAGCAGGGTATCTAAGAGAAAGACCTCTTCCGCAAAAGATTCCAGTAAAAAAATCCATAATAACCGTTTTATTAAGAAAAAAGAAAGTCTGCTCCCTGAAGAGCCAAAGAAAAAGAAAGGGAAGGGATGTTTAACAGTATTTATTGTATTATTTGTACTCGGTGGAATTTGCACTCTGTTTACAAGGGATAATAAATTAGAAACTATTGTTCTCTCAGCAGATGAAAATAATCGGTACGATATAAACACAGCAATTCCCGTAGATGTTAAGACCACTCCCTCCAATGCTGATCTGAAAGACATTGAATGCGAAACTTCTGGTGGGGAACTAAAAAAGGATGGCGATAACCTACTATTTACTACTGAAAAATCTGGAAGTTACACTATGTACGTACTATGTGGTGATATAAAAAGCAATACCATAACTATTACTGTAGAGGACAAGGCTGCACTTGCAGAAAAAGAAGCTCAAGAAAAAGCTGAGACGGAGGCTGCTAAGAGGGCCGAAAAGGAAGCCGCTAAGAAAGCTGAAGAGGAGGCTGCTAAAAAGGCTAAGGAAGAAGCCGCTAAGAAAGCCGAAGAAGAAGCTGCTAAAAAGGCCGAGGAGGAACGAAAAGCAGCAGAGGCTGCCGCCCAAAAAGCTGAGGAGGAACGGATAGCAGCGGAAGCTGCCGCTCAAGAATCTTCGCAGGCAAATCAAGTCCCGCAAGAACAAATGGTATGGATTCCACAAAGCGGAAGTAAATATCACAACAATCCATCATGCAGTGGCATGAATAATCCACAGCAGGTAACATTATCTGAAGCAGAAAGCATGGGATTTGCGCCGTGCAAGAAATGCTATTAAACTCATAAAATGGCTTTTTAAACACTATACAGGTGCAGGGAAGCTTGTAGTATGCTCCTCCACTGTTTCAATATACTACAAACTCTCTGCACCTGGGTAAATATATCTTTATTCCCCCCTATAAGAGGGGGGCCTCTTCCGGGCTGAATTTAAAGTCCGGTAATAAATCTCAATTACTTCTTTTTAAATACCTTCTTTCCATACCAATATCCCGCCGCCGCAATTCCAATAACCACCAGAACAACAGCTATCCCTATAGGATACTGTTTTTTCATTGCCTTTTTTCCGGCTTCTGCAAGCTCAGCATTCTGCACATCGAGCGGTTTTTCATCCGGTTCCGCATCAATGTGCTGAACCGCCTCCTCTGAAGCAGGATTGACTGGTTTATTTGAACGATTCCCCTCATTCTCCGGTTTACCAATACCGTCAACACCCCGGCCCAAAACTGAATTACCTTCCTGCCTGTTTACTCCGGAACTCACATAAGGTGCTCTGTCATAGGTTTCTTCTTTGTTGCCTGTCGTTCCAGGCTGTCTGCCTGCTTCTTCCTGGTTGTCCCCCTCTCCCCAATGTGGCTCTCCCTGTCCATCAGACGGTGGTTTCACGGAGGGTGTCCCGCCTGCCTCTCCGTTCTCCGCATCCGGATCTTCAAGGTCGGGAACGGGAGGTTGTACATTCGGACGTTCTATGTCCGGGACGGTATCAGGATCATTCGCATCCGGCAGATCAGGTTCTGCATCCTGGCCGCCGCGGTCGCCGCCCTGCTCCTCCCCTGCATCATCTGGAATTCCTGTGCTGGCGCCGTCTCCTACTTTCCACACGGCGCTGGTTCCACTGAACATGCTTTCCCCCACTGTAACAAATCTTATGTATAGTCCTTTCTGCGCCTCCGGCAAAGATACAGAGAACAAAAAGAGTCCGTTTTCCGGAACAGGTTCCCCCTCTATAATCATGTTCGGCCTATTCGGCAGATAAGTCCGAAAGTTCCTGCCGTCTGTGCTGTACTCTATTTTAAGAAACCTGGCACCATACGGATAGGGCAGCAGCAGTTTCGTTTTGGTCTCTGTGATTTCTGAAGCAATCAGGAACATCTTTTCCGGGGGTACACAGATCACTGTGACTTCCGGAACTACTCCGTCCGGATTGATAACTGTATACGGTAACCTCTCCGTATTAAAACTTCCCTTTATAATACAATAACCAGGCTCCTGCAGAACACTGTCCGGCAGCCCCCAAATAACAGGAATGGAAAGTTCTGTCTCCTGGTCTGATCCATTCTCCTGTACATACATATCCAGCGCCGCTGGCAGCTGCCAATCCGCACTGGAATCCCCGGCTTCCACATAAACTGGTGTTTTGGCTTTTGCAGCAAGTACCTTATAAGTGGTGTCCTCTTCCAGCTTTGGCACTAATATAGAATTTTCACAGTAAATTTTTCCGCTTTCGGCATAAGCACTGTACGCCTCTCCTGTTGGTTCAGACACAGCCGCCGTCACCTCACTGTCCCGAACGACCAATTCCATCGTATCAAAATTTTGTTTAATTCCATATGCTGTTATCCCGGCTGTCACCCGGATCCCACAGTTCTCAACTGTCAGCATTCCGGAGCTATTGATTCCCACGGCTTTATCAAGCCCTTCCAGTACGATATCCAGGTTTGAGAGCACACCATCCTGTATAACTCCATACACAATTCCGGTTACATCTCTCGCATTTTCAGAATTGCAGAGTGTAAACTGCCCCCGCCGTGAGGGTCCAGCAAGTTTTCCACCCTGCACCTGTAAGATTAACCCTTCGGTTCCTGCATACTCTATCTTCCCCTGTTCCAGTGTAAGTGTTTCATTTCTTACCATAATCACACAGTACTCAGATCCTGTAATCTTCAGGTTCGGGTTGTTTATCACAAGGCTGCTCTCAGCCAGGATCAAATGGTTCCCACAGTCAATCGTTACCTTTCCCTGGCCGTCCCACATAAGAGGGGACTCTTCACTCCCTTTCGTCAGCTTCAGGTCACTCGATAACTGATACACCGCCCCGTCGTTATTCTTATTCTCTTCATACCACTGCAAAAAAGCCTCTTCATCCTCCAGTTTAGGCGGTCCCCACGCCTTACAGGCAGATGTGTTTACGAAGAGTAACCCCAACATAACCATTAGGAAAAAAGGGATCTTCCATCTTTTTTTCACTTGCCCTTCTCCTCCCATATCATCTTTTGTTATACATTTCATTTTATCATATTATATTTAACAATAAAATAACAATAAATAACAACAATTAACAACAATTTTTGGAAATGTACGATTTTATTTGCAAACAGCTTCTGCCCCATTTAAAATGGAACTAACTATTATGAGAGTTGGTGTAATATGGACAGACTTCTTTTTGTGGATGATGATATTGATATTTTAACTTTAAACCATTCCTACTTTACAGAGCAGGGATATGCCGTTGACCAGGCAGGCAGCGCGAAAGACGCCTTACTGCTGATCAACAGGAATACCTACGACTGTATTATACTGGATATCCAAATGGAAGGGCAGGACGGCTTTGCCCTGTGCCGTGTGCTTCGGGAAATGAGCAATATTCCGATTATATTTCTTACAGTATTGACTGATGAGGCCTCTTTGGAGAAAGGATTCTTAAGCGGAGGGGATGATTATATTGTAAAACCTTACCGTATGAAGGAGCTGGAGCTTCGTATCAGAGCGAGGATCCATCCCCGGGTACATAACAGCGGTACCGGAAGTCCGCAGGAGGATTACCGTCTCTATATCTGTCCCGATGAGAAGCAGGCTTACATCGGCACCAATTCTCTAGACCTGACCCTCAGCGAATTCCAGATACTCCAATTTCTAAGCCAGAACAAAGGCATCCCTTACCGGCAGGACGAGATCTACGAGGCTTTGTGGGGAGAGCGTTATAATACCCATAGTATACAGGTCATGATTATGAGGATCCGCAGAAAAATCAAAGCGCTTTCACCTGAAAAAGAATACATCCGCACACAGTGGGGAAAGGGATATGTTTTTACGGAATAAGACATGAATCATAAAAAGTTTTACCAAAAAATTAAGGCAGCCTTCCTGATGCCGCAGGCGGAGGCCCTGCCCCAGGTCCACAGCGGAAAGAAGGCTCTTGCGGCATCACTGCTGGTTCTTTTTATCTCCCTTGCCGGAATCGGAGCGCTCTTTTCTCTCACATTCCGCTGGGATAATAAATATACCTACACAGGAAATACCCTGCATGTTCTTGCGGAAGGCTGGGAGTTCTATCCTGATCTCAGCCTGGACGAGAACTGGAATGACAATGATGCGGTTTTTAACAGCCCTAAAGTCATCACCATTGGTCAATATGGAAATTTTAAATCTTTCCATCCCGATGCATCGCCCTTCGGTACCGCCGTTTATCGAAAACAGCTGTACCTTGAGCCGGCAGAAGAAGGATGGCTTTTAGAACTGCCGGAAATATATTCTGCAAGTAAAATATATGTGAATGGAGAGCTCTTGATTTCCTATGGCAGTTTGTCCGAAAACCACTATCGTGTCCATGTACAGAACGCCCTGGTTTCCCTGCCTTCCGGCAGTGTAGAAATTGTGATACAGGCCTCCAATTACTCTCATTACTACAGTGGAGTCGTCTATCCGCCTGTTTTAGGCCAGACCGATACGGTAACAAGCCTTGTAATCGGCAGGCTTATATTTTATGCGTTCCTTTGCTTTTTTACACTGGGCTGTGCAGCCGTTTCCTTTACCGTATGGTTCCGCAGGCAGACAGATACCCTGTACGCAGCTTATGGGGTTTTATGCCTCTGTTTTTCCGTACACATTTGTTATCCGCTCATACACTGGCTGGGTATTCATCTGGGCAGGCTTTCTTATGTTATTGAGGATACTGCCTATTTTGGTATTCTCGTATGTATGACCGTACTGACTTACCGCCTGGCCGGCTCTGTATGGAACCGAAAGGTTTACATTGCCTGTTATACATTTTCCATAGCTATGGTTGCTTTTCCAATGCTGGCTTTTTACATACTTTTCCCTCTGTTTCCGCAGTTCATCGCCGTGTACAGCCAGATCATCGCTTTATCCAAGCTTGTAATGAGTACCTACTTGATTCTGGCCGCGTTTCTGGGTACACTGCAGCAGCCGCAGCATGTCTGGCTTTTGAGTGGCAATGCAGTATTCGGATTTGGTATTTTGGTGGATTATCTCACCGCCGGCCGCTATGAACCGGTGCGTTTCGGATGGCAGACGGAATATTGCGGTTTTGTTATGGTGGCCTTATTCACCGTGCTCATCTCTGACTATAACCGCAGAGCGCTGATCCAGCGCCAGTATCTGACGGAACATCTGCAGGATGAGGTGGAGAGAAAAACGGCTTACCTGACCGCTATGATGGAGGAACGCAAGCAGTTTCTCTCTGCTGTAGCCCATGACCTGAAAGCACCCGTAGCGGCAATCAATACCTATATAGATTACATGAAAAGCAGCGGGATTGGGTTAGACGAAGAACTGCAGCATTATCTGGATGTGATCGACCATAAATCCTCACAGATCCAGAATAATGTACAGAGCCTTCAGTTATTTCATACGGAAACTTCTCACAAGGGTTCGGCCGAACATCTGGACTGCAGTGAATTTCTCCGGTATGTATACACGGAAACCCTGCCTTACGCCGATGCAAACGGGATCTACTACCATCTGGAACTGCCTCCTCAGACATGCACGATATACTGCCACAGAGAAAATCTATTCCGGGCTTTTGAGAATCTGGTTATGAATGCCACCGAGCATACGCCTATGAAGGGATCTATGACGCTCTCTGCCGCGTATACGAAGGATTCCGCAGAGATTACGTTCAAAGACAGCGGAGAAGGAATTGACCCGGATCACCTTCCCAAGATCTTCAATTATGAATTCAGTACGAAAAGAAATCCCGGACTGCGCGGGCTTGGGCTTTATTTTACAAAGATCAGCATAGAAGAATATGGAGGTACTATAACCGTTGAATCACAGCCTGGGGAGGGTACCGCATTTCATATCAGCTTTCCGCTGTCTGAGGTTCGCCTATAAACATAGCCAAAGTGTGCAAGCCTATCTCAACTCCTAAAGCCCTCATGAGTAAGGGGTAAGAAGTTGAGATAGGCTTGCACACTTTGTCCGAAACCGCCTTCTCCCAATACTTCACAATGCTTTTTACTTTTATGCGTTTAATGCGTCTCCCCCATAATCGTCCTGACATCTTCCCTGTTCTCCACCACGGCTTCCACCGCCCCCTCAATGGCCCGTGCAATCGTCTCAGCCGACATGCTCGGCGTCCCGTCCGGCAGGTCAGTTACCTGCTCGGGCAAAAATGGCACGTGTATAAATCCGCCCCTGATCTCCGGATATTTCTTATCTATCATATACAGCAGGCGGTACATGACGTCATTGCATACATAGGTTCCCGCTGTATAAGATATTTTTGCCGGTATCCCTCTCTCCCGGATGCGCTCCACCATTGCCTTTACCGGAACCGTTGCAAAATACGCGTTCTCCCCGTCTTCACAGACCGGCTCGTCAAAAGGCTGCTGCCCGTCATTATCCGGGATTCTGGCTTCGATCAGATTAATGGCCACCTTCTCTACCGAGATTCCGGAACGTCCTCCGGCTTGTCCGATACAGATGACGGCATCGGGCCTGTGCCTGCGGATTCCTTCCTCCAGTATTTCACCTTCCCGGTAAAAAACTGTTGGGATTTCCATCTTAATTACTTCTGCACTCCCAATGATATCCGGCAGTAGTTTTACCGCTTCATAGGCCGGATTGATGCTTGCCCCTCCGAAAGGGTCAAATCCTGTAATTAATACTCTCATATCTTTCCTCCTGCTATTTGGAATTTTATAGGATATGCGGTTCCGGTATAATGATCTTTCCCCGTTCTATGATCATCCGGTTATCCGCATAGATATCCGGTTTATGCGCCACCAGGTCAAAATGCCCGTTCGCCTCATGTAGCCCGCCCAGGGCAATGTTCCGCCCCACACCGATGTGAAATGTTCCATAGGCAGACTCATCTTCAATATAACATTTTCCCCTGCACTTTGCATAGGAATTCAGGCCAATTCCCAATTCCGACACCACATAAATTCCGGGGTCTTTAAAATCCTCCATATATGCTTTCAGCTTCTTTCCGCTGACATTCATTTCCATCTCCTGAATGCGCCCCTCTTTTATACTGATCTTAAATGGCTCTTCCACTCTTCCGATATACCCCAGCGAGCCATCCGGTATCAGGACCCCTTCGGTCTTTGTCTCTTCAATCGGAACGTACACCTCAATGCTGGCGGATGAGAATCCTTTGCCGTCCCGCACCACTCCATTAAAAAACCCCGCGGTTCTGTTTCTCTTATACAACCTTAGGTCTGTCCCCCTCTTTGTCTTCACCTGGATCACAGAGGAGGAATTCAGATATTTCATGATAATGCCTGCCATCATTTTGCTCTTCTTTGTGTCCATGCCCATAAAACGGTATGAGAGCATTGATTTTTCATTATTGGTCGCCAGAGGCAGGGACAGAAACTTGCTTCCCCTGTTTATCGCCCTTTTAGCCGCTTTTGTGGTAACAAGAGAATAGTCTGTGGCTCCGATTACGGCCCGGTAACCATCAAATACCTTTTCGTGGCGGTCAAAAAATACGCCTACATGCTTCCCTCGTCTTTCCACCACCATCAGATCTACAGACTTTGCCCGTTTGTGGGCGCAGTACCTCAGCGCTTTTGCCTCTTCCAGATGATTTTCGCTTGTCACAATCATGAGTTTTTCCCATGGTTTCAGGCGCAGCCAGTCTTTTATAACAATCATAGCGCCCCGTTCTATTTTCCGGTAATCCTGCATAACCGTTTCCTTCCTGTATATCATTTCAATGCTCTTAGAGCCTGCACTTCTTATTTTTACCCTTATTTCATGAAAATCATATAGAAAACCTGAAATACAAAAATGAGTGCCGCAGGCAGCAGCTGGCATTTGATTACGCCAAAACGGTCTTTCATGTCCAGCATCGCCACGGGTACCACATTAAAATTTGCGGCCATGGGTGTACAGAGTGTTCCGCAGAATCCGCATGACAATGCCAGTATTCCTATGACGGCAGGATCTGCACCATATTGCAGGACGAACGGCGCGCCGATTCCAACTGTCATCACGGTAATGGCTGCAAAGGCATTTCCCATAATCATGGTAAACAATGCCATCCCGGCTGCAAATACTATAATTCCCGCATTTACATTGCCCCTGGGAATCACCCCGCCGACGAGACCGGCTATCACACCCCCAACGCCTGCCTCGGTAAAAACCGCGCCCAGGCTTGCAAGGAGCATCGGCAGCATACTTAAAGGCCCTACCGTTGAGAGGAGGCGCTCAGAATCCCGCAAAAAAACCGCAGGCCGGTTCTCCCTGGAAAGCAGCATGAGTATCATAACCGACGCCACAATGCCCGCACCCACTCCTACGATTGCGCCAAGATCGGGGAGGAAGATGGCAAAAAGAATGGCAAAGACACCGATGGACAGAGCCGGGATAAAGATTTTCATTCCGATGGTCCGGTACTTTTCATTGGTATATTCCTCTGTCAGTGGTTGGATTTTTCCAATCTTTACTTTTTTCAGGATGGCCGGTATGGTCATCAGGATAATCAGAGCTCCGTTTATAGCCGGCGGGATCCAGCGCCCAAACGCCAGCACCGCTCCAAGAGCGCACCAGAACAACCCGGTTCCAAACCGGGAGGGATTCTCCTTATCCAAGGCATTTTTGATTCCGGTATAGAAAGTAATCAGGCCCATAATTATATAGATGATTTCCAGGAGTTTTGTGCCCAGTGTCACGTCCTGGCTGGTAAAAAATGTCATGATGCGCCTTCCTCCTTACTTTTTATCCCCATAATATTTTTTGTACAATTTCCTGTCTTTCAGAAAATAGTAGACAATCCCCGTTATGATTGCAAAGATTCCGACCGGTATTTCTACCTTTGCCAAATCAAGCAGGGAAACCTGGTATCCCAGGGTTTCCAGTGTGGACTGCACCAGCAGGGCGCCCGAACCCCCGACAAACAGCACCTGGCAGAAAAACCATGCAATATTCTCCATGCCGGAGGCCATTCCCTTTAACTGCTCTACGTGCTCTTCTGCCGGTTCCTTGCCCTGTGCTTCCACTGCACCGATTGCCATGGGCATCACGATTGGCCTTACGAACCCGGCAACCCCGCCGAAGCTGACATTAAACGCGGCAAATATCCCCCGCATGATCCCATAAGCTCCAATGACCGCCCCGGCAGATGCGTTCTTAATCCTGCCGATCAGACTGGCAGCCGCGGGCTTCAGACCGTTGCGCTCTAAAGTTCCGGTTACCAGCATAATTAGAATGAAAATTGCCATATTCCGGTTCGCAGTAAAACTGGTTCCTAACGTCTCCAAAAGCCCGGTTACTCCCAGGTTTCCTGCTAAAGCTGTGACAATTGCAGCAATTAATATAATCAGTATCGAATCCAGTCTTAACGCAAATCCAATGATAACAATTAATATTCCTGACAGTTTTATCAGTTCCATATATAGCCTCCTTTGGCATACAGACAACGCATACGCCCCCATTTCAGTTGTATCAAGCGCAGGAGTGTACCTGGTCATTCGCGGGCCTGTTAAGAACGATGCTCCGACAGGCATAATAAATGGTCTGACACACTCAGGCGCTGTATCATTATATTTTGGGTCTATTGGTTAATTTTTACTCGGGTTTCCGTAATTATTTTTAATCTGTCTGCCGGACTTGTGCACAGAAATTTCCTATATCACATTAGGGTGCCATAAGATTCATTTAAAAGAATCTTTTGACACCCTAATTCTATAAGATAAAAATAAGCCTCAAAAACCAGTGGATTTTTGAGACTTACACTTCCTCATTATAAAATTGTTTCTAATACTCACTACGGTTGCCGCGCCTTCTGTACCGCTGCTCCTCTTCACGCGCTCTCTGCCGTTCTCTTTTCCGTTCCCATCGGCGGCGCTCCCGCTCCATCGTCCGCACAGGAGCCAATATCGTCCAGCAGCAGATGCGCACTGCCATGATTCCAAAGAACACTCCGATGCTGTCGATTCCCACGTCCTTCACGGACGGACCTCTCCCGTCCACAAAGGACTGATGATACTCATCCCCGCAGGCAAAGCCTACACAGATCAGCCCAGCTACCAGCATAAGGCCAAAGCCCCGCAGGCCGTATACATAAAACGGCAGTGATACCGCAACTGCCAGTATAAAGTATTCTGTCATATGCGCAATCTTCCTCACCGGATATTCGATCTCGTATGCTTTCTCATCGATCTCCCATTCCTCCATATTCTTCTGCAGGACTTCATTCCCGATTTCCACAATCTTATGGCTCACGGAATAACTCAGATTGCCCGAATCCGTTCCGCTCTGCGCTGAAAAACTGAAGATCACATACATCATGATCAGTGCCGGTAAAAACGACAGCGGTTTTAATATCAATAAAATGCACCTTTTTAACATTACAAATCACATCCTTATATATGTAGTAAAAAGTATTTTACTATCATACGCTGATATGGGAATAAAATCAACCTTTTGTGAACGACTTTCATATTACCTGGATACCTAAAGGTAACCGTTCATGACTCTGCAGAGGTTACCGGCAGCCTCCGCATGCACCGTCAATTCTGCAGGACACTCTTGTGACATATTCCTCCTCCGTCTTTTGTGTAAGTCCATCCAGCTGATAATCCTCATAACAGCCTCCGCATAACGTAAGGCCCGCCGACTCTGCATATGCCAGCATTCTTTCGTAAGCCTCATTAAGCGTCTGCCAGTGCCCTACATGATAAGCCGCCAGATACGTGCCCGCAGGCCTTTTTACACACCCGGCGCCGGGGATATTGCGCTCTGTAACCACGTATGCTTTTTCATAGCTGTTGTATAACCCTTCTTTAATACAATCTAACGGCTGCATATAACCAATTCCCCTTACGCCTTTGATGCCAAACGAATCACACATGTCCAGAAGCCTCCCGGTCTCCATGGCCCAGATCTTTTCATCTGCAGTATCCACCCTGACAGACACTTCATAAACTGCAGGCATCTCCAATAATTCCACCGCTTCTGTATCGATCGTTTCCGTTTCCTTAATCAGCTTCCGTTTCCCGATAATCCATTCTTTTGTCCTTTTTAGCCTTTTTTCCTTCTGCTCCACAATTTCCTGCTCTTTGTCCAGCAGTTCAAGCAGCGTCCCCGGGGATCTTCTGTCCAGGTATTCCCGAATCTCACTCAGTGGCATATCCAGATCCTTTAATGTGTAAATCACATCAAATACCTCTATCTGCGCCATCGAATAATACCGGTACCCATTTTCACCCTTTTTCTCGGGCCGGAAAAGGCCGATCTCATCATAATGGAAGAGTGTATGCTTAGTAACTCCCACGATCTTGGCAAACTCCCCCGCCGTTAATATCCTGCTATTCTCCATGTGATTCCCCTCCCGCACGCATTTACAGTTGTTTGTTTAAAAATTTTAATATAATTTTAATTTCAGCTTGACTATCGTGTTACCCTATACTTTATCATAACATATGCTGAAAAAAATTCATAGAAAGGATGATTTATAATGTCATTATCAATTGCTAAAGATTTCCGCTTTTTTTCGCTGCTCAGATTTGCTCTTCCGACTATGATTATGATGGTTTTTACCTCTTTATATACAATAGTTGACGGGATTTTCATTTCTCGATTTGTGGGGAGCAACGCACTGTCCTCTGCAAATATTGTCTTTCCGGTTATTAACCTGATTATAGCAGTAGGTGTCATGTTTGCCAGCGGCGGAAGCGCCCTCATTGCAAAAAAGTTAGGGGAACACAAAGAAAAAGAGGCCAACCAGGACCTCTCATTAATTATTGCAACTTCTTTATTCTTAAGTGTGGTTATTCTGGCCGCAGGCACCCTTTTTCTGGAGCCTGTGGTACGGCTTCTCGGTTCAACAGATATTCTGGTTGCAGACTGTAAAGGCTATCTCGGGATGCTGCTGTTTTTTGCTCCGGCCTGTATCCTGCAGCTGCTCTTCCAGACCTTCTTTGTCACCGCAGGCAGGCCTCATCTTGGACTGATTCTGACCATTATGGGGGGCATCGTCAACATGATACTGGATTATGTGTTTATGGGGCCTCTGCAGATGGGAATCCAGGGAGCTGCACTGGCAACCGGCCTTGGGCAGGTCATCCCCGCTTTAGCCGGGCTGGTATACTTTTTTTCCGGAAAGAACACACTGCGCATTGTAAAACCGCACTTCAGCCTCTCAACACTGCTGAAGAGCTGCGCGAACGGTTCCTCTGAAATGGTCACGAATGTATCCACCGCAGTAGTTACCTTCCTGTTTAATATCGTAATGCTGCGTCTGCTGGGTGAAGCGGGGGTTGCCGCGATCACGATCGTGCTCTACGGACAGTTCCTTTTTAACGCGCTGTATTTCGGCTTTTCCATGGGAGTGGCGCCGGTGATCAGCTACAATTACGGGAGAAATAATATTTCTCTCCTGCAGAGAATCTTCAAAATATGTACCGGTTTTGTTGCCATATCCTCGCTGATTGCAACTGCAGTAGCGCTGGTATTATCCCCCTATATCGTGGAAATATTTACGCCTGCCGGTTCGCCGACCTATGAGATTGCTAAAACAGGATTTTTTCTGTTCTCATTTAACTTTATATTTGCAGGCATGAATATCTTCGCATCCGCCATGTTCACCGCATTTTCAGATGGACCGGTATCCGCGGCTATTTCCTTTGCCCGCACCTTTATCTTCATTGTAGCAAGTATCCTGCTGCTGCCCGAATTGCTGGGAGTTACCGGCGTATGGCTCTCTGTACCTGCAGCGGAATGCGTTACACTTCTGCTTTCCTTCTTTTTCTTCTATACAAAGAGAAACAAATATCACTATATTGGAAAGAAGGAAGTACACGAATTTATAAAGGGTTTTTAACCAGTGAGGCAGCGAGGGCTATGTGCCTTACTCTGCCTCTTTGCAATACACGGTATACCGGTTGCGCCCATTTTTCTTCGATTCATACAGAGCGGCATCCCCATTCTTATAAAACATCTCAAAGTCCGCCCCCTGCAGTACAGCCACGCCTATGCTGGCTGTAATCTGCCAGCGGTCATTTCCAACCTGATGCAGCCGGCAGAGATCTCGGGACAGCTCCGCAGCCTTTTCCACCGCCCATTCCTTCCCGATATGCCTCATGAATCTGCCTTTCAGCTACAATCTGAAGAGCCTGGTCGTATGGTGTTCCCTTAGGAGCTCCCATTTTTTCGAAATACTGCGCCGTTGCCTGGTTGGCCGGCCTGTTCTTGGTACCGCCTGATGGTCTCTATGTATTCCTTATTCGCAAGATGTTCCGCCTCTGTCGCAAGAAACTCCTTCAGCAGGCTGTCATTTGCCATGGTCAGAGAAATATTGACCGGCTTAGTAAATGCATAATTCATCTGATAGTATATCCCTTCCGACGTCAAAGTAGAAACCTGCTCGATATTCTCAAGGGAGGCACTATAATTGGCTCGGTAACTCAGTACCGCTGTCATCAGAAACCCTGCAATAATTACGACGCATATGAGTAAGTTCGTGCGCAGTAATATATTCTTTTTCATGCCGTTTCCGGATTTTTCTGCATTTGCCTGCGTATCTTGTGCCACTTCATTTTCCCTCCGCCATGTTTTCTTACTATTATACACTTAAATCTGTTCAAACAAAAGTGTTTGGAGGGGGGATAATTCTTTTTTGGGAACGCCGGAAAACCGGAACGGCTTGGGCGCCCGTAGGCGGCTGGAGGCTATTTCTTCATTTTACGCCCCAGCCGTAGACGAGCTGTTTTTCTTTCTTTTAAATACCTCCTTACAAAAAGCAGCCTCCGATTTGTGCCACGACAAAACATATAAGTATCCCTGCACAAGTCGGTATTGCCAGTGCCGCCAGCGTCCACTTCCAGCTTCCCGTTTCTTTTTTAATAGTCAGCAGTGTTGTGGAACAGGGCCAGTGCATAAGGGAAAAGAGCATGGTGCAGACCGCCGTGAGCCAGGTCCAGCCATGACTCACAAACAATGTTTTCATTTCTGCCAGGCTGTCAAATTCCACAAGGCTGCCCTGTGCCATATAGGCCATAATTATGATGGGCACAACAATCTCATTTGCCGGGAGCCCCAGGATAAAGGCGATCAGTATCACACCGTCCAGTCCCAGCATTCTGGCAAACGGGTCCAGCATAGACGCACAATAATTCAAAAGGCTCGTATCTCCCACCATTATATTGGCCGCAGCCCAGATAAACAGCCCGGCAGGCGCGGCCACTACTACCGCACGGCCCAGCACAAACAGGGTTCTGTCAAAGATGGATCTGACAATCACTTTGCCCACCTGCGGCCTGCGGTAAGGCGGCAGTTCCAGCGTAAAGGACGAGGGCACGCCTTTTAGCACTGTTTTTGATAAAATCCAGGATACAAGAAATGTCATGGCTACACCAAGCAGGATAAACATAGTGAGTAAAAACGCCGATAATAATGATGCACCTGCGCCTCCGGAAATCCCGGCAAAAAACATGGTTATAATTGCAATTAGTGTAGGAAAACGTCCATTGCAGGGCACAAAGCTGTTGGTTAATATTGCAATCATCCGCTCCCTGGGCGAGTCTATGATCCTGCATCCCACCACCCCTGCGGCATTACATCCGAATCCCATACACATAGTCAGTGCCTGTTTTCCACATGCACAGCATTTTTTGAAGGGTTTATCCAGATTATATGCAATTCTGGGCAGATAACCGGCGTCCTCCAACAGCGTAAACAGCGGAAAGAATATTGCCATTGGCGGAAGCATCACAGAGATAACCCATGCCAGCACTCTGTAAACCCCCAGGACCAGTATCCCATGCAGCCAGGCGGGCGCGCCTATAAGTCCAAACAGTTCCGTCAGTCTGTCCTGGATCCAGAACAGCCCCTTTGCCAGCATTTCAGAGGGATAGTTTGCTCCTGTTATGGTCAGCCACAGCACTGCCATCAGCAGCGCTGCCATCAGCGGATACCCCGCCCGCCTGCTGGTTAGAATACTGTCAATTTTCCGGTCCCGGCTGTCCGCATGTTCTTTTGTAAACGTCACAGCCTTTTCGCTGATTCGTTCCGCAATATACATGACCGATGATACAATCTCTTCCTCCAGCCGTTTCTTATCCATATTTTGATTGTACAGTAATTTTTGTGCCTCCGGAATCGCTTCCTTCAGGCAGCGTTCCTGACAGATGTTTCTATGCAGGTATCTGCGGATGCCTTCATCCAGCGCCTTGTCATAATCCAGCAGCCGCAGGGACAGCCATCTGCTGTTCAGACATCCATTGCAGGAGGATGCCGAGGGCATCTGTATTCCCTCCAGCACCGCATCCACCGCAGGCTCAAGCAGAGAAATCGCCTTTTCCAGCGTCCGGCAGTATGGAATAACATATCCTTCTGCAGCATTGCATCCTACAGAAGAAGCCTGAAGCTCCTGCCTGACGTTTTCGGCCTCCCGCATCATATGATCCATAGTCTCCAGCAGCTGATCTCTGCCCTTCCCCTCCCTTGCCACCATGCCGATGACCGGTACGCCCAGTTCCCGGGAAAGGGTATCCAGATTGACGTAAATTCCCTTCTTTTCTGCCTCATCCAGAAGGTTTACACAGACAATCACCTTTCTGGTGATTTCCAGAATCTGCAGGACGAGATTCAGATTCCGCTCCAGGCAGACAGCATCGCAGACCACAATAACCGCATCTGCGTCCCCAAAACAGATGAAATCCCGGGCAGCCTCTTCCTCAGCCGAATGGGCCAGCAGCGAGTACGTCCCCGGAATATCTACCATTTTATAAGAATAGTCCTTAGTCTCACAATATCCCGAAGCGTTGGTAACCGTCTTTCCCGGCCAGTTTCCCGTATGCTGGTGCAGATTCGTCAGGTTGTTAAATACCGTGCTCTTCCCCACATTCGGATTGCCCGCTATGGCAATCACTTTTTCGCGCCCCATATCAGGCGCCTTCCAAAGTATGAACCAGGATATCCCCGCAGTCTTCCGAACGGATCGCAATCACCGCACCGCGGATTAAAAATGCCCCCGGATCCCCTCCGGGGCTCTTTCCCACACATTCAATCTTCGTTCCTCTGACCAGACCGATATCCAAAAGACGTCTGTGGATACTTCCATCTGACCTCAGCTCTCTGACAACCGCCTTCTCCCCCGGCTGTATATCGTTTAAACAGATCTCCTTTTTCATAAGCGCCACCGCCTTGTCATAGAATTTAGGATAAGGAAACTTTCTTTCCTGATTCTATAATATTAATTTTTCGGGATTCTGTGACACATTGGGGAATATATTTCGGATAGATTTTAACTTTTTTATCTTAATAGGAGAAATGATATCATGGACAATAGAAATGATTTTTATACCCAAAAAGGATATGAACTGCATAACACAGACGATCTGACCGCATCTATGGAGGATTATCTGGAGATGATCTGCCGGATGCTCAAGGGACAGGATATCGTAAGAATCCAGGCACTGTCTGAGAATCTGCATGTAAAACCCTCCTCCGCATCGAAGATGGTTAACGCACTGAAGGAAAGGGGATACATCTCTTTCCAGAAATACGGCTACCTGACCGCAACGCCCAAGGGGCTGGAGGTTGGGGAGTATCTGCTTTACCGGCACGATATACTGCACGAATTTCTGTGCCTGCTGAATCATTCAGAGAATGAACTCGAACAGGTGGAAAAAATTGAACATTATATTAACCGGGAAACGGTAGCAAATCTTCACCTGCTTTTGGAGCGTCTGAAATCCTCTACCTCTTTTTTCCAGTAAACGGCAAACTGCGTCTCGTCAATCCGCTCCACAAAATGCTGCTTATACTGCAGAAACTCTTCCAGATCCATTAGGATATGATAGAGCACCGCCCGGTTCTCAAACTCCTCTCTGCTGCCGGGGAGTTCCTGTGCCTTCATCTCCTCAGACAGCGCCGCCAGGCGTGCCAGCTGCTTTTCCGGCCGGTTCATCTCCTTGACAAAGTGTTTTAAATAGGAAATATAATCTGCCACAATAAAGGACTGCTTTGGAAGCGCCTTCAGCTTTTCCATCTCCTGATGCAGATGTTGAAGTGCCCCACACTGTTTTTCCCTCATTTCAAAATAGGCGCTGTAATAACTGGTATGAGCTCTGAAGGTGTTGTTTTGATACACATATGCCTGCTCTATAAAATTCTCCAGTTTCCGTTCTAAAAGTTCCAGCTTCTCCCAAACAGTCTCCCTTCTGTCCCGGCTATATAAAAATGCAGCCAGTTCTCCCAGTATATCGGAAAATTCCTGCTCTGTATAACGCATATTTTCTATAATTCTGTTCCTCTGCCCTCCATTATTCTGAAACAGATTAACAAGGATGGCTATCGTGATCCCTAACAATACAATCAGAAATTCATTTGCAATAAAAGCAATCGAAAAGTTTCGTGTAGCCAAAAAGTGTGTGCCTATGACCGCATTTACGGATGCAGTTATCCTCCAGCCTACCCATTCGCTTATCAATACCAGTAAAAATATGAAGATTCCAAATGCAGCGCCGTCGCTTTTGATATGACTGAATACTAACCATGCCAGGACTGCCGCCAGAATAAAAGTCAGGATACGGGCAGCTGAGAGCCTGAGCGTTTCCCACTTTGTAGTCAGTATCGTAAGCAGCGTTACCATTCCCGCCGATGCGGCAAATTCCAGATGCAAAAGGGAAGCTGCATACATGGCTGCGCCGCTTCCCACTGCAATTCTTACTGCTTCTATCAGGACTGCACCTGTTTCTTTCTTCTTTCCCGGTTTCATAGAGTCTCCCCTTTAACGATTCCAACTTAGCATATGCTCAGTAATATGCAGAGCTTTTACTCTATAGCATAACCTTTTTTTAATCTTTTATCTCCTGTATTTTAAGACAATTTACAGGCGCAGATAAAGGAGCGGGCGGGGTACCTGGTTTATATCTCCTTTACTTAGAGTTCTTCAGTTCTACTGTGAATATAATCTGGTTTTCTTCATAGGATGCCGTAATGCTTCCTTTTTGTGATTCTGCTATAGCGCGGGCTGCAGATAGGCCAATGCCGTAACCCCCGCTCTTTTGTGTTCTGGCGCTGTCGCCTCGGTAAAAGCGGTCAAAGAGTTTTTCTGGATCGACTTCCGGGAGCATATCACACGTATTTTTTATACTTAATGTAATAACGCCTTCTTTTCTTTCTAAGTAAATTATAATATTTCCTTGCTTAGACGTGTATTTTACCGCATTGTCCAGCAGTATCGTAATGAGCCTTGACATACTATCTCTGTTCCCGTGCATGATGATGTTGGGCTGAATATTTTCTTCTATTATGATTTCTTTGAGAGCGGCCGGCTCATAAAAAGCCGGCAGGATCTCTTCCAGCAGACTGCTCAGTAAGATATCTGACGAAGGCAGCTTTACTGCGCCCTCATCCATTTTTGCAAGGGCCAGCAGATTCTGCATAAGTCCGTTGAGACGTACCGTCTGTTCCCGGATATTGCGGCTCCATTTATTTTCCCCATTGTGCAGCTCCATGGCGTCTGTATTTGCCATGATTATAGCCAGAGGGGTCTTGATCTCATGTCCGGCATCTGTTACAAACTGTTTTTGTTTTTCTATATTTTCCGCGATGGGCAGTATCGCTTTTTTTGATAGCAGAATGACGAAAAGCAGCATAAGGCTCCAGCACAGGATGCCGATAAATATTGAAATCCCTAAGACCATGAGTATGTTGCGGGTCTGTGAGGATGTATCCAGAAAAATGACGACACTGCCTTTTCCGTCATGGGTCTGCGCTATTTTATAACGAAATTGTTTCGCCCTGCCCTCTGAGCTCCCGCTTTTCCTTACCTTCTCTGCCATTTTTTCGGCCTCTGTTTCTGTCACGGAAGCGATTTTACTGACATCAGTCTGCACAGCCTCACCGTCCGAATTATAACGGATCAGAAAATAACGGGCCGACATGGCGGTATCCTCATCGATCGGCTGCTCCAAAAAGCCCGGCCTGACTCCGCCGGGTAATTCTGGCTGCAGCGAGGGGGCGCCCCCATTGTAGACCATCATCCCCAGCATCCGTTCCATCTGCCGGCCGGATATCAGGCCATATATTCCATTGATCGCTCCAAGCAGAACTAAAATCAACACAGTAATTGCCAGCATAGCAGTGGTTATGAATTTTTTCTGAAGTGTTTTCGTCATCTCTTAACCTCCAGAGTATATCCGATGTTTCGTTTTGCTTTTATTTCCACGTTAGCATTCATGGACGACAGCCTTTTCCTCAGATATGATATATATACCCAGACCGTCCCCAGTTCGGCTTCTGTTTCATATCCCCACACCTTCACGAGCAGTTCCTCCGACGAAAGATACATCCCCTGGTTCAGCATTAGAGTTTCCATCAGCCGGTATTCCAGTTTTGTCAGCACAAATGTCTGTCCATTCCCGCTTAGCTCATAGCTCTGCTGGTTCAGCGCGATATTTCCGCATTCTATGATATCCGGGGTAAATTCCTCCCTCCGCCGCAGCATAGCACGGATCCGGGCCAGAAGTTCCCCCATGGCAAAAGGCTTGGGGAGATAATCATCCGCCCCCAGATCCAGTCCCTGTATGCGGTCCTCCACCTCCGCCTTCGCGGTCAGCAGCAGAATCGGCGTGCGGCATCCCTCCCTGCGCAAAAGGCTCAGAACCTCGAGCCCACTCATTTTCGGCATCATAATATCCAGAATAATCCCGTCATACTGCGCTGCACGGGCATACTCAAGGGCCGCCTCTCCGTCATACACTGCGTCCACAATATATTTATGATAGGTCAAAATATCCACAACCGCCTCCGACATACTTACTTCATCCTCAGCAAATAATAATTTCATCATCATCACCTCAGTAACAGTTTACCATAGCTACCTTAATAAAGGCTTAGAAATTTAGCTCAGCCCATATAAATGCGGAACGATTCAGGTCTCCCTGATCCGTTCCGCATTTATATGGGCTGAGCGCCCCACACTCACAGCAGTCTCACCACCATATACTGCAGGGCCTCCGCCATAGATTCCGTTTGCAATGCCCGGAATACGCTGTTTATGCACTGTAATTCTCCATCTCTTTGTTGATGCTTTCCTCGCAGGAACGCATAGCAAGAATTGTCTTTTCGAACAGGTCGTTCAATTCCCAGCCAAGCCGCTCTGCCCCCTGTCGTATCACATCTCGCGAACATCCCGCCGCAAATCTTTTGTCTTTAAACTTCTTTTTTATGCTGGATACTTCCATGTCCATTACACTCTTGGATGGCCGCATCAGCGCTGCGGCCCCGATCAGGCCTGTCAGTTCATCTGCCGCAAACATAACCTTTTCCATCTCATGCTGGGGCTCTATCTCGCTGCAGATTCCATATCCGTGTGAACAGATTGAGTGAATCATATCTTCGCCCACGCCGCCCTCTTTCAGAAGCTCCGGCGCTTTCTGGCAGTGTTCCTCCGGATAGCGTTCAAAATCGATATCATGAAGCAGGCCGGTTATAGCCCAGTAATCCGCATCATCTCCATAGCCAAGCTCGCCGGCATACCATCGCATAACCCCCTCCACAGTCAGTGCGTGCTGAATATGAAATGGCTCCTTATTATATTTTTTTAGCAGCTCGAATGCCTCTTCTCTGCTGATATTACTTACCATAATTTTACCACCTTTCTTCACAGTAATTTTTATTTATTCAAATGCCACTGGAAAGTTCTTTTTCCTGAGGCCTTTGATTCGTATAGCGCAGCATCTGCTTTATGGTAAAGGCTTTCAAAATCTTCCCCCTCTATTTCCGCCCTGGCAATCCCTATAGAACAGCTCTGATCCAATCCTATGCCTGAAAAGACATGCCCAATTGATTCTATAAGATACCCCGCCAGGCGGTCACCCTCCTCGAAACTTCTGTCTCCGGGCAGAAAGACCATGAACTCGTCTCCGCCAATCCGTCCCGCTATATCGGATGCCTGAGCAGCTCCCCTGGCCAGAATGCTTGAAACCTTCTTCAGCAGCTCGTCCCCCACAAGATGGCCTTTCTCATCATTCACCCGCTTGAATTCATCCAGGTCAATCATTAACATGAGCCCGCCCGTCTTATCAGCGGTCAGTATTCTGTTAATATGCTTTTCCGTATATTTACGGTTATAAAGCCCTGTTAAAGAATCTAGCTGGATACTCTTCTCCAGAATCTGACTGCGCCGCAGCGCTTCCTCTGCTATGTTTGCAAACGTCTTCGGATAATATTCCCCCTCATTCTGGTATACATATGGAACCGAATGATGCAGACTTCCCACCTCCAGGCTCCCGTCCGGCCGCCTATGTACCTCCGCCGTAATTCTCGTGTCCATATTGATGATAACCTGTTTGCCCTCTATATTATTCTCACAGGCTTCAAACTCCCCATAAACAACGCAGCAGTCATCCGTAAACTGTTTTGCCTTAAACCATTCATTTTTTATAATAAAATCAATATCTTTTGCCTCTTCCTGATCCTTCTCCAGTCCAGCCTTAAGCGATTCAAGATTGGTATAAAATTCATGCTTCCCGGTACCGATCACCAGAATATCCGGGGAAAGATACTGGTACATCTCTTCAATTTCAGCTACTCCCCTGGATACATAGCATTCCATCAACTCCTGTATCAGAACGCAGGCTTCTTGGCATAATGTATCACTCATATTCTTTCCTCCTGTAATTCTTATGACAATCATAGCACATAGATATTACCATTGTCGATAGTTTTAACGCAAAGGGGTCAGACCCCTCTGCAGGGGGGTCTGACCCCTTTGCCCTTATTTGTCTAATTTATAACAATCTCTCTTATTTCTAACCCTTCTGTTTCCATGAATCGCAGTACAAGCTCATATTCTCCCGCAGGCATATTAATATCCCTGTTTATCTGTACTCCGTCCGTTATTTTCACAGTACCTGCAGAATGCCCATTCATAAGTACTTCTATCTGGCCGCTTCCCGACGCAAGTATCCGTATACTGCGAAATTCAACCTGGCTACGTACATAACGGAATATGGCTTCATCTCCATGGCATATATGTGTCAGTATTTCTTCATATGCTGCCCCCCTGTTTTCTTCCGCACCGATATATACGCTCCCTTTAAGCCCACAGGCCTGATACCCCATTATTTTCTCTCCCGGGCCAAAAGGTTTCCCGGGCCCCTGAGAGGTCATATTCACCTCATCGATTGTCCCGTCCGGATTGATGAAAATGGGCTCAATACATAACCTCCTGTACTGACGGCATCCCCGGCTGCTGCGATGGTAAAACACGTACCACTGTCCATTTACGCATTCTATCGAACCATGGTTATTCCAGCTTTCCGGATCGCAGCCAGCATTATCAATGATAATTCCCCGATATTCAAACGGGCCCAGCGGTGAACTGCCGGTGGCATATCCAAGGGCTGTCGGCCTCCCTCTTTGCATATCAGCGTATACATAATAATAAGTATCATTCATCTTACGCATAGAAGACCCTTCATGGAAAAAATGCTTTTCCTCTGTCACAAGATTATCCACGATATTATCCGGGTCAAAAGATATCATATCTTCATTCAGCCTGACTCCATGGGAGAACAGCTGTCCCCAATAGTAATAGGCCTTCCCGTCATCATCTATAAAAACAGCGGGATCTATCCCTCCGCAAGGCAGCTGTACAGGATTCGTGAACGGGCCTTGCGGGCACTCAGAAACGGCCACCCCTTCCCTGTCATCCGATGTACAAAAATAGAGATAATACCTTCCTTCCTTATAAATGCAGTCCGGAGCATATAAAAATACGGCCTCTTCATCAGCCGTCTCATCCCCCTCTTCCTGAATGTCATTACTTCCCGCAGCTTCCTCCAGAATCTTCTTCATGAACGGAGTCGGATGTTCCCGGTCAATCCCCGGATATTTAGGGGCATTCCCATCATGAATCCACGTTACCGCTTCTGCGGTAAATGCCTCATCGTGAATCACCCATTTTTCCATATCTGCAGTAGACACAACATAATACCTGTCACTACAATATTCATTCGCTGTCTCATCATAGCTTCCATAGATATAAAGCCTTCCATCCGTCATAACATGGCCCTCACCGTCCGGAATGTGGATATCCGGCGGCAGAATGGGGTTTCTGGTATTTTTATACTCTCTCATGACAGTCATTCCTCCCAAAGGGATCTTCTCAAAGGGGTCTGACCCCTTTGCAGTAAAATAGAAATATGTTAAAAGTGTCCCTTTTTTTCTATATTCATTTTTCTAAGCATTTCTAAGGATATGAAGCGAAAACCGAGAAAGGTTACCTGGTTCTCTGGTTTATGAATCTCCTCCTGCCAGTCCCCTAAAATACCTTCATACTCTCTCCTGTTCAGCTTATTTAGTTTCCCGTCCTCTTTCCCGATTGGTATCCAGCTTATCTGGGCAAATGGCTCGATGTTGAACAATGCAAGCACCGCATCGGATACGATAAGGTAATCCCTGGGGGTTATGCCGCAGGCCGCACCAAACTTTTTCATTTTACTCAGGTTTTTAGTAAACATTCTATATAAATCGGGCTCATAATAATTCATTAGCATGATATTATGTTCATTTTCAAGCAACTCCAGTATCAGCTCTGTTTTTTGAGAATCGCCGGATACGTAAATAGTATCTTCCTCCGATTCACAGACGCTCCTGATCTGCCCCTCGGCAGCCGTAAAATCGTCCCTGGAACTGAATTCACATACATAGGTAAGAAGACTGCTGTTTTCTTTATATCTTATATCCAAATATTTATCAAGATGTTTGAAACGATTTCTCAGATTTCCCGTCCATTTTTGCTCGCCGTAAATCTGCAGCAGAAAGTTTCGCAGGCCAAGTCTGGTCAATTTGGTCTCTACTTTTTCCCGGACTGTACCACAGTCTTCCAGTATTTTATGAATCTCTCTTCTTTTTTCTTCAGAATCTAAAACAGGCCAGATACTTACCACGAATACCATTATTTTTACTCTGCCTTTCATCTTTTGATAGGTTTATAGATTACTTTTTACTGCGGAAAAAACCGATATAGAATCTTTCCCTGTTTCAACATAAAATTATAACTTAATCTTCCATTCTTTGTCAACTATATCAATACTTAATCCACCTATTAAATACATATACTATAGTACACTACAAATGGGAGGTGTTGGTATGGTAGAATTTGGAAACACGCTTAAGACTTTACGCCTGCAGAATAATTTTACTCAGGCACAGTTAGCTCAGAGGCTTGGCGTAACTAAATCCGTCATTAGTGCCTATGAGACCGGACTGCGCATGCCTTCCTATGATGTCTTAATTTCTATATCACAAATCTTTAAAGTTACTACTGATTATCTGCTGGGACTAGAAAAAAAGCAGGAACTCGATCTGTCCGGTTTGACAGAAGACGAGGTCCAGGCTCTGACAGAATTAATAAAAGCAATGAAACGTAGATCTGGAGACTTTGGTAAGTAGAATGGGGGATGGTAGAAGGTCCGTTTGTCCAAATTGGGGTGCGGGTAAGGACAGTGCAATTGCCCGATAATAGGTAAGCGAAGCAAAGCTGATATGATATACAGCTCCATGAATATTGGATATTGAAGTATTGTTAAATATTCCATATAATGAAAAATATAATTGGAACTGTGATTGGAGCGGCAATATGTTTCGTATTGGTGAGTTTTCAAGGTTAACTCAGGTTTCTGTCCGGATGCTGCGGTATTATGATAAGATGGGGCTTTTGGCCCCCGCTGAGATTGATTCCTGGTCGGGGTACCGGATGTATTCGGCTGCACAAATACCTGTTTTGAATAAGATTGTTTATCTGCGGGACAGCGGATTTCAGGTTGCGGAGATTGCTGATATCCTTAAGAACGGGAATGATGACACTGTTGTGGAGCAGCTGGATCGTAAATATCTGGAAATTATGGGAAATATTGAAGCTGAACAGGCAAAGTTAAAGAGGATTGAGATTGCAAAGAATCAGTTTCTTTCCGGAAAGGATGAACTGCATTATCAGATAGCTGTCAAATCCATTCCAGCTTACCACGTCCTGTCTCTGAGGCGGGTGATTCCCGATTATTATGCGGAAGGCGGATTGTGGGAAGAACTATCCGCCTTTGCAGTGCTGAACCGAATTGATCTGTCCGGTGAAACATTTTCAATATACCACGACGAGGAATACAAAGAAGAAAATGTAGACGTAGAACTATGTGCTGTTCTAAAAAAAGTTGAGGATTTAACCGGCCAGACTGTGGGCGGCTTCTCATTGCGCCCAGCCGAACCGGTTCCCGCCATGGCCTGCACCATGGTGTATGGAGAATTCTTTAATATCGCGGGCGCTTACCTCGCCTTTGCACAATGGCTGCAGAAAAACAGCCGTTACAAAATGTCCGGACCAAACCGGCAGATCGTACACCGGGGTCCATGGAATGAGGAATGCCCGCAATCCTATTTAACAGAAATTCAAATACCTTTGAAGAAGATTACCTAAAACGTCTTGTAAGTTAAAATTACAGGACGTTTTTTCTTGACTCTCACACGGTGTCAGGGATTACCTTATGCTTACAAACCAGTTCCCCGCATCAGGCAGGCCCACCGGGGATCCTTTCGTACGGGGAAAAAGAATAAATGGAGGAAACAGCATGAAAACATATGAAGTAAACCCGATTGGAACCATCTACAACGGCGAAAGCGGAACCTTCCTGCAGCTCGCGCCAAAATTCATTCCTGCACTGCAGGCGTTGGACGGATTCAGCCACATTAATGTCTTGTGGTGGTTCAGTGATTTTGACACAGCAGAATTCCGTTCTGAGCTGGAAACAGAAGAGCCCTACAAGAATTCACCGGAGGTCATGGGCGTCTTTGCCACAAGGTCACCGGTGCGCCCGAACCCGATTGCCTTATCCACAGCAGAGATGATCCGCATCGATTACCTGAAAGGCATCATTCAGATTGCCTATATTGATGCAAATGACAACACACCCCTCCTGGACATCAAGCCTTACACGCCCAGCCTGGACAGGGTGAAAAACCCCGGGGTTCCGGCCTGGTGCAGCCATTGGCCGATGAGCCTGGAAGAGTCTGCAGACTTTGCATGGGAGAATGAATTTAACTTTTAACAACGCTTTTCTATTCCAGAACTGTTCGATCGATCCATATTGATAAGAACCATAAGAAGCACCCGGAAATCATTTCCCGGGTGCTTTACATCAGCCTTTATAAATCTTAACCAGCTGTAAATCTGCTTTTATCTCTGTTTTTTTCTCAGTACAACTGCGCTTGCAGCTCCAGCCAGTCCTGCCATTGCCAGAACCGCCAGTAAGAGAAAGGAAGAGTTGTCACCTGTTTTTACGGCCTTCACAGCAGAAGAATTGGTTCCGGAAGCCTGCTGCACCGGTTTATTGCTGCCTCCCTGGCTGCTGTTGCCGTTATTCTGGCTCCCTCCATTCTGGTTATTATCACTGCCGCTCTGACTGTTGTTTCCTCCGTTCTGGCCTTGATCTCCGCCGTTTTGGTTCCCATTATTTCCTCCGTTATTGCCGGAGTTATCCTCAATCTTAACGAGTTTTTCCATAGATTCTTCCAGCGTTTTTACTGCCTGGTCCACAACCGCCTGATCTGACACATTCAAATCCTCATTTACCGCCTTTGCATCTTCGAAAGCTTTTTTAAACGCTTTCAGGCTTTCCTTTGTATACTCTGCTTCTTTGACCAGAGAAGCCTTTGAAAGCGCCATAACCAATTCTGTCTTATCAGCGCGGTTCTTTACCTGGCCTAATAAAGTATCAAGCGTGCCCAGTACCTGAAGCATTTCCTCTTCATTGCCCTCCCCTGCATCTGCCAGCACTTTCGCTGCATCTCTTGCTTCCTGAAGGCCTTTCAGGCTGTCGGGTGTATAACTCTCTGTGTTTGCCAGGACCACATCTGCTTTTGCAATGGATGCATTTAACTTTGCCAGCAATTCAACCGGCTTTTCTGTCAGTTCCATAACAGCAGTCCCCAGGTTTTCGATCGCTGCATCTACTTTTTCTGCATCCACTATTTCTCCAGATATTTTCTCCGGCTCCGGGTTCAGACCGTCTGCTTTTGGGATAACCGCCGGATCACTGGTTTCCTGATCCAAATCATATGCCACTGCCTCTTCAAGTTTATCCAGCAGCCCTTGTGCTTCCAGGCATGCTGTCTCAAAGACAGACCATGAGCTTACTGTGTATGCAGCCTGATTCAATACTTCCGCTGCCTGTACCGCCAGTTTAAGCCCTTCTGCGTTTACAGTATCCGGATTCAGGCCGCCCATGGCTCTTATGACGCCAATCGCTTTCGCAGCTTTCACATGTGTTTTGGCATTGCTGTCTTCCAGCAGCCCTCTCAGTTCCTCTTCTGCCTTGTGGAATGCTTCCAGAGCCTCTTTCGATGCATCCGCGGTGTCTGCCGCTTCCGCCGCCTGAAGAACCAGCTCCATATATTTCTGTATTTCAGCAGCCGAAAGAGCATCTTTTGCTGACAGCAGTTCTGCATATGCCGCATCCACTGCCTCCTGATCAGCGGTATCGCTGTTTATAATCTCCAGACCTTTGGTGCGGGCTTCATCCAGAGTTTTATAACTCTCTGCGGTGTACCCTTCACCTGTAATCCCCTTGACTGCCTCATAAAGTTCATTCAGCTGGGTTTTATCCACCTGTGGTTTTTCCTGTTTTTTCTCCAGTCCGTCAATGGCATCGTTCAGTTCCTTTGTCACCGCGTCAATTTCTTCCTGTCCTGTAGCACTTGTAACTTCCATTGCCTTCTGAAGCGCCGCCATCATTCTGCCTATACTCTCTTCCGTATAGGTGGCAAGTTCTTCATTGCTGATGGATGCAGCCCTGATGATTGCCTCGTCCAGTTTACTGCGGTCCCCGGCCTTCACTTCAATTGAAAAACTCTTCGTCTCCGTATTTCCCGCAGGATCGGCCGCAGTGAAACTCAGCTGATAGGTTCCCGCCTTCTCCGGCCTGAACGTTGTTTCCTCTGTCTCGCTGCCATCTCCGCCCAGCTTTAAGATCTCATTACCATCCGGATCTTTCACAACCGCTGTCAACACTGCAATTGTGCTGTTATCAGCCGCCTGGGCTGCGGGAACCGTATAGTCCACATTCAGTGTCCCCTCCGAAGCAGGCGCCGATGCAAGCCGGATCTCTGGTTTGCTTTTGTCAATCACCGGCAGTTCCCTATTGGCAAGCATAGACACCTGTTTTGCTGTAAGAGCTTTACTGTACAGACGTGCCGTAGAAATTGCCCCAACCATCGGAGACTGTACGCTTCCGTTCGAACCGCTGTCACCTCCGATAACAAAATACCGTGAGCTTGCCGGAGGTGTTTTCACTTCACCCGATGCTTCCCTGGATGCAATCTTCTGTCCGTTCAGATACAGTGTCACCTTACTTCCGTCATAGGTAATGACACCGTGATTCCATTCGCCATATTTCAGAGCGCCTGTGGCAATGGGCCGCTTATAGGAACCGCCGATATGCACCCATGCCTCCAGACTTGCGGATTCCTCATCATAAGCCGGAATTTCAAAGCCAATGCCCGCGGATTCCATATTACCAAACAAATCCACATAACCGCCGGAGAATTTATCAACTTTAAAGGTGGATTCGATTGTAAAATCATCATTTGTTTTATCATACTGCTCCGCTGACCAGTCTGTCAGAAAAGCTTCTTCTGTATTGCCGGTAAACGATGCCGCATATTTTCCAAGACCTTCATCCATGGTGATGTTGCTTCCATCGCTGCCGTAAAATGTGTTCCCGGATTCCGAATGATCCGCAATTGAGCCGTCAGAAAAGTCTACATCCAGTAGATCTGCTTTCGGCACACCGCTTACCATATCATCAAATCCCGGTTCTGTTGAAGATTCACCAGTCGTTTTAAACGTCTGCGTCAAATAGTCTTCACTCATTTTCTGGTATGCATCGATGGCATAAATACGCACCTCGTAGGATGTTCCTCCCTCCAGATCCGGGGCCACCTGCGTAATCTGTTCCGGCATCGGCTGCAGATAGTAATTGGACCATGTTTTAAAAGTCTTCACAACCGTCTGTGTATCGGTATTAATAAATTCATATTTGTAGGAATGCACCAGATCCCCCACATTATTTTCCGGCACTTTTGCCTGGTCAAATGTCAGCCTTGCCGAGTCATCCTTAATCTCACTCACCGTAAGCGCAGCACCTTCCTCAAAATATGGCGCCTTTGCAGATTCTGCTCTTTCATCCGTATAAGGCAGTGTCTCATTTACATCAAATGTCCATGTCTGCGGAATCCATTTGTCCGCAAGAAAGTCATAATTTTTAATGGTCACCCTGCTTCCGCTTGCCTCAACTACAAGCCCCTGTGCAATCTGGCTTGCATTTGGCGGAACAGAACCATAGATCATACCGGTCTCCATTTCCATATAAGAGAGCGTAACCGTGTTAACCGCGGTATAACCGCCATCCTGCCAGATACTGGTAGGCATATTGTTCGGACTGTGTATATGCCCGGAAAATGTGACCGCATGCGGATGTGATTTGAACACCTCGTCCAGCCCGCTTCCGTACCATTCTGTAGACACATAAAAAGTGTTCTTAATCGGATGATGGAAGAATACAAATATCGGCTTGTCCGGTGTATCCGCTTCTGCCGCTGTAAGCTGTTCCTCCAGCCATTCCACCGCATAGGAATAATTGCCGCCCCCCTGAGTCGTTCCCTTTCCGGTTTCCGGATCCAGCTGTCCGCTTCCCGGGCTGAGTGTAATAAAATGATATCCGTTAACAACCTGATGGTTATTGGGCTTGTTACCGGTCGTCTTAGTAAAATAATCCGCGCTGTTGTTCTCGTGGTTTCCCATACTTGCGATTAGCGGAATAGAAAGATTCTCATTAATAATGCTTCCCCAAGCGTCATATTCGCTGGCAGAACCACTATCTGTCAGATCTCCCGCCACTACCATGCGATCCAGTCCTGCTTGGCTGAAAAAGGAAGCGGCCTTTGCAAGCCTGCTCTTTTCTGTTGCCTTATCCTGCCGCACATGGGTATCGGAAACTACTCCAAAGCTGACATCAGCAGCTCCGTCAACGGTCCTCGCCGTATCACCCTCCGATGAGAGAAACCCATTCGCTTCCATTGGCTGGATATCTGTTTCCCCCGTTGACCGCTGGGACGCTGCCTGATCCCGTGCCCCCGTATCTGCCGCTGTATCTGCAAGTGTATTTCCTGCCATATTTCCTGCCGTATTCCCCGCAGCATTTGCTGTAAGAAGCCCGGGAGCCGACATGATACTCGCCGCTGCAATCGCCATAGCCAGCAGCTTCTTCATCATTTTCCCTTTCATTTCTCTGTTTTCTCCTTCTGATATGTTTTTAGTCTGAACTCCTTATCAACAATAAAGAGTAGATATCAGAGGAGCATCATTATGCAGTTAAGCCCTTGTTAATCTTTTAAATAATAAATTAAAATTTTTGTATATTTATTTAACATTTACTTCGTCCGTTTATAGAGGACAGATGCAGCCGCTGAAGTAACCGGCACCGTCAAAATGACCGCGATTGTCCCGGAGAGCCCCTGCCCAAGTTCAATTGCCAGAAAATCAGAACTGACCAGCTGATGGTACTTAATCCCATACCCGGTCAGCACAAGCAGTGTGCTGAGTCCGCTTCCCGTAAAAGCCAGAATCAGCGTATTACTCATAGTTCCGATCATGTCCTTCCCAATATTAACTCCGGACCGGAACAGCTCCCTTCTGCTGAGCTGCGGGTTCGCACTCTGCACTTCAAATATTGCCGAAGCAATTGACATCCCCACGTCCATCACAGCCCCCAGAGAAGCAATCAGTACACCTGCAAACAGGACCTCTGCAATCTGCAAGTGCGTATTTTGGGATATCAGAACCATGAATTCTGTCTCATCCGTATTGTATCCGGACACATGCAGCACAGCCGCGAACAGAGCAAATATAACCCCCACCAAAACCACTCCCAGCGCGGTCCCGCAGATTGCCGCCAATGTTTTCTTGCTGGCCCCGTTCAGCAGAAGCAATGCGGCGGTTGTGGTAATAACCACAGCTGCAGCCGAAGCCATAACAGGAGAATACCCAAGATAAATGACCGGAATCATCCACATCACAATCACGAACAGCGTAAACGTCAGCCCCAGGATCGCCCGCAGCCCTTTTCTGCCCCCGATCAGCATCATAAAAAACGCGAACACAAGTAGAATTCCATAGACAGCCGGGGAGCGGTAATAATTATAGATCACAAAATATGGTTCCGTATCCTCCGGTTCATCCTGCGAAACAATAACCCGGGTTCCCACTTCCACATAGATATTGTTGGAGGCGGTCAGATAATTATCTGTCTCCACAATCCTGCCCTTATACTTACCGCTTAGAATCCGAATATTTGCATACTGCAGACCAAGATACCGCCCGCTGTCCGTCTCATCCACCGTCAGCCCGTCATTCTTCACCTCTGTAACAATTCCTTTTTCATACGTTATGTTTGTATTGTTGTAATGCTGGTACTTATCCTGTATCCCTCTGTTCCATATCAGCACAGATATCATAAAACCTAATATAAACAGGATCGTAATACATTCCGCACGATGCTGTTTTAACCAGCTGCCCGCACCTTTATTTATTAACTTTTTGTCCGCTTCCCGTTTTAGCTTTGCCATAACCCCGTTCCTTTCCCAGTCCGTTAAGAATTTTATCCTTCTTATAATAGAGGAGAAACGTTAAAGCCATATGAAATGCGGATTAAAAAAGGGATAAGCGGTAAATCTGCCGCCTGTCCCTATATTTTCCATCATCCAGAACCTCAATACAAAAAAACCACCGTCCCCGAGACTCCAACTTCTCAAAAACAGTGATTTCCAACTGCGCGATCAGGGGTTCGAACCCTGGACACCCTGATTAAGAGTCAGGTGCTCTACCAACTGAGCTAATCGCGCTTATCTATTGTGTTTGCAGTACCTTTAACAGGTGACGCAAGTAGTATTATATATGAACAGATAAAAAAATGCAAGTACTTTTTTTAATTTTTTCAATTATTCAACAAATTTTTTAGCATATTTCTCACTTCCCGCCAGTCCATGAGCCGTTCTTGTCCGGGGGCCCAGTCAGCAGATACAGTCTCTCCTTCCGCCCGGATACACCAACTTAACGACAGGGATGCCTTGAAGCTGCAGCGGCATATATAGCCCCGGCACCTTCCCGGCATCCCTGTCATAAAGCGTCCCCCTCAATTCCCTACATCCCGATCATCTCTTCCAGTACTTCCTTTGCCAGTACTCCGCTTGCCGCCGATACCGGCTCTCCATTCCTGAATACAACAAATGTCGGAACAATTTCAACCTCAAATTCCGCCGCCAGGGTCTCGCTTTCGTCAATCTCGATCTGACATACTTTGACCCTGCCGTCGTATAATTCGGCGATCTCATCCACAACATCTTCCATCATGGCGCATTTTCCGCACCAAACAGCAAAAAACTCGACTAATACAGGCGTTTCCGACCTCAGAACCTCCTGTGGGTAATTTTTCGCAGTCACTCTGATTTTCATTGTCAGCACCTACATTCCTTTGCAATTTATTTACCACGGCACTTGCTGCCGTTATTCAAAATATCACATACTTCGTCAAATGATCGCTTCAGACACATTAACTTACGGTTCAGGTCCGGCCTGCAATACATTTTGCGACAAATAAAATCCTTCCATCCTTTTCCCCGCATATCCACTCCTGACTGCCCGTATAAGGCTTACATCTCCTCACAGTTATAATATGTACGATCCGCCGAAATGTGAAAGAAGACACAGTTTTTCTAAAAACTGCGTCTTCCCGAGTTTCACTTTTCTATTTTCTTACCGCAATCAGCTTATTGATGGGATTTCCCCTGGCAGAGAATTTTTCCTCATACTCGGTCATTACATTTCCTTCGTTCATGATCTCGTGATGATGCAGGTCGTATGTATAATGTTCCAGAGTCCATGACGAACTCCTCACCTGTTCCAGGGAAAAGTTAAACAGTTCCGTATTGTCTGTCTTGAACTCCAGTGTCCCGCCGGGCACAAGAATCTGTTCATAGCGTTCCAGAAACTCATGGGATGTCAGACGCCGTTTTTCATGCCTGGCTTTTGGCCAGGGATCAGAAAAATTCAGATAAATCCGCTCCACCTCACCGTGTGCAAAAACCTCGGCCACATCCCGCGCATCCATGCACACAAAACGGATGTTTTTCAGCATCTTGAACTCCTCCGTGTCAAACTTTTCTACGGCCCGGAGCAGAACGCTTGTATATCTTTCAATTCCCACAAAGTTTACATCCGGATGAAGAGATGCCATCGTTAAGAGATAACGGCCTTTCCCCATACCGATCTCAATATGGATGGGTTTTGAATTGCCAAAAACCTGCCGCCAACAGCCTTTCTGTGCCTCCGGGCGTTTAATCACAGCCGGATGGTTCTGTATCGTTCCCTCGGCACGTGGTACATTCCTTAACCTCATAATAGATTGCTCCTTTTTATTTCGTCTTTTTCCCTTACTTCTCTCAAACCAGGTTTTTTATTTTCTTTTATGGTAAGTATAATACAGTACAGCCAAAAATCAATCCTCTTTTTGTAAAAAATATAATATCACGCTGATAGGTTAAGGTCAAAGCACATTTGATGTAACCGTTCATCGTTTGATGCCGTTGTTACTGTTCACAGGCAAACCTGTAAACAGTAAGGAACAGTCAACATTTTATTACATTTTTTAGACAAATTATGACATTAACCGAACTTGCATTTTTTGAAAAAAGGTGTATTATAATAACAACTACAATCCACGAATCACAGGAGGCAGACTATGGACTCTATTGTAAAGAAATTATCTGAAATAGAAGCTGCTGCCGCGGCTGTCGTAGAACACGCAGAAGCGCAGAAAGCAGTCCTGGATGATGAATTCCGGGGGATGCGCCGCAGGTTTGATGATGATCTGGAGGCACAGACGCAGGCCAGAATCAAAAAAATACGGGATGAGCTGGAACGCAATACGGCAGAACTTCTTGCCTGCCAGAGCAGCGCCAATACGGATTCTATCGAGGCTTTGCAGAAAGAATATGAAGAAAAGCACACACTTTATGCCCAGATGATTCTAAAACGGATTACAGAGGTATAGCCTATGGGAAATTTACTAGTATACAGCGGTATCGTGACCAAGATCCGCGCCATGGAGGCCAGGCTGTTAAAGCCGGAGCAGTTTGAAGAGATCGCCAGCCTTCACAGTGTGCCGGAAGTCTGTACCTATTTAAAAGAGAATTCCGCTTACGCGGATATCCTGAAGGAGCTTGACGAAGAGCATCTTCACCGCGGAGATATTGAAAAGGTTCTGATCCGCTCTTTATATCGGGACTATTCAAAGATCTACCGATTCTCCACCATAGAACAAAGAAAGTTTTTAAAATTATATCTAAAGCGATATGAAATCGATCTGATTAACTACTGTTTCCGAATTGTGATTAACCATTATACTGAACCATTTGACCTGAGTTATAAACAATCTTTTTTTGACCGGTATTCACAAATTTCTATAGAAAAGCTGATCACCTCAAGAACAACAGATGAACTCGTAGAGAATTTAAAGGGTACGGAATATTATGAGCCCCTTCATAAACTGCGTGACTCGCAGTCCGTCACCTTATTTGACTACGACCTGGCCCTCGACTTATATTATTTTACGACATTATGGAAGGACAGAAAAAGAGTGCTGAAGAAAAAAGAACTTGAAATCTTCACCAGGGACTGCGGTTCGAAAATAGACCTTCTAAATCTGCAGTGGATCTACAGGGCTAAAAAATATTATGAGATGACGGCTGCCGATATATATTCCCTTTTAATCCCGATCCACTACAAAATCTCCACAGAGCTTATCAAGGAACTTGCTGAAGCCTCTAATATAGAAGAGTTTTATGCGGCAGTCCGCAGGACTTCGTATACACGGCATTATGATTTTGAGCAGAATCTGACGATCGAACAGATGTATTCTGACTGCCTTTATCACCTGTATACTGTGGACAGAAGGCGCAACCCTTATTCTATTGCCACTGTTAATACGTATTTATTCCTGAAAGAAGAAGAGCTTAAAAAGCTGACAACCGCCCTGGAATGTATCCGTTACGGCCTTTCCCCCGGCGAAACGTTAGCGTACGTTGGAGGTAGAACTCAATGATAGTGAAAATGAAATTTGTCAATATTTCCGGTCCAAGAGATGATATTGACCGTATAACCGACCTCTATCTGTCCAGATATGAGATTCAGCTGGAATCCGCACTTTCAGAGCTTAAAACAGTCGATAATCTAAAGCCTTTTGTAGAGATCAACCCTTACCGGGATGCCCTGAACAAGGCCATACAATTTACCGGATATCTTCAGAATGCGGACGAGGTCGAACCAGATGAGTCTCTCAGCCTGCAAGAGATGTTCAAAGTTGTACGCATGGCAAACAGTGACTATATGGAAATGCAGGATAAGAAGGAGAATCTGAAAAGCAGGATTGAGGAACTCCGCAAAAGGCAACAAATCGTTGCTCCATTTAAACCGCTGGACTGCGAACTGGATGAAATACTGCATTATAAATATATCGCCTACCGTTTCGGCCGGATTCCCGCAGAGTACTATCACAAGATGGAAAAGTACCTGCTGGATGACCTGGACGCAATCTTTGTCGAGGGAGAACGGGATGAAAGCCATGTGTATGGCGCCTACTTTGTATCACCCGGAGAAGCCCAGAAAGTTGACGCGGTTTTCCGCTCTCTGCATTTTGAGAAGATGGAACTGCCCGGGGATTTGCAGGGAACCCCCATGGACGAATACCGCATGCTGGTACGGGAAATCTACGACTCCGGGCAGGAGATTGAAGCACTGGACAGGAAAACAGGAGAGATGCTTTCCGCACGCGCTCCTCAGCTGATCGCAGCCAAGAACCGGCTGGAAGAGCTGGCCAATAACTTCGATGTACGGAAAATGGCTGCCCGCATGGAAGATCATAAACAAGATTATTATATCCTGTGCGGCTGGATGGCCGACGACGATGTGGAGATGTTCCTGGAAGAAACCAGATACGACGACAAGATTTTTGTTGTTGTGGAGGACGACCACAGCACTTATTTCGGAGAGCCGCCCACCAAGCTGAAAAATCCCAAAATATTCAAGCCTTTTGAGATGTTTATCCGGATGTACGGACTTCCTTCCCATAATGAGATGGACCCCACCATTATCGTCGGCCTGACCTATTCTCTCATATTTGGCATCATGTTCGGCGATGTGGGACAAGGACTTCTGCTTTTCATTGGAGGCAGTTTGATTTATCACTTTAGAAAGGCGCCTTTAGCCGGTATTATCGCAACGGCCGGCATCTTCTCTACTATTTTTGGATTCATGTTCGGCAGTATCTTCGGATTTGAAGACATCATCCAGCCATTATGGCTGCGGCCGATTGACCATATGACAACGCTTCCGTTTATCGGTAAACTGAATACCGTTTTTATTGTTTCGGTGGCCTTCGGCATGGGGATCATACTGGCGGCCATGATCCTGCATATTGTCAATGCCATACGGTCCCATGACCTGGAAAATATCTGGTTTGACGCGAACGGCCTTGCCGGATTTGTATTTTATCTTTCCGTTGTAATCACGATCGTCCTGTTTATGACAGGGCATAAGACTCCGGGCGCCATTTTTATGGCTGTCATGTTCGGTATTCCGCTGCTGTTGATTTTATTTAAGGAGCCTATTACAAGAAAAATCCAGAAGCGGGCGGATGCAATGGAAGAAAGTGCAGGAATGTTTCTGATTCAGGGATTTTTTGAATTGTTCGAGACCCTTCTCAGCTACTTTTCCAATACGCTCTCCTTTGTCCGCATCGGCGCCTTCGCCGTCAGCCATGCCGCGATTATGGAGGTTGTCCTGATCCTGGCAGGAGCAGAAAACGGATCGCCCAACTGGGTGGTCATCGTTCTGGGCAACTTGTTTGTATGCGGCTTTGAGGGACTCATTGTCGGGATTCAGGTACTGCGTTTGGAATACTACGAGATGTTCAGCCGTTTTTACAAGGGAAGCGGAAGAGCTTTTGATCCTTATACGAATAAATCAAATAAAACCAAAAAGAAGTAGGGAGGACTATCACTATGACATTAGCAACAAAAATCGTTTTTATCGCAGCTTTAATTTTAAGTATCATCATCCCATTTGGCTATTACTTAATCGGACAGAAGAACAAAAAGCGTTTTAAAAGGACGATTGGCGTAAATGCATTCTTTTTCTTTGGTGCGTTTGCCATCGCATCCATCATGATGCTTGGCGGAGAAGTGAATGCGGCTGAGACAACTGCCGCTGCGGCTTCTACGGCGACAGGACTTGGCTATCTCGCAGCCGCTCTGGTTACCGGTTTATCCTGTATCGGCGGAGGTATTGCCGTAGCAAGCGCTGCAAGTGCAGCCCTCGGTGCAATCAGCGAAGACTCCAGCGTGCTTGGTAAGTCCCTTATTTTCGTAGGTCTTGCAGAAGGTGTATGTCTTTACGGATTAATCATCTCCTTCATGATCCTCGGTAAACTTTGATATGAAGATGTTTCTAATCAGTGATAATGTCGATACCTATACAGGAATGCGCCTTGCAGGCGTGGACGGAGTAGTCGTCCACGAGCGCGGGGAACTCCAGGAGGCCTTGCAGAAGGTCCTTAAGGATGAGACAGTGGGGATCGTTCTGCTGACGGAAAAGTTTGGAAGAGAGTTTCCGGACATGATCGATGAATTCCGTCTGGAAAGGAAGATGCCCCTGCTGATTGAAATTCCTGACAGGCACGGAACCGGCCGTAAAAAAGACTTTATTACATCCTATATTACCGAGGCCATTGGGCTGAAACTGTAGATCAACTTAAAACAAGCAGAGATATGAATTATAGAAGGAGGTACCCCTCTTGACTTTGGAAGAAAAAATCGCACACCTGCGGTCCGCCTCTATGAAAGAAGCAAGGGCTGAGGGAAACGCTATCATAGATTCCTACCGTGAAGCGCTGGAGCAGGTATTTGAAGATCATAAAAAAGAGGCGCTTGGCCAGTCCGAGACCCGCATCAAGGCTGAAACCGTCAATGCCAGACAGCAGCTGAACCAGGCCATGGCCAGATCACAGCTGGAACTAAAGCGCATGCTGGGAAAGGTCCAGCAGGATCTGAAAGATAAGATCTTTGCTGAGACAGTTGCTTTAGTTCACGATTATATGAAGACAGAAGCTTACGAAGATTACCTGATCCAATGTATCCGCAATGCCGTTCATTTTGCCGCAGGGGAAGCTATGGTTATCTATATCAACCCTTCCGACGAGGCCCGGCGCTCCGATCTGGAGGATGCTCTGGGCACCCGGCTTACGGTAAGTGCGGAGGATTTTATGGGCGGAATACGGGCAGTCATCAGAGGCCGTAATATTCTGATCGACAATTCATTTAAGACGGCTCTTCGGAATGAGTATGATAAGTTTGTCTTTTTAGGAGGTGACGGCATTGCTTAATACTGGAACTATATATGGAATTAACGGCCCCGTCATTTATCTGAAAGGCAATACCGGTTTCCGCATGTCGGAAATGGTATACGTGGGCAGGGAAAAGCTGGTCGGAGAGGTCATCTCTCTGGACAAGGACCTGACCACCGTGCAGGTCTATGAGGAGACATCGGGACTCTGCCCGGGGGAAGAGGTGATCGCAAGCGGCAGTGCGGTTTCCGTCACTCTGGCTCCCGGGATACTAAACAATATATTCGACGGAATTGAGCGCCCCCTGGAGAAGATTGCTGAGAACAGCGGCGCATTTATCACCCGCGGTGTGAGCGTGGATTCGCTGGACCGCAGCAAAAAATGGCCGGCCCGCATCGTCGTCTCTAAGGGGGATTACCTCCATGCCGGAGATATTATAGCGGAGGTCCCGGAAACCCATGCCATCTTGCATAAATGCATGGTTCCCCCCAATATGGAAGGAACCGTAACTGATACCGCAGAAGACGGCGAGTACACGATCGATGAACCCCTGGTGACTCTGGAGCTATCCGATGGAACACTCAGGAAACTGACCATGACACAGCACTGGCCGATCCGCACGGCCCGTCCCACTCATCACCGATTTCCTGCATCCACGCCCCTGATCACGGGCCAGCGTATTATCGATACCATGTTTCCGATCGCCAAGGGCGGCACCGCTGCCGTTCCCGGCGGTTTCGGTACAGGCAAGACGATGACGCAGCATCAGATTGCAAAATGGTCCGACGCAGATATTATCATCTACATCGGCTGCGGGGAGCGCGGCAACGAGATGACCCAGGTCCTGGAAGAATTCGGGGAACTGACCGACCCCAGGACCGGCAATCCGCTGATGGACAGAACCACGCTGATTGCAAATACCTCCAACATGCCTGTTGCTGCCCGTGAGGCCAGTATATATACCGGGCTGACACTGGCGGAATATTACCGGGATATGGGCTACGATGTGGCAATCATGGCAGACTCCACCTCCCGCTGGGCAGAGGCTCTCAGAGAGCTCTCCGGCCGTCTGGAAGAGATGCCTGCAGAGGAAGGATTCCCTGCGTATCTTGCATCCAGGCTTTCCGCCTTCTATGAGCGGGCGGGCATGATGCACAATTTAAATGGAACCGACGGGTCTGTAACCATCATCGGTGCGGTCTCCCCACAGGGCGGTGATTTCTCCGAGCCGGTTACACAGAATACCAAAAGGTTTGTCCGCTGTTTCTGGGGTCTGGATAAGAGCCTGGCCTATGCACGACATTTTCCGGCTATCCACTGGCTGACCAGCTACAGCGAATATCTCGGGGATCTGGCTCCCTGGTATCAGGATCATGTCTCTCCAAAGTTTGTAGACTACCGTAACCGCCTGATGGCTCTCCTGAACCAGGAGAGCAGCCTTCTGGAGATTGTCAAACTGATCGGAAGCGATGTGCTGCCCGATGACCAGAAACTGGTTCTGGAAATCGCCCGCGTGATCCGGCTTGGTTTTCTGCAGCAGAATGCATTTCACAAGGATGATACCTGCGTATCCATGGAGAAACAATTCCTGATGATGGACATTATTTTATATCTTTATAAACAATCCCGTTCACTCGTAACCATGGGGCATCCAATGTCTGTATTGAAGTCAGAGAATATTTTCGATAAAATCATTGCAATTAAATATGATGTACCTAACGACCAGCTGGAAATGTTCGCACAGTACAGACGTGATATCGATGCTTTCTATCAGCGTGTGCTGGAGAAAAATGCTTAAAAGGGGGAATAATCTCATGTCAATAGAATATTTGGGACTCAGCAGTATCAATGGCCCTCTGATAGCACTGGAGGGCGTTCAGGACGCCTTTTTTGATGAAATTGTAGAATTTGTTGTAGACGGCTCAGAACGCAAAATCGGACGTATTGTGGAGATATATGAGGACAAGGCAGTCATTCAGGTTTTCGAGGGTTCCGAAAATATGTCCCTCAAGAATACACATACCCGCCTTACCGGGCACCCCATGGAAATTGCCCTGTCCCCGGATATGCTGGGACGCACCTTCAACGGTATCGGGCAGCCCGTAGATGACCTGGGGCCCATTGTATCCACATTAAAGCGGGATGTAAACGGCCTCCCGCTGAATCCGGTCATGCGGGAATACCCGAGAAACTATATCCACACCGGAATCTCCGCAATTGACGGCCTGACCACACTGATCCGCGGACAGAAGCTCCCGATCTTCTCGGGAAACGGGCTCCCCCACGACCAGCTGGCGGCCCAGATTGTAAAACAGGCTTCTCTGGGGGATGATACCGATGAACAATTTGCCATCGTATTTGCCGCCATGGGCGTCAAACACGACGTAGCCGACTTCTTCCGCCGTACCTTTGAAGAAAGCGGCGTTGCTGACCACGTAGCCATGTTTCTGAACCTCGCAAACGATCCGGTTGTGGAGCGTCTGATCACGCCAAAAGTTGCGCTCACCGCCGCCGAATACCTGGCGTTCGAGCAGAACATGCATATCCTGGTCATCCTGACCGATATGACCTCCTTTGCCGAGGCCATGCGTGAAGTCTCCTCCTCCAAAGGGGAGATCCCCAGCCGTAAAGGGTTCCCCGGATACCTCTACAGCGAACTTGCCACCATCTACGAGCGCGCCGGCATCGTACAGGGCGTAAACGGCTCCGTAACCCAGCTCCCGATTCTGACCATGCCAAATGATGACATCACTCATCCCATCCCCGACCTGACAGGATATATCACGGAAGGCCAGATCGTACTGGAGAGAGAGCTGCACGGCCAGTCCATCTATCCGCCCATCAACATCCTGCCCTCCCTGTCCCGTCTGATGAAAGACGGCATCGGCGAGGGCTACACCAGAGAAGACCACCAGGATCTGGCGAACCAGCTCTTCTCCGCCTACGCCAAAGTAGGAGACGCCAGAAACCTGGCTTCCGTCATCGGCGAGGATGAGCTGTCGCCGACCGATAAAAAGTATCTGGAGTTCGGAAAAGCATTTGAAGAGCGGTACATCGGTCAGGGACCGAACGAGAACCGCAGCATGGAAGAGACACTCGACCTTGGCTGGGAACTGCTCAGACTGCTGCCAAGAGAAGAACTGGACCGTATCGACACGAAGATTCTCGACAAATACTATTAGGGGTCTGACCCCAATGAGCTCCATATTCAGAATATTCTGACTAATCAAGTGTTAAAAGGAGGAACTGCATGGATCCACGTACCTTCCCCACCAAAGGAAATCTCATGCTGGCAAAGAATTCTCTGGCTCTTGCAAGACAGGGATACGACCTGATGGATAAAAAAAGGAATATCCTTATCCGTGAACTGATGAATCTGATTGATGAGGCCCGAGGTATACAAGATGAGATCGACACCACGTTCACTTATGCATACCAGTGTCTGCAGAGAGCCAATATTGAGCATGGGATCAGCATGGTATCGCAGCTTGCCTATACTGTGCCTATTGAGAACTCCATCACAATACAAACCCGCAGTATTATGGGAACTGAGATCCCCCATGTAAAATATGTACCTGGAAATAATGCTCCTACGTATTCTTTCAGTACAACCAAAGAATCCATCGACCTGGCTACCGAGGCCTTCCGCAAGGTTAAAGACCTGACCGTAAAGCTTTCTATGGTAGAAAATGCGGCCTACCGCCTAGCGGCTAATATTAAGAAGACTCAGAAACGGGCAAATGCGCTGCAGAATATCACGATTCCTATGTATTCTAAGCTTGTATATAGTATTACGAATGCACTGGAAGAGAAGGAGCGTGAGGATTTCACCCGGCTGAAGGTTATCAAGCGGATGAAACAGAAAAAAGGAGCCTGACTGTTGTCAGCGCTCCTTTTTTACCTAATATGCGCCAAAACTTACCCTCCTTTAATTCCCCTCAGGTGTATCCTGCTTGTGAACTAAATGGCATAAGCGTCTGTGGCCCGATCTCTCCATAAAATGACATCCAATTTAAAATTCCCAACCTTTTTTCGCATGAACCCGGTATCTGCCTCTCCCTCTGACGTTTGAGGTTAACTGTTTTTTCCACTGATATGGGCTTATCCCAATAATCTGCTTAAAATTTCTGTTAAAAGTAGACATCGTCTGATATCCTGTCCGGACAGCCACCTGCTCCATCTGGCAGTCTTCTTTTTTCATCAAGTCACATGCAGCTTGTACACGAATAAGATTAATATACTCCACAGGCGTCATATTCATGTCCGTTTGAAAAAGCCTCCGGAAATGCGTTTCACTTAAATGACAGCATTCTGCCAGATCCCCTATCATAATCTCCTCAGTATAATGCTTGCTTATATACTCTAAGGCAGATATAATCTTGCTCCTCTCTGCAGAACCGGAAGACTGCACACCTGCTTCCTTTATGCGTAATATTAGAAAGATGATATTCATTAATGCACATCGGATAGAATCTTTCGAGTAGATCCCCCCCTGGCTTGCGAGCTCGAAAACCATTAATACCAGATTTCCCAGATAAGGTTCCTCACTTATAGAAAGTACATATGCATCTGTTGTAATGCTCGTCCGTAACTTTTCCCCTTTATACAGATTGCTGCTGAATGCCTCTAATATAAGCTCCTCTGCATCAAAATACAGAAATCCCCAATGGCTCCTGATATCACTGTTAGTTGAATGCGGATAATTTTGCGGAATAAAGGTAAATGTCCCTTCTTTATAATCATGGTACTGTTTGTTTAATACCACCTGGCCCTTACCGTTATGGCAATATCCTATCTCTACCATATTATGAAAATGAAGTTCTTTATTTCCTTTGCTGTAATCGCGGTTCCAGCTGTTCCCCGTCAATGTCAGAACCGGCTCCTGATCAGGCTTTTCATAAAACCGGAATTCAATACATTCCCTTTTACTCCCACCCATCACAATTCTCCTCCAAAAGTATTATCACATTATCTTCTTAATTCATCAGCCTTCCATATAAAAGAGGTACCGCACAATAACTATTTTCAGCCATGTTCGGTACCAAATTTTATATATTTAACTTTAAAATTCAAATACCGCAACCCCATATCCCGGCAGCGGATATGCAAAAGAATACTTCCTTCCGTCACATTCCTGTTTCTCAGCCTTATAAACCAAAGGTCTCTCCTCACCGCTTCCGCCGTACTCCTTATCATCACCGTTCAATACAAGCTTATACTGTTTCCGTCTCGGAACGCCAACCCGGTAATCCGGCCTGTCAACCGGCGTAAAATTGCATACAAACAACAGATTCTTTTTATTGTCCTTTGAATGCCTAACAAAACTGAAAATACTACGGAACGTATCATCCTTGTTGATCCATTCGAACCCTTCCGGATCCGCATCCAGCTCATAAAGCGCTTTGTTCTTCCTATATAAATGAAGCAGGTCGCGGTAGAATCTCTGTATCTGCTGATGCGGCTCCTCGGAAAGCAAAAACCAGTCCAGTTCCCGTTCTTCGCTCCACTCCCTAAGCTGAGCAAAGTCCTGTCCCATAAAGAGCAGCTTTTTCCCCGGATGCCCGATCATAAACGCATATGCTGCCTTCAGATTTGCAAACTTATCAAAGCCTTCCCCCGGCATCTTATTCAGCATGGAGCACTTTAAATGCACCACCTCATCATGCGAAAGCACCAGTATATAGTTCTCACTGTAAGCATACTCCATAGAAAATGACATCTGATAGTGTGCATTCTTCCTAAACAGCGGATCCAGCTTCATATACTCTGTAAAATCATGCATCCAGCCCATATTCCACTTCAGGCTGAATCCCAGCCCGTCATCCTCGGGAGAACCTGTCACTTTCGGCCATGCGGTCGATTCCTCTGCAATCATCATCGCACCCTGGTTCCTGCCCAGAACAACGGAATTCAAATGCTTGAAGAATGCGATTGCTTCCAGATTCTGATTGCCGCCGTACTTATTGGCTACCCACTGTCCGTCCTGCTTGCCGTAATCCAGATAAAGCATAGACGCCACCGCGTCTACTCTCAAACCGTCCACATGATAATGCTCGATCCAGAACAGCGCATTGGCAATCAGGAAATTCTGAACCTCCGGTTTGCCATAATCGAAAATCTTAGTGCCCCAGTCCGGATGCTCTCCCTTTTTAGGATCCGCATACTCAAAGACAGGCGTGCCGTCAAAATCAGCCAGCCCATGTGCATCCTTCGGGAAATGTGCAGGTACCCAGTCCAGGATAACCCCGATCTTATTCCGGTGCAGATAATTAATCATATAAGCAAAATCTTCCGGCGTACCATACCTGCATGTAGGCGCGTAATATCCGGTCACCTGGTATCCCCAAGAGCCGTCAAAAGGATGTTCTGCCATCCCCATAAGCTCTACATGGGTGTACCCCATCTCTTTCACATACTTCACAATGGCTTTGGCAAAATCTCTATAGGTGTAAAACCCTTCGTCTTCCCTGCCCGGATGTCTCATCCAGGAACCCAGGTGCACCTCATAAATAGCCAGTGGATTTTGCCTGCTGTCCCAGTCCTTCCTTGCTTCCATCCATTCGCCGTCCGTCCATGACAAATGCGAAATGTCTGTAATTCTGGAAGCCGTCCCCGGACGCATCTCCGCATAATTGGCAAATGGATCTGCCTTGAAGAGCCGTTTTCCCTGGATAGTCTCTATACAGAACTTATATAAATCCCCGTCCTGAACCCCGGGAATAAAACAGGTATAGATTCCCTCGGGTTCCTGTCGTTCCATATAATTCTCTTCAAAGTCCCATTCGTTGAAGTCACCCACTACAGACACACGCCTTGCATTCGGCGCCCATACCGCAAAGTAAACTCCTTCTTTTCCCCTCACTGTCACCTTGTGGGCACCAAGCTTTTTATAGATCTCATAATGTGTCCCCTGGCCGAACAGATACTGGTCTAATTCCCCAATTTCATAAGGCTTCACTTTCTTTTGTACGGTTTTATTCTTTCCCATAAGCCCACCTCACTGCTCGTATTTTATATGTTCAATTATACTTGATATGACCGGAAAAGGAAAGAGAAATCCTTCTCTGCAAGTCACAGAGTTCTGATACAGAATGTTCCAAAAATATTTACCGTCCGGAAATAAAACAGACAGACTCGGCAGAATCTGTCTGTTTTTCACTATTATATATTAAAATCCTTTTCTGACAAGATAATCCTGTCAGCATCATCCGTATTTTTGCCAAATACTCGTTTTACCAGCTTCTTAGCAGATGCCTTCTGAGAATGCTCCATAGCCTCATCCATGACTTCCTTAACTTCAGCTACTGTAACTGCATGATCCTCTCTCTGAAGTGCATCAATCCTGCTGTATAGTGCAAGAATTCCCATCTCATCGATTCGGTATCCGTTCTCCTGGGCATACGTCTGGCCGAATGTTACAAGCTCATCGTTAATGAAAATCGGCACTTCCAGACGGCTTGTAAACTTCCTGCGGAACTCCCTGTTAGAAGAAAGCAGTCTGTCCAGAGGCTTTCTCTGTTCCTCCAGAACCACCATCATCTCTCCCGTATCTCTTTCCATCGCCTTATTCAGCCTTGCCACGGTCTTTTCATTCAGCTTCCCAGCCTTCTCAATGATCAGAGCTCCGCCGTACAATTTTTCAAAAATATCACTGATCTTCTTCTTATTCAAAGAATCGCCCGTAACGATTGCAACCTTACCCTGTCTGATGTTTCTTTGCTTCTGGATTGCTTTTACAACGTCCACAGCCAGAACTGTTTTTCCATTCCCTTTATTTCCAATAATGAGAAGGTTGCCCGTTTTGGAAGTTCCATTGCGGTTTGAACAGTTATGATCCTGTTCAAGTACATCCACAAGCTGCTCACTCATGCCGCGTACCGGAACAAAATAGGAGAATAACTTTTTCTGCTCCTCGGTAAGTCCGGCCCTTGTCCCGATCCCGCTCTGTGTCTCCAGATCATATCTTCCATGGACGACAAATCCCGTGTCTGACATAGAAAGGGCATCGGATATCTCATTGAGCGGAAGCGGCGCAGTCTTGCCTGTAGCAATCATCTTAGCGGTCTCTTTCCGGCTCAGCGGGGTCGTTGCAGACATAATATCAATACCGTCATCATCGTCTGGAATCTCCCTGTCGTCAAATCCCTCCGCATGCTCCGGATTCGGGCGGAACTCTTCTTCCAGCCCAGCCGCTATATCTTCTATATCATCAGAAGGCTCCTCTGCATCGTATTCTGCCAGTTCCTCCTCATACTCATCATAGTAATCCTGATCATACTCTTCTTCATATGATTCTGTCCCGGCATCCTCGTAGTCTTCCTCATATGTTTCACCGTCATCAAACTCATCTTCAGAATAATCTTCTTCGTACTCCTCTTCAAATTCATCCTGTCCGTCATATCCGTCGTCATATTCATCATCATAGAGTTCATCGGCTTCTTCATATTCTGCCGTAAATTCCTCTTCTTCGTCTTGATAGGATTCCTCTGCATCATCGTACTCTTCTTCATAAGAGTCTTCATACTCGCCGGCATAGTCATCCTCATATGCCTCTTGTTCTGTCCTTGGAGCAAACTCATCAACTTCCTCTGGAAGATCGTCAATAAAGCCTTCCATATCTTCCTCCAGATCGTCTGAAGCATCCAGGAACTCTGCAATATCGTCGATACGGAGCTGCTGCGTAATTGCTCCCATATTCTCACGTGGTTCGTCAGCCCGTCCCGCCGTTCTTCTCACCGGCTGAGGCTCCTCAGGCAGCACCCCCTCAATCTCATCTATCAGTCTCTGAATATCCGGCGGCAGTATCGGTTCCGCATTTTTCTTCTTTTCTTCCATCTTGTCCTCTTCTGCCGGTTCCTTCTGCTCATCATGTCCCATACCCATCAATATATCTTCGATGCTGAGCTGGCCTTCAACCTGATCGTCATTCACCGGCTTTTTATTCTCCTGCTTAATATTATCTGCTTTTGCTGCTTCTTCTATTCTCTCAGATTCTTCTACATCTGGCTCCTCCTGAAGTTCAACTTCTTTTTCTGTGAACGGTTCGTCCTCCGGGAATTCTTCCTCTGCATCCTCCAATATGTCTTCCTCTGAGAATTCTTCTTCTATACTATACGGGTGTTCCTCGACCGGCAGATCATCCGTAGAATCTTCCCCTATTTCATCCTCGTTAAACTCCTCTTCTAAACCATACGCAGACTCTTCTTCCGGCAGATCCCCCGTGAAATCTTCCAGTAATTCGTCCTCGGTAAATTCCTCTTCTAAACCATAATTGGACTCTTCCTCCAGCAGTTCTTCCCCGGAATCTTCCAGTAATTCGTTCCCGGTAATCTCTTCTGCTAAGTCATATGCCGGCACTTCTTCCGGCAGCGCTTCCACTGGCTCTTCCTGTAACTCTTCTACTGCGTGTTCTTCCACTGGCTCTTCTTCAAGCAGTTCCTCATAAGAGTCCTCCGACAGCTCCGCTGCCTGCTCTACCACTGGTTCCTCTTCAAACAGTTCTTCTTCTGAATCTTCCAGCAGTTCTTCCTCCAACGGCTCTTCCTCTGTATCCTCTAACGCCTCTTCATCCCATGGTTCTTCTGCAGAATCCACATCCTCTTCCAAAGGCTCCTCATCCCAAAGCTCCGCTTCTGCCGATTCCAGAACTTCTTCCAGTAAATCGCCGTCAATACCTTCCGTCTCTGCTGTCTCTTCTAAGAGTCCCGCTTCCGCCGCCCCCTGAGCTTCCTCAGAGAATACCTCGCTGATAATTTCCTCTGCCGCTTCCTGCAGTTCTTCATCCGCAGCTTCGATTGCCGCAGTCTCTTCCTGAGACGGATCTTCCTCTATATCATCGGAGAGTTCTTCCTCCAGAGGTTCCGCTTTCAATTCTTCCAAATCTTTGTCAAAGTGAATCTCTCTTTTACGCTTCACTGCATATTCATTTACAAGTTCCAGATCAATTACTGATTCGATCTCCTCGATTGCCGCCTCAAGCTCAGGCACATCTTCTTCTTCAAGCTCTTCCTCTTCTGGCTCAGGTTCTTCCTTTTTAGGCCGCAAAAGACTCTGCAGAGCATCCTCCAGCTTCATCCTGCTGCCAATTCCTTTTTGCTCCAGTCTCTGCACCGTCTCATCTACCGGAAGGTCATCCGGCTCCTCTTCTGTCTCCGGCATCTCCTCGTGATTCGGCTCCCGCTCTGTTGAATCCTCTTCAGCCGGAACCTCATCGTCATCTGCCGGTTCATACACACCCTCATCTACTTCTGCCGGCGCGTCCGTGTCATCCGCCTCATCACCGTCCAGCTCGTCTGACGTCAGAGCTGCCTTCCTCGCCTGATATTCTGTCAGGTCAGGAAGTTCTTCTGTCTCTGATTCAATCTTTTCGTAGCGATGGTCATACTTCTCCTGCTGTGAAGGTGTCAGCTGTTTATACTGCATCTTGAGTTCCATCGCCTTATAAACAAACTTTCCTTCGCTGAACCAGAGAATCAGGTCGTCGCATTCCTCCAGACACTCTGCCGTCATTCCGGCCTCCTGATACAATCTGGCCAGTTCATACGCCCATTCTTCAATGTACTCTGCCTTCTTAAACTCCTCGAGAGCCTCAATCTGCTGCTCGACCGGAGCCCTTCTGGCTCTTAATATCTTGTATCTCAAAATATGCTGGTTGGGATCCTTCGGCGCAACCTGCATAAAATCATCATAATAGTCAATGGCTTCATCCACATTTCCCGTTTTAAGTGCCAGAGCGCATAAACGATAGATAACCTTCCTGCTGCCTTCTGCACGATGATAAGCAATATTCAGAACCTCATAACTCTTCTGATTGTCCCCGTTCCTCTCATATATGTCACTGACATTCGTCAGCATAGTGGCGTTTCTGACTCTCTTCCAGTCGATGGTATCCGCAATCTCGGCGGCTTTATTATATGCACCGCTTTCCATAAGTTCAAGCATCTGTTCTGTCTTTAACTTATATTCGTACTTATCCACTGCACTCACCTCGTTCATATAATATTATTTATATCTTTTATCCGGCATACGCCCGTTTATACGCACATGTGCAGATAATTCTGTCCTTAGTTTACCATAAGCCCTCCTCAATGTCAAAAAAATGCATCCTCAATTAACATTGAAGATGCATTTTAAGACTTATTTAATTTTCTCATTCTATATATTTTATAAATCGGAGGAATCTCCTGATTTACGTTCCTGTAAGACCTTTACCGCTTTGTTTATTGATGCTTCAGTCTGTTCACTAAGACTGGCTTATTAAACCTCCTGTCCTTCAATATACAAATCGATTATACAACTAGAACCCAATCACTTTCGCTCTTGGTATCGATTCATAATTCTAAAGCATAACCTTAGGTTATTCATCCTATAGCTGTTTGGTTCCCGCAGTATTGTTAACAATATTCCGGCATCCTATTAAGCTATTTCTTCTATAACTATGTACACTTTTTATGAAATGATATCCTGTTAATGTTTCTTTACACATGTCAGGAACTCTGTTATATGTGGTATCTATATTCAATACGTCTGCAAATGGTAAATCGTTGATTTTAATCCAGCTTCAGAACTCTCCGATTAAATCCTTTTCATTCTTCTTTTGTACTGGATTCCTTTATCTTATATCGGTAAAGGTCTCTTCTTCACAGGAACTTCCATTTGCCGTACCACTAACATATTGATTAATAAATGATGTCGAATTGTCCATTGGACCTTTCCTCCTTCATCTGATATTTTAATCTAATGGAACATTTTTATTTATGTCCATTCAGATGATTTCCTTTGAGATATCTTTTTCTTTTTTATTTATCTCTCTTGGATTAGTTAGATAATATCATACAAGCTCATCTTTGTCAACACACTTTATTCTTTTTTTATAAATTAATCAATAATTGTGTTAATTCCACATATTTATCAGATTATTTTGGAAATCAGAATTTTTTAGAATTGGGTATGGGGCGCTGTGCGGATTATCTATTTCCCGACAGCGCCCCATTTTCGGACTCAATCTAAACAACTTTTAGCGGTATCATCTCTTATTCACATTTTGTAAAGTACATGGAAATTCCCTGTCCTCCGCCAATACACATACTGATCATCGCATCTTTCTTATCTGTATGCATCAATTCATACATCACCTTTACAGTCAGCATTGTACCGGTCGCGCCAATCGGGTGGCCGATGGAGATACCGCCGCCATAAATATTTACTTTTTCAGGATCCAGTCCGAGATCTCTGCTTACTGCGTATGCCTGGCTCGCAAATGCCTCATTAATTTCAAACATATCGATGGATTTCAGATCCAGACCTAATTTTTCCGCCAGCTTCTCACTGGAGAACTTCGGTGAATATCCCATCAGTTCTGCATCAAACCCTGCAATTGCATAACCTCCGATTTTTAACTTCGGAGATACTCCAAGTTCTTCTGCTTTTTCTTTTGACATAACGACAACTGCCGCCGCACCATCATTCAAGGTGGAAGAGTTTGCAGCTGTTACCGTACCGCCTTTTACAAAGCAAGGCCGAAGCTTTGCAAGTTTTTCCATACTCTGCCCATCTCTCGGTCCTTCGTCTGTATCAAATATTGTTACATTTCCTTTACGGTCTTTTAACTCTACCGGAAGAATCTCATCCTTGAACTTTCCTGCTTTGATTGCCGCACAGGCTCTCTGATGGCTCTGTACTGCAAACGCATCCTGTTCTTCTCTTGTTACGTGATATTTTTCAGCAACATTTTCTGCTGTTACACCATTATGATTTCCGTCAAGCGGCCATGTCAGGATATCAATCACACCATCTTCAAACACTTTGTGTCCCATTCTTGCTCCCCAGCGGGCATCCTTTACATAATACGGAAGCTGAGAAATATTTTCAGAACCACCTGCCACTACAACTTCTGCCTGACCTGTCTGGATTTCCATCACAGCCTCTGCAATGGACTGCAATCCGGAACCACACTGACGGTTTACAGAATATGCAGTTGTCTCTTTTGGCATTCCTGCTTTCAAACTGATTGCCCTTGCAGCAAATCCATTCTCTGCAACCTCCCCAACCTGCCCTATGATTACTTCATCTACGACCGCCGGATCAATCCCCGCACGATCCACTGCTTCTTTTACTACCATCGCACCCATGTCAATTGCTGAAATATCTTTTAAACTGCCGCCATAACTTCCAACCGGAAGTCTAACGCCGCTGACTACTACTACTTCTTTCATCACTGTCTCTCCTCTCACCCAGCAAAGGGGTCTGACCCCTTTGCCCTTCGTTTTCTGAATTTTCTGAAATCTTATTCGTATTTATAGAATCCCTGTCCGGATTTTCTTCCAAGATGTCCTGCTTTTACCATAGTCTCAAGCAATGGACATGGTCTGTACTTGCTGTCATGGAAACCGTTGTACAGTCCTGTCATCGTTGCAAGCATAACATCCACACCTACAAAGTCTGTCAGCTCCAATGGTCCCATGGGGAAATTGCATCCCAGTTTCATTGCGTTATCGACATCTTCCGGTTTGCAGCCTTCCATTACCATGAATGCTGCCTCATTCTGCATCGGTACAAGTACGCGGTTTACGATAAATCCCGGATATTCCGGTGCATCTACCACTGTCTTTTTAATCGTAATTGCAAATTCTTTTACTTTATGGTAAGTCTCATCTGCAGTTGCAATTCCGCGAATCAGCTCTACCAGTTTCATAACCGGAGCCGGATAGAAAAAATGTACCCCCATTACTTTATCTGGTCTGTTTGTTGCTGCTGCGATTTCTGAAATACTTAATCCTGACGTGTTGGACACTATCAGAGTCTCCGGATCAGCCAGTTTATCCAGCTGCTCAAATACGGATTTTTTCAGATCGATTTTCTCCGGAACTGCTTCGATAATCAGATCTGCGCCTTTTACATCCTCCATATTACTGCTGTATGTCAGTCTTTCAAGTACTTCGGCTTTCTCTGCTTCTGTAATTTTTCCTTTGGCAATTTTCTTTACAAATATTTTCTCTATGTTCTCCTTTGCCTTTTCAATCGCTGGTTTAAACACATCAATATTCTTCACTTCATATCCGGCCTGCGCACATGTCTGTGCGATACCGCTTCCCATAAGTCCTGCACCAATTACTGCAATTTTCATTCCCAATTACCTCCCAATTTAGTCAATTCGTTTTCCCTTTATTTTCAAGGATTTTTCTTTTAACCTTAGTCCAAACGGACCATCCTGGATGAATAATCTCTCATCCATCAGCTTCAGCTTTGGGCTGACAAGCGGCTGAAAATCCATCATATCCAGCACCTGTGTCTGTAAATCTATTCCCGGCGCGATTTCTATCAGTTCCACGCCCTCTTTACAGAGACAAAATACTGCACGTTCTGTTACGATCGTAACTTCCTGGCCTTTTTCTCTGGCCATCGGTCCGTTGAAAGACAACTGTGCAACCTGTTTTACCATCTTGCGGATTTTTCCTTCCTGTAAAATGGTCAGCCTGCCGTCAGCAAACTGATATTTTGCTCCGCTCGCCGTAAATGTTCCGAGAAATACTACTTTCTTCGCATTCTGCGTAATATCAATGAATCCGCCTGCACCTGTACATCTCGATCCCATCTTGGTCGAATTGACACTGCCGTCCTCTCCAAGTTCTCCAAGCCCCATGTATGTAATATCGACACCGGCTCCGTTGTAATAATCCATCTGCTCATGATGTCCGATCATTGCATACAGGTTCTGACCGATCCCAAAATCAATCCCTCCGGCCTGGACTCCTCCGTAGATTCCTGACTCTACGGTAATCATAATATCATCGGAAACCCCTTCTTCATTGCACACTTTTCCGACCATATCATTTGGAATTCCTGTTCCAAGATTCACGACTGCACCATCATATAATTCCTGCGTTCCTCTTCGGGCAATGAATTTCCGTTCATTAAACGGCGCCGGAGGAATATTGCCCTGCGGTACCCGTACCTGTCCGCAGTACGACGGATCAAAATACCAGGAAGAGGTCTGCCGGTGGTCTTCCCGGGGGTTCTCACAGACAACAATATCATCAATAAATACTCCCGGGACCGTCACATCCTTCGGATTGATAGTACCTGTCTGTACAACCTGTTTGACCTGTGCGATCACGATTCCGCCGTACCTTTTGGCAGCCAGAACCGCCGGAAGCACTTCCAGTTTCATAGCCTCTTCGGTGGTTGTCAGATTTCCCATCTCATCACAAACCGTACCCCGGATTACGCATACATCAATCGGTATCTGTTTGTAAAACATGTACTCTTCACCATCATATTCGATGATATCTACAATATCTTTCAGCGGCTTTGTCCGCTCATTCATCTTTCCGCCTTCCACACGTGGATCAATAAATGTTCCCAGTCCGACTTTTGACATTTTTCCCGGCAGGCCACATGCCATGCTCCGGTATAGCTGTGCAATCTGGCCCTGCGGCAGACAGTACGCCTCAACCTGGCTGTTTGCAATCATGTCCATCCAACGCGGCTGCAAGCCCCAGTGAGAACCGATGATTTTGGTTACCATACCTTCGTGTGCCAGATGTTGAATTCCGTCTTTGCGGTCACTCTGCCCACAAGAGTGAAGCAACGTCAGATTTGACGGATGTCCTGTATCCAGATAGCTTTTTTCCAGTTCCTTTAAAATAGATTCGCTGGCACTTACCAGTGTCATCGCAATCGTACAGACAGTATTGCCGTCCTTTATCTTAGCAGCCGCTTCCTTCGCACTCACAAAATTTGCTTTCAGCATAACTTCTTTCCTCTCTCTTTCATCTCATTTCGCCGCAAACCCTCTTCTTACGAAATTCTGTCCGCATCAGCAAACATCGTTTTGATTGTTTTTTTATCTGTCTTAAGTCCCGGTGTCTTCGGAACTACATCTGCAAATAAAATCTGCTCCGGTATCTTAAACTTTGCCAAACGGCTCTTCAAATCCGCCTTCAGTTCCTCTGCTGTCATCTGCACGCCGCTCTCAAGAACAATCAATGCCGCAGCCACTTCTCCGTACTTTTTACTCGGAATCCCTACCACTGCTGCATCTTTAACCCCCTCGACCGCAACAAGTTCATCTTCCACATCTGTACACCAGATTTTCTCTCCGCCCCGGTTTATCATGTCCTTTTTCCGGTCTACGATAAAAACATACGAGTCCTCGTTGATATATCCCATATCTCCGGTATTGAGCCATCCGTCTTCCGTAATCAGCGGGGTTTTCAGATGATAGTAATATTCACAAATATTTGCACCTTTTAAATATACGACTCCAACCGTACCGTCCGGCACTTCCCGGCCATCGTCATCCAATATTTTCAGCATCAGCCCCGGGACCGGTTTCCCCTCTGACCCAGGATACAGACTTGTGGCAGCATCATACGGAAATACCGTTCCCGGTGAAGAAGTTTCCGTCATTCCATAAACGTTGCAAAATTTCATCAGCGGCATCCAGCGGTGCAGCTTCTTCATCGTTTCCACCGGCATATAACTGCTGCCGCATGCCAGTGTCCGGATACCCGGAAGCTCAGGGAATTCCTCTCTGTAATCCAACAGCTGTCCGAATACGGTCGGTGAGCCGTGCATAAATGTTATTCCATCCCTCTTTACACCTTCAAGAATCCGCTTTGCATCGTACCGCTTATACAGATAGATTGTTCCGCCGATATAGACAAACAGCCCAAGCAGCGCCACCAAGCCTGTGATATGATAAATCGGTACGGGAATGATTGTTTTATCCTCCGGTCCAAGTTCCAGCAGCTTCTGGTAGATCATCACCGCATGATTGACATTATAATTTTTTAAAATAACGCCTTTACTTGCAGAAGTCGTCCCTGACGTAAACATCAGGATAAATTCATCATTCAATTCACCACAACCCGGCTCCGCACACATCATCTCTGAGATATTTCCTTTTGCGACTGCCTCTGCAAAACCATATCCCTCCTCCTCATCTGCCGTTACCTCTACGAAGATTCCGGCTTCACTGTAAGACCGAACCCATCCGTAATCCTCACTCGCCAGAATTCCCTGCAGATCCGCTTTTTCAATCAAAGAGCGCACTTCCGGTTCCCGGTATTTTGTCGGAAACGGCACCGCAACGGCCCCCAGTTTACATAATGCATAAAAGGATGTTGCAAATTCAATTCCATTATTTAAAAGCAGTCCCACATGACTTCCTTTTTCCAAATGACGCACATATTTCAGATATGCCGCCATGGAATCCACCATGTGAAGAAATTCCTGATAACTGTAACAGCGCCCCCAGTTATCGCAAAGGCCTGTTTTTTCAGAAAATTTTTCTGCCGTATCTTTCAGCATCTCGTAAAAACTTTTCTTCATCTTCGGAAAAGTATAAACGGTCCGGTCTCCGACAGTCAGGTCACCCATCTCCTTCTGAAACCACATATTCCATACATCTTTTCCATTTAACATGATTACACCTCTTTTTTTCTGAAGCCGAATCGTTTATTTTTCTCAGCTTCAAGCACCTCTCCGGCAAGCGCCAGATACATATGCTCTATTTCTGATTCACTGAAAACATCTGCTTTCTTCTCATGTATCTCTTTCATTGTCTGATACACTTGTTTTCTGTGAATGACCGCAACCAAATCTGGTATTTTCCCGTCTTTCCATGTCAATGTACTCGCATCAGGAAACACGACGATCGGATGAATCGTAAGTTCTTTTTTATTTAGTTTCCGAATAATCTGCGATTGGAAATATTGTATCTCATCCATAGGATTACGCATCATTTTGATTTCTACTTTGGCTTTTTTGCCTTTCTTTTCTTTTTCAACTGCCTGATATTTAAAATCCCCCCGGACTGACGCTTCAATTTGGCCGGTCTGATTCTTAATATCCAATACATACATTCCGCTGGTCAGCAAGATGATAACGTAAGCCTGCGGGGTCTTTTCCCCTTTCGCAGCGGCAAGCTGATAAAAAATCCTGTGCCTGCCGAACCGCGAATCAAGGTAATAGCTTTCCGACAGTTTTGTCAGGCTTTTCTTCCTCATTGCATATTCCAGGTAATTAGAATAAATCTCTTTATAGATACTCCGGCGAAAAAGATACCATCCGCTTCCGCCTTTAAAAACCGCAATCATTCCCACTGCCAGGAGCAGCCCCGGAAGTAATTCCAACCAAACATCCTGTCCCATAGTCCACCTCGTATACATTCCCCGCCGATTGTCGGAAAGAATGTATTTCTTTTTTCAATCCATCAGTCTAACTCCGGCCCTTCATACTTGTCGAAATCATAGCGGCCGCTGGAACCGATCACTCTCATGTAACTCTTAATAAAATCTTTCATTGCTTCCTGTGCCGCAATACAAAGATCCATATAATCGATTTCCGGATTCGCCTCCAGAGCCTTTGCTGTTGCGATTCTCGCATGCTTAAACAAGTCTGTACATACATTGATCTTATTGATTCCATATGCTACTGCTTTTCTGATATTCTCTTCTCCGGCACCGGAACCGCCATGAAGCACAAGCGGCATCTGCAGTGTCTCTTTTAATAATTTCAAACGGTCAAAATCCAGTTTTGGGACAAATCCTTTGGGGTAACTTCCGTGAGCCGTTCCGATCGCCACTGCAAGGCAGTCGCATTCCGTTTTCTCTGCAAATTCCTTAGCCTGGCGTGGATCTGTGTACAAGTCCGCCTTTTCGTTATCTGCCTCTTTTGCCATTCCTACATGTCCTAATTCTGCCTCACAGGACAGTCCCATACCGTGTGCAAGAGAAGCTACCAGCTGTGTTCTTCTGACATTTTCTTCAAAATCATAACTGGAAGAATCAATCATCACACTTGAAAATCCATATTTCATGGCCGCTGTTATATCTTCAAGGTCAGCGCCGTGATCCAGATTGAATGCAACCGGAACTGATACTTTTTCTGCCATTCCTTTTATCATCGGGGCAAGAATATCCCCATGTCCGTGGGCTTTCATCTGACGGGGGGAAATGTTGATAATTACCGCAGATTTTTCTTCTTCTGCCGACTGGATAATCGCCTTCGCCTGTTCCATATTTACACAATTGATTGCCATAACTGCATAATTATTTTGATGTGCATGCCAGAGCATATCCTTCATTGATACATACATATTATTATTCTCCTTATATCCCGGGCTGCCGTACATACTTTTCGGCGCCCGGTAAAAATATATCTAGCCGTCTGTCAGGTTCTGCTTTAAGTGTAGAAAGGAAAAAGCCAAAGCTTCTTCCTTTCTGAGAAATTAAATAATAGATACAATGTCTTCTTCGCTTTCTACATATCCTTCCGGCAGTGGTCTTCTGAGGACTGCATACAGTACGCCTGTAATACAACCGCCTAACAGCCAAAGACCGATAAACAAAAGCGGGTTGGATGTCATGGCAATAACAAATGCACCACCATGAACTGCCGGAGACTCAAGTCCGAGCATCATACACAGACCGCCTGTAATCGCACCTCCTGTGCAGCAGGAAATTGCAACACGAACCGGGTCTTTCATCAGGAATGGGATAACCCCTTCCTGTACATAGCAGCATGACAGGATAAACAGTGATTTTGCCTGCTCTCTTTCAGCTTCTGTAAATTTCTTTTTTCCGCCGATGAAACATGCAAGACCAATTCCCAGAGGAGATGTCATACCTGCACACATTTTAGCAGAAGTAGGAATTAAGAATCCGTCAGCATTCAGTCCGTTTACGAACAGAGCTGCCGTTTTGTTAATAGGACCTCCGTGATCCAGACAAATCATTGCCCCGATTACTGCACCAAGTACGAATCTGGAACCGCCGCTCAGAGCCATCAGTCCTGAGGTAAGCCATGCCATAAACCAACTGATTGGGCGTCCTACCACATAATACATCAGCAGACCACAGACCAGTGTCGTGACTACCGGATAGACCAGAATCGGCATGATACCCTGTATTGCCTTTGGCACCTTAATCTTCTTTAGCATAAGTACAAAATAACCAACCATGATACCACCGACAACCCCGCCGACAAATCCGGTATTGATTGCACCTGCAAGAGCACCCATTACAAAGCCTGGTGCAAGTCCCGGCTTATCAGCCATCGCATATGCGATAAATGCTGCAATAACCGGTACAACATAGTTCATCATGTTCTGTCCGAGAAGCATGATTGCTTTTGCAATTGTATCAATCTGATCCATATGGTTTCCGATATCATATCCGCCCAGTGCCTTTGCAATTGCCTGAATTACACCTGCTCCTACAATTACTGGAATCATGTAGGAAATACCTGTCATAATAGAATCTCTCAGAAAAGCTCCCTGGCTTTTCTTTTTTGTTTTTCTTTTGATTTCTGCCATTATTCTAACGCCTCCAATAATTCTTTTATAATTCCTTCTGCATCTTTGATTGCTTCGCTGACACCGACGGTCAGTGTCGGCAGGTCGTCAAAACGCTCGGCGTTTTTTATTCTTACATCACTCGCAATAATCACTGCGTCTGCCCTTTTAAGGTCTTCTTTTGTAATCTCATTCTCAACACCGGCAGCCCCCTGCGTTTCGATTTTGATTTCCAGACCTTTTTTCTTTGCAGTCTTTTCCAGATTGGATGCTGCCATATAGGTATGTGCAATCCCAACCGGACAACTTGTCACTCCTAAAATATACATATTACTCTTCCTCCTTTTTTGATGAAAACAGCGCTTTGATTTCCTCGACTGTAGATGCACCTTTCAGCGTTTCCCGGAAATCATCATCCATCAGATTCGCTGCCAGCTTGGAAAGCATTTCAAGATGTGCGTTATCTGATGTGTTTGGTGCAGCAAGCATAATCACGTAGTCAACCGGACGTCCATCCAGTGTTTCCCATTCCACCGAATTTTTTAGTTTAACCAGCGTAAATGCTGCTTCTCTGACGCAGTCTGATTTGCAATGGGGTATTGCGACACCGTTTCCGACCCCCGTGGAAAATACGGCCTCTCTTTCGTAAAGTCCTTCAATATATTTATTCAGGTCATTTACTTTCCCTGCATCATACATCATTTTGCCAAGTCCTTTGATTACATCGTCTTTTGTCTTGGCTTCATATCCAAAATTTACAAGCTTTTCATTCACCATTTCTGATACATTCATATTGTGTTTATTCCTTTCCTGCATGTCTATGCCTTTGTCAAAATATCTAACTCGCTAAATTTTTTTGCTCTTAATACCTGTTCAACATCTTTTATATTTCGTGTCAGATCCAGCACATCGCTGAAAATCCGCTGAAAGTTATTCTCCACCTTTGCATCCAACGCCAGCATAAAGACAATCTGTACTTTCTCTGAGCCCCATATGATGGGTTTCTGTAAAGTCATGAATCCAATTCCCTGTTTACGTATGTGCCCTTCAAATGCATGCGGTATAGCTACCAGACTGCCTACTGAAGTTTCCGAAAGTTCTTCTCTTTCAAATACAGACTGTATATACCCTTCATCTACATAGCCTTCGCTGATCATCCTTCCTCCCAGAAGTTTGATTACTTCTTCTTTTGACTTCAAATCGCAGTTCATAATGGAGATGGAACTATTCAAAAACTTCTTTAGGTAAAAATATTCAGTATTTTCTTCCTGTAGATGGCTTGTTTTTTTCTGAATGTATTTTCGGATTCTCTGAATATCCGTTTCACTCAAAACCGACGATACATGAAGCACTTCGATTCCTTCTTTATAAATAGGCACTGTTGAGATTACAAAATCCTGTGCCTCCGGTTCTAAACTATCTGCCTGGTTTCCCGAAATAATCTGCTTAATTTCTATTTCCGGAAACAATCGTTTCAGCTTCATGGAAACAAACTGTGACGTTCCGATACCGGTCATACATATAATTGTGACAGACAGATTTTTTTTCATTTTCTGTCGTGCTCGTTCTATGGCTGCTCCTATGTGAAATGAGACATAGCCGATCTCATCCTCCGTCGTCTCCAGTCCGTATTTCTGTCCGAACTTTGATATCAGATAAGAAGCAATCTCATATTCGTAGAACATTTCCTTTTTCACCGCATCCAAAATCGGATTTTCCAGATACATCATGCTCTGGAACCTGTGAACCATACATTCCAGGTGATCGAACAGCGCGCATGCCAATTCGCTGTCTTCCTCCAGCTGCAGTTGATACTGTTCGTCCACTTCCTGTAGAAGTGACATGATATCATCAAACATCTGAGGCTCTCTGGCACGGGTTTTCTCTCTGTCCTTTTCTTTCGTCATAGGAATCTGATATCTGACTGCCAGAAGACACGTCATCAAAAATGTAATCTCAGATTCCGGAATTTCAACATCCAACTGTTCATATATCTGTTCCAGAATATAACGGCTTACAAACCAGGCTTTTCTTCCTTCACTGGCCTGTTTCTTTTTTTCCTCCGGCTCTGTCACACATCCCATCTGAACTCTCGTTATCAGAATCGCAAGCTGAATCAAAAGTTCATCAAAAGAAATATCCGTCAATACAAAATGGAACCGATTCTCTGCCAACCGGATGATACGCTTTAAACTTTCCAGCCGCACTTTTGTAAACAGCGTCTGTATCTTCTCATTTTCAATTCTTCCGCTTTTTCCGCCGACCTTTTTCAGAACATCTGTCAGCGCCCATCGAATCTGTGTTTCCGAACCTTCTGCCTTAATCCCGTATTTTACTTTCTTTATGAAGGTAATACCGAATTTCTCCCAGAAGGAAATCAACTCCGATACATCATTCACAATCGTTCCTTTACTCACGTAAAGTAGGTTTGCAATTGATTCCATTGATATATACTTTTTATTATGTAAGAGCAGATAAGCAGCAACGTAATACTTCCTCACATCCGATGAGATGTAGGAATCCTTCATCTCATACAAGACTGACTGCAGAAACTGTTCTCCGGCTTCATCATAATACAGCCAAAGGCCAACCCCCTGCTTTGTCTTAATACTGCAGGAATTTTTCTCCAGAATCTCCCTGATCTTCTTTATATCAGCCTTGATTGTTCTTGGGCTGACTTTTAATTCCGCAGCAATTTGTGATGTGGTAAACTTATTTTCATTTTTATAGAGCAAATGAAGGATTTTCTTTTCTCTTGGTAAAAACATTTGACCACCTTTCCTTGCTGTTCTGTAGATATTATACCTAGTTTCAGCAGTTATTTACAAATCAGTTAATTGCACTTTAACCAATGAACTTAGTGCAATCAATGGTAAATATATCACATTTAACAAATTTATTCCCCCTCCTTTTGTGCACATTAACCGATATTTCGTTTGTTTTATTTACTTTTCAAATTTCCGGTTACGTTTATCCTACACTGTTTCTGTGTTTTTGTATCTCTGCCTATACTTTTTCACTTAGTTGGTGCAATTTATCAAATATTCTTTTCTTCGGAAACGTCTATAATAATAGACAGCACAATAATCTTTTATAATCAGGAGGATTTACACATGATTAATTTTGAATTTTATAACCCCACAAAAGTTATTTTTGGAAAAGGTGTTGAAGCAGAAGCCGGTAAGGTCATCAAGGAAATGGGCGGGCACAAAGTACTTGTACATTTCGGCGGCGATTATCTTCAGAAAAGCGGTACTTTAGACCGTATCCACCAGGGACTTACTGAGGCCGGTCTGGAATATGTAGATTTGGGCGGAGTTGTTCCGAATCCAAGACTTGGACTAGTAAAAGAAGGAATCCGGCTTTGTAAAGAGGAAGGAGTTGACTTTCTGCTTCCGATCGGCGGCGGAAGCGCAATCGACTCTGCCAAAGGAATCGGTTACGGCCTTGCAAATGATTTTGAACTGGAAGACCTTCTGCTGGGCAAAACTGCCACCGACAAAATTGCACCTATCGGATGTATCTCAACAATCGCAGCAACCGGTTCTGAGACAAGCAACTCCATGGTAATCACCATCGAAGACGGCATGCTCAAGCGTTCTTACAACCATGACTGCGCCCGTCCTAAATTTGCGATCATGAACCCGGAACTTACATATACACTTCCTGCATATCAGACATCCAGCGGTGCTTCTGATATTATGATGCATACTATGGAGCGGTATTTTACAAACACAAAAGATGTCGACCTGATCGACCGTATGGCAGAAGGACTTCTTGTATCTGTTCGTGAAGCTGCCCTGACTGCTGTAAAAGACCCTGAAAACTATGAAGCTCGCGCAACCCTGATGTGGGCCGGAAGTCTTTCTCACAATGGACTGACCGGAACCGGACGTGTATCCGACTTTGCATCTCACAAAATCGAACATGAGCTGGGCGGTATGTTTGATGTTGCTCACGGCGCAGGCCTCTGTGCCGTCTGGGGGAGCTGGGCAAGATACGTATATAAGACAAATCCGGCAAGATTCGCACAGTTTGCAGTCCGTGTATTTGATGCAGCACAGAACTTCTATGATACAGAGGCAACTGCCCTCAAAGGTATCGAAGCTTGGGAAAACTGGTGCCGCTCTATCGGAATGCCGACCAGTCTCCGTGAACTGGGTGTAACTCCCACAGATGCACAAATTGAAGAAATGGCCGAAAAATGCGTTGCCACAGGCGGCGGACACGTTGGCTTCTTCCAGACCTTATATAAGGAGGATGTAATTAAAATTTTCCAAATGGCCCGTTAAATCCTTTTTTATCATCCTGCAAAAACCAAGGGGCCGTCGGGAAATGTATGATTCATACTATATATTGCAGCCTGACTTTATAGTCTGCCTCAATATGCAGCTTATGAATCTCATTTCCCGACAGCCCCTGAATGCTGCCGCGCCTCCTGCAACGCTCACGTCCCCCTTGGAATTGAGACTTGTATGGTGTATATATCTGCCTCACTCAGCACATACAGTTCTCCACCATGGATTTCTACCATTTTTTCCACGCTTTTGAGTCCGATCCGGTTGCTGTCGGTTTCATTTACTTCCTTTTTGACTGTATTTATAAGGGTTGTTTTGAGCTGCTGTTTTTCTGTTTTGAAGGTGAGCCTGACAGGGTTTTTCTTGTCCCCGTATTTTAAGATGTTCGAAAACAGATTGTTGAATATTCTTTTTAAAATTACGATATCACCCTTCATGAACCCCTGGCTTTCTTCGATATTTACTTCTGCTTCAAATCCGGCCAGACGCAGGAAGTCCAGGTTCTCCTGCAGAATTTCCTGCAGATCCTGTACCGGGACTTTTTCCATATTGACCGCTTCTGTTTCTTCAAACACCAGCGCATATTCGAACATTTTATCTGTCATCTCTTTGATATCGCTTGTTTTCTGCAGGCATCTTGCCAGGTACTCTTCTTCCATTGACTTGGGTATCTTCTTTAACTGGAGTACTTCCAGATATCCGTTAAGAATCGTCAGCGGGGTTCTGAGGTCGTGGGATATGGCTGTGATCAGATCCTGATTTGCCTTTCGGCTTTCTTCCTCCTGACAGATATTCTCATCCAGCGCAGTGCGGAGTTTGTCCAGTTCTTCTGCCAGTATACCGATCTCATCTTCTCCACAGTCAGGTACCGGATGCTTTAGATTGCCGGACGCCATCTGCAGCACCTCATCCTTCAGGCAGAGAACGTCCTTCATCCTCCGGTTAATAAAAAACAGATTTATTGTCAGGAACGCACCTACGCTGATCAGCACACTGAACAGAAGGTATGGGTACACCATTTTCATGGCGTGATAGGAATAAATCATCACGCTGTATTTCCCATTGCGGAACTCCATCGGCCTCTGATCGTGGTTCTCAATCTCCCCTGATGAGATTTTGTATCCTGCATCCAGCAGGCTGCCGTATACCATCCGTTCGGTTATCTCCGGGTATGCTCCTGCCCTGAAAAGCCCGTCTCCGCCGATTTCGTAAACATATATACCCGTATACTCATCCTTAGGAGCAAAGAACGACTTGAATTCGGCCTGCGCATCCTTATTTTCCTCCCGATCCGGAACATCGTAGTATTTTGCATTTGCTTCCAGTTCCTCAATCAGCGCATTCTCATCCCATGTGATCGAAGGGAATCTGCACAGGAACTTCCATACATTTCCCATATTAGACCAGATCCCCCAAAACAGGGAAAGACTTGCAATCGCAGCTGCCAACATAAGTATTGAAAGCTTCGTCCGTATTTTCCAGCTTTTTACTGCGGTCTTCATCTTCTTAATCACAGCGGTACCCCTTCCCCCATATGGTTTTGATCAAAACGGGATTCCTGGCATCCTTTTCAATCTTTTTCCGCAGATTTCTGATATGGACCATGATCGTATTATTGGCGCCGTAATAGTAAGGCTCATCCCAGACAGCCTCATACAGTCTTTCCGCCGAAAATATCTGGTGCCGGTACTTTATCAGTAAATGGAGCATGGCATATTCCGTGTCCGTCAGTTCAATCTCCCGGCCTTCCGCATACACCGTCTCCTGCTCCTCATCTATCTCAAGATAATGAAAGTGCAGGCGCTTTTTTTCCTGGCTTCCTTCCTCGCTGTTCCTATCCTCTGCGGCAGAATCAGGTTCTTCTTTGCCTTTATATATCTGATAGCGTCTGATCAGGGCTTTGGCACGGCTGACCAGTTCATTATAGGAAAACGGTTTTACCAGATAATCATCCCCTCCGCTGGAAAATCCCAGAGTTTTGTCGCTCTCCTGTCCCTTCGCGCTTAAAAACAAAATCGGCGCGTTGCTCTGCTTCCGGATCTCCAGACAAGTCTGGTATCCGTTCATGCCCGGCATCATGATATCCAGAATAATCAGGTCAAACATCTTAAGCCCCAGCATTTCCAGGGCCTTTGTTCCATTCTTTGCTTCTTCTATGTCATATCCTTCCCCTTGAAGCAAGATTCTGATAATCTCACGAATCTCCGGGTTATCGTCCACTATTAAAATTCTGGCTGTTTCCATATTTACCAACCCCCTTGTTTCCAATATCATTATACATGATTTCAGAAAAAATATAGTTACTCTTAAGAATTCTTCAGATTCAGTTTGGGAATTCTTTAAGAAACGGGTTGTATAATCCACAAATGTAAACAATATTCTGTAACCGCTCATAAAAAGGAGAGAGTATGACAAACAAAAAGTATTTCTTCCCCGCACTGCTGGCCGGGCTCTTCATAATGCTGGTGATTCTGACCATTCCGGGGGGATATTTCTATGGATCTTATACAGACTGGCTGAGCCAGCATGTCCGGCTTGCTGAGACAATCCGCGGCGCCTGCCTGGAACAGGGGACATTGGTGCCGGCTTTTCTGCCGCTAGGGGGCGGGAGTAATGGATATCAGTTTTCTTACTATGGATACCTGAGGCCGGACATTCTGATCGGATGTCTGTTTCCTTTTGTTCCTATGGTATATTTTCTGATCGGCTATATGCTGGCAGGATATTTCTGTTCCGTTATGCTCTGCTATTGCTGGCTGCTAAAACACACGCAGGATAAGGGGTCTGCCTTTCTTGGCAGCCTGTTTTTCCTGACTGCCGCATGTTTTTTTCAGACCCATCGGCAGATCATGTTTGTAAATTATATGCCCTTTTTGATGCTGGCACTTTTGTGCATTAAGAAAAAACGTTTTCAGTTTCTTCCGCTATGCATGCTGCTGATTTACCTTAACAGTTTTTATTACTCCATAGCCTGCCTCGCGGTCATTGGCTGGTACTGGATGCGTGAGGAGGGAACGGAATTCTGGAAACATGGATTGCTTCGATATTTAAAATCGGCCTTTCTTTCCATCGGTATGGCGGCTCTTCTGCTTATACCGACTGCATTGGTCATTCTGGAACACAAACGCGCTTCTGAGAATCTGAATCTAATGGAGATACTTGGGGCGAATGCCGATATGCACGGACTCCTGTACAGTCCTTACGGAATGGGGCTGACCGCAATATGCCTTTACCTGCTGCTTTTGGGGCTCTGCCATAAAAAGTACCGGACTGAGAGTATTATGCTGCTCTTTGTTTCCTTCTGCGGAGCCGCTGCATGGATATTGAACGGGACACTGTATGCCCGTGCAAAGATTCTGATTCCATTTGTACCGCTCGTTGTACTGCAATGCGCGAAACTTTTAAATGAACTGCGCATGGAAAAAATTACCTGGAAGCTTTGGCCCTGTTTGATTGCAGCTGCATGCTTGTTCTTTTTCCGTTCAAAGAATACATTTCCATGGATAGCTGCTGACCTTGGAATCCTCCTATTTGTTGTACTGGTCAGCAAAATAAAGGTGAAAGAACCCCTACTGAAGTACAGGTATGTGACCAGCCGGGTTCTGCTATGCTTCATGCCTTGTATGCTGTTTTACCAGACAATGCAGAAGGAACAGTTTGTAAAGAAAGAAGATGTATTCACAGACAACTCTGTGCTGGACAGCAGCCCGGTGTATGGCGGATCTCCTCTCTACAGATACGACACACTGACTGACGTACTCAATACCGGCAATCTTGCGGTAAACGGCAGGCAGCAGAAAAGTGCCATGTACTCCTCTATTTCTAATGAGGGATACTCTGACTTTTATTATGATACGCTGCTGTCCCCCGTTCAGATTAATAACAGGCTGGCGATCCTGCCCTCTTCCAATCCGTTTTTACTGAATTTCCTCGGGGTGCGTTATCTTGAGACCTTTCAGGATCAAGTGCCTGCCGGATATCAAATCGTGAAAGCTGCGGGCACTGAAAAAAACACGGCCGGCAAAAGCCTTCCTGTTCTGGCTGAAAATGAGAATGTGCTGCCTGTTGCTTATACGACCAGCTCTCTCATGAGCCAGTCACAGTATGAAAAACTGAACAAATACGACCGACTTGATGCCATAACCCGATATACCATTGTTCCTGGGAACGATACTGCGGATCAGCCTGCTGACGCAACGGAATCTAATATGAAGATTTATGAGCCTTCCTTTGAAGATCTTCAGCTGCCGGACACAATTCAGGCTGAAAAAACGGACGAGGGGTGGCTTCTGAATGTAAAGAAAGAAACCACAGCTGCGCTCAAACTGAGCCAGTCTTTGAAAGAACAGATTCTGCTGCTGGATTTTGAAGTTGAGAATCAGGGACAGCACGCGGTTGTCATTGATATAAACCATATGAGAAATAAGCTGTCCGGTCCGGGCGCCCCTTACCCCAACGGAAACAATACTTTCCATTACCAGTTTACCAGTCCTTCTCAAGAGGGACTTCACACGCTTACTATTACATTTTCCAAAGGAAAATATCTGATAAAGCATATAAACTGGCATACCTATGACGTACAAAACCTCGCGGAAAAACAGTATACGGAGGTTGAAGAACAGGCGCCACGATCCGGTGAAATATTATCCTGCAGGGCATCTCTTGATGAGGACGGCTTTTTTGTAACCTCCATTCCTGTACAAAGGGGTATGGAAATCCTGGTTGACGGGAAAAATGTTCCTATCCTTACTTTGAACCAAGCATTTGCAGGTGTTCATCTGACAAGAGGAGTTCATGAAATCAGCGTCCGGTTCCATGCGCCGGGACAGCTGGCCGGATTTATTATTACGACTGGCAGCTTTCTGATTTATCTTCTTTATGCACTCCGGGCTCCCGGGCTTGCGCTTCTCGGGATGCTGAAAACCAAAAAGGAACTTGTACTCTATTGCTTAAGCGGCGGTGTAACAACATTTGTAAATTATTTAATTTACTATGCGCTTTTAAAAATATCTGTGGGGTACCTTGCAGCTAATACATTGGCCTGGGGAGGAGCTGTTATCACGGCGTATCTGTTGAACCGCAGACTGGTGTTCCACTCGCAGAAACAGATCCTGCAGGAATTCTCTTCCTTTGTTTGTTTAAGGTTCCTGACGCTTCTGGTGGAAAATGCCCTGCTCTGGCTGACAGCAGGCGCCCTGGGCATACCGCCTCTGCCTTCTAAGATCATAGTAAGCGTAATCACTATATTATCGAATTATGTGCTGTGTAAGTATAAGATTTTCCAAAAGGAGGAAATGAACCATGGATAAAATCAGCATTATCGTTCCCTGCTATAATGAAGAACAGGTGCTTTCCATGTTCTATCAGGAAACAGACAAGGCAGTCCGCGGCATAGAGACTGCAGAGTGTGAATTCATTTTTATTGATGACGGAAGCAGGGACCACACACCCGAAATACTGCAAAGCCTGGTTTATCGGGATAAACGCTGCAAATACCTGTCGTTCTCCCGGAACTTTGGCAAGGAGGCCGCTATGTATGCCGGTCTGCAGCATGCTTCCGGCGATTACTGCGTATTTATGGATGCGGATCTCCAGCACCCGCCCTCGCTTCTCAGGGAAATGTACAGGGTACTGAAAAATGAGGGCTATGACTGCTGTGCCGGATTCCGGGAAGACCGTGAGGGAGAAGGGCGGGTCAGAAGCTTTCTTTCCCGCAGATTCTATAAAATCGTTAACAAAATCTGTGATATGAACATGAGTGACGGGGCCGGGGATTACCGCATGATGAACCGTGCGATGGCCGACTCCATCCTGGAATTCAAGGAATATAACCGATATATGAAAGGAATCTTTTCATTTATCGGTTTTGATACCAAATGGATTCCATTCCGCAACGTGGAACGTGCCGCGGGAAACAGCAAATGGAGCTTTAGAAGCCTGTTCAGGTATGCCCTGGACGGAATATTCTCCTTCTCAACCGCCCCGATTACGCTTGCCGGAACAACCGGCAGCCTCCTGCTGGCTGCCGCCCTGCTGCTCGGAATTGCCGTGGCTGTACGGACGTTTATCTTAGGCTATGCAGCCAGCGGAATCCTGCTTGTGGTGCTGCTCATCTTGGGATTGAACGGGATACAGCTGCTTTTTATATCCGTATTGGGGCAGTATATCTCAAAAGATTACATGGAAACAAAAAAGCGGCCTCTATATATTGTAAAGAGAGAAGAAGGGTTTCGATAGTTCAAAGGGGTCTGTCCCCTTTGCAGAGGGGTCAGACCCCTCCGCAAAAGGGTCAGACCCCTTTTAGCAGATTTCGGCACCGGCCGGCATGTCTTTCTCTGGTGTCATCAGTGCGAGGCAGCCATCTGCGTCTTCTGCGCAGAGCAGCATTCCCTCTGACAGTACTCCGGCCAGCTTTGCTGGTTTCAGGTTGACAAGCACCATGACTTTCTTGCCTACCATCTCTTCCGGTTTGTAGTATGCCTTGATTCCCGATACGATCTGTTTTACCTGGCTTCCGACTTTTACCTGGGAACAGAGCAGTTTTTTGGATTTTTTTACTTCTTCACAGGCAATAATTTCTCCGACCTGGAACTGCATTTTTCCGAAATCTTCGAATGTAATTTCTGGTTTTGCCTCTATGTCAATGACGGTTTCTTCCGCATCTTTTGCCCCGGTCTCTGCCACAGGCGGATGGAGTTCTTCTACTTTTTTCAGTACCTCTTCCAGATCAAGCCTCTGAAACAAAATTTCCGGTTTATCTGTGACATGGCCCCCGTTCAATTGTTCCAGAATCTTCTTGCTGGTGGACGGCATGAAGGATTCCAGAAGTACGGCTCCTGCGGATATTCCCTGAATCAGGTTCCACAGTACGGTTTCCAGCCTGTCTTTTTTGGCCTCGTCTTTTGCAAGAACCCAGGGCATGGTCTCGTCAATGTATTTGTTGCAGCGTTTGAATAAGTTGAAGATTTCCGTAATGGCATCTGCTACGCGCAGTCCCTCCATCTTAGATTCCACTGCCTTTGGCGTCCCCTCCATGACCGCTTTCAGGTCTGCATCCACATCCTCCGCAGCGCCTTTATCGCATACCGTTCCCCCAAAGTATTTATTGGTCATGGACACGGTTCGGTTTACCAGGTTGCCCAGGGTGTTTGCGAGGTCCGAATTCAGACGTTCTACCATCAGTTCCCAGGAGATGATGCCGTCGTTCTCGAAAGGCATTTCGTGGAGTACAAAATAACGCACGGCGTCCACGCCGAAGAAATCAACCAATTCATCCGCATACAGCACATTTCCCTTGGATTTGCTCATCTTACCGTCGCCCTGCAGCAGCCACGGATGCCCGAAAATCTGCTTCGGCAGCGGAAGATCCAGCGCCATCAGGAATATCGGCCAATATATCGTATGAAAACGGATAATATCCTTACCGATCAGGTGAAGATCTGCCGGCCAGTCTTTTTTAAATTGTTCTGTATTGTTTCCGTCGCAGTCATACCCAATACCTGTGATATAGTTCGTGAGCGCATCCAGCCATACATATACCACATGCTTGGGATCGAATTCCACAGGAATTCCCCATTTAAATGATGTCCTGGATACGCACAGATCCTGCAGGCCGGGCAGAAGGAAATTGTTCATCATTTCGTTTTTACGGGACACTGGCTGGATAAACTCCGGATGTGTATTAATATGCTCGATCAGACGGTCCGCGTATTTGCTCATTTTAAAGAAATACGCCTCCTCCTGTGCAGGCTGAACCTCGCGCCCGCAGTCTGGGCATTTTCCATCCACAAGCTGGGACTCTGTAAAGAAGGACTCGCACGGAGTGCAGTACATGCCCTCGTAATGCCCTTTATAAATATCACCCTGGTCGTACAGCTTTTTGAAAATCTTCTGCACCTGTTTTTCGTGTTCTTCGTCAGTAGTGCGGATAAATTTGTCATAGGATGTATCCATCAGATCCCAGATTCTTCTGATATCACCTGCCACATTGTCCACGAATTCCTTAGGGGTGATCCCAGCCTCGTCTGCCTTCAGCTCGATTTTCTGACCATGTTCATCTGTACCTGTCTGGAAGAACACATCATACCCCTGGCTTCTTTTGTACCTTGCAATCGCATCTGCAAGGACGATTTCATAGGTGTTCCCAATATGCGGTTTGCCGGATGTATAGGCAATCGCTGTTGTAATGTAATACTTTTGTTTTTCTGACATGATTCTCTCTCCTTTAAGAACGCCGCCCTGTCCGTGGAAGGGACGCCCCGATTTCACTGTTGACCTGTACCAAAACGCTTTAGACTGGTACTCTTATAACACAAAAAACCGCCCTCTTAATTAATATTAAGAAGACGGATCCTATCCGTGTTACCACTTCCAATTCACCCTGACCTCACGGACAGAGCCTCAGTAAGTGCCAGCCAGCACTCCTTCGCTGTAAAGGGCGAACCCATCGCAGCCTTGCACAGAACCTCCGGCGGCATACTTAAATACTTAAGAATTCCTCAGACTGCCTCACGTCTGTTCTCTGTTCGGTGCGCCGCTCAGAAGCCATCTTCATCTGCCCTTCATTCATCCCTCTCAGCGTTCGTTCCTATGTTGAGGAACTGTGGGAATTCTCTGTGGAATGTCCTGCGGACTACTCTCTCCGTCACTGCGTTTTTCATTTCTGTTTGGTCTGTTAAAAAGCGTATCACAGCAATTTGCGAATGTCAAGGGTATGACTTTATAAATTCTAAAGATCCCTTCATAAAGTTTAAATGATTCTTTTACAAACTATTAATGCTGATATCACAATTTTGTCACATTTTTTGTTTAAATTATAATCATACAAAGCAGAGATGCTTTTTCAGATAAATTTTCTTTTTCATACCTTTCTCCGCCGGAGCTCACAGCCCCGGCTTTTTTATGATATTAGGAAATTCCATCTAAGGCTCGATCAGGTATCCTTTTCTTCGGAGCATATCTTCTATCATGTCCAGGGTCTCTTCATTATCCGCCTCCACTTTATGATAGTGATAGTTCGATGTTATATTCTTGAGCGGACTGGATTTTCCGCTCCTGATGTCTTCCATAAACTCCATGACTTTTCTTCTGGAATTGATGTTAAGTTCCGCCTCCATGTGCCCGTATACCCGATGATTAATCATAACATTGACGACCCGGCCGCCCAGATCTACGATGGAACACAGCTCATTTTCCAGGTCATCGTCCGTATGGTTCACTTTAAACACCCGGCCGGCGGACTTCGGCGCATTCAGAATATATCCCCTGTTTGTGGAAATGATATCGTGTCCGGATGCGCGGATCAGGGCGATATCCTGCACGATAACCTGACGGCTCACTTCATATTCCCGTGCCAGTGTCTTGCCGGATACCGGTATGGCACTGTTTTTTATATGGCTCACTATAGCATTTCTGCGTTCAGAACCTGTCATCATGGGATGATTTCACCTGCCTTTCTGTCCGTCCTGATTTATACTGCATGAAGATTCTTCATCGATATATCCAGGATCGGCGCGGAATGTGTCAGCGCCCCGCTGGAAACATAGTCTACGCCAAGCGCGGTAATTCTGTCGATGTTCTCCTTTGTCACATTTCCGGAACACTCTGTTTCGGCTCTGTGGTCTATGATGCGGATGGCTTCCTGCATCTCTTCGGTCGTCATATTGTCCAGCATAATGATGTCTGCACCGGCCTCAACCGCTTCTTTTACCATATCCAGATTCTCAACCTCAACCTCGATCTTCCTCACAAATGGCGCATAGTCCTTCGCCATCTGCACGGCCTTCGCCACACTGCCCGCTGCGCCGATGTGATTATCTTTTAGTAAAACACCGTCTGACAGATTATATCTGTGATTATATCCACCGCCGACCCGCACAGCGTATTTTTCAAAAATCCGCATATTAGGCGTGGTCTTTCTTGTATCCAGTAATTTTGTCTTCGTTCCTTCCAGGAGTGCCGCTACGGAATGCGTATAGGTCGCGATTCCACTCATTCTCTGCAGATAATTAAGCGCCACCCGCTCGCCCGATAAGAGCACCCGGATATCCCCTGTTACTTTTCCCATGAGCTGGCCTTTCATGACCTGATCGCCGTCTTTGCAGTAAAACTCTGCCATAACCTGACTGTCCAGCAGCTCGAATACCCGTTTAAATACATGGAGTCCGGCGATGATTCCGTCTTCTTTACAGATCAGCTCTACCTCACCTTTCACGGCTTCTTTCATCACTGCATTGGTGGTAACATCTTCACTGGAAATGTCCTCCTTTAGCGCCTCTAAAATCAGGTGGTCAGCCTGTAATGTCATTGTAATATCATTCATTTGTCCTGTTCTCCCTTCTATTTACTGATTTTTTAATCCGGTCCACCATAAACGTTCCATTTAAGGCAGGTCTGTGCCATTTTCCCGCTGTTCACGCCGTTTCTTCCTTTTGGGTTTCTGTCCCATACAGTTCTTTGACCTTTCCAGCCGCCCGCTTTGCGAATACCAGGCTCTCCAACAGGGAATTGCTGGCCAGACGATTGGCGCCGTGGACGCCGTTGCAGCTAGTTTCTCCCACGGCAAACAGGCTGTCCATGGATGTCTGGCTGTCGGAATCCACCCAGATACCGCCCATGAAATAGTGCTGGGCAGGAACCACCGGAATGTATTCCCTGGTTACATCATAGCCTTCTTCCAGACAGTGCCGGCAGATATTTGGGAAATGGCTCATGATGGTTTCTTTATCAATATGTTCCATCGAAAGCCATACATAATCTGTTCCATCCTTTTCCATCTGTTCGTGAATCGCTTTTGTCACAACATCGCGTGGAAGGAGTTCATTTACAAAACGCTCCCCTTTTTTATTGTAAAGGACGGCCCCCTCTCCTCTTACTGACTCGGAAATCAAAAATCTTCTGCCCGGTTTCCGTGAATACAGCGTGGTGGGATGAATCTGCACATAGTCCAAATGTTCCAGACGGATGCCGTGTTTTTTCGAGATTTCTATGGCATCCCCTGTTAAATGAGGATAATTAGTGGAATGTTTATAATTTCCCCCGATTCCCCCGCTTGCCAGGACCGTAAAATCCGCGCGGATCTCTATCTTGCCGTCTGCCTCCGACTCTGCCAGAACCCCGGTGCATATTCCGTTTTCTTCTATAATATCGGTCATGGTTGTATATTCCAAAATAGTGACATTCTTAAGCTTCTTAACCTGGGCAAGAAGCTTACCCGTAATCTCTTGTCCGGTAATGTCCGCATGATACAGGATTCTGGGAGTGGAATGCGCTCCCTCCCGCGTATAGGCGAAACCGTCTTTGCTTCGCTCAAACTCCACTCCATATCTAACCAGGTCTTCTATGATTTCCCGGGAGCTCCGTATCATAATATCCACGGACTCCCTGCGGTTCTCGTAATGCCCTGCCTTCATTGTATCTTCAAAATAACTGTCGTAATCATCCTCGTCCCGGAGAACGCAGATACCGCCCTGGGCCAGGAAAGAATCACTGCTCTCCACATCCGATTTGGTGAGCATCAGGATCTGCTTATCCCGCGGCAGATTCAACGCACAGAATAATCCTGCCACACCAGTACCAACAATTACGACTTCTGTTTTCATTTCCATAACAGCCCCACAGCCTTTCCTATTTCGCCAACTCCAGCATCCTTTCCAGTGGTTTTCTGGAATTCTCTCTCCGTTCATCCGATACCCGGACCTCATTTTCTCCGGTCTTCAGTACATGCAGTATTTTTTCCAGTGTAATCGTCTTCATATCCTCACATACAGGCTCGGTCTCCGTAAAATAAAACTTTTTTTCCGGATAATCATTCTCCAGCTTGTGGCGGACACCATTTTCTGTGCAGATAATAAATTCTCTGCTGTTGCTTTTGCCCGCATAGTCGATGATCCCGGTGGTGCTGCCTATGTAGTCAGAAAGCTCCAGCACTGCCTTGGGACACTCCGGATGGGATAGAACCTCCGCCTCCGGATACATCTTCTTCGCTTTTCTGATCTCCGCAACACTCATTTTTTCATGAACCGGACAGTAGCCCTCGTTGTAAACAAAATTCTTTTCCGGAACCTGCTCAGCCACAAAATGGGCCAGATTTCTGTCCGGGATAAAAAAGATATTTTTATTGGGCAGGGCCTTCACTATTTTAACCGCATTTGCCGACGTCACACAGACATCCGAATGCTCTTTGAGTTCTGCAGTGGAATTAATATAACACACCACAGCCAAATCCTCGTATTGCTCCCGCATCTTTCTGATCGTATCAGTATCTGCCATATGCGCCATTGCACAGTCCGCCGAAGCATCCGGCATCAACACCGTCTTCCCAGGATTCAGCACCTTGGCGCTTTCTCCCATAAAAGAAACCCCGCAGAACACAATCGTCTGCTCCGTAAGCTCTACTGCAACCTTGCTTAAATAAAAAGAATCCCCTATGTAGTCCGCAATGTCCTGCACCTCCGGATTCACATAATAGTGAGCCAGAATCACAGCATTCTTTTCCTTCTTCAACTTGTTAATCTCATCGGCTATTGTCATCTTTTTCACACCTCTCCCGCCCCTTGGGGCTTATGTATTCCTTTGCAGAAAAACTTCTGCGGTAAATTCTCATCATTATAGCACATAAGTTTACAGGTGACAAGACAGTAAAGGGGTCTGACCCCTTTGCCTTCCGTTTTCCATCAATTCTGAATCTTTATTTTGCCGGCAAATTTGCAAATTCTATTATACGCCCACTAATTAAGGGGTTTCCTAAACCACTTTGTATTTTCTCTTTATATAACACAAAAAGATGCCGGAAAATTCCCGCATCTTTTTGTTATTTTCTGACTATGGAGTCCAAAAGGGTCTGACCCCTTTAAACCTCTTCTCCCAATACAACAGGTACCGACTTATACCCCACACCCATTCTGTCAATTCCCATATCGATCAGCTGAAGAAAGTGTTCTCTCGTCCGTATGCATCCGCTTCCTTTTACTTTTGCCTTTCCGTTCACTTCTTCCATAATCACTTTGATAATTTCCGGTGTAGCTCCATGGGCTTCGAAGCCAGTGAGAAAACCGGTGCTGGTTTTTACGAAGTCTGCCCCCGCATCCATACAGCAGTGGCACCCCCGTCTTACCTGCTCCTCATTTAAGGCATCTGTTTCCAGGATAACCTTGATTTCTCTTCCGTATTTGTGTGCCGCCTCTGCGCACTTTTTCAAGTCTTCGGTTACTTTGTCATATAATCCTGCTTTTATCCATCCGAAGTTTGCTACGATATCCACTTCTTTTACTGTATCGTATTTTGCAACATTTTCGATCTGCTGTACACGGGATTCTGTGGAGCTTGTTCCAAATGGAAAATCTGTTACCGGGCAGAGCATGGTGTCTGTCCCTTTTACGTATGGTTCACACAGTTCCATATATCCTGGATTAATGCAGATTGTTGCACATCCCAGTTTTACTCCATCCTTTGTCAGCTCAATGATCTCTTCCTCAGTGAATTCCGGCTTTAAGACCGAATAATCAATGTATGCGGCCAGCTCTCTGGTTGTCATGTCACACGCCTTTTTATCAGGTTTCATTTTGTCTCCTCCTATTGTCTTTTTATGATTTATTATCAACTCTTATTTAGAGTTAATTTCATTTTAATATTACTCTTACTTATCTGAATACAGATTTTAAACCAAAGCCCATTCTGTAAATGAATCCAAACACGAGCAGGATTACCTGCCACCCAGCTTATTTCTGCTTAGCCAGAAAGCTTGTAACTTCCTGCAGTGAGGGTGAACCTTTTGTACCGCCCCGCTTTGTCGCAGCCAAAGCACCGGCGGCATTCGCAAAGCTTAGGATCTGCGGAAAATCTTCCGGAACGATCTTGTCAATGCCGCCTTTTATCTTAATTTGATAGAGCAGTCCGGCAAAGAAACAGTCTCCTGCCCCTGTCGTGTCCACGGCCTCTATCGGATAAGATTCAATCAGGCCGGCCCTGCCATCCATATAGTAATAAGACCCTTTCTCCCCCAGCGTTATAATAACGATTCTGCATCCATATCCCGAGAGCATCTCCGCGGCCCTGTCCCAGCTTTCGGCGCCCGCCAGCAGACAGGCCTCCTCCTCCGAGGATTTATAAAGCGTTACATAGGGCAGCGTCTCCCGCATAATCCGTATCATGTCTTCTTCACTTTTCCAGAGATTGTATCTGTAATTTACATCCAATACGATAGGGATCTTCTTGTCGTACACCGCGCGCAAAAACCGCCAGGTTGCAGAACGCACAGGCTCATCCGTCATACACATTCCCGAAAAAGCAGCCATGGAAGATGCCACAGCCTTTTCTATCGGCAGTTCCTCTTCCCGGAGCCAGATATCCGCACCGAACCGCCGGGAAAAACTGAAGCTTCTCTCCCCGTCTTTATCCAGCGTCACAAATGCCTGGGTCGTAAAATGCATCGGATCCATAACACATCCGTCCATACTGACCCCATAGCCCGCCATCTTTTCCCGGATCAGACGGCCCATACAGTCCTCGCCGATCTTCCCCACAAACATCGTATTCAGTCCCAGTTTACTTCCGGCCGTCAGCAGATTCGCCACCGTCCCCCCCACCTCACATTGGTAAACTGGCGCCTCGGAAGTATACTGAGGCGCCGGGATAAAATCAATCAGGGCATCCCCGATTGCACATAAATCAAACATACTGCCACCTTGCCCTTAATTTGTTGCAAATGTCATCAGTGTCTCTTCCGAACATTCATCAATATCAAACAGTCCTGTCTGCCGTCCTTCGTTCATCACCATAATCCGGTCGCATGTGCCCAGCAGCTCCGGCAGTTCCGACGAAACCATAAGAATCGAAAGCCCATTTTCAATCAGCTGGTTTAGTATCTCATATATCTCTTCCTTCGCCCCCACATCCACACCTCTGGTCGGCTCGTCGACCAGCAGAATCTTGCAGTCCGCGGCAATCCATTTGGACAATACCACCTTCTGCTGGTTGCCGCCGCTCATAAAATTGGTAATTGTATGAGCGGAACCGGGCCGGATGTGGAACGTCTCAATATACTTTCTGGTAACTTCCGCCTCCTTTGCCGGCGTCAGCCTGCCGAAGCGGTTCTTATACTTTCTCAGCGCAGGCACGGTCATATTAAAAATCATATTCTGCTGCAGCATCAGCCCTTCCGCCTTGCGCTCCTCAGGAACAATTCCCAGCCCGGCCAGAATGCCTTCTTTCACATTTTTAAACTTCACCGGCCTGCCTTCCAGCTCCACGGTACCCTCATCTATGGGATCCGCCCCGATGACTGCCCTCAGAATCTCCGAGCGCCCGGCTCCTGCCAGGCCTGCAATCCCCAGAATCTCTCCCTTATGCAGGTCAAAATTAATATTCTCTATAACCCCTTTCCTGGTCAGTCCTTTGACCGAAAGCACCACCTCGCCGATATTCCGCGTTCTTTTTGGATAAATATCCTTCACATCCCGGCCGACCATCCTGCTGACCAGGATCTCTGTCGTATATTGCTCCACAGGTCCGCTTTCTACCATTTTCCCGTCTTTCATAATCGTCAGGCTCGTGCAGAGTTCAAAAATCTCCTTCAGCCGATGTGATATATAGATAAATGTGACCCCCTCCGACGCCAGCCGCTTCACAATATCAAACAATCCCTCCAGCTCACTGTCGCCCAAAACCGCGGTCGGCTCATCCAACACGACAATCTTGGCATTGCGGGACATCGCCTTGGCAATCTCTACCATCTGTCTCTTTGCAACGCTCAGATCTTCCACCACCGCCCGGGCATCCAGCTCCAGCTTCAATTCATCCAGGACCGCCTTCGCATCCCGCTCCATTTTCTTATAATCGATCTTTCCTAAGCCTGTTTTAGGGTACCTGCCCAGAAAAATATTCTCGGCTACAGTACGGTGAGGCAGCAGCATCAGCTCCTGATAAATAACCGCAATTCCCCTCTCAATCATCTTCGCAGGCGATGTATTCTCAATCTTTTCCCCGTCCAGCAGAATCTCCCCGCTGTCGAGAGAATAAGCCCCCGATAAAATCTTCATCAGGGTAGACTTTCCGGCTCCGTTCTCGCCGACCAGCGCATGGATCTCACCCTTTTCAACAGAAATTGATATATCATCCAGCGCCTTCACTCCCGGAAAGCTTTTAGAAATATGGTTCATTTTGAGCATCCCTGCCACCTCCTGTGCCTGTTTACAGTCCTTTACCTATCCAGTCTTTTACATTATCCTTATCCACAATTGTTGTATCCAGTTCCCAGCGGGTTTCCACTCCGTCGCCCTCCAGAATCTCATATGCAGCCTGCATTCCTTCCGGTGCACAGTATGGATATACAACAGTGAAGAACATATTGCCATCCTCAATCTCTGAAAATGCAACCTCCGTACCATCCATTCCGACGAGCAGGATGCCTTCATCCTCCCGGCCTGCCGCACGCAGCGATTCCAGCGCGCCCAGTGCCATCTCATCATTGTGGCAGTAGATGGCGTCGATCTCACCAGGTCCGAATCTCTGAAGAGTATCATCCATAAATGCCATTGCATCTTCACGGAGGTAGTCACAGTATTGGGTTGCAATTACTTCCATGTCTGGATATTCCTTCTCCAGCTGCTCTGCAAAGCCATCGTGACGGTCAATTGTCGCAGATGCGCCTGCCGTACCCTGAATTTCCACGATCTTTCCCTTCTTGTCCAGAGCCTCAGCCAGCTTATCTGCAGAAGCCACGCCCATCGGCTTGTTCTCTGCTCCGATAAAACAGGTAACGTCACATTCCACATTTCTGTCCAGCGTAACAACCGGGATGCCCTGCTCCATTGCCTTCTCACAAACAGGCGTCAGCGCATCTGAGGTGAGCGGAGAAATCAGCAGCAGATCGATGCCGCGGGCCAGAAGATCTTCCACATCCTGCACCTGCGTTGCGGAATCGTTCTGTCCGTCTGTTGTAATACATTCAAATTCCGGATAATTTTCCTCCGCATATTTTACATTTTCATCTACCATGGCCACACGGAATGGGTGGTTCATTGTTCCCTGCGATACACCGATCACATACTTCTTATCACCGCTGTCGGAAGCTTTATCCGTATCTTCTGTCTTTGCCTCCCCGTTCGTAGCCTTCGTCTCTTTGGAGGCTCCATTGCTGCACCCCGCCGCCATGGTCGCTGCCATTGCCATACATAACATTACACTGAAAATCTTCTTTTTCATTCACCGTTCCTCCTCTTATAATTCTTGAATTTGATATGTACTAAAGCACTTATGTGCTGTTAGCCTTTATCCGCACTGCTCCCTCTATCTAAAGAGACGCTGTTTCTGTCTAAACAAACTCTTTAGTCCTATACTGCTGTTCTTTATTTAAACTGCCGTTACTTATCTGTTCTTCTTGGTCCTTCGCTCCAGCAAGACCGCAAGAATAATAATGACACCCTGGATTACCTTTTGAATAAATGGAGAAATGCCCATCAGGTTCAGGATATTGTTGATTACAGAGATCAGACACGCGCCAATCAGTGTGCCCACTACACTTCCGCTGCCTCCAGCCGTACTTGCACCGCCAATGTAAACCATAGCCAGGGCATCCAGTTCATAACCCTCGCCCGCTTCCGGCTGTCCGATGCCAAGCCTTGAGATAAAGATAATAGCGGATAACGCAGAAAGAAAACCAGTGATTACAAAGCACAGCGTCTCTACCTTCTTCGTGTTGATCCCACACAGCCTTGCCGCCTCGCGGCTGTCCCCCAACGCGTAAACGCTCCGTCCAAATTCCGTATACTTTAACACATAAAATGCTACCACAAATACCGCTAGAAATATGTACACCGGCACCGGAATCCCCAGGATGCTGCCCTGTCCCAGAAAGGAAAAATCTATACCGGAATCCCTCCAGTTCTGCGGAGAGCCATTCGCGATATACCTTGCAACACCGCGCAAAGCCGTCATGGTACCCAGCGTCATAATGAACGGGGCCAGTTTTCCTACAGTAACGCCGATCCCGTTGATCAGTCCCAGAACTATTCCGATCAGAAGGCTTGCTGCTATGGTAACAACCGGATGAATCCCTTTCTGCATCATAATCGCGGCAGATACAGCCACCACGCCCACAGTGGAACCCACAGACAGATCAACGCCTCCGGTCAGTACGACAAATGTCATCCCCATTGCAATAATTCCGTTCAAAGAAACCGAGCGCACCACATTGACCATATTCGCCGGTCTCAGAAAATTTGGGGAAATAATAGCTGCAATGATACAAATTAAAATTAACGCCCACAAAATTCCCATTGCCTTTAAATTTTTAAGAAGCGTGCCATTTCCGCTTACGTTCGATACCTTACCTTTCCCCATAACTAACCTCCTGTTTATTTGTCTCAAATGTATGATACATTTAATATATATTATTCATTTAATATTGTCAATAATTTTGTAAAATTATACTGAAAACTAACATATTGCACAAAAATACTACTTTTATTTTTGTTATATTTACGATGTACTTTATTTTAGGTTGTTTATGATAATTGTCCTTTATGCTATAATAAATTGGCATTTATTTTTGTTAAAGCAACGTGATATTCTGTTATTTTATTTAGGAGGTTTATTAATGAGCAGTACGCTTTCGGAGATGAGTTTGGAAGATTTATGGGAATTGTTCCCTATTTTTTTAGAACCTCATCAGGCAGTATGGAAGGAATGGTACGAGGAGGAGACAAGCCTTCTTATGGGGATTCTGCCGCATCGTGAGACAATGCGGATCAGCCATATTGGAAGTACCTCTGTTTGTACGATTTGGGCCAAGCCTATTGTGGATATTTTGATAGAAGTGCCGGATGATTCTGATATGGAGCTTATAAATTCCATATTAGAAGACAATGGTTATCTATGCATGTCCCGGGGAAACCGCAGAATTTCTTTTAATAAAGGTTACACGGAAAATGGATTTGCTGAAAGGGTATTTCATCTGCATTTGAGATATATTGGGGATCATGACGAATTGTATTTCAGGGATTATCTGATTGAAAATCCGGATATTGCTCATGAATATGAGCGGCTGAAGCTGAGGCTCTGGAAGGAGTTTGAACATGACAGGGATAGTTATACGGACTCGAAGTCGGATTTTGTTGCCAAGTATACGCAGATAGCGAAGGAGACGTATGGGGAAATTTAAAGCGTTCATTCATCATAAAATATAATTTCTTGCCAGAGCTAAAGCCATTGTCAGCCAAAAACTAACAATGGCTTATATTATTAATTATACTTCTTTTTTTGGCTGAAAGCGCTGCCCGCAGAAAGTATACTCTGGAGCTATTTTCCCCCATTCTCCTGGTATAGGGCAGGCTTCTTGGTTTTTAAGCGTCCCCCCTCCGTAATCTCCCGATACTTCAACGCATAATACAATGCCCAGTCCTGATCATTCGCCCAGGGATCATAGTAATGCCCTTTCCTCCCATTCACCCTTTCCGGAAAGACCATGGCACAGGATGCACAGCCGTCTGCAAAGAACAGGTTCAGGCATCCCCGCAGCGATGCCGAAGCCTGCGCATCCATGCAGTGGTTCCCGGTAACCGCTCCGTATCTGGCATACTCCACCCCTGTCAGCGCGCTCCAGTAATGCGGAAATGTATCCCCATACATCCTGTTTTTCCCAAACCAATACCCGTCCCAGTGCCGAATCGCGTTTTCGAAAAGATGGTAATCCGGCTGTCTTCCGTTAAACAATGATAATATGCGTAATTGCCTTTCTGCTTCTCTTAAATACTCTTCCTTCCCGGTTATCTGGTATCCCTGAAGAAGGCATGACACCGCCGGGGCAACGATACTCTGTTCATAAGAAACCTCCGATGCCGGATAGTACACTCCGTTATTGCAAATATGATCCGCATGCACCTTGGCATAATGTGCCATTACTTCCGCCTCCCCGGACAAACCTGCTTTCAGCAGCTCTTCCCGGAGTTCATAAACCGGGATTCCGATTGCATAAAATTCGGTTCCCCGCTGTTCATAATACCGCTTCATAACCTGATAAGCATCCTCCAGATACTCCTGTTTCTTCCAAAGCCGGTACAGCTCAAGCTGAAAGACCGCCATCCAGGGATAGTTATACATCCTGTGCCAATCCAGATTATAGGAAATATCGTTGTATACAATCCCCTCACCTCTGCGGTACAACTCTCTGTAGACATATGTTACATAATCCTTCAGACTGTTTTCCAGATCCCCGTCCCGGCGGCGCTGCAGCCATAAGGCCATCAAAGCCCCCATAGCCAGGCGTTCTCTCCCCCCGTTATGGTCATCCGCAGTATGATCGTAATAGCGGCAGTCTTCCTCCCTGTCATAAATCAGATATGCCCCGTCCAGAGAAGTACTGCTGCCGTGAAACTGCTGTTTCTCAGCCAGAAATTTGCACCTCCTGTCCACCATATCCTCAAGTCCGGCAGCGCAATACAATAACGCAAAGGTTTCTTTGCCATACATGTTTATTCGAAACCGGTATTCCCCTTCTTGTTCTGCCGGATATTCCGCGGATATCCAGAGAATCGCCTTCTCTTTCTTTATAGCAAAAGGAATTTCCCTGGCACCCAGCATAATTTTGATTGCCCCTGGATCAGCCTCCCCCTTTACCGCGGCTTTAAAACACATAGTCTCACCGGTAAAATACGTACTCCGCTCTAAAAATACTACGGGGAAATGCGGCACCTCCAGTAGCTCACTGTAAAACCTCTCCCTCGTGTCAAACCAGAAAAGTTCCCATTGAACCACCGCCTCCTCCCCCGGTTCGATACAGCCGATTACAGGGTGGAGAATAAAGTCCCCTCTGTCGTCACTCCTCTGATTCAGATCCCGTTCGATACTGTATGACCCAATATTCCCCTGCAGGAGCTTTAACCCCAGGTTTGCTCCCTCCCCGGACATTCGAAGCGCCATAACATAGGCCGCATGATTTCCACAGAACAAGTGCGTATGGCATTTATAAGCAAGGCACTTCTCCGCCTCCTCGTAGCTGTCATTAAAGGTAGTGCAGATCCCGGTATCCGTCTTTTGCAGAAAAACGGGAAATTCGGAGACATTCTGAAACCGGTAGGTTTCCTTTAAGTTCCCGGCCTCCGTAAATTCCCTGGACACCTCGGCTTGTATGCCATCCGGGCATATTACCTCCCCCCACAGCCTGCTGCCTTCGATCCAGTTCATTCCCGCTTGATCGTCTTTATGTCCTAAAAATGTCAGATAGCCTGCTTCATTTTCCTTTGTCACAAATGCCTGATTCCATTCTCTGTGATCCGTTTTTATTTTCATACGTTTCCCCTTTCCCCAAAACACTTATGCATGACTTCCTCAGCCATCAAAATCCCACCTTCTGTATTGGGATGCACGCCGTCTCCCAGATGCAGCCCTTCCGCCATACGGCATGGATTTACACGGTCTGCAACCGCTCTGTCAAAATCCACAAACCCGTTCGCTAACCTCTGCTCCCGAATCCATTGATTACATTCCTGCCGGATATTCTCACATTGGTACGGCCATGCTGCATCTCTGCTCTGGAACGGAGGCAGCGTCCCTATGTAAACCTGCCTTGCTGTTTTTTTCAGCAGGAAGATCAACTGTGACAGGCCCTGAATCAATTCGCCGGAGGTCACAACCTCCTCCAGCCGATTCTCACCATATGGCTGCAGTATGTCATTTATCCCTTCGAGTATGACCGCAATATCCGTACATCCTCTGTATTGGCCTTCTGCCCGTCCGATGCCGGATCGTCCCATTTCTCTGCCATTTCCCGCAAAACGTTCCACCTCCATTGCGTCGCGCAAGACCCGGTTCCCGCATATTCCTCCGTTGATAACCGATACCTTTCCCGGATACTTTCTATAGAGCCGTTCCGCCAGTGCATCCGAATAAAATGACATATGAGTAAGGGAGTCGCCGAAGAGAAGAATTTCCCGCACATTGCTGTCAGTCAATACCTGGATTTCCGTGAAACCGAATATGATTTGAGGTTTTATTGCTTCTACCTTCACAAATGGAAATATCTCTTCCAGTTCCCTCCCGGCGCTGCTTTCCCCCTCCGATTGGCGCCTCCTGTACCACGCAGACCATCCCCCTGCCGAAAATGTAGTACAGACAGAGCCGATTTCGAGCACTTCACCAACAAAGATATCAACCATAATCTCATTTCCGGCCTGAACAGGCAGGTTCACAGCATCACTATAAAATTCTTCACCCGCATGAATGGTTATCTCTGCTCTCCCCTGATACGTAACCGCCCGCTCTCTCCGTCCGTCTGAAATCCTGACCGCCTGAAAATGAAGCGGCGTATTTCCATAACGATTTGAAAATTTGACTCTTACGCTATTTCCTGAGAGATTATTTTTTGCATACATCCTGCAGGCCGTTTCTTCTATCCGCCCGATCGTTTTTCCATAGTCAATGGGCTCATACCCCCAGCTGGTTTTCCATTCCATCCTGCAGACACTCCTTCCTATCCCTTGACTGACCCGGCCATCACACCGCTAATGATGAATCTCTGCATGAAGAGATAAAAGACCAGAAGAGGCAGTACGCCCAGCACCATCATCGGGAACAGGCTGGTCCAGTCCGTGGAAAACTGGCCGATGTTCCGGTAAACCTCCTGCAGGATGACATCGTTTTCCCTTGTCTGTAAGAAGTACAGCGGCCCCATAAAATCATTCCATACATTCAATGTATTCAAAATCGCCACGGTAGCAATCACCGGCTTAAGGAGCGGAAATGTGATCGTTGAAAATGTCCGGAATACTCCCGCGCCGTCGATCTTGGCAGCCTCCTCCAGCTCAATCGGGACGGTGGAGATGAAGTTTTTCATCAAAAATGTGGCAAATGGAATATTAATTGCAATATCGATTAAAATAACAGCCAGCAGCGAGTTCATAAGCCCCATCCCGCGGATCAGCTTGTAAAGTCCCATGATTGACATCTGATAGGGAAACATCATGCCTGATAAGATCAGCAGGAATACGAACTGTGTGATTCTATATTTTCCTTTTCTGTTCAGTACATATCCGCACATGGAGCTGGTAAATATAATTCCCACAACCGAACATGCCGTGATGATCAGCGTATTTTTAAATGCCCGTGGATACTGCATATCCTGAAATGCCTTTATGTAACCGCTAAAATCTATAGAGGACGGAAGTCCCATCGGATTCAGGGCAGCCTCGGCCCCTGATTTGAAAGTAGTCACAATCAGATAATAGACCGGAATCAGGACAACAACCGCCAGCGCGATTAAAACCAAATGCTTCAAAACGTTGATATAAATCTTTTTCTTCTTCATTATCCCAGCCGATCCTCCCATTTCTTAAATACTCCCAGCATCACTGCCGCAACCAGCATGCTGACTAACAAAAATACCATTCCAAAGGCCGATGCATACCCATAATTTCCATCCGAAAACTTGGAGAACATCAGGGACAGAATCGTCTCCGTCTGATGTGCCGGTCCTCCGTTTGTGGTTGCCAGAATCAGGTCAAATATCTTCAGGCCCGATATGGTACTTGTTACAAAATTGATCTTAATGGCCGGCGCCAGTCCCGGGATGGTTATGTGCCAGAACTTCTGCAGCCCGTTCGCCCCATCCACCGAGGCCGCCTCATACAGCTCTTCACTAATGCTTTGTAAGCTGCCCAGATAAATCACCATGGACCAGCCAAACCACTGCCACACCGAGATCGTAATAATAGCGAACAGCGCAATTTGCGCATTGCCCAGAAAATTCACCTTCTCAAATCCCATTCCGGTAAGTACCTGGTTGATAAAACCGTAGTCGCTGGAGGACATCAGATATTTCCACAGATAACCAACAACCAAAGTGCTCAAAACTGCCGGCGCAAAGTAAATGGCGCGGTAGATATTGCTCCCTTTGATTTTTGAATTCAGAAATACCGATACGGGCAGAGAGATCAGGCTCTGTACGGTAACCGTCACAAAAGCAAAAATAAGTGTGTTTTTGATTCCCTTTGCCAGAATAGGGTCGTCAAATATTTTCCTATAATTCTCTAAGCCGTTAAATGTAATCTCCTGCGAAAAATTAGTCCAGCTGTAAAAACTGTACTTTGCGGTAAATATTAGCGGCAGAATAAAAAACGTGACAAAAACCAGAAGCGCCGGAAGTACCATAATCACATAGGGCGCGCCATTTTTCACCTTGTATGCCTTCTTCATTTTTTCCTCTTCCTTTCAGATTATCTCTTTTATACATTCATTATAAGATGGAGGAATATCCGTTTATATAATAAATTTTTTAGCTAATCATCAAATTTTTTATCAAATCTACATATAATAATAGTGAACTCAATATTACATTCACGGAGAGTTCAAAAAGAGTTCAAAAAAACTTTTAGATATCTTGAATTAAAGCTTATTTGTGCTATAATGCTGTTAGAGGATAGCGGCAGTGATCAGCTATCGTAGGTGTTGAAGCAATTGACTGTGTCGGCATGCAGCTGATTGTGGAACCTGCCCGTGGGTTATGCGGTAACCACAAGCCGAATAGATTCTTAGTAATCGAACGAAAACGCATTAATGGGGCCTTGCTCATGCAAGGTCTCATTTATTATCTGAGCACTCTATCTTTCTTTGAATGGGGGGACAATATCTGACATCTTCAACAAATGATATTTTTTATCAGGCTGCTTCTGTTTGGAACGAACTAACAGATTATAAGTACAATAAAACTGGAGCAAATCCAGAAAGCTGCTCAATACAATGAAATGGTAGTTCCCAGGCTGAAAGCATTAGTCCGAATTAAGGATACTCTTGACAATGAATTTATGCTTTTTTCATATATGCCACGTATGTACCCTTTTTATACACAAATAAAAGCGACCTCATTTCCTCTCGCACAGATATAAAAAGTTTTGTATTCATAATCCAATCAAATGCAGATGGCTCTGCTAAATGTGATTTTTCATGTTGTTCAACCTTTAAACAAGGGGCTCGTGATTATGAATCAAATCAACGACCTCGCTCCTTATTAAAAAAAGAACGTATACATATTAGTTCCTGCTCATCTACTATTCTTTTAGACAAACTAACACCTCAAGTCGAATTCAAAGATAATAAGATTTCCTAATCCCACTATTTAACTAATACTTTAATTTCTACCCGTTTCCGTTCTCGAGCTGTTTTTTCAGACTGCTTGTACTCATAGATTCAACCTATGGTAATTGTTTTTGATTTTATTTTTCAACTGTTGCGCTCAAGCCATTAACAACAAGAGTTTTCACAAGGAAAGTCTTTTCTTATAAATCGTAAAAACAGGCTGTACAAGATCCCGTACAGCCTGCCGCTTTTATTTCTTACTATATTTACTATCCTTACTCATATCGAACCGAATCCGCCTTAGCGTCCATTGCCTTTACATAGTCATCCGGTGTTAAGTCTCCCGATACCATCCCCTGGATCTGTGCAATGGATTCATTAATCATTGTCTGAGAAGGCATATTGACAGACCAGCGGTCCCAATTGACAGCAATATTGCCTGCCTCGACGCACTCTGCGATCTCTGCATATTCATCCGGAAGTTCAGTCTCCACACCCTTTCTGTAACTCGGTGATCCCGGGTTCGCATCAATAAACGCCTGCTGCACCTCCACAGAAGCAAATGCCTCCAATGTCTTTTCAGCGCCCTCTTTGTTTGCCGCATTTACATTGATCCCAAGGCTTGCAGCCGGACCGCCGCCGGTAAATACATTTTCGCCGCTTTCGCTCAGCTGCGGCATCAGGCCAAAGTTCACGCCCGCTTCCTTGATCTCCGTATACTGCCAAGGCCCCCCATTGAAGAACGCAACATCCCCCGCTTTAAATGTATTCAGTGCATCCTGATTGGAAATCCCAAGCATTTCCGGTGTGATAATTTTTTTCTCAATTAATGTATACCATTTTTTAACACAGTCATTGATATTTCCGTCCAGCGTAGCCTCGCCTGCGGCAAATTTTGCATCGAAATCGATACCGTCAGGATTGTCGGTATTATTGTGATAAAATGAATTTTCCAGATAACCCATCAGGGACGCCTGCGCCGTATCCGCGTCTGCGAGCCCGAATCCCATAGCCTGATGCCCTGCCGCCTGGATCTTCTCACATGCTGCCACAAATTCATCAAATGTCTTTGGTACCTCTACATTACATTCTGATAAAATATCTTTGTTATACCACATACCGGCAAACCAGCCGTAGGACGGGATCCCGTATACTTTTCCATCCTTGCTTGCGAGAGAAAGCCCCGCTTCGCTGAATTCTTTTACATAATCCTTGTCCGTAATTTCTTCCACATTCCCCGCCTTAACTCTCGCCGGGAACTCGGCTCCGTCCAGCACGATGTCCGGGCCTTCACCCGATGCCAGCTGGGTACCAAGCACATTGTTATAGTCTGAAAGTGCAACGTAGGTATACTCCAGTGTATATGCGCCGTCAAGCTGTTCATTCACGGCATTGATTACACCCTCCATATCATCCTCGTCGTACCAGCCCATTATGCTGACCGTTTTGTTTTCTGTTTCTTTCTTTTCGCCTTTGGATGTGTCTTCTTCTTTTCCGCCGCAACCCGCCATCATTGCTGTTGCCATAACCGCTGCAAGTAAAATACTAAGTACTTTTTTCTTTTTCATAGCAATCCCCTTTCTTTTTTGATGTCTCCTTTGGTATATATTCATTATAGCTATGGCATTCTTTTGAAAAAATAATAAAATTTTTAACTGGTTATCAACTTTTTAAGATTTTGCATCCAATACGATTGTATCCTTTTTCAGACGTATCTCCGAAGTAGTTCCGAACTTGTCTGCCCGGATCTTCACTCCGCTGGATTCACCGCACAGCAGCTTTATCCGTTTATCTACATTACTGACGCCATATCCAAATTCTTCAGAATTCAGCTCTGAGTCTCCGATTTTCCCGAACAGTTCCTTACCATTATCCCATATATGTATCACTAACCAGACGTCCTCTGAGAAAATATGTATCCTAATCTTACCTTTGTCTTCCCGCAGCGTGTCGATTCCGTGCTCAATTGCATTTTCTACCAGGGGCTGCATAATAAATATAGGGATCCGGGTGTCCAGCAAGGCATCCTCAATCTCATATTCCGCCTGAAAAGAATCATCATGAGCGTATGACTGTAGTTTCATGTAAGACTTTATATTGTCAATCTCTACCCGCAGCCTGTCAATATTCACTCCCCGGTTCAGCGCCGTCCTGTAAAATGTTGCCATCTGCGTCGTAATTTCATAAATCCTGTCCTCCCCCTTTTCAATCGCAATCCAGTTGATGGCGGAGAGATTGTTATACAAAAAGTGCGGATTAATCTTCGACTGCAGGAGGTTGAGTTCGAGATTTTTTTTGTCCAGTTCCGATTTATACACTTCCTCGATCAACATCCTGATTTTTTTCAACATTCGGTTGATACTTTTTGCTAATTCTCCGATCTCATCTCCCGACGACTCATCTATTTCGATCTCAAAATTGCTGTCATTCACCTTTTTTACACCGTCAATAATCCGGTACAAGTGCTTCAATAAGTACTTTGTGCTGCGGTTAACCAGAATCCAGACACATGCAAGCAGAATCATGACAATCATGAGTGATATTAAGATCCGCGGGTGAAAAATGGTTGAAAAATAGGACTGGTCTACGGCATACTGAATCTGCCAGTCGGGCTGCCCCATATCCAGAGACGTTTCATAGCCGGTTTTATGCCCCCCATCCCCACTTATATTGGTATAACGGTAGAATTCATTTTCTTCTCCCAGCAAACGGATTTCCACAGGTACCCCGGAAAATATTTCAAAGCTTTTTGCCAGAATCTCACCTTTGAGGTCAATCCGGATAATTCCTAGTTTCTTTTCCGTTACGGAATCTCTGACACAGCGGGTGATAAAGAATTGTTCCTTTTCTTCTTCATACCACCAGAGGGTCTTGCTCGTATTTTCCGTTTCCCGGTACCATTCCTTCGCCTGCACTTCCGAATCATTTTTAAACAGGTCGTAGGATATGCTGAAATTCTTTTCCGAATAGACAAGTATCTTTTCAAAGTCCTGGGTTGACAGCAAGCTGTTGTAGACCAGAGGCGCAACATTTTTTGAGAGCGTCAGACGTTTCATATATTCATCATCCCCGGTCATAAGAAACTCTTTCAGCATCGTGTTGCTGGATAGATAAAGCAGTGATTTTTCACACTGCTTCATTTGATTCTGGATGTCCTGGTAATTACGCTCAATCATGCTCCTCACCTCCAGCATCTGCTGCTCTTTGATGAAATTGCTGGAAGTAATACAGATCAGGCACTCAAGCAGCAGGATCGGTATAATCAGAATCAGGCTGTAAATCAGGCGGACTTTATTTAAAAAATGCATTTGGTTAAAACGGGCTCTCCAGTCAATTGTCTTCATTTATCTTCTCCCTATACTGAACAGGGCTGCATCCCTCATGGTTCCTGAAGATTGATATGTAGTAGGAAACGCTGATATAACCCACAGCAGCCGCGATATCACCGATTTTCATATTACTTTGTTTCAAAAGCTCTTTTGATTTTCCAACCCGGTATTTGGTAATAAACTTTACCAGATTTTCGCCGGTTTCAACTTTAAAGAGACTGCTGAGGTAAGCCGATGACACATGCATCTCCTCCGCAATGGAGGACACGCTCAGGCTGGAATCGCCGTACCTTTCATAGAGGATATTTTTAGCCATCCGTACGAGCCTGTTTTCTTTTTCATCGTTCTTCTTCTGATTTGCCATGTCATCTAACACTTCATATACCGTCTGGCTGACTTCCTCAAAAGAGCGGGCCTCATATATTCTTTCCAGATACGACATAAGATCAATATCTGATTTTGTATACTCATTGATTTTCTTAACGGCATCGGTAAATGTATATTTCACATATATCGAGCTGAATCCGCTCTGTTTCTCAATGTATGCAAATACTTTTTCCAGCTCCTTTTTCATCCCGCCGTAATCCTGCATTCTGGCGCAATTAAAGATACGCTCAAAATACAGAGTCAGCATGTCCTGCTCCTTTTTCACAAAATAGGATTCGTCATGCACAATCAGCATACTGTCCGATACAAAAAACTGATAATCCAACTGATCTTTCATCTCTTCATACTCTTTCTTCAGTTGAATTAAACTTTCCGTCTTACTTCCTATGATGATAAATACATCGGTCTGATATTTTCTTTTCGATTGTTCAATGAGCAGTTCACATTTCTTTTTCAGCTCTTTTGCCCGGAAAGTCTGTGCTTCTCTTTTTACAAGAACAAGAATTTGGTTATCCGCTTTATTTATGACAAGAAGTTCCCCTCCTAGCTGTTTTTCGATCTCGTTTTGATAGGCTTCCCACTCCATGGAGAAGAGGTTGGAATAACAGGAGATCAGCACTGGTACGCAAACATTTTTATCAAACGCAAATTCCGCTTTCAGCTCCTCTACCGTCTCTTTTTTATAAGCTGTCTCCCCTTTTCCGGCTGCTCCATCCCCTTCCAGATAGCCCAGAAGATTCCAGCTAAGCCGGTAAGCGGCGACCTCCTCATAGGCCTGTCTTGTCTGCTCCTTCTCCTTCTCAATCTCATCCTTCTCCCTGCACAGGTCAATCACTTTATGGAACAAGTCTTCAAACGCATCCAGGCGGATCGGCTTCAGCAAGTACTCCAGTACCCCAAGTGAAATGGCATTCTGCGCATACTCAAACTCTCCGTAAGCACTGTAGATAATGCAAATGGGATTCATTCCCCGCTTTTGTACCTCCTTGATAAGCTGTATGCCATCCATAAACGGCATCTTAATATCCGTCAGGAGAATATCATACTCATGCTTTTCGAACTCTTTGAGCGCCTCCTCACCATTTGCTGCCTGGCTGATCTTCAAATTAAAATGATAGCGCTTCAGCAGCCTGCTGATGCCCTCACGCTCCTTCTTTTCATCGTCCACGATCAAGATACTGTACATGCTGCAATCACCTCCGAATTTTTCTTGAGTACTCATCTTTTGCTGAGACCATTATACCATATGAAAGGGGTCTGTCCCCTCTGCAAAAATGGCTGACCCTTTTGCAGAGGGGACAGACCCCTTTTAGTCATATTATATATCAAACTTTCAGTTTATTTCTATTACAACTTTTTTATATACATATCAACATTTTAAGGTGCAACATCTACTGCGCTTCCTGCAAAGGGGTCTGACCCCTTTACAGAAGGGACCGCCCCCTTTTCATTCCGCCGCCTTATACCCCCTTATAGCCAGAACCACTCTGAACTTTCCGTATACAGCCTCTCCAGTGTCTCGGGAACATCGCTGCCGGCCCATCTGTCGGCGTTCTTCAGCCCGCCAATACAGCTTCTCCTGTATGCCATATTCCAATTAATGGATCTGAACTTTTCAAGTTCATCTCTTGGGATCTCGAGGCAGCTGTCCATAAACACCGGATCCATACGGTCTTTTTCATAGATTCCTTCGAAATAAAGTATTCCCCACCTATCCGCTCTTCTTTCCAGCCGGTAATGCATCCTGCACCAGCATTGGGAGTCCATCCATTCTCCCTGGATTTCTGTTCTGAAGTTCAAGAAGCACAGCACTTCCGCTATCGCCTTTTCTCCGTTCAGCCAGACTACGGTATTATTAATCCGATGACCGTGAGACTCCTCGGGTTGATGTGTCTTTGGCAGCTCCTTGGATCTGATTGTGGGATTCCCCAGATAGTCATTGATACTCCCCTCGAACCATGTTGTAAATATTCTGCCATCCTCATGCCACAAAGCCCTCTGCTGTTCTTTCAGGCCATAATCCGTACAGTACCGGTCGTACTCTACAATCTCACGTATTCGGATTTTTTCCAGCATCTCCTCTCCGGACAGGTTTCCCATTGGCGCCTCATAAAACATTTTCATATAATTTGCCCTCCTTCTGCACCATAATTATAGTCTACCTTCCGATATCCCCTAAAACAATCAGACTATTACAAGAAAATGTAGAAATTTTCAAGTTACCCGCTCCTAAAGAAATACACCCGCGCAAACCCATCCTACATCCATCGGCCCCGTGAATCGTAACAGTAGGGTAGTCTATTTTGTAAAGAATGTTTATGTTTTCTTCCAGAATCATTTTAGATATGCTATATTAAAGACACAAAGAGAACAACCGCCGCACGGGTGGTAACCTCTTAAGTTAAGTAATTGCCTTACGGCAGCCGCCTATCCTGTGGGTCAGACAGGGTAGGCATTTTTATTTCGCTTATGGTTCCTATCTATGCAGGTTAAGGTAGGAACAGCATCTCCCTCTTATAAGATCGGAGGATCCTCATGCTGTCCCTTATCAGTATCCGTTTTTATCCAGCGTGTAAATACCGCCCGGAAGTCTTTTCTAATAGGCGCACATACCAGCGGCCCCGCTTTCATCCCGTCCGTATAAGGAAACCGCGCAAGCCGCATGGTCATCCATCTGCTGTCCCCGGTACGCACACGGATCAGTACCGCATCCTCGAACGGAGACACACGGAATGTCACTTGTTTTCCATCCCAGGACGGCACCGGAAAGTTCGAGCAGTCAGAGTAGACATCCGTTACTACAATTGAAATATTCGGCTCGTTGTCAATCACTTCTATTGTCATCTTAATCCAGTGTACGTCGTCATACCATAACATCATCCCTGCCTGGTCATATAATTCTTTAAAATCCTCCAGGAGAAATGTAACTTCCATCGCTTCCGTCCGTTTCAGTTCTGCCAGCAGCGCATGCCCGTCCCTGTGCTGGAATCCATAAAGCGTCTTCTCCCAATAATCGCTTTCGTGCACGGCCGTTACGGTCAACCGTCCGTCTTCTATTTTTACTTCCGCCGGTTCGTTCGTCCATACGCCCGCTTCCCACGGCACATTCTGGTACAATTCATTCATAATCTATGCCCTCCTTTCAGATACGCTTTAGAGCGCATCTATAAGTTCTTTGTAAATTTTATCTTCCAGCCCTCTTACATCCATACGGCCCAAATGGATAGACGGCTTTGTCTTTCCATGAAAATCGCTTCCTGCCGTGATCAGCAGCTGCCGCTTCAAGGCCCATTCCAGGTAGAACTCCACCTGCTCATCCGTATGGTAGCTGCTGAATGCTTCCATTCCCCGGACCCCTGCTTTCACGATATCCTCCAGCAGGATCTCATCCTCCCTCGTATTATTGCCGGGATGCGCCAGAATGGGAACTCCCCCCGATGCTGTAATAATCTCTACCGCTCTGTCCAGGGAAATAAATTCTACTGGGGCATAGGCGCATTTTCCCTGTGAGCACCAGTCCCAGTAAAAATTCACATAGGGGTTGTCACTCCGCTTTCCCCCCGGCAGATAATCCCGCAGCAATCCGTGATTCTCCTCGTTCTTCAGCGCAGCCTCTGCAATGACTTCTCCTGTCACGACACCGTGATGTGCCAGCTCATAGACCAAATCATGATCCACGATTAATCCCGCTTCCTCCGCCAGCCGCAGCCGTATTTTTGAGCTCTCCTGTTCCTGGGCCAGCAGATTTTGTTCCACCTTTTCATACTCCGGATAATCTGGATCAATGCCGTATCCCAGAATATGCAGCTCCCTGTCCCGTATGCAGCAGTCCAGCTCTACTGCGGGGATCAACTCAAGAGCGTTTTCTTTTGCCCTGGCGGCAGCCCGCCCAAGAGCTTTAGTACTGTTATGGTCCGCAACTGCCACGGTTTTCAGCCCTGCCTCCCGGCACATGTCCATCAGTTTCTCCGGCTCAAATTCTCCATCATCGCTGATGACGGAATGCATATGTAAATCCAGCCAGTTCATTGTACACTCCTCCTTTCTCTTTCCATCTCCTCTTCAGTTATTTCCCTTAACACCTTACATGGATTGCCCACGGCCACCACACCTGCCGGAATGTCTTTCGTCACCACGCTGCCTGCCCCGATGATGGTATTATCCCCTATGGTCACTCCCGGCAGCACTGTGACATTTCCTCCAATCCACACATTATTACCAATGCTTATCGGCTTTGCGTACTCCAGACCCTGGTTGCGCAGATCCGGGCTGTACGGGTGTCCGGCTGTATAAAATCCGCAGTTGGGCGCGATGAAGACATTGTCTCCAAAAGTGACCCTGGCCGCATCCAGGATGACGCATCCGTGATTTGCGTAAAAATTTTCACCAATTTCTATATTGTATCCATAATCGCACCAGAAGGTCTGTTCAATCAGGAAGGAGCTGCCTGTCTTCCCTAGAATCCCCTTCATGATGTCCATCCTTTTTTCCTGCTCCGAAGGCCGGCAGGAATTAAACAGCCAGCACTGATCCTTGCATCTGTTTCTTTCTTCTGCCAGCCCCTGATTATAATTGGCATCATAGAGCAGCCCTGCCTGGCACTTTTCCTTTTCGCTTAACTTTGTTTTGCCCATATTTGCTCCCTTCATTTGTAATAGTTCAAACAGTCCGAACCGTATTCATTCTTTATTTTTCTCTGCCTCCGTCTGCCAGATAACCGGAACCCCCTGGGCCCTGGCTTCTTCCTGAAATGCCGCCCCCAGATTCCCATCTGTAAGCACGGCTGTAACCTGATCGATATTGCAGATATGGGAAAGATAGATATGCCCAAATTTGCTGCTGTCCGCCAGCACGTAGGTCTCTTTTGCACTTTTTAACATGGCCTGCTTAATCTCCATCTGGGGGTATCCAATCCCTGTAATCCCCTCCGTGAAGTCAATGCCATTGACTCCAATAAACGCCTTGTCCGCCCTGCACCGTGCGATCTGTTCGACGGCCTCCTGCCCCACAGTCGCAGAAAGATTGCCGGCCGCATCTCCTCCGATAATCTTTAGGGAGACATGTTCCGTCTGCATGAGTTCCAATGCAAGAAGTACGCTGTTTGTTATGATATTTACCTGTTTTTTCTCATTTTTCTTAATTTCCTTAGCCAGATACAGGCATGTGGTTGCATCATCTAAAAATATGGTATCCCGCGTCCTGATGACTTTGTACGCCTGCCTGGCTATGTATATCTTATTATGCAGATTGCTGTACAGCAAGTCTTTTACATTGTCAGTTACAAAATTCTTTCCTATTTTTACAGCGCCCCCGTGGGTTCTTTTCAGCAGGCCTTCCTCCGCCATCTCATTCAGGTCTCTGCGGATCGTCATCTCAGTGCAGCCGAACATGCTGCTCAGTGTACCCACACGAACATAAGCGTTTTGCTCAAGTTCTTTTAAAATTGCTTTTCTGCGATCCTGTGTATGCATCAATACTTATCAGCCCCCCATACAACAATTTCTTTTTCCGTGGATATTGCGTTTTATAATTTAATATGATAATATAAATGTATCATACATTTGATACATTATTATTGTATCACATCCGATAGACATAATCCAGTTGTTTTTACCATTCCATTAACTGGTAAATATGTTTGAATATCGTATATATTTATGATACTATTGAAGAAAATAAAACAGCTGAATCCGCTATATTTACTGCATTTTCCCAATCTAATCCGGGCGGAAATTCATATTTTATAGAAAGGAACTATACAATTGGACATTGACTATTTTAAAGAAACATTTCAGTTTTCGCCTGAGAGCGATTCTCCTCTGTATGAGCAGCTTGCCTCCTATATTAAGATACAAATCCAGGCAGGTGTCCTGAAGCCCGGAGATCAGATGATCACAGAGACAAACCTTTGCAACATATTGAATATCAGTCGGACTACGGTCCGCCAGTGCATGGACAGGCTTGTGGATGAGGGCCTCCTTGTCCGTTACAGAGGACGGGGCTCTTTTATTGCAGATCCCAAGATGAAACGAAATATCAACTATCTATACAATTTTACCGAGAATATGAGGGAACTTGGAGCGGTTCCCGCCTCTGTTGTCATCAAGAGCGAAGTGGTTGAGGCAGATCAGTATATCCGCGACCAGCTCAAACTGCCGCCGACACAGAATAAGGTATTTAAGCTTTACCGGCTGCGCTGTGCGAACAATGAGCCAATCTTATTTGAGAAGGCTTTTATTCCCTATTATCTCTGCGAACGGATTGAATTCTTTGATTTTTCAACCGTATCCCTGTACAAGGTGCTGAGTGAGCGCTACGCACTGAATCTCTACCGTGCAACGGAGACAATTGAAGCAATCATTATCAATAAGGATGAGGCTGATCTGCTGAAATGTGCAGCAAAAGTGCCCGGCTATAAGATTCAGCGTATCTCTTATCTGGATTCAGGATTTGTATTCGAGTTCACCACTTCTATCACCCGGGCCGATAAGTGCGTATTTCAACTGGAACTGTACCGCAACACATCCGCCAGCAAAAGCCCGATTGACATCCGCCGACAGGTAACGCTGTCATAATATTTTTTCGTCTGCACCGTTCTGTCCGTTACACATACCGCTCTGCGGCAGCGGCCAGGATGATACATATTCCCCCTATATCTGGATTAGTTCAGATATAGGGGGGGATGTTTTTTCTTATTGGTCAGCCATTTCTTCCATATTGGTGGAAAGGCCGAAGCTGTGTATGGTATTCCTGATTTTTTCTACATAGTCTTCCTCATGGGGCTTTACATCCTGCATGGAGTAATCCAGCCCGCAGGAAATGTATTTTCCGCTTCCATACTGATGGAATGGAAGGATGTCGTAATGGCGGATTCCATTTTTCTGAATAATCTCGATGATGTCCAAAATATCCTGTTCCCGATCGTTTACTCCCGGTATCATCGGAGTCCTGATGAAAATGCCTTTTGTTTGTCCCGCAAGCCACTCCAGATTCCTTAGAATTTGTTGATTGTCTGCACCTGTCCAGGTTTTGTGGACCTGGCTGTCTGCAGATTTAATGTCGTATAGAAATAAATCCGTGTAAGGCAGCACTTTTTCCAGGTTTTCTTTTGGCACGCATCCGGTCGTCTCCACGGCCGTATGAATCCCGCGGCTGCGGCATAGTTTTAACAGGGATTCTGCAAAGTCCGCCTGCAGCAGCGGTTCCCCCCCTGACAGGGTGATCCCGCCCTTACTTCTTTTATAAAATGACTCGTCTTTTAAGACCTCTTCGAACACCTCTTTTGGCGTCATCCATTTTCCCTTTACGGTAAGAGCCTTTGTAGGGCACTTTGCCACCCAGTCCAGATGTTCGTTTCCGCACCTGTCCCAATGAATCTGCAGACCATTTTCCGCCGTAATTTGCCCGTCCGGACAGTGATTTACGCAATTCAGGCAGCCAATACATCTGGAGGATGCATAGAATAACTGCGGATGCACCTGCCAGGATTCCGGATTGGAGCACCACCTGCAGCGCAGCGGGCAGCCCTTTAAAAAGACCACTGTGCGGATCCCCGGGCCATCGTGGATACTGTATCTTTGAATATCAAATATATTTCCCTGCATTCTTTTCCTCCCTCTATACACACTGCATGGTTCTGCTGATGATTTCATCCTGTATGTCTTTGTCCAGTTCCACGAAAAATGCACTGTATCCTGCTACGCGTACAACGAGGTTTCTGTGGCGGTCGGGATTCTGCTGTGCATCTTTGAGCTTATCCGGGGTCAGGATGTTGAACTGAATATGCATGCCTCCCATGGCGAAATACGTCCGGATCAGGTCGATGAGTTTTTGCCTTTCTTCTTTTGTCCTGAGAATCGTAGGCATGAATTTCATGTTAAAGTTCACACCGTTGATCGCGCTCCCGTGATCCACTCTGGCTACAGACTTAACCGCAGCGGTCGGACCGCAGATATCCATGCCGTGTTTCGGAGAAATGCCGCCGTCCCCCAGCGGAGTCCCCGCCTCTCTGCCGCTTGGAAGTGCGCAGACCTGGCGGCCCAACGGTGTGTTTGAGGAGAGGCAGAACAGACCGGGACGGTAGATCGCACCGTAGGGAGACCGATGGCCTTTGACGCTCTCGCAGTACTGTTTTCCCACATATGCTGTCATCTCGTCTGCTTCGGGGATGTCGTTTCCATATTTCGGTATCTGGTTGATGAGACGGTATTTCAGGATTTCCTGCCCCTCAAAATTATGCCTTAATGCATCAAGAAGCTGGGACGGGGCCATTTCCTTTTTGTCAAATATCAGCGTTTTTATAGCCATGAGAGAATCTCCCACATCCGCAATTCCGACACCCTGCACGCCTGCATAGTCGTATTTTGCCCCGCCCTGCGTACAGTCTCTGCCTTTTTCCAGGCAGCCTTCCAGCAGCATGGAGCAGTATATATGCTGCCCGTACCGTGCGTGCAGCAGTTCGATGGAGTTAAGCGAGCTGATCATCATGTCAACAAAATAATTTACTTGTATCTCATATGCTTTCTTAAGCTCATCAAAAGTCTCAAACTCTTCAAATTTTCCGGTTGCCGGCCCCATCTGTTCTCCCGACATCTGGCATACCCCGTTAAATAACGCAAGCTCCAGACATTTGGCAAGGTTGAAGTAACATGCATTGGTCCTGCCCATGGTATTGCCCTGTCCTGTCGGTTCCACACACCCTACGATTGCGTAGTTTCTGGCATCCTCCAGGGATACGCCGTCCTTCATCAGGCCGTCTATGATTAAGTCATCGTTAAAAAATGGAAGCTTTCCGCCTTCATTTTCCACTAGGATCTGCAGTACACGGTTTAAAAATTTATCCGGATTCTTCTGTGAAATGCGGATGCTGGTGTTGGGTTCCGAATTGAATACCGTCTGTTCTGCATCCAGGCAGACATAGGTAAAATCGTTGACCGCATTTTCCCCATTCTTATCGACACCGCCCAGCACCACGTTGATCGTAGTGGCGAATCCGCCGTTATTTCTGGCACTCATGTAGGTTCCCGCTTTAATGACATCGCTGCTCTTTACCCACAATGCCTCCAGAAGCTCCCGCGCTTCTTCTTTGACCATGATGCCATTTTCCAGGTCATTCTTATAGTAAGGGTAGAACATCTGATCCACCCGGCCTCCTGATATAGCGGATCCATTCTGGCCGCAGTAATCAATCAGAAGCGTAAACCAATATGACTGGAGCGCCTCATAATATGTCCGCGCCGGCTCATAAGGAACATGCCTGCAATTGGAGGCGATGAGAAGCAGCTCCTGTTTTCTGCGCTTATTACCTTCCTCTGCTGCCATCTGTTCTGCCAGGTCCGCATAACGGTTCTGAAAGATTCTTATCCCTTCGCATACAATCAGGACTGCTTTATAGAAATGAGTCTTATCTGTAAACTCAGGATCCAGAATGTCCAGACTTTCCAAGTAATCTTTTGCTTCTTCCTCTACTTTTCGGAACCCATGGCTGATGATTTTCTGAATATCCGGCAGGTAATGACCATATCCGCTGCGCGCGCGGCTCAGTGGATTGAATACACGGTAGGGGGAGTCGAGCACCTTCATGATCCGCTCGTCGATGTAGTGCCTGGATAGGTCTCCTATGGACTTATTCTCCCAGTACGGGTATATTTCCGTCAAAAGAGCCGCCTTATCCGCCTCCGTAATCTGCAGTGTGTCTACCTTTCTGGTGGGCATCCTGTCCAGTTCCTCCTTGCTGAATCCTCCGAATTCCGGAAAGAGAGGGGCACAACGGGGTTTGGAACCATGATTTCCTACGATCAGCTCTTCGTCCTCTATAAAGATTGTCATATTCTCAAGAAGGTCTTTCAGGCCTATAGCCCTGCGGATAATGTAAGGCATTCCTTCTGTACTGCGGTAGCTCTGCGTAATAAGGCGGGCCCGCTCGATACAGATCTCCGGTTTTACATTTCTCATGGCTTGATTTAGTTTCTCTGTTCTGTTTTCCCTGGTGAGGCCTGAAGGGAGAAGTTTCTTATTTATGCTCATAACTTTGCTCCTTTCTGTTATGGATTATGAAATAAGTTGCTGCCTTTACAAGATTATCTTAGCATAGAGGGTACGCAAATCAATTGGGCGCGGAGGGGTTTTTGGGGGAATTTATTCGGAAACGAACATTTTAGAAAGATAATTTTCGAAAGAGATATGATAAAAGGGATCAGACCCTTCTGCAAAGGGAGCAGCCCCCTCTGCAGAAGGGTCTGACCCCTTTGCACTTATTTACCTGTTATCAACATGTACTGCCCAGTTCTGCTCCCCATCATCCCGAATCTGTATACTGGGGAAGCTCTGAATATACTGTTTAAACTGAGAATATCCATAATCTCTGACTTTGAAATCGCCGAACCGGTTTCTGATTCTGTTCCCCAGCGTGCCTAAGGATACGCCCTGGGCCCCGGCGTTTTGAACAAGCATGATGATATACTCTTGCAGCATCTCCTGCCTGCTTTTATCTTCATATAGCGTGACGGTAACCTGGGTGCCATCCTGTTTCAGCTTTAGTTTTGGAAATGTCTCCAGAAACTTTGACAGCAGGCTGTACCCGTAGCGCCGGACGTCAAAATCAGGATACAGTTTGACCAGACGGCTGCCAACCTCACCAAGGCCGGTCTCCTTATCATTGTTCTGATTTTCAGTTATGATCTTGACGACCGCCTCTTCTATCTGATTCTTGGATACCACATCCGTGCTGCTCTTCTTGCAGTCTTTCCCGGTGGCATGTACTGTATTCTTCTCTTCCTTTTCTATGGTGTTATCTTCCAGCAGCAATTCCAACACGGTAAAGATATCACAGGCTTTTCTAAAAGGCGCCGGCGTTTTATCTTCTCCCATTCCTATGACAGTCTTGCCGCTTTCTCTGAGGCGGCTGGCCAGTTTTGTAAAGTCACTGTCACTGGATACCAGGCAGAACCCTTCCAGCTCGCTTGTATACAGCATATCCATCGCATCTATAATCATCGCGGAATCGGTTGCATTTTTCCCGTGCGTATAACTGAACTGCTGGATCGGAGTAATGGAATTCTGCAGCAGTTCCTCTTTCCAGCTTGAATTATACGTGCTGGTCCAGTCTCCGTAGATTCTTTTATAAGTTACGTTTCCATACTTGGACAATTCATCCAGTATCGGCTTTATATATTTTGCGGAAACATTATCCGCGTCAATCAGCAATGCATATTTGTCTTCCATATCCGGTATACCTCTCCATTCATATCTTTCCATTGAAATAATTTATTTTCATATATCATATAACTATGCACTGAATCCTTCTTTGGAATAGAAACAGAGCCCGGATTCATATAAATATATGTTTCATGTTCCTCACAGGCCGGAACGTGGGTATGTCCATTCAGCAGAATATCGCCTGCTTTAAGCGCCGGCAGATGTTCTGGATTGAAGTTGTGCCCATGCGTGGCGAAAAGGGTCTGTCCATCCAGTTCCAGCAGGCAGTATTCCGCCATAACCGGAAACTCCAGCACCATCTGGTCTACCTCTGTATCACAGTTTCCCCTGACACAGAGCAGGTGTTCCTTCATAGGGTTCAGCAATGCAATCACCTGCTTGGGAGCGTACTCCTTCGGCAGGTCATTGCGCGGCCCGTGATACAGGATGTCTCCCAAAAGAAGCAGCCTGTCCGCCCTTTCTCTTTCGTAAGCCTCCAGCATCTGCCTGCAGTAAAAGGCAGATCCGTGAATATCCGATGCAATCATCAATCTCATCTCTGCAGCTCCTTTCCTTGCAAAGGGGTCTGACCCCTTTGCGCCCTTTATGCATTCCCGCTTGGTATGAAAGGCCGGATGGATGCCGCCACGCTGGATATCGGCATCGTCTGCAGCCAGATCTTGCCCGGGCCGGTCAGTACGGTGTTAAACAGCCCTTCACCGCCCAGCAGCTTATTCTTGATCCCCGGAACCTGCTGTATATCAATCTGCACGCCGGCTTCAAATCCGGCTACATTGCCGGTATCCACAACGATCTGCTGTCCGGGCCCCAGCTGATATTCGACCAGTTCCCCGTCAATCTCTACAAACGCCATGCCTGAACCTGAAAGCCGCTGCATGATAAAACCTTCCCCGCCGAAAAATCCTGCCCCCATTTTTTTGTTAAAATGTATGGACAGCTGAATTCCTGCCTCCGACGCAAGAAATGCACTTTTCTGTACAATCATCTCTCTGCCCGGCCTGATCTCAAACGGAAGTATCCGCCCCGGAAAACTGGAACCAAACGCAATCATCCCTGCCCCCTGTGCAGTATATATATTTTGGAACATACTTTCGCCGGAAAATGCTTTTGAGAACATTTTCCCCAGGCCTCCGCCTGCAGTATCCATTTGCATATTTGGACTCATCCATACCATGGAGCCTTTTTCAGTAATCATCTGCTCCCCATTTTCAAGTTCACATACAACCACGGGAAATGCCCCGCCTTTTATTTCATATTTCATACTTACCTCCTTTTTATTTTGAGTACTCTCGGAAGCTCTTGTGCACAGCGCACGGTCTGAGCATTCCTCATTTTCGCCTGCGTTTTTCCGCGCAGGCCTCACATCAGAAAGCATTCCTGCTCGACAGCCACCCTCTTCTCCATGATAGCATCTATCAGGCCCTGCAGTTCCGGTATTTTAGTGTTTTTCAGCTTCTGCAGCGTCTTTGCGGCAATCGGTTCTCCCCATGCCAGATAACGTTCATATGTCTCCACGTCCATCATAAGCGGCCGCACATCCGGGAAAATATTTTTCTTAATATATTCAAAAATCTTAACTCCGCCGTAATCCAAATCCCCGCTGTGATAAAACTGTACGCCTTTTCCCTCCAGCACGGCCCAAAGCCGCTGCAAAAATCTTTTTTCCCGCGGCGAAAAATAACCGTGGCTGAAGATGTATAAGGTTCCTTCCTGATATGGAGCCGATACGAAATTCGCCTTGTTTTCAATGGTCACTACGCGTTTTATCTCCGGCTGCTCACTCAGGATCACGGCATTTTTCAATGTCTCGCTGTTCAAAACCGTCCCGTAGATATAATCTCCCAGGTTAATATCAGAACATTTTGAGCCCTGCACAATCCCAATACACAGAGCCCCCTTTAGAGACATTTCCTGGGAATACTCCTCTATATAGAGCTGGGAGAGTACTTCCTTATCGTCCATCTCTTCCACCACATCCCCGCAATACTCCCGGGCCTTTGCTATGATATGGGGTTCCGCATTATTTTCAAAAGTCTTCGAATTCATAAGATATTTACTGCTGAAAATCCGTTTGAACACAGGCTCCTTCAGTTCATCGATTCCCCGGAAACAGGGCAGGTATACTTCCCGTTTGTCCAGCATCTTCGGAATATTTCCCCGCCCCAGCTGCTCCAGAAGATCCCGGTAGTACCGGCAGATCCACTCCGTCTTAAGCCCTTCCAGTTCCCGCTCTAACAGTTCGCAGTACGTCCGGATCTGCTTCCATTTCGGCTGCCGCCCGGGCTGTGCTTCCATCAGAACCGCATAAAACCTGTCCAGATCCTCCAGCCGGTAGTGAATCCGCTCGATATCACTCCCCCGGGTCAGCCACTTGATCCGGACCATCCCCGCCCGCTCCAGCTCCTCCGCCTCCGACACCAGAGCCGTCTTCCCGCATGCATCATACTCCTGCTGGTCAATCCGCAAAGACTTCCCGCCCGTGGCCCCCAGCCGCCAGTCATTACGACTGTTCTCACATTTCTCAATAATTCTTTCTACAAGATACACAATATCACGCCTCCCTAAGGGAAAAACACATCTTCGTTATCCTATTAACTGAACATTCTGAAAACGGTCCGCAAAGGGGTCTGACCCCTATTCTTCCTCCACCAGTTCCCCAAATTCTGTCCGCTCGAATTCCTGTATAGATATATGCTTTTTATTCGGATTCGCATATACAAATGTCTTATCCACATTCTCCAGGTAGTTCTGTATCTTATCATTCGTAGCACTGATGATAGCCTGGAAGCCTAATCCACGAATAAGCGAAATGCAGCTTGCCACTTTCTCCGCATCCATCTTTGAAAATGCCTCATCCAGCACCACCAGCCGAATCGTAGGATTCCGATGTATCTTGGGCGACAGGTTAATCCGGTATACCTGGGCGAAACTGGCGAGCAGTGCCACATACAAGGGGTTCTGCCCCTCGCCTCCTGAGTTTTTCTTGATCATCTTACTGAGGCCGATGGTCATGTCTTTTTCGCCCTGCACGATCTGCTGCATGTCAAAGGACAGATAGGTACGGTAATCGGCATACTTGTCCATGTTCTTCTTGGCCTCTTCCAGTTCCTCCCTTGTGGCATTCTCGGGCGGAATGAAGATGTTGATCAGCTCGTTCATCATATCCCCGTACTGATCCTCGTGCTCCATGGTGAACATATTCAGCTGGTTCTCCATGGCATGGGTAAGCTGGGACGGATTGATCTTCAGTGAATCATCCATGAACATCCTGTAGTATTTTCCGTCCGGTCCCTTGTTCTTTGTAATCACAAACTGGTATTTATCCTTTCCGAAATCCAGCCTGCTGATTATGCGGTTCAGCTCATCCTTGCGCTGGTAGGCTTCCCGGATTGCACTGCGGATCTTGAAAATGAAGTCGTCCTTGAAATGTTCTACCGCCGACCGCGCCTGCTCCCTGGCCGCTTCTTTGTAGCCTTCCAGATCGTCGCATTCCAGGCTCTCCAGCAGCCTGTCATAAGGGCCGTTGTCCTTAATACTGGCTGAGAATGTCCGGTTCGGGTATCTCTGCGTGTAGCTGCTCCGGATATCCACCAGCTCCTGGTAAGCCCGTTCCTTCTTCTCCTCCAGCGGCGTCCGGTCCCCCAGCCGCTGCCTTCTGAGATAGTCGTAGTTCACGGAACGCCTGCCCTCCATAAACTGAGCAAACAGCGCCTCTAACTCCGCATCCTCTTTGAAGTACCGCTCCCGATCCGCAAGCTGGGCATGCATCTCCAGGCTGTCGGACTTACATTTACTGATAAACTCCTTATTCTTCCAGATCTCCTCCTGGGCCGTCCGGATCTGCATCTTCTTTTCTTCCTGCCGCCGCATCAGCTCAAGCTTCTCGGCCTCCCACGCAGACACAGATTCTTCCCGGAGCGTACGCATCTTCTCCGTCAGCTGCTTCTTTTGCCGCTCCTTCCCCGGAATCTTCCCCACATCGTCCAGCCATTCCATGTATTCGGAAACCGGCTGCAGCAGGCCCTCGAACTGCCCAATCTTACGGAATTGCTCCAGCATCTCCTGCAGGGGCATCCGCTCCTCCTGCAGCGTCCGGCACTTCTCTTCCAGCTGGCGGATGCGCTGCCGCATACTCGTTTCACCAATGTAAGCCCTTCTGGTGTAGTTCTCCGGATTCATGTGCTGCAGACGGTAGCTGTGGTACAAGACACAGTCCGGCGTCACGCCCACGCGGCACCTGCGCAGCTCCTTCACACTCTCACATTTCATCACATTCCCGAGGAAAAAATCAATATATGCCTTCACATGCGCCTCCCGCGCAGTCACTTCCCCTGCCAGCGCTCCGGGCCGTACCGAATGTTCCTCCTCCAGAACCTTCTCCGTATCCAGCACCGCGGCGCGGAAGAACTTTTTCTTATCCATCTGCTGGTAAATGTCCATAGCAGCCTTTGCATACTGCGGCTCCACCACCAGAAGCAGCTTATTATTCCCCAGATATCCTTCCACGGCATTGTGCCACCGCTCATCCCGGATATCCAGCAGATCCGCCAGAATCTGTACATTCACAAACTTCCCGCAGCGCTCGTGCAGCCGGTTGCGCAGCTCATATCTGGCCTCCTCAAGCTCCTTCGGGTATGCCTTGCGCCCCTGCCTGAGTTCTTTTAGTTCCTCCCGGGCCTCATGCTCTTCCTTTTTAATCTTCCTAAGCCGGGAATCGGTCTCACGCCGCTCCTCCTCCAGCTCCTCCCGAAGCGCGGCCAGGCTCTCCTTCAGCCGTTCCAGCTCCCCTTCGGTAATACTCCCCTTTCCAAATTTCTCGATATCCCATAAAACCTGGTTGGGCGCCGCGTCACAGCCGGTCCAGTCCTTCAGCCGCCCCGCGGTCTGCTCCCACTTTACCTTACTGCTGCTCAGGCGCTCCAGCGCCTCATTCACGCTCAGCAGCTCCGTTTCCAGCCCGGAATAGCCGCTGTTGCTGATCCGTAGCAGCACGTCCTCATATTCCTTCTGAATCCGGGCAGCATCTTCCTCCCGCCGCCGCTGCATCGTCTCCTGCCGGCTGATCTCCTCCTCGCGGCCCCCGATTTTGTCCGACAACTCCTGAATCTTCGCCCGCAGTAAAAGCATCTCCAGCTTATCGATCTGATACGTACAGGACTCGGCTTCCCTGCGGCGCTCCCTGTACTGTCCATAACTTTCCCGGATCTCCTTCAGCCGCCGGATCTCCTCCAGCGTCTCTTCAATCTTATTGCGCATCCGCCCGTACTGCATAACACTCTCCTGCAGATCCTCGATGTGGATATCCTGCTCCATGCAGATATATTCCTTCACAAAATCTTCCAGCTTAATGTTCATGCGAAACGGTATCGCCCGTTTAAAAAGCCTGGGGAACTTCTCCATATCCAGCCCGCCTAAGTAGATATCATAGAGCTGTCTGCGGAAACGCTCGTTGCTGGGGCCGCAGTAATGCTGCTCCGGCGGAAATACCCGCTGCAGATACTCCCGTATTTCCCCGGTTGTCAGGCAGCGCTTATCCGCCCGGTAACCATTCTCCAGAAGCCCGCCCGTATGCCAGAAAAACAGCCTGCCGATCTCATTGGTGGCAGTCTCTACATCAAAAACAACACCCACACATTGCTTTTCATGGGTATTGGTCTGCTCCAGTTCTAACACAATGGTACTGGAAAAATTATGGTTCCGCAGATACTGAGATTCATTATTTTCACTGATATTCACCATACCACGGAGGTACTCGATCAACGTCCGGTCCGAATCATCCGCTGCAGCCTTATTAAAAAATCCCCGCCCGTCCGTATTGGCATACAGCACAATCTGCAGGGCGTCGATCACCGTAGACTTCCCGCTGCCGGAATGGCCGGTGAAAAAATTAATCCCCTCATTCAGCGTCAATATCTTCCTGTCTATATAATGCCAGTTATTCAGGCAGATCTTTGATAGTGCCTTGAATGGCTGTTTCGTCTCCAATGTTGTCCTCCTCGTGAAATGTTTTCAGCAGTTCCCGGATATCCTCTCCCATCAGCACCGCATTAATACACGGATAGATGATCAGCCTGGTGTGTTCGTTCAGTTCCTCCAGCATATCCAGCGGCTCAATGATCTGATATTTCTTCAGAAGGGAGATCGTCCTTCGCATCTCCGTAGGCGACGGAATCCCCTTAAGAACACGGAAGTCCCCGGCCTTTCCGTTGAGCGCCCCCATAGTCGTCACGATATGGCTGCTGGAAGAAACCTCCGCCATCTGTTCATCATAAAGAAGCTTCAGCACCAGCAGATATATCGTGGCAAGCCTGGGCATCTTCTCACCCCAGAGCGCCTCCCCCTGGATATAGATCAGCCCCATATGGGCATTCTCCTGAAGCGTAATCCCCGCCACCTGAAAATACGCTCTCAAAAATTCCAAATGCTTACTGCATGTCCGGTACTCCTTCACATAGGCCAGCCTTCCCGCCCGCCTGTCATACTTCCGCTCCAGAAGAAACGTCTGCCTGTACAGAAGCTGAATCACATCCGTCAGCGCCTCCTGCTCCTCCTGCATCAGCTGTTCATAATACTCTATCATAGAAACACTGCTCCTCACTTTTTTGATGCCATTCATCCTGCAAAGGGGTCTGACCCCTTTGAGGCTCCTTTGAGATTCTGTTAAGCTGCCCGTCTCACCGCCGTCGTACAAACCTCAGCCCCGGATAGCGGTACCCATGATTCTCCACCATCGCTGCATCTTCCTCCAGCACCATATACCGGCTGTTCTTCCTGGTACTCATATCATAAGCCAGTATCAGCTTTTCAAAATCCCCTTCCTCCGTAATCTCCAGCTTTGACACATCCAGCACCTCGTCCTTCATATGCGCCTCGATAAACTCCTCAATCTGCCTTCGATTGTATCTGGCCTGTATCCGGTTAAGCCTCAGCACATCACTTCTCTCCAGATCCTCGGCAGCCTCCTCCGGCGCCATCTGGCTGATAAAGTCCTGCCGCCCCTTCCGGCGCTTGTACAGCGACTTTTCGGAAATCATTTCCAGCAGGGACAGGTTCATCCGGCTTCCCGTACTCCGCAGAACCTCCTCATAATCGTCTCCCTGCGCCATGCGGTTCAGCAGCCGGATCACCAGTCCCTTCGTGTCCGTCTCCCCACTGAGCAGATAATTCAGCCTCGTCACCGTGGCCCGTACATACTTCGTGTGCTCCTTATCCATATTGGCAATCCTGTGCTCAATATCATCGAATCCCCGCTCAATCATATCAAGCAGGTCCAACACATCTTCCTTCGTATCTCCCTGCGCCCTGGAACGCTCCCGGATCTTCTCAATCCACTCCTCGTCCTCCCGCATATCCCGCAGAACCTTTTTAATATCCATCTTATAAATGTAGAAGTTGTCCGAAGTCTTTAGAATATGGTACTTCTTCTGCACAATCTCTTCGACATACCCCTCCAGATGCTCCTTCAACAGTTCCCCGTAAGTCTTCTGGTCCAAAAGCCTCGCAAAAAAACGGTCCATATTATGAAGCATGTCCTGCAGCGCCTTATTGAGCTTTCTCGTATTGATCAGCGCCGTCCGGAGCATATTCAGATTCACGCGCGGATCATGTTGAAATGAAAACAGCGTGGCATACACATTCTGGATATAAACTTCCGTCTCCTCCATGTCTTCCGATGTCAGCCGCTCAAAAGCATCGATAAAAACAGCAGAATAATCCGGTATCACAATATTCACAGCCAGCGTATTATAATCCTCAATCTTCTTCAGCCAGCCGGTCCTAAGCAGCCAGTTCAAGATACGGGAAGAAGGCGTCTCCAACATATCAAACTCCGTCTCATCCTCCTCGCGCTGCAGCTCAAACCGCTTCCTCGCGTTCATATCACCCAGAACCTGGATGCAGGCTTCCCGCGTCAAAAAGTAATTATTGTACTGGTATTCTTCATTAATATATAATAACGCCTCAATATAAGCATCCCGGTTCACCGAGCGGAATAAACTCCAAAAGGTGTCCGGGACTTCAAAACGCATCTGCATATTGTAATTGTTCCCCTTTGGTTCAGTAAGGTATTGTTGGTTTCCAAATACAGCATCAATCGTATAAACTCATATGGTGCAGGACAGCCCGCACCACACCCTTATTACATTTTATCATACGGCCAAAATACTGTAAACTGAAAGTTCGATTGCGGGCTTTTGTCTTGTTATCGAATCGGACGCCTGTGGGAAGGAGGGGACGTGGCACGGCGCAGGAGGCATATGTGGGTTTACAAGGCTTTCCATTTGTTAACTGCCACTAAAGAGGAAACAGCCGGATTTTATGGATCCGAAGGGATTCACCCCGTTTTCTGATGAAAACGCGGCTCAGCCCTTCTTGAAATTTGTTTGGTAAAACAAATTTCATCCATAAAATCCGGTTGTTTCCCCTTAAGTGGCAGTAACACGCATTCTATGCCCTGTAAACCCACATATGCCTCCTGCGCCGTGCCACGTCCCCTCCTTCCCACAGGCTGGTTCATCTGATCGGCAGGTAAGACTCGCTCACCAGGGAGGCCTATTTATAACATTCTTCCAGAACTTCTCTGATGTCCTCCAGCGTCATCGGTTTGAAGAGTAATTTCTGAATATTTGGTGTGACAACTCCCTGCATATCCTTTACCATAACCTCCAGTGCTTCGTCCGCCAATCCCAGTTCCTTGAAGTTTCTTGGCATTTGGAGTACGTCAAAGAATAATTCTTCAAACTTCCGGATGACCATTTCACCCATTTCCAACGGCGGAATGTTTTTGTCCATCCCAAATACGTTTACGCCAATGTCAACAAAACGGAATGCGGTATTCTCATCCAGAGCCCAGCGCATCCAGCGGGGTGTGATAACTGCCAGGCCTGCGCCATGCGTAATCTTATCGTTATAGGCACTGACTTCGTGTTCTAGTCCATGGCAGATCCATGCCGCATAATTCCCTTTTGTGGTAATGCCGTTGCACGCCCATGTACAGCCCAGCATAACATTGGCACGGGCATTATAGTTCTCAGGCTCATTGTAGGCTATTGGGCCGTATTCAAAGAAAGTCTTCAAAAGCGCCTCCCCTACTCGTGCATGGAAATAAGCGCCGTCCACCTGGGTAAAGTATGACTCCAGCGTATGGCTGATCCCGTCCACAATTCCGGCAGCTGTCTGCCATTTTCCTACGGTAAATGTATATTCCGGATCCAAAAATGTTACCTTGGGCCGAAGATCCGGGCCATGGAAGCCCTTCTTGACCTTTGTATCTTCATTGTTCAACACCGTACTTGTTGTCATCTCGGTTCCTGCACCGGAAGCTGTGGAAATAACAAGCACCGGAAGTACTTCCTTCTTCCACCACTGCCCAACCAGTTCGGACACATCGCCGTCATAATAGAAAGCAGTTGCAATTGCCTTCGCTGTATCAACACAGCTTCCGCCTCCGACTGCCAGGACGGCTTCAATCCTGTTCTCACGGCAAATATGGACGCCCTCGCGCACCAGGCCCATCTTTGGATTCGGTTCGACTCCCGGGAGCTCCTTAATATACGCGCCATCCTCATTCAGAATGTCCATTACCTTATCATACAGCCCCATTTTCTTAATACTTCCGCCGCCGTATACAACCAGTACCCGTTTGTTTGGGCTCCAGATGTTAATACTTTCCGCCAGGTTATCGAGCGCTGTTCTGCCAAAAAACAGCTGCGTTGGTGCACAAAACATAAAATCTTCCATTTCTCTTCTAATTTCCATTACTATTTCCTCCTGTTTGACTTTATTTATTCTGCTATTTGCTGGAAGGCATCCAATGTCTTCCAGAGTTCAGGCTCCCGATCCCAGAGCTTCATCATGATCGTGCCTATGTAAGCTCCGTCTGCCCCCGCTTGTTTTACTTCGTTTAATTCTTCTGCCGTTGATATTCCTGTTACCCCGAAAACAGGTGCTTTTACCCCTGCCTTTCTAATATAGGCCACGCGTTCTTTCCACGTGGTAAGCCCCGGCCTTGGTTCTGTTCTGCCATTTTTATTGCTCAGGAACACAATCTGGTTATCATTCGCTTTTGCAAGCTCGATTGCTTTTTCACTGGTATCATAGCCAATAAAAGTTGCCGTAGCGATACCGCGTTCATTCAGATAACGCATGATCTCCGGATCCATGGCAAGAACAGAATATACCTCAATTTCCTTGCAAAAATCACCAAACCGCTCCAGACCGATTGTCTCTATCACATCCGGATAGAGCACCAGGTGGATTTCCAGGTTTGGATGTTTTTTACGTATTTCGCGGAGCGCATCCATATACACTTCATATCCGCTGCCATACAGATTTCTGGCAGAGCGCATCCTTTCCTGGATAAACTCCGACTCGCGGGACGGGTCAGCCGATGGCATATCAAATTGCAGGGCACAGACGCCATGCGCAACATAATTGTCTACCATTTCTTTCGTTTTTTCGATGGTCGGCCAGCCGTTTATAATATAAAATACAGGCCTGAATCTCATATTCACCACTCCTTTCACCTACGATTATGAATCACTGATCAACAGGCTTTTTTGCCGCCCGTCATTCAGCCTCGGTTAAATATCGGAAAGAATCCAGTTTCTCCCATAGTTTATCTTCATCTTCCCATAGTTCCATCAATGCCGTACCGATATAGGCTCCATCGGCGCCTGCATCTTTTACTTCCTGAAGCTGTTCCTTCGTTGAAATTCCAGATACCGGATAAATCGGACCTTCTACCCCGCGTTTCCGGAGCCACTCAATCCGCTGCTTCCATGTAGCCAGGCCCTCTCTTGGTTCCATGTCTTCATATCTGCTATTGCTGCGCAGCATCACAAGATTCTTCGTGCGAACCGCACGTTCGACCATGAACTCCGGCATATCATAGTGCAGAAAATCTGTGGTGCGCACGCCCCGGCTGTTCAGATAATCTGCGGTTTCATTATTGTCAACCATAACCGTATATGTCTGGACTTCCAGACAGTAATCCGCGAACTTTTCCAGTCCGATGCGGTCCGCCACATCATTGTACAGTACCTGATGGAATTCTATTTTGGGATGCCTCTTTCGGATCTCCCTGATACAATCCATGAATATGTCATAATTCAATCCATATTGATCAATTGCATGCTTCATGCGTTCCTGAATAAATTTGGATTCCCCGTATGGATTAGAGGACGGCATGCATATCTGAATTGCATTTACACCATGATCGACATATTTATCGACCATTTCAATCGTTTTTTCTACGGATGGCCACCCGTTAATAATATAAAAAGCCGGACTAAATTTCACCCTTCTACCTCCTTTACAATCTGCCTTCTTCGATACGCCTGATAATCTCTTCCAGAGGGATTGCCTTTGCCGTATATTTTGTCAATTCTTCCAAATGAATCTTCGACCGTTCTTCCGTATCAGATGCCACCATGTCCGAGGCCGCATAGGCCTGGAACTGCCGCCACATTGCATCCGTGGCTGTTGCGCGCACATCATAATTCGTCTTTACACCGCACACAATTACATTACGGATCTCTTTCTCCTTCAGCTTCTTTTCGAGCTCCGTGCCAAAGAATGCAGAGGACGCAAAATGTGATATGACCAGATCCTCCGGAAGGACCTCCAGCCGCTCATCCATTTCGGCATCCCAGCTTCCCTTAGGCGGGACAGGATCCCTTCTTTTCAGAACTTCCGTATCCAGGGAGCACTCTTCTCCCTCAGACTCTAAATTTGCATATACGATAAGGACACCGCGTTCTCTCAGTTTCTGAATACCATCCAATATAGCAGGAATTACCTTTTCTGTTGTTTCATAAAACAAGCAGCCTTTTTTATTCGTAAACTGATTCTGCATATCCAGCACTACCATTGCGGTCCGGTTCGTTCTCTGCATGTTATCTCCCTCCCTTACAGTTTTCCTGCCTTCAGCAGCTCCATAACCTCTTCAGAATTTACAACGCTGCAGTACTGATGGCCCATTTCGTTTAGATGAAACTGATTCAGTTCCTCGGTATTTGTTCCCAGCATATCGCTGACCATAAAAGTGCGGAAACCGTAACTGGCCGAATCAGTGGTCGTTGCACGGCAGCACACATTTGTCTTTACTCCGCTGACCAATACATTTTCAACGCCTTTTTTCTTTAGTCGTTCCGCCAGGTCGGTATGCAGAAATGAACTGGCTGCAAATTTCTGCATCTTCCAGTCTCTTTCCGGGTCATAAGGAATCCTCTCATCAATTTCAGCTCCATAAGTCCCTTCTACCAGCGTTCTCGTATCGTGTGTAATCCGTGTAAGCTCCGGATTGGGTTTATGTTTATCCGGTACAAGAGAATAGATAATGACTATGAGGACTCCCTCGTCTCTCATGCGGTTTATTTTCTCAGCAAAATCTTTCAGCATAATCTCTGTGGTATGATAATACGCTTTTGCCCCTGGCTTCGTAAAATCGTTCTGCATATCAACTACCAGCAATGCCGTTTTTGTTTCCATAGTAATCACCTCCCGTTGTTATGTTGATACTACAAGTAATTGTATAACGCACTTATGTGCATTATTTAAATATCATCTCCTTTTTATTGGATTTGTATTGGCATGCAGTCAGTCCTGAAATAGAGCTGGCTCGCTTCTACCGGAAATGTCACCACACCATTTGTCGCAGTACATACGATTGCACGGTATAGCAATGGAAAGTCCTTTGGAACTTCCAGGGCAGAACTCATCTCCTCATCCGCAGAGATTGCACGCAGTACGCACCTTTCGGGTGTTATCGAAAGCCCAAAATTATTCTTTAGCACTTCCGACAAAGTGGTTTTGCTTAAGTCGATTTCTGAAAGTCCCCGGAGATACTTTATATTAATGGCTGTCTTAGCATAAATTACCGGAATCCCGTCGCCATAATATATCCGTTCATAATTCAGAACCTCATCTCCTGAATCAAGATGCAGGCATTCCGCCGAAACGGCGTCGCTTGGAAGCAGCTCCTGCCTGAGTACTTTGTGGGATGGCTCCATACCCTGCCGCCGGATCATCTCGCTGCATCCGTAATCATCCTTGCGTATCTCATTTTGGCGTTTTGATGCCTCTTCGACATAAGTGCCTTTCCCCTGAATTTTGTAGATATACTTGCTGGCTGCAAGTGCATCAAATGTTTTCCTAACAGTAGTCCGGCTGATTCCATATTGTTCACACAATATATTTTCAGATGGAAGCTTCTCATGCTCAGCCCAAAGTCCTGAATTAATTTTCGTAATAATATCCATCTTGAGACGATAATATTTTGGCACAGGAATTTCAGATGTGTTATCCATGACATTTTTATAATTTTCTTGCTCCATTCATCTTCAATCCTTTACATTTTGCTGTTATTATACCATATCCAGAAAAAATTGCCAAACATTTAAAAGCTTCATTGTTATCGCTTTTTTCTTATGTGAGATGTTATCAGTCTGCAGCTGCTGCTTTATATTCATAGATTTCCCTGCGGAGTTTATCCAGGTCTTTGGCCAGGCTGATCATTGCGGTTCCTACAAAGAACCCGTCCGCCCCGGCTTCCTTTACACCCTTCACATCTGCAGGGCTTTGGATTCCCCCTCCACAGTAGATTGGGCGTGTAATTCCAAGGTCACGCATATATTGGATCACATCCCCTAATGTCTCATATCCGGGCAGGGCCGTCTGCCCGGGGAACGGCTTTGTCTGCATATAGATGAGTCCCCCCGGCTTCAGACAATTGTTCAGCCGTTTAGGATCCAGTATAAAGCTGCCAAATGAACATCTGGAAACAGCCTTTTCATCTAACGCATCTATGGACTCCTTCGTCAGATTTGCTGAAATCACGCAGTCCACGCCCGCCTGCACACAAAAATCCGCGTAGCGTTGCGGGGTTACCATATCAAAAACTTCCTGATATACCATGGTATATACTTCCCGATCCGGATGTCTCTTCTTGATTCCTTCTATCGCATTAAAATATACTTCATAATCAGCTTCCGCAGCGTACGCCTCCTGCATCCACGTTTTAATTGTCTCTTTTTCGTAACATGGGTTGGGGCTTGGAATGCTGATTTCCACCGCGTTGCACCCGCCTTCTATATAGACATCCGCCATTTCCAGGCTTCTTTCCAGTGTCGGATAGCCAAGCGAAAGATAACCCACCATCTTCATTCCCTGCACCTCCTTTTTATTTATTTTTTGCAGATACCAGAGCAGCTGCCAGCTTCTCGTCTACACAGGCTTCTAATTTCCCATTGCCCTTAATGGAGGAACCGATAATAAATCCGTCTGCATACGGCATCTGTTCCTGAATATTATCCACGGATACTCCGCTTCCAACGATAACCGGGATTTTTACGGTCCGTTTCACACGCTGTATGGTTTCGATGGGTGTTTCCTCGCCGGTTGCCCTTCCCGTAACAATAATGGCGTCCGCGCCCTGCTTTTCTGCAAAATATGCCGACTCCTCAAGCCGCGTCTCCGGATACATCATTGTTCCGTGTTTTACCTGTATATCAGCCAAGACTGCAATATCCCGCATTCCTTCCTGTCTGCGCACCTCCCAGACCCGATTGGCGCTTGGATAAGAAACTCCCGGTGGAAAAATCATCGTGTCTACAAATGTTGTCAGCCTGACAAAACCGGCTCCGGATGCCTTCGCAACCGAAAACATATCCATACAGTCCGGCGTTAAATAAGATACTCCCGTAGGAAGGCTTACTGCCTGGCTTACTGCTTTGCAGATAATACTCATTGCCGCCAATTGCAGCTGCCCCCGCGCCATTCCCGAGGGAAGATCTAACGTAGGCTCTGTCAGTATTGCATCAAATCCCGCTCTTTCCAAAGTCTTTGCATCTGAAACCGCTTTTTCAATGATTGCGTCCATACTGCCTGCATAATTCATAGTCCCCGGCAAAGGAAGACAATGCACCATACCGATTAAAGCACTGTTTTTCTCAAGCATATTCATAAATTTCATACGGTATCACTTTCCCTTCATTTCTATTTTGCATCCGGACGCTGTCTGTTTCGTTCCAGTAACTCTTCTTCTGATGGGGCACGTGTCACAGAGCCATAGTCTTCAATAATAAAAGAGGCTTCCGTGCTTCCATACTGTGCAGCCGTCACAGGATCTTTGCCTTTACTCAACCCATATAGAAATCCTGCGACAAAGGCATCGCCTGCACCGATGGCGTTTACATTGCCGGCAGCGTTATCCGTGATCGGAACCGTTGTCTCTACGGCCTCGCCGCACTTTTTCTCGTATACAATGCAGCCTCTGATACCCAATGTTTTCACAATAATCTCTGCTTTACCGAACTTAAATAAATCTGTAATATCTGTATATCCATACATCTCATTGATCCATTCTACTTCTGATTCATTTGCGAATAGAATCGCGGTATCCCTCAAAATTGGTTCTAAATTTTCTTTGTTGAAGACAGAAGCATCCTGGCTCATGGACAGCACCATCGGCAGGCCGGATTCCTTGATTGCTTCATACATCGGCATCAAATCTCCTGCCTTCGGACAAGTAAGGACTGCCATCCTGCTGTCACTCAAAAACTCCGGACGAAGGGGAATATGCTCCGCTACCAGCTTACGCAGATCCACATGCCCTTCTGAGGAGTGATAACCGCCGATCGTAATGTGGTTTTTGTTCTCGTCCTCCAGCATATAACAGGTTAAATAATCATATTCCCCCTTTGGAGACTTAAAGACCGCGTCAACCGGTGTCCCGTATTCCGCATTCACGCGATGAATTTCATCCTGCATGCGGTCATCAGAATATGCCAGAACCGGATAAACCGGTACACCTAACTTAATCATATTATATGCGATATTCCATGCTTTCCCTCCATAATACAGTTTATCGAAATTAGTATTGGAAATCGGAGTTGTCACGCCTGGCTGCGGAAATTCTTTAAACTTAAATACTTTTACAGTTGTTGCTGTGCCAAATACTGTAAATTCATATTTCTTCATCATATCTTTCCTCCTTTGATTGAAAATTGTCACCGCACCTGGTAATGTCATCACTACAAGATTAGCACATGAGTTTTCTATTTGCAAGTATGTTTTTCATATTTTTTATTCTAGGCTCTTTTTTCATGGTTTTATACAGTTTTTGCTCTCTATTTTTGATAATATCGCCACTTGTAATTACAAGGATATAAGTTTATAATAAAACTATCAATAAAACCGTGTCATCGCTTTTATTCCTGGTAATGTTTGTCATCGCAAATAAAGATTCTTATTAGGAGGATAAATTTATGGCACAAAATACACAAGGAAACCAAAATGGGAAAGTAAAAGGGTTTTATGGCTGGTTTATCGTGGTCGCCTGTTTTCTGCTCTCGGCATCCAGTACCGGCCTTCTTACGAACCTGAACTCACTTTTTATTACGCCTGCAATTGAAACATTAAAAGTAAATCATTCTACATTTATGTTATTCAGTACACTGGCTATGTTTGCCTCTATGCTTGCAACTCCCTTTATCGGGCCTTTATTCCGTAAACACTCCGCTAGAAAGCTTATTATCATCGGAGGTATTCTGGGGGCCTGCGCGCATTTAATTTACTCCGTTGCAGCCAATGTCTGGTTCTTTTATCTGGGCGGAATTATTGCCGGGGCATCATCAGGATTATTTGGAACAATCCCAATGAATTATCTGCTGGCAAACTGGTTCTATGATAAGCGTGGTACAATGACAGGAATTGCCTTTACAGGTTCCAGCCTGATTACTTCTGCACTTTCCCCTGTTGTCACCAGGCTGATCGCAGCATATGGATGGCGGACAACTTACCGCATCCTGGCCGTAACAATCGTAATCGTTGTTCTAATCTCTGTTCTGTTAATACGTACCAAGCCTGAAGATATCGGGCAAAGGCCCCTCGGTACCGAGAACAAAAGTGAAGCCGAGATCAAACCAACTGGTTTTATGCGTAAAGATGCGATGAAAAAAATCTGGTTCTGGACTTACGCAATCGGCGTATTCCTGATGGGGTTAGTCGTATCCGGTACCCAGCAGCAGTTAGTCGCCTATTGGACTTCAGAAGGAATCTCTGCAGCCAGGGCCGCTACATTCTTCTCAGTTGTTATGCTGGTTGGATTGGTAGCAAAAATTCTTCTTGGAGGTGTATTCGACCATTTTGGAAGTTCAAAGTCCATTATTATTTGCGGGGTCATCTGTGCAGCGGCATTTGCTACCCTTGCCACCTGCCTTGGAAACGTAAGCGCCTTTATACCGGTTATTTTATTCGGAATCGTGTCTGCTGAATTGGTTATCGTTCCTTCCTTTACTGTACAGAGGGTATTCGGCCTGCTGGACTATGCATCAAATGTCAGTCTGTTTACTACGATTCTGTTCCTTGGAAGCGCCGTCGGCATTCCGTTTTGTGCAATCATTTTCGATTTAACAGGAAGCTACCGGATTGCATGGTTCCTATACGCTGTCCTTGCAGTCATACTGACAATCTGCCTGTTTATTTCCAACAAACTTTCGATTAAAGCGTTTCAAGAGACTCTTGGTATTGAAAGAGTGGACTAGATTGTAAGAATAAGCAATTCAATATAAGATAGCAGAAAAAAGGCTGCTCCGCACCAAAAGGTTCGGAACAGCTCTTTTTATTTATATTCCAAAAGTAATGCAAACTTCAGGACAAGTAGATATTCAAATACATACGTTCTGTGCAGCACAAAAAAAGGTGCAAAAAAGTTTACACAAAGTTGACATACAATCGCTGATCTTATTGACAAACCAGCACTCAAATAGTATAATATAACAAGTTATTTAGTTCTTTTAACCTGGTTCTGTTTTCACAGTTTAGTAACTGATCTTCGAATAATGATAAACCATTTATTCATTTTCACTATTTATACCACATTACATGCATAATATGAAAGAGAAGCGCAATACTAATTCTGTGGCAGTACTGCAGTGATATCCTTTTCTATTTTTATGAAATCCATGATAGTATGACTGATATTCCTTTGATAAATCCGGAATTACTATAAAATTGTTTTTTACGTAAACCCAGACGGGTCCCTCTAAGATAAAGAAGCTGTCCTTTCAGGCCACTACCCGGCCGTGAAAAGGGCAGCCTCTTTTGTTCATGCACAAAAATCTGTTTTTTCAAGTACGCCAAGACAAGCATCTTGCTCCGCATAACATAATACCGCCCCGCACCTCCCCCATCTGCTAAAAACCCGCTAAAATTCCCCTGCCCCCATTGTATCCCGCCCCCTCTGCCCATATAATAAAGCGCAAAAAGGAGACCAAATGAAACATACTAACCTACTGACAGCAATCAAAGGAATGATCGTAGGCGGAACCATGCTGGTACCGGGTGTAAGCGGCGGTTCCATGGCTATGATACTCGGCATTTACACCAAATTAATCCATTCCGTAAGTTCCTTTACAAAACATAAAAAAGAAAACCTTCTTTTCCTTGCAGCCTTTTCTGCAGGCGGCGGATTTGGTATGGTTCTCTTTGCCCGTCCTATTCTCGGACTCATCCAAAATTATCCCATGCCTACTTTGTACTTCTTTATGGGTGCAGTAACGGGCAGTGTACCCTTAACGCTTAAGCAGGCGGACATCCGGCGCTTCTCCTGGAAATATCCGTTGTACATGGGCATTGGGCTGTCTGTGGTTCTCATATTCGCCCTGCTTCCCTCCGGCGCCTTACAGGCTGATATGGCTAAAGGGGCTGGCGGCTTGCTGCTTCTGGTATTAGCTGGATTTGTCGCAGCAATCGCACTGGTGCTGCCGGGAATTAGTGTCTCCTATCTGTTCCTCCTGATGGGGATATACGATTCCGTTATGCGGGCAATCAGCAGTTTCCGGCTGACATTCCTTGCGCCCCTTGGCATCGGGCTGCTCTTGGGAATTGTCTTTACCACGAAGCTCCTGGAACACGCCATGACAAAATACCCCCGGCCGGCATATCTTATAATTCTAGGATTTGTACTAGGTTCCATTGTGGAACTCTTCCCCGGTATTCCGTCCGGGCCGGAAATACTTTTCTGCATCCTCACTTTTGCTGCCGGATTCGGAATCATCCGGCTGGTTTCTGTAACCGAAATAAAGCAACTCCAAAAATCCAGACCCGAATATCAATAAAATAGGGGTTCGCAGGCGGATCAGCAATCCGTCTGCCCTTTATGTATCTCTTCTAATATCCGGTCCGCCAGCACCCTGGCCCCTTCTCCGTCTTCCTCCATCCCGACAAGCTCCATAAACTGCCTGCACGCTGTTCTATACGCCTCATAATCGAACGCCAGAATATTTTGGCGCAGCTGTGTTTTATCCTCTGCCAGGGAAAAGGGCAGCTCCCCGAAGGTAAAGTACAATTCCCGCTCTTCTGCCAGATACCTGGCAACATCCCCCGCAAAAAGAAATACCGGCCTTCCCGTCAGCATAAACTCAAACATACTCCCGGAATAGTCCGTAATCATAACATCCGCGGCAGACATAAGCTCCTGCATGTCCGGATAATCAGAGGCCGGGATTACGCCCTCCGAGCAGTCTGTACCCTGATATGCCACATTGGGATGCATTCTGAAAAGGCAGATATAATCCCCTCCAAATCTGTCCCGCAGAACTTCCAGGCAGGCGCCGATATCCAGCCGGTACCCCACGCCTCCCGTTTTCGACCGGAAAGTAGGCGCATAGAGAAGTATCCTTTTCTCTTCCGGTATCCCAAAATGTTTCCGTACCTTCCGGATTACCGCAGGAGGCGTATGGAGCAGAACCCCGTTTCTGGGATGACCGCACCGCATCACTTCTCCATGATACCAGAAGCTATTTCTGTATTTATCCGCCCGGAAAGCGTTATTGGAATACATCAGATCCGTCATGGATGCATCCCGCACGGCCTTTCTTACATAGGCCCGGTCCAGCCGCCCTGCATCCTGTTCATTCTTCTTCAGTCCCAGGGAAGAATGCCATGTCTGAATATAGTACTGATCCTTCTTTTTCCGTATGCGGATACCGCTCTTAAAGTTATCCACCCACACCCGCGCCGTCGCCTGCTCATACACCGCCCTGATTCCACCGTACCGGACCGGACGGATACCTTTGGGGAATTCTTCCGACATACTGCGGGTCAGCCATACGAGATCCAGATCCTCGTCCCGCTTTAACAGCTCCTCTGCTATATACTTCGGATCGCAGCCATATCCCCTGCCTCCAAAATTATCAAACACAATTTTATGATCCCTGGCCGGCAGCAATGCCAGGAAACACAGGATCTTTTCACATGCCACCCAATATGCCTTTTCCAGCCAGCACGGTTTACGCTGCTTTTTCATTTACCCTCTGCCCTCACTCATTGATATTTGCTAAAATGTTTATTCCGTTTTCATATGCCGTTTTATCGTTTGCCAGCCGGACACAGTAAGCTTCCACTATATCCCTCGGCTCTTCTTTTGAAATTTGGATTCCCACGGTCATTCCGTTCTTCCCCAACTTTTCTTGCGGAAAGGGATTTGCAAATTCGGCGCTGACTGTCCCCTTTTCCTTGGATTCCATTGCTGCGTCGGCCCTTATCCGCTTTTCCACATCCCCGCACCGCAGTATAAAATACCACCGGTAGTCCGGATTGATCATAGCAAATCCGCTGTTTCTGACCTTCAGCTCCAGCCGTAACTGCTTTTTCGCCGTAAAATGTCTGTCAATACTAAATGATTCTGCCCACGGCCTGCAGCCCAGATGCATTTTAATGTATTCATCACCCGGCATGTTGTCATATTCCTGCTCCGCCCAGTACTGCCACACCTCATGATTATACTCCGCATGCAGGTACGACAGATTCAGCTGCCGCGCTTCTTCCGCCACATTGTGTATATCAGTGAATTCACTGATAAAGGGCATCTCTCCCCCGTTAAACGGCACCTTGATGTTCGCAGCGGACCATTTCAGATCCTCTTCTCTTGTGTAATCCTCCCTGTAAGTACCCAGATCGCTTTCACTGGAAAACAGTCCGTCATTATAAACTCCCAGCCTGCCGGTGTCACATCCCCACGATTCGGCTTCCCGTATAAACTTCTGTCTTCTTACAGACACGGGGATCCTTGCATCCAGCACACTCTCCCATGCTCGGATGACCTCCATACGGTATATTTTTGTATCCATGTACCGGCTCTGGGTCCATTCCCCAAACGCCCCGATCATACCGGCCTGGACTCCCGCAATGCAGCTTTTGTATGCATTCAGAACCTGGCCGGTCTGCCGGATGTGTTTTAACATAATTTCAAACTCCGGATCCTCATACTCCCCGATAAAATCATATGCCGCCCGGAAGATCACCGAAAGCCCCAATTCCTGTGCAATCTGGAGTGTATGTTCCAGATCCCGCATCTTGTCATTCGGTATCACCGCCATTTCCCGCTCGTCATCCAAAAGAAATGTAAGCAGAACAACATCATAATCCGGGTGTTCCTCCGCCACATCATAGAGCCTGTCAGGATCACCGGTCGAGCACTGAAAATAGACTCCCTGAAAGGGATTCGCCACTCTGCTGCCACTTTCCCTGTAAGTAAAAACCAGTCTGGCCCGATATTCAGATACCAACCAGATAACCGCGGCGGCCAATAAAACTATGAGAATCATAAACCGTAGTGCCTTTCGGACTTTTCTATCTTTTTTAATCGTATCAAACCTCCGGAAATAATTTCAAATACACTTCCGCCATCACCCTGTATACCTGCGGCGAAACGGAAAATACGAGGATCGATAACCGATCCATAAATCCCGCACATTCCAGGATCTCTTTCTTATATGTACTGTAAGTCAGCTTCCATTCTGCTCTCAGCAAAGCACCCAGCTCTTTTCGGTCCGGCAGAAACTTCGCGGTCCGGTACCAGGCGATCTGCAAATTGGTAAGATATCTTTTCCTCGCATACCGTTCCAACTCCCAGTCATTGTTATCCCTGAAAAATGTAACAGCCTCCCGCAGCGCCCTGATTTTATCCAGGCGCTTTTCCCGAAAGCCGTCATTCATGATACTCCCGCCGCGCTGCAGATAACGGTACAGCGGCTGGTTTGATACGGCGACCCGGCCGGCTTCATAAAAAACACGGTATGTCACAAACTCGTCTTCATGAGTCTTCCCCTCCGGATATACCAGCAGCGACTTTAGGTCTCTGTGATAAAGCTTTCCCCAGGCAGTAATCATCGCACGTGCGCTTTCTTTCACAATCTTTTCGGCAGCCTGCCTGCCGGTATAAACCACGGTATGGAAGACCTCTTCCCCTTGATTTTTGTTCTGCCTGCTTTCGTTTTGCTTGTTTTGACCCTGTCTGCTTTTGTGCTCCCATTCCAGGCCGTATGCACAGACAGATACCTTCGCCTGGAATTCTACGGCATTATTATACAGCACCTCCAGGTATTTCGGCTCGATCCTGTCATCACTGTCAATGTATGTAATATACTCCCCTGCTGCCAGGCCAAGCCCTGTGTTTCTGGCCCCGGACAGCCCCCGGTTTTCCTGGTGCACGACGCGGATCCTGGCATCCTGCCCTGCATACCTGTCGCACATCTCCCCACATCTGTCCGGGGAACCGTCATCTATCAGAATCAACTCAAAATCCTGAAATGTCTGGCTAAGAATAGAACCGACACATCTCTCCAGATACTTTTCCACCCCGTAAACCGGGACAATGACACTTATCATATCTTTAGCTCCTCTACTGTAAGAATTCAGGCCTGCCCGAACTCTTACCCTCTACTTTAAAACTGCCGATACATACCGTTTCATCAGCGGATAACATATATAAAAAAACAGACTGATAATCTTAATTAATTTGCGTTTCAGTGCACACATGCAGAAGAGATAGAACCACCGCTGCAGCGCCGAGGGAAGTGTCTTCAGCTGTTCTGATGCCTTTGCGGTCCCAAGCGCCTTCTCTGTCTCCGCAGCATAGGCAAACGTACCTGCCCGCTCCTCAAGGCGTCTCAAAGACTTTCCTTCAAAGGGAATATTTTTTATCATTGACCAGCAGAAAGACCGCATGATCAGCGGAACAACCATATCCAAGTTCTCTTCCAGTACGCCCTCCCCCTCGAGATAACCAACCAGCGAACAAATCATGTTGACGCTTTTTGTGTGTATCTGAGGATCTGATTTTCGGGTCGTAGAAGCATGATCCGTCACATAATAGCAGACCGGACAGTCCATGCAATAAAACACTGGATAGTGGCTCCATACCTTCATATTAAACAGAAAGTCTTCCATATTCATAGACCGGATGTCATCCATCCATATATCATGCTCCCGCAGAAACTGCCTCCGGTATAATTTGTTCCACACATAACCAAACATGCTCTCCGTCTTCACCTTATGGTACAGTCCCGTTTCTGCGGCGGTTCCCTCCCGCTTCATCAGGCCTTCTCCGGCGGCGTGCACCCACTCCCGGGTTTCGCCGTTTACCCGGTAATAACTGCCCATGACAACGTCCGCGCGGACGTCTTCTGCCTGCTTCCACAGCCTGTATATACTGTCAGTGTCCGACCAGTCATCCGCATCCGCAAAACAGATATACTTCCCTGACGCCGCTCTGAGCCCGTAGTTTCTGGCCAGCCCCTGCCCGCAGTTCTCAATGTGATACACTTTGATCCTGCCATCCTCTGCGGCCTCCTCGTCGCAGATCTTCCCCGTGCTGTCCACAGAACCGTCGTCAATGATCAGAATCTCGATCTGTTCCTCCCGTTCCCATCTGCGAATCGCACGAATACAGCGTCGTATAAACTTCTCCCCGTTATATACGGGTATGATAAAACTGATCTCCATAGCGACTCCTCTTTCGATATAATTTTCCGGGCCCACGCCCTCTATGCCTTCATGTTCTTTTTCATCCTTCGGTTAAAGATGAGATAGAATGCCAGATAGCAGAGGTTGCACACCACCCCGCATACAGCCGCTTTGAGCAGAAAATGCAGGACCCCGCCCTCCGGGAGCGCCCTCACGGCAGCCCCCGTAACAAAGAGGGACACTGCCAGTAGCAGAAGCGTGATAAACTGGTAGTATATTTCATTCAAGAAGCTTTTTCTAAAATACCTGAACACAATGAGGGGTTCATACCAAAAAAGCGTGACCGCCGATGCAATGGTCGTCGCAAATAAAATACCCCACAGACCCCATATTTTTCCCAGCACAAAGGAAAGGACGATATTCAGTCCGCCCTTAATCAATATCATCCGTTTTATATTTTTAAACAGCCCGGCACTCTCCCGGTACATCTTGGTGGCAGAACGGCATATTTCCAGGTAGTAATTTACAATGATCACTATAATCACTTCCCGGGACAACAACTCCACCGTCCCCATCCAGATCCTGATAAAATCCTGAACCAGATAATAAAAACAGACGATTGTGGCTCCCGTCATCCAGGAATTGATAAACGAATAAAACTGGAATCCCTGGTATTGATTCTCCCGTTCGCTTACAGACAGCAGCTGTCCCACCCTTGCCGTAATAGCCTCGTAGAATGCTCCAATCAGGCTTGTAATTCCCGCAATAATAAACTGGTAATTGGAATAGATTCCAACCATAGCCGTATTAATAAAGCGGGAGATGAAGATATTGTCCGTATTGCTGATCAGGACTTTCCCGAAACGGTACATCACCATATCGGCCACATTATTTTTGATGGCATCTGCTTCCTTTTTTTCCAACTCCCTGCCCGGTTCAAACAAAAATCCATACCGAGCCTTCAGATATTTGCCGAAAATTCCATTTATGAAAATATTTTTCACGAGTATACAGATTACAAATGCCTCATAGCTCCTGAAATACTTTAACAGCAGAATCTCAACGATCAGAGCCGAGGCATCCACACCGCCGGTCACCGCCGCCACAAAGTATCTGCGCTGATCCGCCTGGATGAAGTAATTTCTCACCATCTGCCTGTTGTATAAAACAACGGACAGCATGAATGTCAGATATGTGACAGTGACCTCCACATCACTGATACTGGCATTTACCGAGAATACTGCAAATATGGTCGATACAGTTCCGATTCCCAGAACTACCCAGGTCATTTTTTTATAAATGCCGTCATAATACCTGTAAATTGCGGCCAGCCTTTCTTTGTCCCCCCTGGCCAGCGGGCCGTAAAAGCTGAACAGCATGGCCGTCCCCGCGCCAAAATACGCAAAGGACAGCACGTCACAGAAATTAGAGTACAGGCTTTGGAGGCCCAGGTACTCCACGTTCAGATACAGGCATATCACCCGCTTTGATATCAGATTAATCACCAGTGACAAGACCTGGCTGAGCATGCTGACAATGATATTCCATTGCAGTAGCTTTTTTCCACTATCCTGTTGCATTGCGCTCCTTCTTTCGGTAAACAACTTTTCCTTTATTAGAAGACTTCATCGTGTCCACGACTTTGTAATCGCAGAAGATAAAGGTATCCAGATTTCTCTCGATCCAGCGGATTCTGAAAAAGCTGTATGTCCATCCCGTCAGCATTCCGATAAATACCCCCGTGCCCCAAAACGGAATCGGCCACTTGCTGGAGAACAGGCTGGCAATCAGCGTAACTGCAAAAAACAGCGCGCCCGTCAGAAATGCTCCCGTCATATCTGCGAAGTAATACAGATAAATAATATTCCCATACATCATGAAAATTCCGAGAAAGGCAACGACCAGCATAGGATAAATCGTCATCGTAACACTGTCGAACCCGATCTTCTTTCCGAACAACACCATAAACAGAAATATAACCGACGTGATTGCAATCTGTGTGCCAAACACCTGGATAATCTGCTGAGAGAGCGTCCGAAACAGCTTTTTGCGTCCCTTTGCGATCATTTTATAGGTTCCCCCGATGACGCCTTCCATGTACTCTTTATAGGCAGTATGGAACCTCGTCTCCACCACAACCATGAAGGAAACCATCACGGAAATGTTTGTAAACATGGCAAGGCAGGAGGCCATGTCATAGGCCTGGTGGCTGTAATAAGTAGAAGCCACATAGAGGCGGCCGGGCACGGTCCAGAATACAAAATTATGGACATACAGGCCCAGGATGTATAAAAGGTTGGCCCCTAATAGTCGTTTAAACGACCACAAGTAATGCATACACTCCCCGTATTCGTTCGACACGCTTTTAAAATACCGCTTGATATAGGAAAAATCGCAGACTGCGATCACAAAGAATCCCAGCGACAGCCCGTATATGATGGAGTGGATCGCATCCTGTCCAGCCAACCGGTAGAAGGCAAAAGACACGACAAAGCTGATCGCCATACCAATCACAAAGAACAGCGCAATGATTTTATAATCTTTGGTCGCATGCAGATACGTGATCGCAAAAAATAATATAACCAGCGACATCCACTGCACATAGGCAGCGAGAATAAACGGCAGGTCGATCTTCCCCCGTACCCTCAGGCTCCATCCCACAGGAAGGAACATAAGCGTTGCTATGATACAGCATACAGAATTCCCCGTATAGTAGGAGGCCAGTATGTTGGAATACTCTTCCATGTAAAATTTATCCGCCAGATATCTGGAAAAGATGACATTGAACGGAGAGGTCAGTATGACGGAAAAGATAAAGGTGTAAAGTATGGTGGAGGACAGCAGCTCTCTGTCCGCATACGGCACCTTCGTCATCCCCAGGAAAAAATAGAGCAGAAGGATGGCCACGATCACCAGTATCATTGGACCGATGGTCACAAGGGAACTGTACACAATGCCCAGCATTCCCCTGGATATGCTTTCTTTCCTGTATATTTTCTTTAATTCAAATCCGATGCCCGCCATTTTTCTCCTCCTCTCTTTCTGACAGTTCAAGATAAAGATTATAATATGTGCTGAAAACCTCGGACTCATCGTATGCCTTTACAACTCTCTGGTAACCCGCCTGCCCCATCTTGATTCTGGACGCTTCATCTCCTGCCAGCTTCAGGATCGCGCGGGCAATTTCGGATACGCCCATTACAGGCACAATATAACCGGCCATGCCGTAATTGTCGCGTTCCCCCTCGATCAGCCCCTTGCAGTTCCCTACATTTGTGGCAATAAATGGTTTCTTCGCGGCAAAGCCCTCCAAAATAGAAAGCGGCTGGCCTTCGCTGATACTCGTCAGCATCAGAATATCCATCCTGCCAATGTACTCTTTTACGTCAATGATCCCAGTAAATTCCACATCCTGAATGTCCATATCCCGCACCATGGTACGGCATTCCTCCGCATATTCCTCTGCTTCCTCCATGCCCCCCATGATCCACAGCTTTAGTCTTGGCTCCATGTTTTTAGCCAGCGCAAAGGCGCTGATCATAGTCTTAACATCCTTGATAGGGGTGACACGAAGAACTGCTCCTACATTGATATATGGATCCGTATCCTCTTTCTGCCGGATCCCCTCAAATTTGTGGTAATTTACGCCGTTCGGAATAACCAGCGTCTTTTTTTCGTCGCATCCCAGTTCAATCTGGAACCTTCGGGCAGCTTCAAACAGGGATACCACCCTGTCGGCGTACTGGTAACAACATTCTCCGATCTTTTTGAACTGGTCGATCCAGATATCCTTGTAGATCCCGCTTACCCAGTCCGCCTTGATGATCTCTTCCTCCCGTTCCCGTGTGTACAGCCCATGCTCTGTCATCAGGAAGGGGCGCCCGTATAAGCTCTTCTGCATACACCCCCAGATCCCGGCATACCCGCTGGATACGGAATGGTACAGATCCGCCTTCTCCGTCCTGGATTTTAAGATCGTAAACAGGGGGAGGTAAAGGGAACGCATGGTCCAAAGGAAATCTGAAAATACAACCCTTCTGAAATTCGTATTATAGTAGTCCAGAGTCATCTTAAAAAAATCACGTCCCGAAAGCAGCGCATTCAGCGAAACCTCTTTTTCTGCAAAAAACCGGATTATCACATTCCAGTCAGGATTGCTTTCGAACATCAGGTTTTCGAACGCATCGTACTCTTCCCCTGTCAGGGAAACCCTTTTCTGGGTTTTATTATTCACATAATCGTCGTCCAGTAGATACACCTCCTGAATCTCACTGACATTCGAAGGAATCTTATATTTAAACTGCAGATTCGCATCCGGGCTTGCCGCTATAGACTGCACAACGAATTCTACATCCGGCATGGCAAGCATCAGCCCCTGCATCCAGCTTGATACCCCGCCGTTGACATAGGGATATGCTCCTTCAACAATTAAACATACTTTCATTCAAACCATTTCCTTTCTTCCTTATACTGCCCTTGTGCGGCCTCATCCGGTTCCTGTTACCTTTTCTCCTGGTATGTAATCTTTACATGCTCTTTTTTCGCATCTACCAAATAAAGCGTATCATTGATTTTAGTAGTCTCAGCCCCTTTTACCGATACTATTTCCCGGCCTGCCGGCAGGGACAGATAGAAAAATGCCCTCCCTGTAAAGTTACCGATTACTGCATCTATCCCGGTATCCGAATACGTAATATTCGGTTCCATCATTTGAAACGCTTTGATTCTGTACACGGCCTCGCCGACCGTCACTCGTTCCAGCCATGGGATATCTTCCTTTTCTACCCCCAGTATTGTCTCCAGATTGCGGCAGTAGTCAATCCATCGTACCGGTTTCCCCTCATCCGTGCCGTATAGAAACGGGGCAATATCTGTAAAAACACTATTGAATCCTATTCCGCGGCTTAACCCCTTATCCTGAAATATGACGTTCTGATATTTTTTCTTTGATATCTGCCGATATGGGATGCAGACCGTATCCGTCATCCCTTCTGTCCATTTAAAATCAGAATCCCACAACTCCAGCCGGTTATCAAAGGGCGAGTCCGTCTCCCGTTTCTGGCTGTAGCTGTTAAGCGAGCCGATCTCATTACTTCCCTCCACAATCCCTTCCAGATAATATGCGAGCATCGCATTCGAAGGTTTTTTGATCCCCTCACCGTCATCTGTGTACCATGTCGTTTTAACCGAATACCGCTCTTCGCAACGCCGGAATTCCGGGAAGAAAATATCATTTTGCACTCCCATGCTGTTTCTTTCATATTCCTTCTGCAAATAATCTGATGAGAATTCATCGGTATATGGCATTCCTGATACAACAAAGCAATAAGCATTCACGATAGGGTACATATACGCCTGGTATAAATCTGTAAAAAGAAAGCTGATTACTGCATAGCCCATGGTTGCGGACATCAGCTCCCGGTCCGCCACATAAACGCTTCCGCCCTTTATGCTGTCCTGATAACGCCAGAATACCGGGGCAAGCTTTTCGTTTTTTACCTTCTTATCCTGCAGTGCCGAGCCATAGACTTCTGTCTGCCTTTTCAGGGTTACGGCCTTCATCGTAAATGCTTCTTTGCTCTCTGCTATCTCACCGAACAAAAGATTCTCTGTAAGCCGGATCCCCTTTTTTTGCTCAATCCCCTTATAAGTATCGATTCCCAGGAGATCTCTCACGCTTTTGTCCTCCAGTGCGGTTTCCGAGGGGATCTCTGTAAAGAAAAGCGTTGTGCCTCTTTCACTGTACTGTTTTAGCAGCCTGAGCTCCTGCTCCGAAAAATCTGTTCTGCATATAAATAAGATTTCAGCCCCGGCACAATCTTCAAGCACCTCTTCCGTCCGAAAACCTTCTTTCATATTTTCAAGCTGCAGGACGGATGTCTGGTAACCTGCGGTATCCCGCCCCCAGACTACAGTCTTTTCAGCAGTCTTGTATTCTGCTCCCTTTCCGGCTTGTTCTTTATCCAGCTGCTCCGCCAGCTTCACCACCGCCTTATATTCTGCACGGTTGTCTGTTTCGACTCGGCTGGATTCATGAATGCTCCTCCAAATATTATCCAGGTTGCTCACAATCAAAAAAACAAAGAGAAGGCAGAATAGGATAATTACTATGTAAACAAATATGTATTTCTTCAGCTGGTTCTTTTTGGAAAGGTCAAGCTTATTCAGTAATTTCATTTTATGCTCCCTGTTTTATAACGCGACCAGGCATTCCATGTGCTCAACATCATTAACACCATATACTTCCCTACCTTTAACAGGCCGGTATGCATGGATACCCCCGCGGTCCGCTCATGCATGACGGCAGGTACCTCTTCGATCTTAAAACCAAGCAGCAGCATCTGCACGATCATATTCAGATCCGGATACTTTAAATCAAAGTTATTGTACTCAGCATAGAATGCAAACGCCTTTCTGTTCAGTCCCTGCAGGCCGCTGGTAGGATCGGTCAGACTGCAGCCGGTCACTTTTTTAATGATTTTCCGGAAGAAATAGATCGTATACTTTTTTAATTTTGAAATCCGGAAAGACTGGCTCCCTTCGAGAAACCTGGAACCTATCACAATATCCGGGCAGGCGCCGTCCCCACATGTGCCTTTCTGCTCGCCGCCATCCGCCGGAAAACAGCCCAGTTTTTCACAAATTACTCTTATGTTGCAGAGATCGTGCTGGCCGTCCGCATCCATCTGAAGCAGATAAGCATATTTTTTTTCCACGGCATACTTATAAGCGGTCTGCAAAGCTGCGCCGTATCCCATATTGAAGACCTGGCGTATCACCTTAAAACCGGTCTCCTCCACAATTTTTGAAGTACTGTCCGCAGAGCAGTCATCGATCACCAGGACATCCATGTACGCCTCCAGCCCCATTTTTTTCATGTCTAGAAGCAGATCTCCTATATTTTCAGCCTCATTATACGCCGGTATCATCAAAAGTATATTATTCATTCTTTGCCACCTACCTCTTCTTCCGCTAGTTTCTTATAGTCTACAGACAGATTTAATGTAAAATAAGGATCTTGTGAAATCTTAAAAACAGTCACCGTCTCATCGCTGTAATATTCCCAGACATGGTTTGGATAGATCTGTTTTACCGCCTCCATCCAGTAATGAAGCTTGGACATAACCACATCCCTCTGGTAATAATACGGCGCATCTGCACCATGCAGCCCGCTTGAATCCTCGGTCCAGTCAATGTCCTGCAGTGCCATCTCCGGGCTGATTGCCTTCACCTTGTCCGGTGCATCGATGTCGCTTCTGTCTATTTCCCGCCGGTCATTGGCAAAAGAGATCGGATGCCGTTCTGTCACTACGTATATGTCCGGAGTGGGAATATAGATACTTTTCTTTCCCCTGTCTAAGTCTTTTAACAAGTCCACGATTTCATAATGATAGCCATCGTACCGGATTACCGACAGGTCATTGGTGGGCGATATGACTGTCCACGTGTACTTTTCGTGATTTTCACAAAGATCCAGGCTCACCCTCATATCTGCCTCAGAGATTGTAATGCTGTAATAGCGCTCTTCCTTTATTCTCCCGGCAGACGACATGGCCCAGATACCGCCGGTAATCAGAATTGCGAAGGACATTTCCAGGTACTTTTCCTTTATCCTGCACAGCCTGAGCATAGTAAACAGCATTTCGAAAGGCAGCCCCAGCAGCGGGATACTCAAAAACGTCAGAAACGTTGCCATGCGCTTTACTTCGATCAGGGCCGGAAGATTCAGGTAATAGGCACATGCGAGTATCGCGCCGGCCTCCCACAATACAGCCCAGAAGAGATACCCCAGATACCTTATCTTCTGTCTGGAAAAGATCAGGCCCAGCAGGGCATAAACGGCAAGCGCCCCGTCCGCCAGCATAAGCATACTGGCCGTATCTCTCTTGTTCACATAGTTGTAAGACAGATATTTGGATTCATCCTTCAGAAGATTTTCCGCAAGCGTCAGGACATCTTCCTCCCGCCAGTTATAGGACTTTGCTTCCGCCTTACCGCCATCCGCATCTTCCTGATTCTCCGACTCCGCCGTTGTCTGTGCGATCCCCAGCGCCCATTCAATGGAACGCTCAAACTCATATCCGTTCAGATATCCCCAGACGTAGGGGATACACGCCAGAATAACGCCTGCAAGCCCGGCCGCAGCAAATCGAAGCAGGACTTTCTTTCGCAGAATGGGAATGAAAAAGACCAACCCAAAGCAGACGCAGATAACCAAACAAAGGATGGTGATATAAAAATGGGCCATGAGCGTCCACGTAATACACGCGGAGAACAATATCAGCTCTCCCTTCTGCTTATTTTTTATGTACGCCAGCATGGCATAGACCATGCCGAAAGCAGCAACAAGCCCGAACTCCATTGGAAAGGAAAACTGAAATCTAAAATAGGACGTAGTATGGAATAAATCCGTAAAAACAAAAAAGGCCCAGCCTGCCATGGCCACATATCTGTTGGAAAAGAATTTTCTGAACAGTGCATATGCCGAGCCAAAAACCATGACGGTTGAAAGAACCGAAAAGTTCAGGTAAACCCGGGTAACATTCATCGGAAACAATGTTCCAAGCGCTGCATTCAGGGTATGCACGCCATGGGGATACATTCCGGCCGGGAACAGGTTACCATGGATCAGCGCCCCGATCCAGTAAAGGTGGGTCTCCTCGTCCGTGTGCCCATACCCCGTGTTATGCAGTTTGTACCATCCGTAAAACCAGATGATCCAGGCCATCACAGCACTAAATATCAGGATTTCTGCCACATTTCCCTTAAGACAGCGCTTCTTTTGGATCAGCCACCCCAGCAGCTTCTGCCTGATTTTACGGAAAAACACCTGGAAGCCATAGATTCCCAGTATCAGTTCCTTCAGGACCTTTGCCGAACGCCGCCAAAAGGCCATGATCCTTCTGCGCTCTCTCCAGGATGTCAGGGATAAAGGCAGGATAACCAGCAGGAGCAGCAGAGAAATAAAATGAACCAAATGCAGAAATCCAAGTAAAAGAACAATAAAGTTAATATATAAATTTCCGATGCACTGATAGAAGAAAAAACGGAAAGTCAGCTCTTTTTCGGCTGTATATTTTCGGAGGCAGACAGAGGGAAGCATCAGAGTCAGAAAAAAATATCCTGCCGCGCTCCCTATTATCGTCCACACATTTTCCCATATCATCGTCATCTACCACCCTGTCTGTTTATTCAAGTACACCCCGGAATTACCAGGACGGGGCGCACGTCGTGTGTCATGTCATGCTTCTTTTCTCAGGTTCATCAGTCTGCCGGATAAAACCGGATCCATTCAAGAAGCTCGCTGTCCAGATTCAGAGACGACTCCTTAATCCGCCGGACAGCTTCCCTGAACCCATACTTGTTTTTTATCTTAAAATAGTACTTCAGAACTTCCTTAGCCGCAGCCAGATCCTGTTCCATCATATCCTCTGCACGTTTCACCCATTTTTCAGTGCTGCCCACGTCCTGATACTCGTTCCGGAATTCAATGATATCCCCCAGCATGGCTCCATTCACCTTTGCTTTGTCCTTCTGATAGAGTTCTTCCATGTATCCTTCAAAAAAATTCAGATAAATTTTCTGCTCAGGTTCGCTGAATATTTTTTTGTGAAGCATATTGTCACAGAACTGAAGGTACAGCAGAAGCGTATCAATTTCCTTGCTTTGCTCATAGATCGACCGGAGCCGTTTCTCCGTATCTTTATATTTTGCAATCGTGTCTGTTATGTAGGATGCCGCATAATGCACCACCTCTGAATCCTCCTGCGCCATGGCGCTGCGGATTCCTCCCATATAATCTTCCACATCCGGACGCTTAAGTACCTCCAGGAAAAGCTGCCTTCTGTTCATGGTGTCAGAGATCATCAGCGCTTCCTCGATGGGCACTCTGTCAACCTCCTTCTCAATATCTTCGCCTATGATCATACGGGTTCTTTTTTTGCTGAAACTTAGTTCCTCTTCGTTCAACAGTCCGTCGCGCTTATGAAACAGGATAAAGTTAAACAGCTCACTGCACGATAAGAATATGACTCCAACTGCCGGAACCAGTATCATGAATATGGTCAGAAGAAAGGCCTTTTTATATTCTTTTTTTAGTACGCCTCTGTACAGAAAATAAACCAGCGCCAGACACGTGTTTATGATCAAAATCCACATGAACCATTTGTTTTCCACTCTTTCCAGCTCCTATCATCCAATTCCATTTTCTACCCGTACTCCTGCATTCTGAAAGCGCTGAATTACATAATCGGCTTCCTTTTCGTTCGTGTTCATCAGGAGAATGCATATATCTCCGTCTCTTTCCCCAATGATATCTGTCTGCCTTATTAAGGAAGCAATTTGGGTGTACCCTTCTGCCCCCCTGCTCTGCAGGTACGGTCCGGGTACCCTGAGGGCCGTATATTCCAGCTTATTCTGCTTGGATCCCTCCTGGCAGATTTGATACATTTTATCAAATTCCTCTTCTTTGAGTACATTTGTCCCCTCGATATACTGGTTCGCCAGCCGGTTCCAGTATGTGGCCGCATGGTTCATAGATGCCTCAATCAGACGGCAGATCAGAGCCAGCATATTAGACTCATAGAGGTTAATTTTGGTAAGGTCTTTCGTCCACAGCATGATAATGGCATTCAGATTCTCTCTGTCATATATTCCGCATGCATAGGATGGAAGGGACGACTCAAGATCCCTGTTCCGGTATACCGTTCTTTCAACCAGCTGCCTACCCATGAAGAAATTCTCGTCCGCATGAATGGACTTGCCCATTTGACGCGCCTCTTCGGAGGAAGCAGCCGCAAGGCGCAGATATCCCGTATTGCTGCCTGTTATGTAGATTGCTACGTCATCGATTCCCATCAGCTCCCTCGCTACATCGACCGCCTGGAAAATCACCTTCTGCGGTTCCCAGAAGTCCAGCTGACTGGAGGCTTCATAGACCCTCACCATGCTGTTTTCGTAGTTTACAATCCGTTTTTCATAAATCTCTTTGACGTACCGGTTCCCATCGTAGATTCGGGTCATATCTACAAGCTCGCTCTGGTAATATTTCTTCTCGTCCTCCAGATCGCCGTTTTTTCTTCTGTATTTGTCTCTCATATGCCCCACAACAACGCCGATGACAAGAACCTGCAGGATTCCTGTAAAAGCCGCATAATCAAATGCGCCTCCTGTAATAAGGATCTCCCCAATCTTTGCCAGCAGCGTGAGCAGCGTTGCAAAAAGCGCATGGGCGCACCCGTATACCACGGCAATAATAACTACATAGATCAGATAAAGATCGGCTATGCTCCCGAACCAGGTGTCTTTGAGGAGGTAGGTCAGCAGTGTCATGAGAAGAAACAGCCCTACATTCTCCAACAGAGGAATTAATTTGTCTTTGATAACCGATTTTTTCTTTTCCTCTTTTATCTCCAGATTTTTTTCCTTTTCGTATATCTTAAACAACTCTCTCAGCCCATCTTCCAGGCTGTATTTTTCGTAAATCCCCAGCCTCTCCAGATGCGGATCCGCTATCCCGGGGAGTGGAATTGTTTTATACACGGCCTCATTGATCCTGGTCTCCCTTCCCGGGATCACGGTCTTAACTGCATCGATGAGCTGCCGTTCCGTATAAACAGTTCCTGGTATCAGGTAATTTTTCTCCCGTTCTTTGCACAGAAATACCCGCATCAGAACATCTACAGCATCATTGACATACAGCACCCGGTGCTGCCTTCCCGCTTCAATCTCCATCTCCGTACTGGTAAAAAAGGTCTCCATAAGCCTTGTACAGATATTGCCATTATGGGTCTTATAATCACCGTATACTTCCGGATAACGGATAACACATATTTCAAACTCCCCCGGGATATTCTGCTCTGCGCACATGTATTCCGTCTGAATTACCGTCTGCATCAGAATAGAATTGGCTTCAAAATCAGTGTCCTTATCAATAACTTCATCCTCACAGCCATCGTAGATCCCCAGGGAGGAGCAGTAGATGACCTGTTTGATTCCCGCTTCCTTTGCGCTCATCAGGATATTAGTGATACTGGTCAGATAGCGCACCGACTCCTGATTTATATCCTGCCAGGTAAATTTGGTGTCGCAGATTCCCATAATCAGCAGCACATCCGCCTGTACATTTTTCATGATCGTACCGATATTTTTACTCCGGTAACTGAAATTGTATTCTTGAAAAACTCCGGATCTTGGTTTCTCCCTCCGGGCTTTCTCCGATCCTGTTATAACAAAAATGTCGTGCTTCTCTTTTTTCAGCCTGGAAATTAACTCCCTGCAGTATATGCCATATTCTCCACAAATCAATACTTTCATATATCGGCGCTCTCCCCTTTAGCTTTACTGTTTAACCTGTTTTCCAGTTCAGTGTTCTCGTCCTTTAAAAGTGCTATCTGCATTGCCAGCTCTTTTATCTCTGTCTCCATCGAGGAGATCGTGACCGTATGGCGCAGTATAATCAATATAATAACGATAAGGAAGAAAAAGATCAGGGATGCCGGCGGCCACCAGATTCCCAGAAGCTGTGCCGCCCAAGGCAGTATCTTTGGAAAAACTGATAAAATCAGAAGGCCTGCCACCCCTGCAATCCATAGGATCGCCTGATTTTCTGACAGATGCTTCTTTTTCATCTCCCGGCATAGGCCGTATAACATTAACAGACATACCGCAACAGATAATATTTGTAGAACGATGCTCATATACTGTCCCTCCTCTATACTAGTACTGCCATCCTGACATCATGTCTCCGGCATCTTCAAAAGCATCCCGCCTTATCTCTTCGATCCACTGCTCATAGCCAAACAGACCCTGCCCTGCATGTGCTGCCATCTCAATAAACAATTCGCCTGCAGTCTTATGTGTCTTATATGTATGCAGCTCATAATCCGCTGCCCGCCCGTATATCATAATAAAGCCATCCATGTCCGGGGTGATTTCTGTAATATCCGGCATGTATATTCCGCCGGAATAATTGTCTTTCACTGCCAGATAAACAATGATGAGCTCTGAATAAGGGATTTCCTTTTTTATGTTTTCTTCATAAAGGAAAAACATGGATTTTTTTTGAAATTCTATGCTCAACGGAGCGGAAATGTGATATCTTTTATCCATAGGGGGCCGTCCTTTTTATCCTGTTCATTGAATTACCACAGAATCAGTATTCTGTGGTGGCCGGATAATTTAGATATCACTGTTTTTATGTATTTAACCACGGAATCAGTATTCTGTGGTGGAGAGGTTCAGATTATGTAAGCCATTTTCTGATTCTTCTTTAGAGATATCTATGTTTTATATGCTCAGATTACATTTTGGGCGTAGTTGGGCAGACCTGTTTTGAAAAATAATTGCGGCAGGTCTTATTTTTATACATATAGATCTTTAAATTATGATAAATTGTGTAGGAATGCTTAAAAACAGTATAAAATTATATTGCTTTTATAAAATGTAATTGAATATCGACGGATTTTAATATATAATAAAAGCATCAAATTTATGTATAACTTATCTCTTTTACCACAGAATACTGATTCTGTGGTTTTTATATTATCAGCTGCATTTTATCCAGTATCCTGTCAAAGTTCCTATAGCTGGATGCAACATAAATCCTCGTTGTTTCAATAGAAGAATGGCCCAGAATATCCGCTAAATGGGATAGATTTTTTTCTACTTCATAAAAGCTTCTCGCAAACAAATGCCTGAGATTATGCGGGTATACTTTTTGCGGTTCTACTCCTGCCGCGTTAGACAACTTCTTCATTTCATGAAAGATGTTGGACCGGTCTACCGGATTCCCGTTTTTTGTTATAAACACACACCCTTCCCTAATATTTTTATGGTTTATATATTCTTTGAGCTTATCCTTTAGCTCGTTGGGAAGAAGGATTACTCTGTGCTTGCCTTTCATATTTATCTCCGCCCGGCCCTGGCTTACTGCATGAACCGTGATATATTTCAGCTCACTGATTCGGATTCCTGTCCCGCATAATGTAAGCAGAATATAATATAGCCGGGTTTTCCCTGTCTTTTTGGCGGAAATCAGCAAAGACTTATATTCCGCGTCTTTTAACTCCTTTTCTTCCTCTACAAACGATTTCTTTTGGACTTTAACAAATTTTATACGGCAGTCCGATAGGCCTGCGAATTCCAGGAACGCATTAACAGCCGACAGCTTTACATTAATCGTCTGTGCTTTGTACTCCTCCTGCAGAAATTCTCTGTATTCTAACAGTCTGCTTTTACTTAATTCCCCGTCACCAAGAAAATCAAATAGATTTTGTATTTCCTTTAAATATTTTTTTATAGTAGCCTGAGATTTTTCATTCAAAACCAGGTTTCTTTCAAATTCTTTCACTTTTTTAATACATAATTTTTCTGTCATATTTTTTTCCTCCGTTTATTTATTAAAATACAATTTTGACAGAAAAATATACATTTTGAAAGTATTTTTTCTTTTTTTATTATTGAAATGAAAGCATTCCCATTACGAAAAAAAGCTTCACGGAACTGCCACCCTCTGGCATCAGTCCTGTGAAGCTCTCTTTTATTGGTTCTCATTCCTCTGCGGCAGCTCTTACGATATCCTGCCGATGTACAACCACACTTTCCCCTTTATCTGTTTACGGATAACAGCACCAAAATCCCTGGAGTCCATAGACTCCTCACGATTATCCCCCATTACAAAAACCTTTCCGTCCTCAACAGTATAAGGGAACTCAACCCCTCCGACCTTCCTCTCGGTCTCCCCATTCACATAGGGCTCATCCATCTCCTCGTCGTTAACATATAACTTTCCTTTCCTGATGTCCACCGTATCACCGCCAACTGCAATGACACGCTTCACGTAATACTCCCCGGAAGGCATTCTCACAGACAGCACATCCCCCCTGTCAAAATGCGGAATAATTCTGGTATAAAAGGCAATCTCATTGTTGTGAAGCGTTGGATACATGGATTTTCCTTTAACAAACGATACTCCTATAATAAAATTAAATAAAATAAGAACTACAAGAAAAATTATAATGATCTCAATAATATCATGCAGCCACTTCTGCTTTTTACCGTCATATTTGCTTAGTATTCTCTTTGACATGGGATTCACTGCTTTCTATATAAATTATATATCCCTATTATACCTCGGATTGGGAATATTGCAAAGGGGTCTGACCCCTTTGCGTACCGTTTTCAGAATATTCTAAAAAAGCCCCCGGAAGGTTACTCCCAGGGGCTTATTGTTTTTAATAATTATGTTTTACTGTCAATCTCTACTGTATCGTTTGTGTAGAGTTCGGACAGCTGATCTTCCAGATCGTTTTCCTCTTTTTTCATGTTGTGGTGTTTTACCGCAAATCCAACGATAACAACAATCAAAACGATTAATGCAGGAAGATCCCACCAGCAAAAACCAAGCACGGTGTGTGAAAAGATATATGACATATTGATTCCTCCTTTTCATTTTGTGCTGTCCGCCGCCGGATGGAACCGGCGGCGCCAGCCTTTGTTGTTATGCCTGCACGGGCTCCTCGCCCGCTGTTCCTTCTTTGATTGCTTTCATTTTTTCTTCCAGCTCATCTTCGAAGTTGCTCTGACGTTTCTTCTGATTATGCTTATGCACTGCGAATACGACTATCATGATGATTCCCACCAGCAGCGCCGGTAAATCCCAGAAGCATAACCCTAAAGTGTTGTGTATGAATTGATATAAATTATACAACATATGGTTCCCTCCTTTTCGGTCTTGCGCTGCTTTGATTATTCAGCGTCATCTTCCTTTTCCTCTTCGCCTAAGCCTCTTCTCGCCATTTCAAGCTCCAGCTCTTCTCTTAGTTCGAAGATTCTTGCCTGCCGTTTCTTCATGCTTCTAGTGTAGAATGCCAGCACAATCAGTGCGAGCAGCATCAGTAAGAAGTGAAGGATGCAGCAAACGTGGTCATCGAGGTTCTGTTTCGCTAATGGTGTTTCCTCGTCCTGGATTGGTGTTAAATCATAGTCGCCTTCATCGTTTTCTGTTAGTTCAGCGTCAATCGGTGCTGCAGGTGTCGGTGTCGGCGGTATAATTGCCGTTGGTGTGGTTGGCGTTACCGCTGCCGGTGTTACTGGCGTTACTGGTGCTGCCGGTGTTGCCGGAGTTGCCGGAGTCGTCGGTGTTACCGGCGGTACGATTGGTACGATGACTGGATTCGCTGTGTAGGTTACTGTTACCTCTACATCCGCTGCCGGCATGCCGTCCGCGCCACTGTTTACGGTTGCGTAATTCGGTGTGTAGCCTGTGACTGCCGGTGACTCGATGGAGAATGCTGCACCCACCTCGTATTCGCCGGTATAATCCGGTGCTACCGCTGTTCCGGCTGCATCTACATAATGAATGGTCAGTCTGTAGATATTTACAACCGGTGTTTCCTCTGTCTCGTCTTCACGTGGAGTCTCACCCGTTTCATCTGTTCTTACACTTGCGATGTTGCTGATGGATGCTCCTGCATCTTCTCTGACGATCAGGTATTCACAGTTCAGTACTATTGTCTCACCGATGCCAATTTCATTAATTATTGCTTTGTTTCCTTCAACGGTGTAGTCTCCTGCATTTGTAAATGTTACGCTGCCGGATGCTCCCTGAAGGTTATCACTTACAACTACGTTGTGCAGTGTCACATTTCCGGTGTTGCTTACCGCGATCTGGTACTGGATTGTATCGCCAACCCTGTATTCATCCTGCGGTTCCACTACGGACTTATTCACTGTATATGCCGCATCTGCCGGCTCTGTCGGAGTTACGACTTCATCGCTTCCCTTAGGCCCTTCCGGATCATCAGTGGATGCTGCTGCCGTATTAACTACCTGGCCGTTTCTGATATCGGCTTCTGTTACGGTATATTCGTATGTGAATTCTCTGCTCTCTCCCGGTGCAAGGCTTGTGATAATATTCTCTGTAATACTTACCAGACTATCCTCAACCCTGATATTTTCAACCGGTATGTTGCCGTCGTTCGTTACGGTGATTCTGTAACTGATCGTCTCACCGAGTGCGTATGCCTCACCGTCAGCCGGTGTGCTTGTAACTTCCTTAACTACTGCTACACTTGGATTCGGATCTACTGTCGGGTCTTCTTTCTCTCCCGGGTCTACTCCTGGGTCTGGTTTATCCGGATCCGGAGTCTCTCCGCCGGCTGTTGCCACGTTGAGAACTGAGCCATTCAGGATATCCGCTGATGTTACTGTGTGCTCTGCGGTAAATGTTTCGCTGCTTGCTCCAGGTGCAAGTGAATCTATGGTCCACTCATCTCCGGTCAGTTCATCTCTTACCACTACATTCGTTAATGTCAGGTTACCGTCATTTGTTGCAACAATACTGTAAGTGATGGTTTCGCCAAGGGCGTAAGTCTCACCGTTGGCCGGTGTACTCGTTGTCTCCTTGGAAATGCTCAGGTGCGGGGTGGAGCTCTCTGTTACAATTGTCTCCGTACCTTCTCCTGTTACTTCGCTTCCGTCAGGAGCCGTACCGCCTGCTGCAGCAACGTTGACTACCTGGCCTGCCAGAATGTCAGCTTCTGTTACAACATAGTCTGTTGTAAACTCCTGCGTACCATTTGGCTCAAGGCTGTCAATTGTCCACTGCCCGCCTGTCAGATCATCATTTACTGTAATGCCGCTGATTGTTACATTACCATTGTTTACAACTTTGATTGTGTAAGGTACTGTATCGCCAAGGCTGAATCCGCCTTCCGGACCTGCAGCTGCTGTCTTTTCTACAAACAGGCTTGGCTGCGGAGTCACTGTTGGATCTTCCTTCTCGCCCGGATCTACTCCCGGATCCGGTTTTTCCGGATCTGGACTGTCTCCCTTAGCGGTTGCTACGTTGAGTACCGTTCCGTTCAGGATATCCTGCTCTGTTACTTTGTATTCTGCGGTAAATACTTCGCTGCTTTCTCCCGGTTTCAGGGAATCAATCGTCCACTCGTCTCCGGTCAGGTCGTCTGTTACCACTACATTTTCCAGTGTCAGGTTTCCGTCATTTGCTGCCACAATCTTGTAAGTGATTGTTTCTCCAAGAGCGTATGCCGCTCCGTTTTCTGGTGTACTTGTTGTTTCTTTAGTTACGGTCAGATGTGCGTTCGGATTGTCGGTCGGATCCTCTGTCTCTCCCGGGTCTACTCCTGGGTCCGGTTTATCCGGATCCGGGCTTTCGCCTGCTGCGGTTGCTTCATTTACTACAGAACCTTTCAGAATATCCTTCTGTGTTACCTTGTGGCTCGCGTTAAATGCTTCGCTGCTCTCACCAGGTTTCAGTGAGTCGATGGTCCACTCGTCTCCGGTCAGTTCATCGGTTACTACTACATTTTTCAGCGTCAGATTTCCATCGTTTGTCACGACAACCTTGTAGGAAATCGTCTCACCCAGAACATAAGACTCTCCGTTCGCAGGTGCACTCGTTGTCTCTTTGACAACGGTCAGATGCGGATTAGAAATCTCTGTTTCTACGGTCTCCGTATCTTCCTTGCTTACCTTTTCTCCTTCAGGATCTGTACCCTCTGCAGTTGCCACATTGACTACCTTGCCAGCCATAACATCTGCTTCGGTAACGGTATACTCAGCCTGATACTCCTCGTATGCACCAGGTTCAAGCTGGTCGATGGTCCATTCGTTTCCTGTAAGATCGTCGGTTACTGTAATATCTGTTACGGTCACATTCCCATTGTTAACCACCTTAATCATATAAGGAATGGTATCGCCAAGGCCATACGCACCGCTCTCTTTTACAGCCGCTGTCTTTTCTACAAACAGGCTCGGCTGCTGTGATGCTGTTGGATCTTCTTTTTCGCCTGGGTCTACTCCCGGTTCCGGATTTTCCGGATCAGGACTTTCGCCGGCGGCTGTTGCTACATTAAGTACCCTGCCGTTGAGGATATCCTGCTCTGTTACTTTGTAGCTTGCAGTGAATACTTCACTGCTCTGTCCCGGTGCAAGTGTTCCAACTGTCCACTCATCTCCGGTCAGTTCGTCTGTTACTACTACATGATTCAGAGTCAGATTTCCGTCATTCGCTGCGATAATCTTGTAAGTAATCGTCTCGCCAAGATCATATGCTGCTCCATTTGCCGGTGTACTTGTCGTTTCTTTTGATACGGTCAGATGGCCTGCCGGATCTACTGTCGGATCTTCTGTTTCGCCAGGTACGATTCCCGGATCCGGATTCTCCGGATCTGGACTCTCTGCGGACGCTGCGGCTTCATTCAATACAGATCCTTTCAGAATATCCTTCTCTGTTACCTTATGCCTTGCGGTAAATGCTTCACTGCTCTGTCCCGGTACAAGTGTATCAATTGTCCACTCATCTCCGGTCAGTTCATCTGTAATTACAATGTTCTTCAGCGTCAGGTTTCCGTCGTTGACTGCCGTAATCTTATAAGTGATGGTTTCGCCAAGAGCATATGCTTCTCCGTTAGCCGGCTTGCTTGTTGTCTCTTTTGAAACGCTCAGATGCGGATTAGAGTTTTCTGTCACCGTTGTCTCCGTATCTTCTTTTCCTACTTTACTTTCGTCAGGAGCTGTTCCTTCGGCTGCCGCTACATTAACAACCTTGCCTGCCATGATGTCTTTTTCTGTTACAACATACTCTGTAGAATATGATTTCTCAGCATTAGGTTCAAGGCTGCCAATTGTCCACTGATTTCCTGTCAGATCATCTGTTACTGTAATATCGCTTATGGTTACATTTCCATTGTTCACAACCTTAATGGTATAAGGAATGGTATCGCCGAGGGCATATCCGCCATTTGGTGCAGGTGCCGCTATTTTTTCTATAAACAGGCTCGGCTGCTGGGTCTCTGTCGGATCTTCCTTTTCACCAGGATCTACTCCCGGATCCGGTTTATCAGGATCTGGGCTTTCCCCCTTCGCTGTTGCTACATTGAGTACGCTTCCTTTGAGAATATCCTGCTCTGTTACTTTGTATTCTGCGGTAAATGCTTCACTGCTTTCTCCCGGTTTCAGGGACTCAATTGTCCACTTGTCTCCGGTCAGCTCATCCGTTACCACTACATTTTTCAAGGTCAGGTTTCCGTCATTGGTTGCTGTAACCTTGTAAGTGATTGTTTCTCCAAGAGCATATGCTGCTCCGTTTTCTGGTGTACTTGTTGTTTCTTTAGTTACGGTCAGGTGGCCGTTCGGATCTACTGTCGGATCCTCTGTCTCACCAGGTTCTACTCCCGGGTCCGGTTTATCAGGATCCGGGCTCTTGCCCGCTGCTGTCGCTTCGTTTACTACGGAACCGTTCAGAATATCTTTCTGCGTTACTTTGAGGCTCGCTGTAAATGCTTCGCTGCTCTGTCCTGGCGCAAGTGAATCTATGGTCCACTCGTCTCCGGTCAGTTCATCTGTTACAACTACATTCTTCAGCGTCAGGTTGCCGTCATTGGCGGCTGTGATCTTATAGGTGATCGTTTCGCCAAGAGCGTATGCTTCCCCGTTTGCCGGTGTACTTGTTGTTTCTTTTGTTACGGTCAGATGGCCGTTCGGATGATCTGTCGGGTCTTCGGTATTGCCAGGTACGATCTCCGGATTTGGATTCTCAGGATCTGTACTCTTGCCTGCTGCCGTAGCTTCATTAAGCACTGTGCCCTTCAGGATGTCTTCCTCTGTTACGGTGTATTCAGCTTTGAAAGCTTCGCTGCTCTGTCCCGGCTGCAGTGTTCCTACTGTCCATTCATCGCCGGTCAGCTCATCTGTTACTACCACGCTGTTCAGCGTCAGATTTCCGTCGTTGACTGCCACAACCTTGTAAATGATTGTTTCGCCAAGGGCGTATGTTTTGCCGTTTGCGGGCTTGCTTGTTGTTTCCTTTGTTACGGTCAGATGGCCGGCTGGATCTTCAAATTTGTCAACCGTGTCGTCCTTCTCGTAATCTTTGTTTTCGTCTGAAAACTTCGCTGTAACGGTATTTGTAAAGCTTCCGTTCAGGATGTCTTCTTCTGTTACTGTGTAGGTGGCAGTCGTTGTTACTACTTCACCTGGCGCTACATCTTCGAATACGTCATTTCCGGTGATGGTTACGCCATCCTGCTCTATGATGGTAATTGTCTTGGCTTCATCATAGATGTTCTTGACTGAGATATCGAATGTTACGGTATCTCCTAGCTTATAGGTCTTATTATCATCATGTGTCTTGGTGACTACGTCATCAACATCTACTGATTGATCCGTTACAGTCAATTTGCCTTTTGCATAGGAAATGGCGTAGTTCGGTGTTACATCATCTCTGCCCAGAAGCGTAACAATTTCGGCATCCTTAACGATATTGTCACTTGTGCCTACGTATGTCTGACTGCCTTCCACATTTGCCGTGTAAGTATGCAGTGGTAATAACTGTCCAAGTCCGGCTGTACTGACTGCCTTAACCAGTGCTGTTCCGTCATAGGTCTTATCAGCGCTTGCCGCCGTAATCAGAATCGGACGTTTTTGAACATCCAATACTCCAATTTGGGACTCTGCTGCGTTAACAATATAGTTGCTCTGTTTTGCGGTTCCGTCCCAAACGATCTCATAGGTATTATCGCTTGTTCCGGCATTTGTCTGGCTTCCGGTTAATTTTAATGTTGCTGTTTCTTCATTTATCAGGCCGTTGATTGTACCGCCGGCTGTCAAAGGCTTCGCATCATATACCTTTTCTGCGCCGTCTGTAACAACTATCAGTTCCGCCGGAGCCACTGCGATTGTGTCTGTAACGATTATAATGTTCAGCTTATCCGTTACATCCTCACCCTGTGCGTTTCTGATTACCAGTGTATCGCAAGTTGCTGTTACTGTTCCGTCCTCTACGTCAGTTACTGCTGCGCTGGATTCGGCTGTCTCTAATGTATAGCCGTCCGGCAGGTCAGATACGGATACAGTTGCTTTGTGAGGCGAGCCTGTATAGGTGAAGGTGCCGCCTGTCACTGTTACTACGATTTGTTCTGCGTTTTCTTTTACAATCAGTTTTTCTACAGTTTCATTGATTTTGTAATTCTTTTCTTTGGCCGTGCCATTCCAGTTGATCACGTAGGTGTTATCGCTTACTCCGACCTCTGTCTGGCTTCCGGTTACCTGGAAGTCTGCGGTTTCGTTGTTTACAAATCCTTCAATTGTTCCTCCGGCTGTAAGCGGCTCTCCGTTGTATACTCTCTCCGCGCGTTCTGTCTTAACGGTCAGCACTGCCGGTTCTACGATGATCTCACCATCCACATAGCTGATATTCAGTCTCGAAGTTACATCGACTCCCTGCTTATTTCTAATGATGAGAGTATCGCATGTTGCTGAAACCGGGCTATCCGTTACATCTGTAACGCTTGCACTGGATTCGGCCTTTTCTAATTCGTATCCGTCAGGAAGATCGGATACGGTTACATCTGCCGTGTGTTCGGTTCCTGTATAGGTGAAGGTTCCGCCTTGGGTGGTTACTACGATCTCTGCTTTATTTTCTGTTACAGTCAGTTCTCCAACGGATTCGTCGATCTCATAGTTTTTGGCCTTTGCGGTTTTATCCCACTCAATATGATAGGTATTCGGACTATAACCAACTTCTGTCTGGCTTCCGGTTACGGTAAAGGTTGCGGTCTCGCCCTCAACAAATCCGTCAATACTTCCGCCTGCTGTCAACGGTGTTCCGTTATATACCTTATTTGCAGTCTGCGTAACCACCGTCAATTTTGCCGGGGTTACTGTAATAGAGCCATTTTCATAGCGGATTTTCAGACGTTCTGTTACATCTTCACCCTGCGCATTTCTGATAATCAGCGTGTCGCAAGACGCGGTTACTGCTTCTGACGTTACATCTGTTGCGCTTGCACTGGACTCTGCCTTTTCAAGCTCATAGCCATCCGGCAAGTCGGATACGGAAACTGTTGCTCCGTGGGCTTTACCGGTATAAGGGAAGCTTCCGCCTGTTGTTGTGACTACGATCTCTTCTTTGTATTCACTTACTGTCAGTAATCCGATATCTTCTTTGATCTCGTAGTTGTCTTTTTTGGCAGTATCGTTCCAATTAATTTCATAAGTATTCAGGCTATGTCCGACTTTCGTCTGACTTCCGGTTACCTGGAAGTCTGCGGTTTCATCATTTACAAATCCTTCAATACTTCCCTCTGCAGTCAGCGGCTGGCCGTTATAAACGCCATTGGCTGATTCTGTCTTCACTGTCAGTTTGGCCGGAGTAACCTTGATATCATCATTGACATACTGAATCTTCAGCTGTTTGGTTACATCCTCTCCCTGCTTATTTCTGATGACCAGCTTATCACAGGTGGCTGTTACTGTACCGTCCGCAACATCTGTTACGCTTGCGCTGGATTCGGCTGTTTCTAATGTATAGCCTTGCGGCAGATCAGATACTGTGACAGTTGCTTTGTGAGGCTTACCTGTATAAGTAAAGCTGCCTCCCGTAGTTGTGACTACGATGCTGTCTTCATACTCTTTTACTAACAGTGTTCCCAGTTCTTTCTCGATGGTATAGTTGCTTTCTTTTGCCGTTTTATTCCAGATGATCTCAAAGCTGTTCAGACTGTCTCCGACTGCCGTCTGGCTTCCTGTCACGCGGAACTCTGCGGTCTCATTATTTACAAATCCATCAATCTTCCCCGGTGCTGTCAGCGGCTCACCATCGTAAACCTTCTCCTTACCCTCAGTTACTACTGTCAGTGTTGCCGGCACGACTGTAATCTCACCGTCAATATATGTGATATTCAGATTCTTTGTAACATCATCCCCGCTTGCATTTCTGATGACTAATTTGTCACAGCCTGCCTTTACAGGTTCTTCGGTAACATCTGTTACTGCTGCATCAGATACGGCTGATTCTAATTCATAGCCGGTCGGAAGTTCTGATACTTCTACGGTTGCTCCATGTGGTGTTCCGGTGTAGGTATAGATATCACCTTTTGTCGTTACTACGATCTCGGCAGTATTTTCGTATACCTCCAGCAATCCCAGGAACTCCTCAATCTTGTAGTTATCCTTATCTGCAGTTCCGTCCCATATGATCTCGTAAGTATTATCGCTGTATCCTACTTTCGTCTGTGATCCGGTTGTTTTTAATGTTGCTGTTTCACCTTCGACAAAGCCTGTAATCATTCCTTCTGCTGTCAGCGGCGTGCCGTCATAAGGCTTATCAGCATTGTTTGTAACCACTTTCAGCGTTGCAGGTTCTACATTGATTTCACCGTCTACAAGTTTAATGTTCAGTTTATCGGTGACATCCTCTCCCTCTGCATTATAGATAACCAGTTTATCACAAGTTGCTGTTACAGCTTCTTTTGTTACATTCGTTGCACTTGCACTGGATTCGGCTGTTACTACTTTATACCCCTTTGGCAGATTGGAAACAGTAACTTCTGCACCATGCGGTTCACCTGTATAAGTGAAATCGCCGCCGGCTGTAGTTACTAAAATCTCTGCTGTCGACTCTTCAACAATCAATTTCCCGATCGTGTCCTGAATCTCGTAGTTGCTCTCTTTAGCCGTTCCGTTCCATTCAATCTTATAGGTGTTATCGCTCTTGCCCACCTTCGTCTGACTTCCGGTTACACTCAACTTAGCTGTCTCATTGTTTACCAGACCGGTCATCTCTCCATCTGCTGTCAGTGGTGTTCCGTCATACTCTTTGGATGCACCTTGTGTCACAACCCTCAAAACTGCAGGTTTTACGGTTATCTTGTCATTGATATACTTGATATTCAGCTTTTCTGTTACATCTTTGCCTTCTGCATTATGAATAACTAGAGTATCACAGTTCGCCTCTACTGCCTCTGTTGTAACATCTTTGGCACTATCATTGGATTCCGCGGTTATCAGTTTGTAACCCTCAGGAAGTGTCGATACTGATACCATTGCTTTATGAGGAGTTCCTGTATAAGTGAAGTCTCCTCCTGTGGTTGTTACCACAATCTCAGCAGTGCTCTCTTCAATGGTCAGTTCCCCAATAGTGTCTTTGATTACATAGTTGCTTTCTTTAGCGGAACCATTCCATACCAGCTCATAGGTATTCTTGCTTGTTCCTACTTCAGTACGGCTTCCAATTACGGTAAAGGTTGCGTCCTCATCGTGAACAAAACCAGTAATACTTCCGTTTGCCGTCAGTGGTTTGCCATTATACTCCCTTTTTGCAGATTCCGTTACAATTGTCAGAGTTGCCGGTTCTACTGTAATTTGTCCGTCCACATATTTAATATTCAGACTGGATGTTACATCTTCTCCCTCTGCATTTCTGATAACCAAATTGTTACAGGTTGCCGTAACCGGTTCTGCAGTTACATCTGTAACTGCTGCATTGGATTCTGCGGTCTCCAGAGTATAACCCTCCGGCAGATCAGATACGATTACCTCTGCACCATGTGGTTCCCCTGAATATGTGTAGGTTCCACCTGTTGTTGTTACTACAATTTCTTCTTTGGATTCGGATACTGTCAGCTGGCCGATGCTCTCATGGATTGCATAATCTGTTTCGACTGCTGTCCCGCTCCATTCTAGTTCGTACTCGTTATCACTGGTACCTACTTTTGTCTGGCTTCCGGTTACTTTAAATCCGACTGTTTCATCGTTTACAAGACCTTTGATTTCACCGTCTCCTATAAGAGCTGTTCCGTCGTATACCTTCTGATCAGTAAAGGTTACTATATCCAATGTTGCAGGGGTAATGACAATCGTGTCGTTTACATATTTAATTACCAAATTGCCCGTTACATCTTCTCCGTCATCGTTCTTAATAACCAGTTTGTCACAGCCTGCCTCTACGGCTCCGTCTGCGACATGGGTTGCTGTCGCATAGGATACTGCTTCCTCTAAATGATATCCCTTCGGCAGATCGAATACGGTTACCTCGGCCCCAAATGGTTTGCCTGTATATTCGTGGGTTCCACCCTTTGTAGTTACAACGATTTCCTCGGCATACTCTTTCACATACAGGAATTTAAGTGTTTCTACAACTACATAGTTACTCTCTTTCGCATTACCGTTCCACTCAATCTTATATGTGTTTTTACTGTGCCCTACCTTTGTCTGTGATCCGGTTACTTTGAAGTCCGCTGTCTCTCCTTTGACAAAGCCTTCAATCTTCCCGTCTCCCAATAGGGCTGTACCGTCGTATACTTTCTCCGCCTCATAGGTGTGTACATACAGTGTTGCAGGATTTACGGTAATCGTGCCGTCCACGTATTCGATGTTAAGATCCTTCGTTACATCTTCTCCTGCGGCATTTACGATAATCAGTTCATCGCATGTAACCTCAACCGGATCCGTTGTGACGTCTTTTACGCTTGTGTTGGATACTGCTTTCTTCACTTCGTAACCTTTTGGCAGTGGTGTAGATACCGTGACCTCCGCACCATGTTTGGTTCCATCGTAAGTGTATGTGTCTCCCTTTGTTGTGACTGTGATCTTCTGTGTATTATGAACAACTTCCAATTTACCAAGCGTCTCAGAGATTACATAGTTATCAATCAGCGCTGTCGCTCCCTCCCACTTAATCTCATAGGTGTTCGGAATTATGTCTACATCTGTCAACTGACCGGTTACTATAAATTCTGCTTCCTCACCATTTACAAAACCGGATATACTACCGGTTCCAACTAAAGGTTCACCGTCATAAACCTTCCAGCCGTTATTGGTCTGTACTGTCAGCGTTGCCGGGGTGATCTTAACATAGGATTCCATGATGGAAGAATATTCATCCCCATTTTTCACCCTTACGTATACCGGATAGCTTGTAACCTCTCCCTTGTCATCTTTTACAACATCTTTATAGAGAAGTTCTTCAGAATCGAAGTTTTCTCCGTCTGTGGAATATTCAATCATATCTCCCTCAACGGTTCCGGTTACTGTAACTCCGTGGCTTTCACCATCGTATATCTCATGATATGGCGCAACGGAAATCGTTCTGAAGTCTCTGCTCCAGCTTCCGGTGATTTCCACATCCTCGTCCGGCATTGCAAAATCGCTCTTATTCCATCCGCTGAATATATAATCCGGCGCTGTTGCCGCGTCCGTCACTTTCACTTGTTCGCCATATTTGTATGTTTCTGCTGAAGGCAGCGCCGTTGCTCCTGTAGGAACCTTGCCTTCATAATTATAGGTTACCGTATGGCTGTTGCGGGTATAGAACAATTTCAATACAAGCTTGCCGTCTCCGGTGATCGTTCCTGTCTGAACTGTGCCTTCCACGCTGCCGTCAAAAGTAAAGCCCTTATAGGTATTCGGCTTTGCGGTAGCAGTAGCCCCTGTAATTCCGGTCCATTCTTTTGCTTCTTCCCGGGTATAGCTGTTGCCGTCCAGATCCTGCAGATAATGCTCTACCGTATAAATTGTATCGTTTCTTGCAGTAAAATGTCCCTTGATCTCTACGTTCTTATCCGGCATAGTGAAGCCTTCTGTCAGGCTCCATCCGCTGAAATCATATCCTGGCGCTGAGGCCGGTCCTGCAATATTGACAACTTCGCCAAACTTATAGTCTCTTGAAGCAGGAAGGTCACTTGCGCCATCCGGAACTACCCCCTCATAGCCGTATGTTACAGCATGTATATTACGGTTATAGTAAAGTCTTAACTCAAGCGTTCCATCTGCTTCGATTATACCAGTCACTTTGGTTCCTGCTACTTCCGGATCCCACGTAAAGCCCGGATAGCTTTTTGCAATTGCTAGTGCTTCTTCGTCTGTAACTCCGGTCAAATTCTCTGTATCAGCTACTTCATATTTGCCTTCAAGTTTTTCTTTATAATGAATCACAGTGTATTTCGTATCGGTGTCAGCAGTAAAGTAGCCATGAATATAAACCGGTCCAGCCGGCATTATGAACTCAGCCTCTTTATCCCAGCCACGGAAAGTATACCCAGGCGCTGTTGCCGCCTCTGCGGTCTTAACGGTAGCTCCGTATTTGTAAGATGCCTTTGCCGGCAGTTCGCTTGCGCCGTCCGGGACTTTATATACATAGGAATATTCTACAGGGTAGCTGTTCCTTGTATAGTATAATCTCAACTCAAGCTTGCCGTCGCCTCTTACTGTGCCTTTTTCAACTGTGCCATCTACGGTGTTGTCAAATGTAAAGCCGGTATAGCTCTTAGGCTCTGCAGTTACTTCGACGCCTGTTGTTCCTGTCAGGTTCTCTGTCTCATGCAAAGTATATTCATCATTGTCAATGTTCTGCCAATAGTGCTGTACGATATATTCTGTATTTGTATTTGCAGTGAACGAACCCTGGATTAAAACATCCTCTGCCGGCATTGTAAATGTGCCGTTTTTGTTCCATCCGCTGAATGTGTAGCCCGGTGCTGAAGCAGCCTCTGCTACGGTTACCTGAGCGCCGAATTTATAAGTCGCTTCTTCCGGAAGTGCTGTTGCTCCCTCAGGAACAGTACCGGTATATTCGTAAGTTACCTTATACTGGTTCCTGTCATAGAAGAGCTTCAATATAAGACTGCCGTCTGCAGCAATTGTTCCCTCTGCTACTGTATCCGCTGCATCTTTATTCAGTTTAAACCCGGTGTAGGACTTCTCTTCCGCTGCTGCTATTGTTCCCGTGGTTCCGGTTTTTCTTACCGTCTCTACCCTCGTATAGTCATCGTTGTTCACATTCTGCTGATAGTACTCTATCTGATATGGCGTCTCTGTTCCAGCAGTATAATAGAACACGATTTCCTTATTATACTCATCTAATCTGAATGTTTGTGTCTTATCGCCAACGAGGTCATAACCCTGAATCGTTTTTGCTGTCTCTGTTATTACCTTATTAAATTCCTGGTTATCGACCGTCTTATCAGGTGCAAGGCTGTTTTCTGTGTCCTGCAGATAATAGTGCACTGTATAACTTACATCTTTGTTTGCAGTATAATAGAACGCAATTTCCTTATCATATGCATCTAACTTAATTGTCTTTTCTGTAGGAGCCACTGCGGTATAACCAGTAATGTTTACCGCATTCTCCGTTACTTCTGAATCAAAGGTCTGCCCGTCAACTACTTTGTCATCTCTCACCTTAACCGCAGACCCTTGCAGATAGTAATGTACGGTATAACCCACATCGGATTTTGGCGCCCATTTTGCTTTGAGAATTACACTGGATGCCGGCATCGTAAATGTCTGCCCCTGTGTATATACGTCCCCGTCATATTCCCAGCCTTCAAATGTATAACCGTTCTTTTCCGGTGTTCCGCGCTTAATAGTAACTTGATTCCCGCTCAAATAGGATGCCGCATCTGTAGGAACCGTCCCTCCCGTATTGCCGTTACCGTCATAAGTAACTTTGAACGTATTCTTTGGCACATATTTCGCGTAGAAATTCACAGCGGAATTAACAGTGTATGGAAAAACTACCTTCTCGCCTGTTAAACCTGCATTTGTATACCAGCCGTCAAACGTATATACATTCCCGTAAGCGTCCTTCTTGGTAGCAGGATAATTACCTGACTTTGGACTTGTCGTTTCTCCAATATATACCATGGAACTTTCAACAGGTGTGAATCCGGTTGAATTATAATCCCAAAGGTGATAGGTTGCACTTGCCTTTTCTTTTGTAGTAATAGAAACTGTCATGTCTACATGATAACAAGCTCTTCCCCCATCATGGCCTGTGCCATTCTCATCCACCCAACCCATCGGGTAGGTGATTTTATAAGGGCTATATTCAATGGCAACTGCACTTACATCTACACCATAAAGAGCTGCAATCCTTGATTTGATCGTTGCTTCATTCGGATAAGAAAGTATACGGTCCGCAATATTTAAAGCAAACTGACCTTTTCCCGCCTGAAGGTTTAGTCCTGCAGTATCAATTGAACCTGTTCCAACATAAAGCCATGCATCATCTTTTAAATTTCCCGGATCCTGTTCCGGCCGCTGAATATAAAAATATGCGGTCTGAGAGCTTACTGCCCGGCCAACCTGTATGGTAAACTCATCTTTCACTCCACTACCATCGGCTGCAGTAGCGGTGATCTTAGCCGTACCAACATTGACCCCCGTCACCCTGCCTGAACTATTAACAGTGGCAACACCCGTATTCGAAGACTTCCATGTCACGTTTTTATTTGCTGCATCATTGGGACGTACCGTTGCAGTTAAGGTGGTGCTCTCGCCAACGTTAACAGTATTGTTGCCGCTTATTGTAATAGATGTAACCTTCACATTATTCTGCGTTACCTCTACATAAAACTTCTCGTAGCTGCTATTGTTATAGGTGATGGTTGCCTTTCCTACACCTTTTGCCGTTATTTGGGCATACCGTCCATTATTGCCGGATAACTTTGTTACAGCTGCTACTGCTGTATTGCTGCTATTCCAGCTTTTGTTTTTTGAACTAGAACTTGTATATACCTCGACAGACTCTCCTACTTTCAGCTCATACCGATAATATTCGTACCGACCTGCGTCTGTGTATCCGCCGACAACATAGATTGAAAATGCTTCTGCAGCAAATTCAGCCCCTGTAGAAGCGGCCTCTGCAACCTTCTCCACATTCTCTGCCTCATCCACATGGTAAACAGCAATCTCGTCACCCGCAACGCTTGCTCCCGTGATTGAAACATTTACAATGCCGCCGTCCGCCGGCTGTATCTCGTTTGCCGCCTTCTGCTTGAAAAAAAAATCGACCGCCTGGCTGTATCTCGTTGCCGTCTGCATCCTGGAATATAATATCGACCGCCTGCGCAGATACTACTTTCTGGTTATCATCCAATGCTTCCTCCAGCAGGCTCTCTGCTTTGCTGTCCGAAACACTCGTGACCTTCATGGTGGTTCCCGCCGGGAATACCCCCTCGTCTACCGTTGCCGTAACGTTCAGTCCGTTAGATGCACTGCCTTCGAAGTTTGCTGCCGGCATCTCTGTATGCTCAGCATCTTCATTATTAGCTTCACCAGCCGTATTTTCCGTTTCCTCTTTCTTATCTTCCGAAGGAGTTGGCTCTTCTTTATTCTGAGAAACTTCCTTATATAATATATTTATTTCCTTGTTCTCAGAAACGGACATCTGATAAGTAAAGATATTTCCTTCTGCAGATACAGGAGCGATCTCTGCCCCGTTCTGATCCGTAACTTTTTCAATAGAATACTTTTCATCTACCGTAATCTCGAAATTTAACAGAGCGCCCTCTGTTATTTCCTCTGTATATTTCTCTTCTCCATCATATGTAGCGTCTTTCTTATCGCTTCCATCTTCCCAGACTTTTAGGGAACCGCCCTCAACCGCAGGCTTATGAAACACAACACTAAACTTCTGTGGCGTTGGTTCTTCCTGCATATCTCCGGTCTGTTCCTGTTCGCCGCCTTGTTCTGGGGTGACTTCTTCCTTCTCTTTCTGCTCCGGATTCTGCGCTTCCTGATCCGAAGTTCCCTGATCTCCCTGTGGTTTTTCCAGTTCGATCACTTGCTTCGACTCGGTCTCACCAGTTTCCTGGGTCCCTGCATCCGAGTCAGGCGCCGCCGCATCCGCGCTGCCCGTTCCCTCATCCCCGGTCTGAGGCTCGCTCTGCTGGTCACTCTGCTCCACATTCTCCGGATCACCGGTGGCTTTGAGAGACGTCCCGGATGAATACACGGCACTTGTCGCTACCATCGCAACCGCTAAGAGAAGAGCAAGCCAGCGTTTAAAATTCTTCTTCATAATCTTTCTCCTTCCTCTTTAAATCTCCAATCATCTATATGCCAAAATCCAATCCCTTGAATTGTCCTAGAACCATTCAACATTAAGGACTTGCAGATTTAGACGTTACATATATAAAGAGGGCCTGATAAGGGGAAAAGGGTCATTTTTATTAGTCTTTTTTTATTTTTTTCTTAACTTCATATTATCTGCATTAACTTCATATTAAATACTTGTGCAATTTTATAGCATAACTATGATGTACACAAATTATAACTTGAAAAAATATAGGTATATTTCTTATAATATGATATACTTATAATGTTTACTGAAGATTTTCAGTATTAGTAACGGGAGGTTCCGGGATATTATCCAAAGGAATAAGGAGGCTTTATTTTATGAAAAAACTAGATATTTTCAAAACAATACAACTGATCATCTATGTCTTTTTGACCGGGTTCTGCATATACAAGATTATGATGGATCCTGAGGTATATCAATATATAGCCACTAACCCGTCCATCCGGCTTATCTGCGGCCTGTTATGGGCTGTACTCGGTTTGTCTTTCTTATTTCTGTTTCTTGACTTTAACTTTTTCTCATCCTTTAAGAGGGATTACCGGGATCTGGACTTTGCCGTACATTCAGACCCTCTTTCCGGTATACCAAACCGTTTCAGCTGTGACGCGTTGATTGAGAAATATCTTGACCAGCCGCTGCCTTCAGATATTGGCTGCATCATGTTCGACCTTACAAATGTGGGTGATATTAACCGCCTGTATGGACACGCTGAAGGAAATGCTCTGATAAAAGATTTCTCTAATATCCTCAAGATGGCTTCTGTAGACCTTTGTTTTATTGGCCGTAATGGAGGAAATAAATTTATGGCTTTGTTTGAGAATGGAAGCAATGAGAAACTTGATAATTTCCTGGAGCGTGTTTATACAAAGGTCGATTCACACAATTCGGGATCGGGAACACATCCTATTACATACAAATACGGCCGCGCTTTCAATGAAGGAAGCGGAGCCAATACGATTACAGATCTGATCGCACTTGCAAATAAGCGGATATACAACGCTTAAATTTTAATGTTTTGTGACTAAAAATAGGAAGTAGGTGAATAGATGGCAGAATTAGATTATGATTATATATCGACCCTGGTCAGCCGCGCCCGTACCGGTGACAGCGATGCCTTTGCCGAATTATATGCTGCCACCTATCAAAAAGAATACAGGTTCGCATATAATTATCTGAAGGATGAATATCTTGCGCAGGACGCCCTCCAGGAGACTTATATCCTTGCACTGAAGAATCTCTATACGCTTCGGGATTCCAAGCTTTTTATTTCCTGGCTCAATCAGATTAATTTTCGTGTCTGCTTTAATATGCACCGCAAGCAGAACCGTTTTGACCAGGAACTGTCCGTCTATGCCAAGGAAGACATGAAGGGAAATAAGCGCCATATGAAGCATCATCCGAATCCGGAAGAACAGGTCATCAGGGTAGATGAACAAGAGTATATCATGAAAAAGATTCTGGATCTGTCGTTTACCGAATCACAGGCTATTATCATGAAATATTATCAGAATATGAAGCTGGAAGACATCGCCGATGTGATGGAAGTCAGCAGAAGTACTGTAAAGAGGTATCTTAACAGCGGACGTACAAAGCTGGCACAGACACTGGAACGCTAAGGAGGTGAGTTTTACCGTGTTAACTGACAAGTTTAAAAAGCCAAAAGGCCCTGTGCTGGATGAATCCTTAGCCAGCCAGATGCTTGAAAATATATTTGACGCATGCGAGGTAGAACCCAATACTGTTCCTCTTTCCGTGCTGACATCGTACAGCAATTACCGCAGGGAGCGCTTTCTTCTGCAGAAAGTCCTCCTCGTAATTATCCTGCTGTTTTTCTGCCTGACGCCTCTTATGTTTATCGCACCGGATATAGACCTGAACCTCAAGGATCAGGGGATTAACGGCAAACCCGCATACGAACTGGTAGTGGATACATTTATACCGGTCAGCAGGATCACCGCCAATATAGGCGGCAGCAATGTTCCGGTATATGAAGTGGCCGACAAGACCTATTCCATTGAACCCACACTGAATGGAACCATGACTGTTACCGTTACCCTAAAAAACCGCCAGTTCGCTTCCATTACCTGTGAGGTGAACGGTGTGGATACCACCTCACCGATGGTTCTTTCTGACAAGCAGGTGGGAGACCAGATCTATCTGTATCTCTCCGATCCCGACTCCGGCGTTGACTATGATAATATATCTGCTTTGGATATAGACGGAAAAGAGGTAGAACCCGTCTCCTTTGATGAAGAGGGGAACTACATCATATTTGATTATCCCGAAAAATCACTTAATATTTATGTGCCGGACAAGGCCGGCAATACGCTTCACCTGATTCTAACAATCAGGGAATAATACAGAAACCCTGAGAGGAGGCCTGATGTAATGAGAAAGAGTTCACGGTTATTAAGTGCAGTTCTGTTCATTATGATTGCGGTCTCCTCTTTTTCCGGCTGTTCGAAGGGAAACGGCGACATTTCAAGCGCCTCCGCTTCGACTGGTAAAAAAAGGCAGAGCGCGCTCCAGATTCTTAATCCGCAGGCATCGGGTTCAGTCGTTTATGGAAATGAAATTATTTCTATTGATGCATCCAATACAGGCGAAGGCTACGTTATGGTACAATACGGCGGCAGCGCCTCTAAGGTCAAACTGCAGATCACGATACCTGACGGAACTGTTTACACTTACACACTGGGCGGAGGTTCCTATGAAACATTTCCTCTTACAGGGGGAAACGGCTCCTATCACCTGGATATCCTGGAAAATGTCCGGGACGACCTCTATGCTCTCGCATTTTCCCAGGATATAGAGGTCAATATCAGTGATGAGTTTAAGCCTTTCCTCTATCCCAACCAATACGTATGGTTTACAGAGGATTCCCAGGCCGTTAAGCTGGGGCGGGAGATTTCTGATAAGTCCTCCGATGATCTCAGTTATGTTCAGAATGTGTATCATTACGTCATTGAGAATATTGTATATGATGATAAGAAAGCGGAAAACATTCCGACCGACTACCTGCCCAACCTGGATCAGACCTTAAAAGATAAAACGGGCATATGTTTCGATTATGCCTCGCTGATGGCCGCCATGCTCCGCTCCCAGTCGGTTCCGACAAGGCTGGAAGTCGGATATTCGGGGGAAGCATACCACGCATGGGTAAGCGTTTACCTGAAGGAAAAAGGCTGGGTTGATAAGATCATTCAGTTTGACGGCAAAAGCTGGTCCCTTATGGATCCGACTCTTGCCGCAAATAACAGCAGGAAGGCAGTCGGCAAGTACATCGGTGACGGAAGCCATTACACAGTAAAGTATTCTTATTAGTAATTTTATTCGTGGCTGTTCATGGTTTTTGTACGGACTGTGCAGTAAATGCACAGTCCTGTACTGAACAGTTACTTTTATGCTAATAATCATGTTTATTCCTATTCAGAAAATAACGGAGGGCACACTATGGAGAAGCAAGTACAGGGAAAACCATTTACAAATATGGAGGTTTCTTCCTTCTGCGGGCAGATTGCCCTGATATTAAAGTCGGGCATCTCCTCTCTGGAAGGTATTACAATCATGCTGGAGGACGCTGCCTCTGCAGATGAAAAAGATATCCTGCAGGCGATTCTGGATCACATGCAGGAAACCGGAAGTATGTATCAGGCGCTTGAGAATACGGGGCTTTTCCCGTCTTATATGCTGCATATGATACAGATCGGAGAGGAGACAGGCACCCTTGACGAGGTCATGTCTGCACTGAGCGAGCATTACGACCGGGAGGACTCCATTGCCAAAAGTATTAAAAATGCGGTAACCTATCCGCTTATCATGGCCGGTATGATGGTGGTGGTCATTATTGTACTTCTTGTGAAGGTTATGCCCATCTTCAATCAGGTATTTATCCAGCTGGGCACCGAGATGACCGGATTTTCCCGGACGCTCATGGGGATTGGCAATGCTATCAACCGTTATTCTATCGTATTTGTTGTCATTCTGGTCGTCATTGCGGCCCTGATTCTATTCGGCACCAGGACGGCCGGCGGAAAGCAGATGTCCCGAAATATTGGTTATAAATTTAGGTTTACCCGTGTTATTTATGAAGAGATTGCTGCCTGCAGGTTTGCCAGCGGTATGGCACTCACGCTTAGCAGCGGACTGAATCCGGAGCGCAGCATGGAACTGGTCAGCGCCTTGAATGACGACGTGCATTTTCAGAAAAAAATTGATGCCTGCCAAAGCCTCATCGATGAGGGGCAGGATCTGGCCGAAGCTCTGCACGGCACAGGCATTTTAACCGGAATGTATGCCAGAATGGCTTCTATCGGCGCTAAAACCGGTTCTATGGACCAGGTAATGGACAATATTGCAGGGCTTTATCAGGATGATATTGATACCCGTATGAATAACAGCCTGGCCGTACTGGAGCCTACACTTGTCATCGCGCTCTCTCTGATCGTCGGCGTAATTTTACTTTCTGTCATGCTTCCTCTAATGGGAATCATGTCCAGTATTTAAACGGAGGTTCTTATGGCACGTTTTGAATATCAGAAAAAACAGCATACATATCGGAAGTTTATCATTTCAGTCTGTGTTTTTCTGCTGATTGTGCTTCTTTTCTATCAGGGCATTGAATCGCTGTCCTCCGGTTCTGTGCGCCGCCAGAAAGAAAGCCTGGAAAACGCGCTGAACCGCAGTATCACTTACTGCTATGCCGTGGAGGGCAGTTATCCGGAAAGCCTGGAATATCTGAAGGAACATTATGGTATTACTTATGATGAAGATAGATTTTTTGTTGATTATAAAATCGTCGGCGCCAACATCCTGCCCGATGTGACAATCATTGAGAAAGGAGACTGACTATGCGTTTTCGAACCCGGAAGAACCACATGATTGATTTTTTATTTCCAGTGGCGCTGTTCTTTGTGTTTGCAGTGTCCGCACTGACAGTCATCCTTCTTGCCACCAATATATATCGCTCTGCCACCGAACATTCGTCTCTGAATTATACGGCCGGCACATCACTGTCCTATATCAGCGAAAAGATCCATCAGAGTGATGAGAACGGGAGTGTTTCACTGGGGACATTTGACGGGCTGGATGCGCTTATCCTGGAGCAGGAATACGACGGGGCATCCTATTTTACTTATATTTACACCGATGAACATGAGTTAAAAGAGCTGTTTGTAAAAGAAGGCGTAAAGGCTGATGCCTCCCGGGGCAGGCAGATCCTGCAGGTAAAGTCCTTTGAGATGGAGGCCGTAAGTGATCATACCTTCCGCTTCACCTGTACAGATGATGCGGGGCAGAATGCCACCTCTGTCGTAACGGCAAGAAGCACCGAAGCACAGTAATATACAGTAAAGGAGAGCACTATGACACGCAGAAACCGGGCCAAATCTTCCAGTCTGTTCCTCTTGGAACTGATTCTTGCAATCTTGTTTTTCTCAATTGCAAGTGCCGTTTGCGTACAATTTTTTGTAAAATCACATCTGCTGAGCCAGGAATCGCGTGAACTCCAGGTTTCCGCTAATGAAGTATCCAGCATTGCGGAACTTATGAATGCCTCTTCGGATCAGCAGTCAGCAATCGATTTGATTTGTTCGGAATATCCGGATTCAGAAGTCATCGGTATGGAGAAGGTGACAATTTTTTATGATAAGAGCTTTTCCCGTACCGGACAGAATGATGCTGCCTACACTCTGGATATAGCCCTTTCCCAGGAAGATTTTATGCTTCACGCCGAAATAAACATGAAGAGACAAACCGACGGGAAGGTCATCTATTCACTGGATAACTCCCATCATCTGCAAAGGAGGGATAAATCATGAATGGAAATAAAAAACATTCCCCCGTTGTAAATATCGGTTCCTCCTTGCTGCTGGTTATTTTTCTGGTACTGTGCCTGGTAACATTTGCGACACTGTCTCTTTCCAGCGCCCGCAGCGACTACGGCTTCAGCAGCAGGCTGGCGGAACGCAAAACCGACTATTACAGGGCTTCGAGCCAGGCCGAAACCATACTGGATCAGATTGATACCGTTCTTGCGGAGGCTTACAAAGATGCCCCCGGAACTTATTATTCAACAGTAGAAAAAAATCTCTCTGCACTGACGCCGGTTGTGGATACCGATGATGTTGTGCTGGAGGTGAACATTTCTGCTAAAAAACCTTCCGTGTCTTACCAGGTGCCTGTTAATGACAAACAATTTTTATCTGTGGTTCTGGAACTGCTGCCTGCCGACGAAGAAGACGGCTTCTACCGGGTTACACAGTGGAAAGTCGTTTCCCAGGCGGAATGGAATGGTGATAATACGTTAAAACTCATTAAATAGTGGAATTGAAGTAACCGTCGGCTCCGCCTGAACTGTTACGAATTAAAGGAGAATAGATCTATGGACGCAAAAACAATACTGGAACAGGCTGTGGCCAATGGTGCATCCGATATTTTTATCGTAGCCGGGCTGCCCGTCTCCTGCCGGAAGAACGGTGTCATCAACCGTATATATGAAGACAGGCTGCTCCCCCCGGATACGGAAAGTTTGCTGGTGGAGATATACCGCCTGGCAGACAACCGGGATATCAGCCAGCTCCACAAGCACGGGGATGATGACTTTTCCTTTGCCATCCAGGGCGTTTCCCGCTTCCGTGTCAGCGCTTATAAACAGAGAGGTGCGCTCTCCGCGGTCATCCGCGTCATCACATTCACCCTGCCGGATCCTAAAGAGCTTGGGCTTCCGGATTATATCATCCAGCTCGGCAGCAGCGGCAAAGGCATGGTTCTTGTCACCGGCCCCGCCGGGAGCGGCAAGTCTACCACGCTCGCCTGCATCATTGATCAGATCAACAAGACAAGGGATGAGCACATCATCACCCTGGAGGATCCGCTGGAATTCCTGCACCGCCACAACCGCAGCATTGTCAGCCAGCGCGAGATTAACGTGGATACAGACAATTACGTCACCGCCCTGCGCGCTGCGCTCCGCCAAAGCCCCGATGTGATCCTGCTTGGGGAAATGCGCGACTACGAGACGATCAACGTTGCCATGACCGCCGCAGAGACAGGGCATCTGCTCTTCTCTACCCTGCACACCATCGGCGCCGCGAATACCATCGACCGTATTATCGATGTATTTCCGTCGAATCAACAGAGGCAGATCGCTGTGCAGCTTTCCATGGTGCTCAATGCCGTCGTGTCTCAGCAGCTGGTTCCTACGGTGGATGGAAAAGTAGTGCCGGCATTCGAGATAATGACCGTTACACCGGCGATCCGGAACATGATCCGGGATAATAAGGTGCATCAGATCGATGGAATTATTTATAGTTCTGTTAAGGAAGATATGGTTTCAATGGATACAAGTCTGCTGAAGCTTTATAAAGATGGATTAATATCCCGGGATACTGCACTGACTTATGCTTCGAATCCGGAGATGCTGGGGAAAAAATTAACCCCATAGGCCCCCCGTAACTCATGCCCTGCGCGCGGATCCTCAGCCAGCTGCGGAACAATGTATAAAAGGGGTCTGACCCCTTTGCGAAATATTGTAATATAGATAAATAAGACACGCTTTCCTGCGAAAAGCGCGTCTTATTTGTATTTTACGGATATATCCGTTTTTATTTAACCCCATCCGCCTGCGGGCTGATTTTTTTATTTTCTGAAGCCAGTTTTTGTTTAACGCTGGCGGACCCAAAGTGTGTCACTCCCAGCAGCACGAATATCTCATGCGCCAATATCGGGAATGCAGACAGGATAATCAGGGATACCCATTCTCCGAGAGACAGAGCCGCTGTCCCGAACATAGCTGTAAGATAGGGGATCTCGGTTACTGCGGCCTGCAGGACGAACCCCGCTCCAAAGGAAGCAAGCATCACCACATTAAAGTCCCGTTTTCTGGAAAACACGGAAGTATGTATGTCTTTCATTCCCAGTGCATGGAACAGTTCAGACATTCCCAGTACGGTAAAGGCATAGGTTTGTGCTCTGGCCAGCAGATCCGCGTCGGCAAATATAACCGAGATGTTGGCCAGGGTAAATGCTTTTTGCTGGGAGGCAAGTATATCCCAGGGAACCTTCAGGAATGCGGTCAGGCTTATGGCCGCAATCAGGCAGCCGTAGAAAATGGTACAGGCGGTTCCCCCATTTGAAAATAAGCCTTCATTTGCCTTTCTGGGAGGCATCTTCATCAGGGCTTCCTTATCGTTTTTATCGACCCCCAGCGCCAGCGCCGGCAGGGAGTCTGTGATCAGATTGACCCATAGGATATGGCTGGCTTTGAGGGGGGATGCAAGCCCGAGGATGACGGCAGTGAACATCGTGATGATTTCTCCAAAGTTTGAAGACAATAAAAACAGTACCGTTTTCTTGATGTTTTCATAGATACTGCGGCCTTCTTCTATTGCTTTTTCTATTGTAGCGAAATTATCATCTGTCAGAATCATATCTGCCGCATTTTTGGCTACGTCCGTCCCGGTAACCCCCATTGCGATCCCGATATCCGCCATGCGGAGTGAAGGAGCGTCATTCACGCCGTCTCCGGTCATGGCTGCAATGTTTCCGGTTTCCTTCAGCGCCTTCACAATCCGAACCTTATGCTCCGGTGAAACTCTTGCAAATACGCTGGTTCTTTTTAATTTCTCCTTCAGCTGGACATCGGATGTCTTTTCCAGCTCCTCGCCTGTCATACATTCATCCAGCTTCTTTGCGATCCCAAGCTCTCTTGCAATTGCAAATGCGGTATCAATGTGATCACCGGTGATCATAACGGTACGCACAGATGCATTTTTAAACCGCTCCACCGCGGCCTTTGCCTCCGGCCTGACGGGATCGATCATCCCGGCAAGTCCGACAAAGGTCATATCCTGTTCTTTTACTTCCTTTTCGCCCTTCCTTACTGCAACTGCCAACACACGCAGCGCCTGGGCTGAGAAGTCGTCTACAGCTTGCCGTATCTGTCTTCGGTGGGCATCTGTCAGGGACTGTACTTTTCCATTGATCAGGATCTTACTGCACCTTCCCAATATAACCTCGGGGGCGCCTTTTGTGTAGGCCTTAAGCCCCTGTGTGCTTTGATGTACCGTGGTCATCATCTTGCGCTGGGAATCGAAAGCCTTCTCGTTTACCCGCGGCATTCTTCCCTCCAGCGCTTCTTTCTGGGAACGTCCCGAAGACTGCGCGTCGCCTCTGGAACGGTATCCCTGAGCGAAACGAAGCAGGGCAAGCTCGGTTGGATCTCCCAGTTCTTCCCGTTCCGTTATAACCGCGTCATTGCAGAGCGTCATTCCTTCCACGAACTCCTCCGGCATATTGGGCGCCGGTTGGCTGCTTTTGTAAACGTTTTGGTTTACAAAATATCTCGTAACTGTCATTTTATTTTGAGTCAGTGTACCGGTTTTATCCGAGCAGACTACATTAACAGCACCAAGAGTCTCAACGGAGGGGAGTTTTCTTACAATTGTGTTCACCCGGACCATCTTCGAAACACTCAGCGCCAAAACGATGGTTACAATAGCTGGCAGGCCCTCCGGTACAGCAGCTACAGCCAATGAAATAGCCGTAATCAGCATTTCCAGTATGTTGCGTTTCTGGAAGACCGCAATAGCAAACAGGGCGGCACACAGAAGAACCGATACGATACTGAGCATCTTTCCCAGTCCGGCCAGTTTCTTCTGAAGCGGCGTGAATTCTTTCGGTACATCGCTGATGATTGCCGCGATTTTCCCAATCTCCGTTTCCATGCCTGCCCCAATTACAACGCCTTCCCCTCTACCGCTGGTCACCAGGGTGGACATAAACGCCTCATTTTTCCTGTCCCCTACAGGCAGCGGTTTGTCCGCCTGAAAAGCCGAATCTTTATTCACGGGCAGCGATTCTCCTGTCAATGCCGACTCTTCCACCTTCAGATTCCAGGTCCTAACAAGCCGCAGGTCCGCGGCCACCTGGACACCTGCTTCCAAAAGAACAAGATCCCCTTTTACCAGTTCCGAAGCCGGAATTTCACGTATTATACCGTCTCTTCTTACCACCGCCTTGGGGCTTGTCAGCTTTTTAAGCGATTCCAGGGCTTTCTGGGCCTTCCCTTCCTGAATCACGCCTACCGTTGCATTTACTACAATCACAATAGCGATAATAATTGCATCGCTTACTTCCTTCAGCAGAAAGGAAACAAGAGCAGCCACAAGGAGCACACAGATGAGCGGGTCATTCAACTGCTCCAGAAAAGACTCCACGGCCGTTTTTTTTCTTCCTTCTTTTAAAACATTTGGCCCGTCTTCCCCAAGCCGCCTCGCTGCCTCCGCCTCCGACAGGCCCTTTCCCCTGTCCGTATGCAGCAATTCTGATATCTCATGTAGTGACTTTTCCTCAAACAAAATACCCTCTCCTTTCACGCTTGTACAATACATTAGTACTGTATATTATGCTTGAAAGAAGAGGATTAGTCCTTTTTCTAAAATATGATTATTAGGAATTTATAAGCCGGATTCTCTCCATCGCCGTCAGTTTCCGGCTTCTTTCTTTTTTTATATATATAATGGGTGGCATAAAGACACTCTATGTATTAACCGCCGCTTTTCCTGAAATTCTGCTTGGTTTTCGCGCCCTTTGGGCTTGTACAGTAGCTTTTATTGTAACAGTTCAGACTTGTCTGAACTGTTACCTTTCATTTCCCAAACTCCAATTTTATGTTACAAATAGACTAGTTAAAAAATGTACTCTTTGATAGAATTAGTTTAAAGCATTATATTTCTAATTATTCTAAGTGACAGCCGTCACATCTGAAGCCTTTCTTCCTTATACAGGAAATCAACCGCAGAAATCTCAATGCTTGTAAACCCAAAACCATAGCAGCGAGGTTTCATAAAACTGGACAATATTTTCAGGCCTCCTGCACTAAAAACTAAGGAGGCACTAATATATGAGAATTGCTACGCAGCCAAAATCAAACCTTCTTTATAAGTCCAGATTATTTGAACTGATATTCCGTGATAAGAAGGAGTTGCTTCAATTATATAATGCAATGAACGGAACTGACTATGATGATCCCGAATTATTACAAATTAATACATTGGAGAATGCTATATATATGTCTATGCATAATGATGTCTCTTTTATCATTGACTCAAGGCTGGCACTTTATGAACACCAGTCAACCTGTAGTCCCAACCTGCCTCTGCGGTATCTGTTTTATGTTTCAGATTTATATTCCGCCGAAACAAGAGAAGCTAATTTATACGGAACGCGGGTTATACGCATACCTGCCCCCAGGTTTGTAATCTTCTATAATGGTAATTATGAACAACCGGAATCACAGACATTAAAGTTATCCGATATGTATGCTATACACGAGGAGGCACCTGCGCTTGAGTTGAAGGCATTAATGCTGAACATTAATCTGGGGTATAATCAACAACTTATGGATAGCTGCAAAACTTTACATGATTATTCTGTATTTACCTCAAAGATACGCATATACGCAAAGAATATGGAACTGGAGGAGGCTGTGGAAAGGGCTATTACCGAGTGCATCTCAGATGGCATTCTGGCAAATTTCCTAAGTAAAAACAGAGCGGAGGCGAAAAGCGTGAGTATTTATGAATATGATGAAGAAAAACATATGCGCCAGGAAAGAGAAGTCAGCAGGGAAGAAGGCCGAATTGAAGGCGCAGAGAACGTACTCGAACTGACCAGACTTCTGATAGAGGCTGGCCGATTGGAGGATTTAAAACGCGCCACTGAAGACAAAGCCTATTCGCAAGTTCTATTCAAAGAATTTGGGATTTTGTAGGGGTTACCAAGTAAAATATACCCAAGGGCACCGCGTAACTCATAACCCTGCAGAGCGGATTATCAGCTAAAGCTGAAAAATAAGGTATATTAATATTGTAAAAGTGTGCACTGTCAGAAAAATATGAGTTGGAGTACAATAAACTGTTTGAACATTTCATTAGAATGCATAACCCCCTGATTTATCTGCCTGAAGCCGGGAAACTTTCCCGGCCCCAGACAGTCTGAATTATTCTGTTTAGAAATGCAATATTTATTCTACACCTATTCGCTCCTGCGTATTTCCATCCCCGCCAGCATCTCATAGTACTTCGCAACTGCACTGTGATCGTCACCGCCGCATTCATGACCGTTGATTCAGCCAAACCGCCTTTAATTGCATCAAATACCTTAATCGGATCAACACCTGCCTTTGTACTGAGCATAAAAGCCTCTGAAGCTGCGGCGATATTTAATGCCACTATGATCTGATTAGCCAGCTTCGTCGTATTACCTGCTCCCAGCTCCCCGCATAAGACAGCAGCTCCCCCCCATGACCATAAATGTATCGTACATGGCATCAAAGACTTCTTTTTCGCTCCCGGCCATAATAGACAACGTTCCATCGACCGCCTTCGGCTCCCATCCTGATACAGGGGCATCCAGCATCTTAACACCTTTTTCCATGCATGCCTTTCCAATTTCCTGGGAAGCCAGCGGAGCAATTGAACTCATATCTGCCAGTATCGTTCCGGAATCTGCATACTTTCCCTATTGGCTCTGATATCATTGGATCCAATGATCGGATATAAATGATTCCCCTCCCTGTCAACAGGCACGATCGTTTCCCCAAAGCACGACAATACAATGGCACAGATCTCCACCTCTTGAAAATCACATCTGGCGATCACTTCCTCCGCCGCCCTCTGGGACACCTCCCACAACTGCTCCGGGTTCGTCTCCATCCAGTTATTTGCCTGAACATCCCACTTGTATCTGAACTCAGAATCCAGCAGAAGCTTTCCGTTCTCTATACAGGTAAGTGTAGAATTGATTTTTGAAAGTCCAAAATCGACTCCCATTATTGCAGATTTTTTCATCCTTACTCCGCCTTTCACTATACGATGCCTTTATCCAGCATGATATTCGCATACACCGCAGTTTCTCCTGTCTGTATTATAGCATATGCGTCTGCGCATGCTTCATAAAAAGCGTCCCTCTTCAGTACCCCGACAGCATCTGTTCCGCGGCTGTCGTATTTCCCTACGATATCTTTGTAAGTATCCCAGATGGGCGTCTCCACATTCTGATCCGCCGGAACCGCCATCAGGTTAACCGGAGTCCGGACATATTCATCCAACGGATATAATTCCAGAACCGCCTCCAACAGCTCCGGCGCCCGGATTCCATCCGCCCTAAGTACAATGACACCCTGTTTTGCATAACGCTCCGCCGGGAAATTGGCGTCACCAAGCACCAGTCTGTCCTGGTGCCCCATCTCTGCCAGCAGTTTTAATATTTCCGGGGATAATAATGGTGATATTTTTTTTAACATAACCTGCACTTCCTTTCCGAAACTCCGTTTCTAAACACTCCTTGCTCAGCTCTTTATTCAACCTGCATAAGACGGGATAATATCAATCTCACGCATGGTATCAAACAAATCCACCACCATTGGGGCCTCAAAGCATCCGATCCGATCACACCCTGCCTTAAAGAAAGCAACTGAATTCTGAGGTTTCGGAAAAACAACCCCTGCCTTTACTTTTACATTCGTTCCCTCCACAGCCTTTTTGATTACCAGAATCTGTTCCAGGGAAGGACCTTTAGACTGTCCGGTAGAAGTTTTTGCAAAGGTTGCCCCTGCTTCAACAATAATGTCGCACCCAGCCTTGATTTCGTCATCGGTTAAAAACGCAACTTCCAGTATCGGCTTGGTAACCGCGCCCTCTGCTGCCTTTACGTGTTCTTTTAATTCATTGAGGCAGTAATCATATCTGTGTTCCCTGAGCGCTCCTATATTGAACACCATGTCAACAGAGGTTGCACCCAATTTTACCGCATTTTGGGTGGCCTGAATTTTGGTTTTTGTATCCGAATATCCAAAAGGAAAATCTATAACAGTCCCGATTTCACAGTCTAAGTCCTTTAGCTCTTCTGCTACGATAGGAACCATTGCAGCTCCAGTCATAAAGCAGGCAAACTTATACTTTTTCATTGTTTCCAGGGCAGAGTAAAGTTCTGCAGTTGTGGCTTCCTTACGCCCTAGAATGTTATAGTCAAATAATTTAGCGAATTCCTCTTTGTTTGCAATTTTTGAAAGATCTACCATTGTCATTTCCTCCTATAATGAATCATTGTTAACTGAGCTTGTAACAATTGTATTCTAACAAAGGAAAATTCGCCGCGTAACGCAAAAAGCACAGATTTCGTATGGCAAAATATAAGCAATTATTGACACTACTTTAATCCGCCTTCTCCACCGGCACACGTACCACTTCTTCTCCCACAAAAAAGAGCAGCCCGCTCACATTTTCATACTCAGCCATCTCGTAATTATACCCATACGCCCGGTACTCCGTTCTTTCTTCATTGGTAAAATGTCCACTCATATGGAGAAGTACATTTTCACGCACACTCCCATCCTCATATACAAGCCCCATAAGCATTGGCGGGTTCTTGACATGTTCAAATTCCACCTCCACACCTGTGTTGGGATCAATACCCGACAAAGTCTCTTTCTGATACGTCCATTCCATATCCAGAGTATAAGAGATTGAGGATAAACGAAGCGATTTGGCGACTGCTTCACTTCCAGGTATCTTCTGGTTGACCTGGTATACCTTTCCGGTATCCTCATTATCCAGATTCAGTGTAAGCTCCCAGGAGGTATCCAGCAGTACAGGCGGCGCGGTTCTGTTTAATTTTCCTGTGTACGCATCTGTTATTTTGTGAAACGACAGCTTAATAGGTTTGTTTAACAACCCTTTTTCACCGAGATCTTGTACGGTAATTTCATATTCCACTCCATCCGACCAGTCATCGGTCACCTCTTTGAGGAATCTCCCCTCCCAGCCGATTATTTCATTCCCTTCCACCTGCACATCAATGCTCTCAAACCCCATGTGGCTCTCAAGCGGGAACTCTTCGCTTCCCCGGATCATCAGAACAATATGAGCCGCATAGCTGTCTGCTACGGATTGCACTGCCTCTATCCTGATGCCGTCATGTTCCGTATACTGGTTCATTTCCTTCGCAGAGTTCGCATCATTCAGCTTTTTCTCTGTTTCAGGATCAATGTTGTATCTTTTGGAAAAGCTGTCGTTCCAGTGAAAATATTTGGCTGCCCCAACTGTCAATGTACTGACCATAAGCACTGCCGCCGCAATGATAACTGCGATTGTCCTCTTGCTACGCCTGCGTTTCCTCTTATTTGTACGCCTGGGAATCTCCCTGTAAGTTTCTTCTTCCCGGATTTTTTCAAAGGTCTGCTCAGCCTTTTTCCATACGACTTCCGGAATTTCCGCCTCTTCCTGCAGCTTTCGCAGCCACTCCCGTTTTTCGTCCATGCGGTTTCCTCCTTCCTGATTTTTTTACATATACATCCTGCATCTGCTCCTTGCCCCGTTTCAGCCTGGTCCGCACCGTATTTTCATTCATATCCAGGATCTGGGCGATCTCCCCTGTCTGGAACCCTTCCACATAATACAGCACCATAATCAGACGGTATTTTTCATCCAAAAGCCCAATGACTTCTTTCCATTCTAATTCCTCAAAGGACTTATCACAGGCCCCCTGCTCCGCGGTTTTTCCGTTAAAATCAATGACCTTCTGGCTCTTTAAAATATCACAGCATTTTCTCATTAGTATTTTTGTCATCCATGTTTTGAAATATTTATCGTGTTTCAGCAGCGGAAGCTTTTCATAACAGGTCAGAATCGTCTCCTGCACAGCATCCGCCGCATCCTCGTCTGAGGATAGATATGCCCTGGCAACCTTATACATGCTCTGCATGTGTAACCGCATCAGCTCCGTAAATGCTTCCGGGTCTTTCTGTTTTGCTTTTCGAACCAGCTCTTCCACTCTTTTCCCTCCCCTCAGCCTCTTTCTACTCATTAGACACTGTAATTGGACTTCCTGTTTCAACTTTTTAAACATTTCACTATTTATTCTTATCCATTCTGCTTTACCTGCGCCCAGTACATTTTTTCATGAATAATACTGCTGATTTTCAAATTCCCCTCCTTAAACGAAAAAGAGGCTTCCAGTATTATGCTGAAAACCTCTTTTATATAACTGTTAATCTTTAAAAAGAACAAACCTTTCGGCAAAGGGGTCAGACCCCTTTGCGCTACTTAATATCCAGTTCCGGTGGTTCATCCAAATGCTCTGAAACGTATTTCCCATCTTTTTTTCTCTGCCTTACGCATTCTGTCAGAAGGTATTCGATTTGTCCGTTCACAGAGCGAAAATCATCTTCCGCCCAAGCGGCAATGGCATTGTACAATTTTTCGGATAACCTCAGGGGAACCTGTTTCTTCTTGGAATCTGCCATACTTAGTAGAGGCTTCCCGTGTTAACGATGGGCTGCGTATCATGATTGCCGCAGAGCACCACCAGCAGATTGGAAACCATGGCCGCTTTTCTTTCTTCATCCAGTTCCACAATCTCTTTCTCGTTCAGACGGTCCAGAGCCATCTCCACCATGCCGACCGCACCGTCCACGATCATCTTCCTTGCATCGATAATTGCGGAAGCCTGCTGACTCTGGAGCATAACAGCTGCGATCTCCTGTGCGTACGCCAGATAAGTAATACGGGCTTCGATCACCTCCAGCCCTGCATCCGCTACTTTCTGCTGGATCTCATCCCGGATTCTGGAAGCAACCACTTCACTGGAACCACGCAGACTTCCCTCATCCGCAACGCCATCACCAGTAGTATCTACATTCGGCGCCACATCGTATGGATAAATCCGTACAATATTGCGGAGCGCGCTGTCGCATTGCAATGACAGATATTCTTTGTAGTTGTCTACATTAAATACTGCCTTTGCGGTATCTGTCACCCGCCACATAACTGCGATCCCAATCTCAACAGGATTGCCAAGGCAGTCATTGATCTTCTGCCGGTTATTATTCAGCGTCATGATCTTCAGGGAAATCTTTTTGCTGGACGCTTCCCCAACGGAAATTTCATTTTTAACAGTGACTGCAAAGGCCTTCTGTGCTCCGCCGTCCACATCGCCGCTCTGGTTCAGCTTTGTCTTGGCTGCCGGGTTCACGCTGGTGCAGAATGGATTCACGAAGTAAAAGCCGTCATCCTTTAAGGTGCCCACATATTTACCAAAAAGCGTCAGTACCAGCGCTTCCTGCGGTTTCAATACCTTCAGCCCACAGAATGGAAGCCATCCGATGCAAAGCCAGATTATGCTGATAATCAGCAGAACCGGCAAGCCGCCGTCGTTCACGATCACCCCGCCGAATATGCAGCCTGCGATGGCTGCTGCATAGAGCAGTATTGTAATAATTAAAACCAGCATGCCATTCTTTTTTGTACTAAGGATCTTTTCATTCATAATAATCCCTCTCTTTCACTTCCTAAGTAATTGGTAATTCTTGTTTATATTTGAATGATATCATAATGATATCATTTTGTCAATTACCAATATGATAGAAAAAAACAAAGCGTGCCGGGCAATTCCCTATTATAATAAAGGTTTATCGGTCAGCTAAGCCGACCGGTAAACCTTCTGTGATGTAGTCTTAATATTCATTCAGAATCATGTGCCTGCTCTTGTATTCATCTTTTAAATGTCGTATATGCCATAAGAATCTTCTGGATCATGGGTTTATTGTGGCATCTGTTTATTTTAACTGATCTAAAATCCAGTCAACAGCATATGCACATGCTTTCAGCTCTATATCATTTGCACAATGCATACTTCCTTCGTGTTCCCAATACTCTTTCACTTCGCTTGATGACTTATGATAGAGCGCTTTTGCCCCTTCTGTTCCAATAATCGGGTCTTTTTCCGTATGTTGGACAAGTAATGGACACTTGATCTTATAAAGTTTATCCTCTATGTCCATCTGATGGCTTATGGCCGCTGCTTCTTCCGGGTCTGTAACATGAAACTTCGGAAGAAAGCCGTTAAGGTAGAAGTTGTCGATTCCCGCAAACGGATGCATGGTGAGCTGATCCGTTTTTGAACATCCCCCGCGTGATACCAGCGCCTTGATATCATCGCCGCAGTAGATGGCGCCGCTGGCCGCTAAATATCCACCATAACTCACTCCCATAAGTCCAATCTTATTACCGAATCTGCCATCCGCCTTGATAAAGTCAACAACTGCCTTTATAGCCCTGTCATAATTATCTGCCGTTAAATACATATTTCTGTTTAATAGAGCCTCTCCCTGCCCCGGGCCGTCAAAGATGATGGATACTGCTCCGCGTTCCCATAGTTTTTTTGGTGCGGTGTAATTTTCCTCCTTAAAACCGGTTGCTCCGGGAACATAAATGATCACCGGCGTTTCTTTATCAATATGATCCGGCAGCACAAGATATCCCGGCATGCTGTTTCCCTCAAACGGCACCTCAACAAATTCAACTTTTTCATAGCAGGTAAGTTCCTTACTTTTATGAAAGCTATCTACTAATTTTCCATAGATTCTAAATTTTTCTTCATTCACTCCGCGTATACCATAGTCTGCGATTCTGAAAAGAGAACATGCATTAAAATAGTAGTCGCTTGCTGTTTGTTTATGACCAAGTTTCTCGTGTTCTTCGGCATAAGCAATTGCTTTGTCCCCGAGTTCTTCACACACTGCTACAAAATCCTCTGCATCCTCGGGGGATACCTTTTCAAATGTTTCACAGTTAAGCTCTGTGCGGTTCATTAACACAATAAAATCCTCTGCTGCCATTCCTCCGGCAAGAATTCTCCCCATGTTTTGGGCTGGCGGACGTTTTCTGATTTCCATTTTTCTACCTCCTGTATGTAGTTTTAATTTGTTCTTTTCTTTATAGTACACTGTACTATTTTATTTGTCAATCAATATTTAGTACATTGTACTAAATATTGTAGATTTATGATAACAATTCAGGATTGTTTGAACTGTTACACTTTGTGGTTACCGTCCGGCTTTGCCTGAACTCTTATGCATTTACTTTCTCCGGGTCTTTTGATAGAATAGGGATTATGATGAAAAAAGGTGATGTAGAATGCGTATCAATAGAAAAGAGGCCATCTGTGATGCAGCGGCACAGCTATTTAATGAAAAAGGATATGATCAGGTAAGTATGCGGGAAATTGCTAAGCAAGCGGGTACAACGATCGGAAACTTGACATATTATTTCCCTAAAAAAGAAGATATTGTGATACAGATCGTTTCAGAACTTCATGAAGATTTCCAGATATATCTCAATGCAGAGCTCTCCGGGGTGGATTTGTTAAAAGATTTGATCTCGTCATTTAGAAAAGTAGAAGAGAATGAACAGCATTTTCCGTTCTATTTTAAAAATCTCAATGATCTTGTAAAAAGCTCGGATTATTTTAAGAGTAAGGGATTTAACTTCCAGATAAAGCTTTATAATTACTATAATTCCTGTTTTATTACGCTTCAAAATGCCGGCATTATCGATAAAAAATTTTCTGCTGAAGAGCTAAATATCCTTTCACTATCTTTTACAGCACAAACAGCCGGCTGGCTTATGGAATGCATGCCGTTTTATAACGAAGGGCTTACACCGGTACCTATTTCGAAAAATCTTTCCGTACTTTTGAAACCATATATTGTTAAGGATTATATGGACTTATATCAGGAATTTTTAGATGAGATATTAAGTATATCTTAAACTTTTATAGAATGTGAGGTTCTCCGCCACATCAAACACACACTAAAGCACCTTCCGCTGAAATTATACTAATGATAAACATAATTTCAGCGGGGGTGCTTTTGTGCATTTAAATTGCTGCGAACCAAATGTAGGCATCAGCTCCCAAGAAGCATACCGCTCCTTGCAAAAAACAACAACAAATAACAACAAATCTTCTAAATCACACCAGAATGAGATTTTTATAGTATTCTAGGAGAGTAAAACTATGTCCGGCAGTCCTGTGAATATTTGATTTAGGGGAGAAAATCGGGGAGAACAGATTCCCGGGACCTGTTAGGAAGAATACTAGGAGGAAGGACAATGGAATTGAAAAAGAAAAAAGGAATAGGGAAACGACTGTTCAGCCTGCTCGCCGCTGTCATAATGGGAATTTCTCTACTTGGCGGAATGGGTGCAGCGGAGGTAAATGCTGCAGATAAGACGGATGAGGAGCTGCTTACTGAAGCATTCTGGATCGTGGATGGTTGTATCAGCAGTATCCCTGATCCGGTTACTAATTCGACAAATGAGGAAACTTTTTTAAATGCATGCCGTGGGCAGGTGTCAGATAAGGTCACACTTACCTTTACAGATTTCCGAAAAACTAATGCTACTACAGAACGTGAAGGAAAGATTCGGGCAACGTTACTTATATGCGTAGGTAACCAATCGCAAAAATACCCCTTTGAAAGAACGATCCGGATTATGACTCAAGATGAACAGAATTTTGAAAATGCACTTTCAAAGTTAGACGACATTAAGGCGCAAGTTGCCATGGAAATGTCTAACGAAATGATGCCGGAAGACATATTAGGCGCTCTCAGCCGTTATATTAATGGTGTGGAATTCAGTCTGATTGACTGTGACAAAAAAGAGTCCACACTCACGGAGGAAGGCACATTTGATATAAACTTTCGAATGACAGCAGGGGAAGACAACAGTCAGAATTTTGCCTGGCACTTTACCATCCCCAAAAGGCCTATGACCGATGCAGAGCTCCTGGAGATTGCAATAGCTGATGCAACAAGGGCCCTAAAAGCTATAGAACCTTCGAATAACGCCTATGCTCCAGGGATTCTCCAATTAGTAAAAAATGCGATTGGTTCTGCTGCCGATGCAGATTGGGCCACAGAAATGAAAATCCAGCAAGCTACTACAACAAAAGAAGGCGCTGTCACAGGCGAGATACGGTTATCCGTAGGAAGTGAAAGCACGATACTTCCCGTAAATTTGATAATCCCTAAACTTGACGAGCCCCAGAATAATCCGAACGCAGACCAGGAATATATTGAAAAAGCAAAACAGGCAGCATATGACGCTTTAGATGCATTTGTACCATCGAACGATACAACGAAAGATGATATTTATAATGTCGTAAAAAATGCAATAGGTAACGATATCAATATCGAGTGGTATGCTGACTTTAAAATGATCAAAGCCCAGAAAAACCAGGATGGCCTGATTGAAGAAGGATCATTAAGATTAACAAAAGGTGATGGGTTGGGTTATGTATCTATTAACTTAACAATACCGGCTCTGAAAGATGAGGCGGGTAATAAACCAAATGACAAACCAAATGACAAGCCAAATAACAAACCAAATAACAAACCGGATAATAATAAACCAAGTCAGAACGATGATAAGGGGAAAACGGATAACACAACAAAACCTCAGACTACTGAAAAGCCTAAAACTACTGCAAAAGCCGTCAGCCCAAAAACAGGCGACAGCAGTATGATGGTGTTCTACATAATTGCATTGTTCGCAGCATGCGGGATTGCTGTTGTTTCTGTGAAGCGCAGACACAGATAATTTGATATTGATATCATTCATATTACACTGCTTGTCTAAATAAAAATTAATAATCGAAAATTAAGAAGCCTACTTCTGTACTTTGCAGTACTAAGCAGGCTTTTTACTAATCAGAGGCTAACTACTTCGCAGGCGGTTGCTCCTATTTCTATTTTCATTTAGCATATCTTTTTGTTGTAAAGGAAGATATATATAACCATGAATACTTAGTACTCTATGCCCGTTTTGTTGCTACAGATATGCAGCGATACTCCGTTTTTTCTTCTCCCTCCTCTTGGGTAGGATCTATATTGACAGCCTTGTCTTTTTCCCTGCTTTCCCTTACAGCACAATAAAAATGATACAAGGTTCCATCCTTTTCTATAACGCAGGGTTTATGTGCATGCAGTTCATCGATCTCTCCCGCATTCCCATGTTTTAAAATCGGGGTATCCACCTTCTCCCAGCGGTACAAGTCTTCTGAAAATGCAATCCCCTCCTGTGCATGCTCTCCATCATATCCGTAATAATACATCAGCCATAATCCACCATCCTTAACCACACAGGGGTCAGCGCAAAAGTACGAATCCCAGCCAGGTTTTGTATTACAAATAACCGGCTGCCCGGATACCCGTTTCCATTCCAGCATATCATCGGATACCGCCATTCCAATTTGTTCATGCCATTTCCATACCTCGCTGTCTTTGGCATTATAAAACATATAATATTTCCCACGGTCCTCAATCAGGCAGCCTTTATATAACCCTGCCCGTTCCCAGTCATCACCATCTTTCCAGCTCAGGATCGGTTTGTCCAGACGTGTCCAGTGATGCAGCGACTCGTCCTCAGTATAAGCAAGTCCGATTTGGGCAGGACCAGCCTCATATCCCTCATCCGGATAGCTATGGTATATCATCCAGTACTTCCCGTCCACCTTTTTTAAGGACGGTTTTTTGAACAGATCATTTTCTTTCAGGATCCACATGCCTGCGACTCCACCTTTATCCCAGCCTTCCTGTTCTCCTCTTTTGAATATAATCGACTCTTTTTCCCAGTGAAGCAGATCCCGGCTTACTGCGAGACCTGTCTGATATCCTTTTCCGTCAAAACCTACATGCATCATATAGTATTGATTATTGTGATAAAACACGAAGGGACAATCCACAGCCATCTCATCATATGCGCCAGGGACACCTGACGGCCCCATAACCTCTGTCCCATATTTTACATCAGTCTTATATTTTGCTAAATTATACTGCATATTCTGTTACCCCTTAACTGCACCTGCTAATAGTGCGGATTCTATTCTTTTTTGAAGCAGACAATAGAGCAGTATACTTGGCAGCACTACGACAAACGATGCCGCAAACAGCTGACCATAGTCGCTTCCAAACATGCTCAAAAACTGCGACAATGCTACCGATACATTTCTCGCATTGTTGCCTGATGAAAGCATCAGGTTGTAAATAAAATCATTCCAGCTCGCCATGAAGATCAGTATCGCAGCCGTTGCCATGGCCGGCTTAACAAGCGGAAGCATAATAGTAATAAAGGTTCTTAAAAACCCGGAACCGTCAATTCTCGCCGCCTCTTCCATTTCCCTCGGGATCGTCAGGAAATAACTTCTTAAAACAAACAGTACTGCCGGCATCGCAATTGCCATATATACAAGCACAAGTCCGCTTTTCGTATTATAAAGGTTCATGGCATTCATCAGCTTGTACACCGGAAATATCAATGCCGATGTAGGTACAAGCATTGACATGCCGATTAAGGCAAATAAAAAGTTTTTTCCTTTAAACTCGAACCTTGCAAACACATATGCCGACATGCTGAATATGATTAGCCCAAAAAAAATACAGAAAACGGTGATTATAAATGTATTCCAAAAGTATGTACCCAACGGTGAATATTTAAATGCCATGATATAATTGTCAAGGTTGATGGAAACCGGTAAGGAGAATGCGGAATCCATAATCTCTTTATTTGTTTTGAAAGAAGATACCAGCGTCCATAAAAGTGGTACCGTCGAAATTGCAATTATAAATACCAAAAATACAATTCTTCCTAATTTTCCGATGATTTGTCCTGCCTTCATAGCTACTCCTTAATCTTTTCCTATGCGGAACACTTTTGTTATCAACAGCATTGCTGCTGCTCCAATCAGAATTGTTACAAACGCGATTGCATTGGCATATCCATAATTGGAATTATTCATTGCCGTCCTGAAAATCATAACCGGCAGATTCATTGTTAAATTACCCGGGCCTCCGCTCGTGGTCAGATATATGACTTCAAACGTTTTCAGGCAGTCTACCGTTGCAAGAATCAGGCATGTTCCCACGATATTTTTGATCAGGGGCATCACAATTAATCTGTTGATTTGGGATTCTGTCGCTCCGTCCACTTTTGCCGACTCATATACTTCTGCGGGGATTGCTGCTATCTCTGATGAGATCAGCAGCATAAAAACTCCCCCGTAAAAAATGGTCGTCACAGTAACCGCCACAAATGCAGTCCTTGCGTCCTGAAACCAGTTTACATTAAAATTCTCAAATCCTATTTTGCGGATAAAATCATTTACAAGCCCAATAGATGGATTAAACATGAAGTAGAATAAAAATCCGATTACTGCCAGCGGCATCATTTTCGGGATCAGATAGATTACTCTCACGGCTTTTGATAAGCGTGACTTTTTTAACGTTGCCAATGCCACCAGAAGGCTGGTTCCTACTAATATGACCCAATGCAGGGCCATCCATATAATTGTATTTTTAAAGGATATATGGAAAGTGGAATCCTGAAACATTTTTATAAAATTGTCAACACCTGCAAATCTTATGGGCTCCCCCAGCTTCCAGTCCGTAAATCCGGTAATTCCGACCGTAATAATGGAATATGCGTAAAACCCCAAAAAGAGGATCAGCGTGGGAGCCAAAAAGGCTGCAAGCCAGATTTTAGTTTTTTTAGATTTCATTCAGACTCCTCCTACAGGGGTGCGTTTAGTTTGATGCTTTTGTTAAATTCTCTGCAAACTGTTCGGGCGTGCTTTGGCCTGTTCCCAATGCTGCAAGTTCCTGGGGTATGATGGCCGTCACTGCGGCAGGATACACTCTCCAACAGGAACTTACTGTGTAATTAACATCGTCTTTCATTTCCAAAATTTCCATCATAAGTGGTGACAGTTCCAGAGATTCATAGTCAATATTTGCGGAGGCCGGAATCAAACCTAACTGTTCCAGGCGGATGGCCTGATCCTCTTTGTTGTTAAACCATTTAATGAATTCATAGGAAGCCGCCGCCGTTTTCTCATCCTTAGAGCCGGAGAACCATGCATACCCCGGGTAAGATACAGCACCCTTACCAGGAAGATATGCTTCTCCCACCTTATCTCCCATAGCTTCCGTTAGTTCGGCAATCCTCCAGGCCCCATCCAGAACAATCGCTGTTTTATCGCTTGTAAAGTTATTCAAAGCAACGCTAATATCCGAACCCGGAGCATCTGTGGTTGAATATTCCATAAACATTTTTTGAAGCTGTGAAGCGGCCTCGATGAATTCCGGCGTGTTATAATCTGTAAGCCCAACCGTTTTCGCCATCTCCTGCCCTTTCTCGCTTCCGCTGGCCAGTGCTGCCAGAAGTGTAAGGCTTGAATACCAAGCTGTCTTTGTCTCCAGAGCCATAGCAGCTACTCCGTCTCCTTTTAATTTTTCACATAAATCATAAAGCTCATCCCAGCTCTCTGGAAATTTTTCATATCCAGCCGCTTTTAGTATTTCTTTATTATAGAAAAATCCAAAAAAATCTTTATGAGAACAGATGCCATATACCTGGTCCGATCCCTCATTCCACGACGCAATGTCCTCCATATCCAGCTCATCCTTTAATTCAGCGTCTGCATCCAATTTATCCTTAAAGTCATAAAGTAAGTTTGACTTTTTGGCCAGATCAATAATGCTCTGGTCATTGGTATAGAATACATCCGGAAGTTCTCCAGATGAAACCTGCACTTTTAATTTTGCATCCATATTGGCTGTTGTAGAACCTGCTATCTCTTCAACATTTACATCGATCTCCGGATGGGCTTCTTCAAAACTTTCCACCCTCTCTGCGAAATATTTTGCATATGGATGTGCTCCTACCCATTCACTGAAAACGGTAATGCTTACCTTTCCGTCTTCCTTTTCCGCTTTTCCTCCTGCTTCCCCGCCGCAAGCCGTTAATCCCACTGCCATACTAAATGCCAGCATTAACGATACGATTCGTTTTGCTTTCATATTCCTTTTCTCCTTTTTATTTTTTGTATTTGATGGATTTATTATATCTTGGCATAATCTATAAATAAATCAGTGGATTTTACTTGTTTTTATATATTTTTTACATTATAATGCTTTTGACCTGGAAACATGTAAAACATTTTTATATTATGTAATTATTTTACCTTTTATGGGGGTGTCCAATTTGCTGCCGCATACGAAAAAACCTGTATCACTTTTTGTTATAATAACCCTTATTATTTCCTTATGTATGATTACGCCTTGTATGATTGCAGGTATTTACTTCTATGCCACTCTGAGGAACAGCACCTTTGATACAATTGAGCGAAATATCGATTCATCCGCCGAAAGCTCCTTCAGCTCTCTTGACTCTACTCTGCTCTCTGTAAAAAATGCTTATTACTCAATCATCAGTGATCCGGTAATCAATCCCGAGCTATATAATTATATCTTTCCAGGCAATGAAACTACATTCAACGAATCTGTCGATGAACGCCTTACGAAAATGATGTTTTATACCACGATTTGGAACGAAAATATCCTGACTTCAATTACCCTTACGAATGATTTTAATACGTATCATTATATAGGTAATCCAAAATATGGCGTATATCCTGGCAAGGAGGATTCTTCCTCCCTTAACATGATTACCGATAATCGGGAAGCTCTCAGCAAATCACTGGGTACCGAAAGAATCCACACCCTTATGCATTCCAGAGATGACTCCGGCAGCCTGTTTTATATACGGGACTATTATGGGTATCCCGATGGCGCTTTTAAAGGCCTGCTCAGTTTCCAGTTAAGCGAGGAATCACTCATGTCCAATTTCACCGACTTTGATAAGTACACGGACACGCTTTGTTTTGCCTTTGATGAATCAGGAACTGTCATCATGAGCAGCAAAGAGGAACTGCAGGGCGAAACCATATCCGCTTTATCCGTCCAAGGGGTCTCTTTAAAACATATGATGGAAGATCCAGACAACTATCTGGCCAAAACGAAGACTTTAACGAATTATCCGCTTACTGCCTGCGTACTGATTCCGCTGGAGCCCATCTATCAGGAACTTCATAGTCAATTAAGAGGTTATCTGGTTATCTTTATCTGTTTGCTGCTGCTCGTTATCGTATTTGCCCTCGCAGTTTCCCGGTATGTAAGCAGATATATTCACTTACTGATCAAACGCATGACCCGGTTAAGCCAAAGCGACTATTCACAAACCCTGCCTGTATACGGAATTACAGAGCTTGATAACCTCAGTACAGCTTTTACTACGATGTCCTCTCAGATCAAAAGGCTTTTAAATGAAAAGTATGCCAATGAAGTCCTTTTAAAAGAGAGTGAACTCAAGGCACTGCAGGCGCAGATTAACCCGCATTTCCTATTTAATACGCTTCTGTCTGTCAGCTGGAAAGCCCGTGCAAACCAGGATATGGAATGTTATGAGATGATTACGGCACTCAGCAGTTTACTCAATGCCAATATTTATACTCCTGCAACAAAGTTTATCACTTTGCAGGAAGAGCTTCAGAATGTCCGGTACTATCTGCAGATACAGAAGGTGCGCTTTGGTCCAAAACTATCTTACGATATTGATGTAGATACAAAATTGATGGATCATTCCATTCTGAAGCTCTGCCTGCAGCCGCTTGTAGAGAATGCTGTTGTCCATGGCCTGGAGAATAAGGTGGAGGAAGGTACAATATTAATTACGGGAGATATCGTAGATGAACAGGAAATGCTGCTCCAGATCATTGATAATGGAATTGGGTTTCATCCAGAAGAAATGAATAGACAGCTGAATGAGCCAGATGCTTCAGTGTTATCCCAATCCGAGGGAAAAGGACACCACATTGGTCTGATTAATACACACTTACGCTTAAAATACACCTATGGCGAACAGTATGGGATTACCATTGCCAGCACGCCGGGCGAAGGAACTACAATATCTGTCAGGCTGCCGCTGTCATGACAGAGCAAAAAGGAGGATGTTCTATGTATCGAATCATGATTGTAGATGATGAATTAATTATCCGGGAAGGAATCAGCACTTTTATAGACTGGGCAGGCCTGGATTGCCAGATTGTACACTCAGCATCCGACGGTCTGGAAGCTATTGAATTTCTCCAAACCACCTGTGTGAATATCGTAATTACGGATATCCGCATGCCCGGAAAAAATGGGTTAGAGTTAGCAGAGTATGTGCAGAAATATGCCCCTTCCACCAAATTAATCATCCTGTCCGGGTATTCCGATTTTAAGTATGCCCAGGAAGCCCTGCGTCATGGGGCATTCGACTTTATATTAAAGGATAATCCCTTAAGTAAGATAGAAAATGCTGTCCGCAGGGCAATCAGTGCCATACAGGAGGAGCAGAAAAAGCAGCGCCATTTTGACAGTATACAGGAGACAATTATCAAAAATCAGGAAGAACTTCAGATAAAATTCTACCAGGATCTTGTCTACGATGTTCCGCTTTCTCCCGATGAGATTATCGATAAAACACGGCTTTATCAGGTATCCGGCAATAATTTTTACTGTATCCTCATAAAGATCCGGATCATCGACGACTCCGCCCAGCTTAAAGAAGATTTTATCAACACAGTTACCCGATTCCTCAGAGGAATTTTCTCCTCTGTAAAACCTGTTATTTTTCCGGTGCACTCCAAATACTTGTGCATTGTATTAAATGATACCAGTAAACTGGAGCATACACCCATCGTGCCTTCCTTAAATCAGATTTTTACTTTTGCAGAAAATTACCCGGCATACAGATTAAAAGCTGCAATCAGTACTCCCCATTCTTCGATCACAGAACTGAATACAGCTTATCTCGAATGCTGCTATTGTTTCAAACACAATGCAAAAAGTGAAAAGAAGATCCTGTTTTACAGCGCCGAAAATAATACATCTTCTCCCTCACTCAGCCAGAATCTGCCTATAAAAAAAGCTGTACAATATATCGAAAACAACTTTAATGAACAGATTGGGCTTAACGACATTGCAGACGCTGTTGGTCTTAATGCCAGTTATCTTAGCCGTTTATTCAAAAAAGAAACGGGTGAATCTATCACAGAACACCTTACTCAGTTTCGGATCGAAAAGGCAAAGGAACTTTTAAAGGATGAATCCTTAAGATTACGGGATATTGCCATGGCAGTTGGCTTTAACGATGTAAGCTATTTTTCTAATACATTCAAGAAAATAGCCGGTATGTCTCCTACGGAATTTAGAATGATTTCGGAGATCAATTAGATGATTTCATTCCTATTTGCTTTTAAATTGTGCTTACATATGTCGAAGCTTAGCATTTTATATATTCAACTATTGTCTTGAATCCTACATAAAGACAAGGCAGCATCTAAAGCTGCCTTGCCTCTCTTTTCCTTCTGTCCCTAGCGGATCTGCCTGCTGCTTTTTACAACCGCCTTCTACACTTCTTCCCAAACCACTTCCGATTCTTTTCCCCGGTGTGCCAGCCCGATGTAGAAGATCTTCCCCTTCATCCCCGCATCATACCTTTTCACTTTCACCTGCCTGATCGCTTCTTCCGCAAGCCCGGTCAGATTCTGAGACTCTTCTTTTGTGTATTTAAATTCCAATATGTAATGGGCATACTTACCGGTCAGATTTTTCAGGATCAGATCGCTTCTTCCCTTGCCGCTCTCCCGGTTGCTCTTGATTTCATACTCTCCATACAGGCAGGAACACATTCCCAGCACCATCATATGATAGCTATTCTCGTCCTTCAAATCATGATAGGACGGCAGCTCCAGCAAGATACGGCGGTAGACATCTGCAAATACGTCCAGTTTTTCCAGACAAAGCGTATCCCCCAGTTGTGACAGCTTGCTCCCCGATACTCCCAAATGATGTGCCGTCAAATCTTCAAATGCCCTCCCAACCTCATGATTTGGAATTCGAATTTTACACATCCCTCTATCTGTTTTTTCTTTCACTGTCACCATCCCGGTATTAATTAACAATCCCCAGAGTGATGCCGTACTCGCCTCTTCGTAAAATGAACTTTCCAGTTCCACCTTGGTCGTCACAGTTCCCATCTCAATCAGCTGCTCATAGTCTTCCCGAAAGTCCTCTCCGCAGTGATCCATGGCATTACGGATCATGCTGTTTTCACTGGTATTTATCCAATAGGGATCCAGGCGCTTCCGAAGTGCATACATACAGATCGACCAGGGATTATACAGATCCACATCTCCAATGTGGTAGCCATCGTACATCTGCCTGACCTTTTCTGTCAATTCCAGATGATAGTAATTCAAAAGCTCCGCTGTCTCTTCCTCTGTAAATCCAAAATATTGTGCATACTCTGCATCATTGACTGTGCTGACCAGCAGGTTGTTCAGCCCGGAAAAGATATTTTCCTTTGCCACACGCTGGATTCCTGTCAAAAATGCTTTGTCAAGAAACGGATTTCCCTTCAGCGCAGATGACAATAATTGAGCCAGAACCCCTCTGACCTCCTCAAAATAACCACCCACATTTGCAGCAATAAACGGAGTGTCGTACTCGTCAATCAGCAGGAATACCTTCTGTTCAAAATACTCTTCCAATACCTGACAAAGCAGCTGGATCGCTCCGGTGATATCATACTTTTTCTGTATATCTCCACTCTTTATCTCCCACAGGACCTCCAGCAGTTGTTCCACACTTTTCCTGCACGTTTCGGACACCCGCTCGTTTTCCCACGCAAACCGGTATCTTTCGTACTCTGCCAGCAGCACATTTACGAGCCATCCCCAAAAGCCTTTTTCCACATCCCCTTTCACATTCAAAAAGGATAAATACACCACCGGATATTGATTCCTGTCTTCCCAAGTCTCCGTCTGTGCAATCGCTGTTCCTTCAAAAATCTTTTCCGCATCCTTCGTACAGTCCAGAAATTCCGCCATCATAGACATATTCAATGTCTTGCCGAATCTTCTCGGACGGATGATTAAAACCACATTTTCATAAGAATCCAAAAACTGTTCCACCAACATAGTCTTGTCTACATAATAGCCGCCCATCTCGCGTAATTTGCGGAAGTTCTGCTCTCCGATTGCCAGTCCTTTTCCAAGTCCCTTTTTCTCTCTGCGATACCTGCGTCTTTCTACGGAATTTGGATGTTTCGGTTTCTCTATGCTGTGTTCTGTGTAATGATCAAACTTTACTTTTTGGATCGCAGACGGATTACCGGACATTGATTTATGCCCCATTGACGTGCGATAACCGGATCCAGTCTCACGAACTACCATTGGACAGGGATGCTCTGTATTCGACATCGCGGTATCCCGCCCCGCGAGTTCATCCAGTGAGCAGTTTAATTTGTCTGCAATCTTGATCAGCATCCACAAGTCCGGAGTACGCTTTCCTGCTTCATAGTTTGAATAGGTGGATCTGGAAACTTCCAGCTTCGCAGCCATCTCGGCCTGAGTCAGCCCGCATGCTTTCCGGAACGCCGCCAACTGTTTATAAAATTCTGTATATACCATAAAGCTACCCCCTTAAGATTTTTGTTCTATATGTTGTTTTCAATATAGCACATAGATTTACATATTGCAACATTATTTTCTCATATTGAAGCATTACTTTGCTTCAAACAGAAGATTTTATGATGCAAAGTTAGATATGGAATCTTTGTATTCATCATGATGAGTAACTGAAAATGCAAGGCATTACATCACCAAAAGGATTCCCTCCCCCTGCCGGGCGGGTCCTCAGCAAAGCTGAAAAATAAGATATACCCAAAGGGCATAAGTTGCGGAGTGCCCTTTGGGTATATAGTTTCCCATAATAAACCGCCTATTCTCTCGCCACTTGCGAAGGCAGGCAGTCAAAATATTTTTTAAAGGTTTTTGAAAAATGCTTTTCACTAATATATCCCACACGTTCCGCCACTTCCTTAACTGATAAAGACGGGCTCTTCCGGATAATTTCCATTGCCTTCTTCATCCGTACTGCGGTGACAAAGTCAATATATTTCTCCCCTGTTTTATTCCGGAAAATTCTGCTGATATAGGAAGGGCTGATATCAAATCGGTTCCCCATCTCCGCTATGGTCACATCATTCATGTAATTTACCGTCACATAATCCTTAATCTGCTGAACAATATCATGATTTTCGCTGTTCTGTTCCCACGTGGCATTTTGCAGGAGCTTTCGGAAATGCCGTAGCAGATCTGCATATTCTTCTCCCTCAAAGCTGCTTTTCCAGATAACGGACAAATAGGCGCGCAGGGGACGGCTGTCTATTTTTTCAAAGCTTTTTCTCAGTTCGTCTTCACGCTCCATTTCCTGCAGCAATTCGTTTGCCAACCCATAGTTTCCCGTCATATAGCTGGCTGTAAGCATTTCTATTTTCTCGCATAAATACTGTTTTTCCATCAAATCTTTTTGATCATTTAATGCCTGTAAAGATATGGTCTTATAATTTTCCTCCAGTATACGGACGCTTGCCAGCGCCAGCATAATCTGCTTATTCATATACATCTCCCGGAAGTCCTTTGCCACCGCACTTACTGCCACAATTCTCGTATTTTTGTCAAACAGATCCTGATGGTGGCGCAAATAGGAATGAATCCTCATATATTCTTTTCCCTCAATGACCATGCAAAGCTCACTGGTCTGCAGAAAGAACAAGGCATAGCGGTCCCTTTCCTCTATAGTTTTGCTCAGATATACGGAGAGATGTTCGTACAGCTCTGCATATAGCTCCTGCCTTTTTCTGTTCTCATCCGTATCCAAGAAGAACACATACATACTGTAAACCGCGTCCTTCCCTGCCGGCTGCATCTGCTTGACACCCCCTGCCATGTCCGCCAGGGCAATGGCCTGGCTCACTCTGTTTTCGAAGAGCTGATTCTGGTTCTGAAGCTTTTGCTGCTTTCCTTTTATGATCTCACCCATGAGCTGCTTTAGTTGGTCAATATCTAATGGCTTCAGCAGATATTCCTTGACTCCAAGGCCAATCGACCGCTTCGCATATTCAAACTCAGCATACCCCGTTAGAATACACCACTGGGTCTCAGGAGCCTTCTGACGGCATATTTCCAGAGCATCCAGCCCATTAACTTTCGGCATATTAATGTCCAGAAAAACCAGATCGTAGAATGATTGTTCCACCATACGGATCATTTCTTCCCCGTCTTTTGCCTGTGAAATGTGATGAACCCCCGGATACAGTTCCTCCAGCATAGACAGTAAACTCAGCCTTATCAGCCTCTCATCATCTGTTATTAAGATATTCATAAATTTCCCCTGCCTTCCTCAATACTGGTACAGACTTTCTTCTTTTGCAATCAACAGGTTACAGACCGTTTGATATCTTCCTTTTCTGTCATACCAAAAAAAGGAGTTCGGATATGTAATAAAAAGGCGATCCAGAACACTCGTAATTCCTACCCTGTCCTTAGTATAGATATCCTGCTCTTTATATGGGATTCCGTCATTAGCTACCTGAATCCATACAAAAGCCGCTCCATTTGTGCTCTTTACCTGGCAGACCCGCAGCAAAATGCTTAAGGAACTTCCATCCGGCGCCATTCCATGACGCATAGCATTTTCAATCAAAGGCTGAAGCAAGAGCTTGGGAATGGTAAAGTCCATTAGCTGCTCATCCACTTGAATATCATAATACAAGCGTTCTTCAAACCGGATTTTTTCCAGCATAAGATAACTTTCAATAAACCGGCATTCCTTCTGAATGCTTGAATCATATCCCGGTTCACAGGTATAACGAAACATCCGGGAAAGATTTAAAATCCCCTTTTCCAGATTTTTCGTATCCCCGATCCGATTCAGCGCCTGAAGGGAGTTCATGACATTATAGAAGAAGTGAGGATTAATTTCCGCCTGCATAGCCTTATATTCCGCCATCTGCTGGTTCATTTTCCAGATGTACTCGTGCTGTACAAGATCCGTGATCCGCTCTGTCATCTCCGTCATTGCCAGAGAAATCTCCGAAAACTCCTCTATGGGGATTGCAGGCATATTCCCGCTGCTCTCCTCATCTCCCAACCGGTACTTCTGGATATACGAGACAATCCTTTCCGTAGAAACAGATATACGGCGGCTTAAATTCATAAAAATAAAAAATGCCGCTGCCATCGCACAAAACCAAAACAGCAGGATCACAAAAGAAGTATGGTTGGCCTCCCTTAATATGGTGCTGTGCGGCAGCACATAATCAATTTTGAACCCATATTTCTCCTCCTTCATATGGTACAGATAATGTGTATCTCCTTCTATCCTCACCTTCCTGCCCATGAGCTCCTTCGTGTCCGCCATATCATCCTGCTCTGTGATAAACCTTTCCTCTGTGGCATAGGCCGGAGTCCCGTCCGGAAAATAAATAACCAGTCCCGCGCCCTCAGGCAGCGTAATTTTTTCATTCAGGTCTGAAAATACCGATTGGGACAGTTCCAAAAACGCATATCCCTGCCGTGATGCCGTTTCCAGATTGCTCACCGGACACAGCATCGTAAAGACAGGCTGCTCCTCATGATATTCCTCACTTCCGGACATAAGGCTACCGGGGAAAAATCTCACCTCACCAGATAACAGCTTTGTCAGCTCTTCATACAACGGCTCTGCATTCTCCTCATACCGCAGGATTGATCCGCCATACTTATTCAAATAAAAGAAATTTCCCTTATTCGCATTTTCCGGCAAAAATCCAATCCCTCTGTGAATGGGATCCGACACGGTCAGATACTTATTCAATGCGCTTCTGTACTTGACCGAATATCGGATATAACCATACAAATTCTCCTGTGAAGCATCAATTTCAGTGTTATTTACATATTGATAAAACCTGGCAATATTCGTATCCGCCAAATACTGCAGAAAAAAATGCTCTCCATTCTGCAGGGAACTGTCCAGCTGATTTGTAAGGGTCTGAAGAATAATCCTATTGTTAGTATTGTAACTGTTTAAGAGTTGATGGTTAAAAAAGTTCAATAAAATAAAACTGATTATAATGAAGGGCATAAACACAGAACTGGCAAATGCCCGGTACAAAGATACCTTCAAAGAATATTTTTTCATTATGCCCTCCCCGATAATGTTCAGAATATTCAGAAAATGGTACGCAAAGGGGTCAGACCCCTTTGCGCCCCATTCTTTATAATTTCAGATTCTGCATTTTCTCACAGTAGTATTGAACCACCTCAAACTTAGCATCCGGAGCAATTCTATGGTCCGGACATGGGATATATCCTCCCAGTTCAATCAGCGTCTTTAACCTTTCTATCTCCTCGTCGACCGCCTTATTATCACGGGCAAATACTGTCTTGTTCATGCCGCCCACGCCGCGGAGCTCTTTGCCATACTGCGCTCTCCATGGCCCAATGCTTGCATTCCAGGTACCCACCTCAATGGGAAACATGGTATTAACCCCATTCTCAAGCCAGATAGGTACCAGTCGGTCAATACAGCCGTCACAGTCCACAGAAACGATGTCAATATCATGCTGCTTCAGCAATGCCGTATACTTTTTATAATGAGGAGCCACATAATCCTCAAAAACGGTTGGTGTAACCAACGGTCCATTCTTATAACAAATGTCCTCCCAGAAATGAGCATAATCAAACTTTGCTCCCGTCTTTAAGACCTCTTCCAGGCATTGATACCCCAGTTCTGCGATGGTGTCAATGATCTCCACATACAGATCCTCATCATCCACATACAGATAGCTTAACTGCTCAACCCCCAGCAGATTTCTCATATACCCAATCAGAGAGCCGCAGTGCAGGCCAATGGGGATTTCCCTGCTGCCCTGAGAAGGAAGATTTTTGAAAAATTCCCGGTCTACCCGTGTTTCCTTCCACTCAAGCTTTGGCAGATAGAGTTCTTCCCATGCCTTCCGATCCATAAGAGAAGTCCCAATTTCCGCCGGAATTGAAATGGTGTCCGGTTTTTCCAGAACAATCAGGCCCTGCTCATCCCTTACAATCCTGCTGCCATCTGGTTTTTCCTCCAGAATCTTTTTTTCAAAGGCTGGGAACATCTGATTTTTTGTGCTTATACAGGAATTCCAGTTAAAATCAAATCCCAACCTCTTCATGACAGACTGATCAGCGGAGGAATTGTCCCCTTCCCTGCGGTATCCTTCTGCCTCTTCCTGGGTAATGTGGCCTTCCTGCGCCCATTTGTCCAAGGTTTCTTCCCAATACCCGAAGGAAACTACCGGGAAGTGTTCATATTTTTCATAATGCAGGATCGCCAGTACGTTCTCACGAAATGTCATGCTATAATCTCCTCTGTATTTATTCGTAATATTTGAATTGCGGCAGATATTCTTTATTTGCTTCAAACATTTCCCGCACCATAGATTTAATCTCTGCAAGGCTTAAGACTGCGGACGTCAATGGGTCAAAATAGCAGGCCTGGTAGATCTTCTGCGGATCTCCGGTAATTGCCCCTTCTACAGCCAGCTCCTCGATTCTGGAGCTCACATTATTTAGAAGCGCGAGATGAGGAGGCAGCGGACCTACATGAATCGGTTCCAGCGTGCCTTTGGAGGCAAGCACCGGCACTTCCACGCAGCAGCCTTCCGGAAGGTTGTCAATCAGGCCGAAGTTTCTTACATTCCCGTTGAATTTATACAGCGCGCCATCACCAAACATGGCATTGAAAATATTGGCGGCATACTCATTTCCACGTTTCAGATTCACCGGATTGTCGGCCCATTCCAGAAATTCTTTCTTCCAGGTATGTTCTCTTTTTTCGTACTCGTCCTTCACCATGAAATAGTGTCCGGGGTTCCAGCCTGTTCCGTGAGTACAATATTTTTCAATAAGATCCGGACGTTTACGGAACCAGGCCACATATTCTGAGGCATGTCCGCTGGACTCTGTCACATAGTAGCCAAGATGACGGAGCATCTCATTTCGCACGATCTCCTCCTGATAATGCTCTTCTGCCGCCTGTTTAATCAGAGGGTATGCATCCTCCCCCTTCCATTTATAATCCAGATAAAAGGCCTGATGGTTGATGCCGGCGCAGGTATATGTAATATCCTCCATATCGGCTTTGATCCACCCTGCCAGCATTTCTGCAGTTCCCTGTACACTGTGGCAGAGTCCCGTCACATTCACCTTTGTCTCGCTCTGCATCCCTCTGCACAGCATTGCCATAGGATTGGTATAGTTCAAAAATATGGCCCCGGGACAGTAGGTTTCAATATCCTTACAGATAGCAAGCATCTCCGGCAGGGTCCGCATAGCCCGGAAGATTCCGGCCGGTCCCCTGGTATCCCCCACATTAATGTCTACACCGTATTTCTTTGGAATCGTAATATCATTTGCCCAGACAGCAAGGTCTCCTATATTAATGGTGCTGACAACGCCGTCAGCATCCTTAAGAGCCTCAATCCGGCTTTTCGTAGAAATCACTTTTGCCGGATAATTTCCGGAACCAATAATTTTCTCCACAGACTTTGCCGCATACATCAGCTTTTCATCATCAATATCCATCAGGGCAATCGTGGCATCCTGGAATGCCGGAAACGTCATCAGATCCCGCACCAGGCTTCTGGTAAATACAACACTGCCTGCGCCTATAAATGCAATTTTTTTCATCTTATTTACTCCTTGTGTCTTGTCTCATTGTGACGGCTCATGGTTAGGAACACTTACCTCTTCCCTACCCTTTTACCGCACTGTCCAGGCTGCCCTGGATAAAATATTTCTGTAAAAACAAATAGGCAATCACCACCGGAACAATCGCAATCACCGCACAGGCAGCTGCACCGTTTAAGTCCTTCATCTGCTCCCCGAAAAACTGTTTTACGGTCAGGGTGACATTATACATCTCTTTCTTCTGCAGAATATAGAGTGAATATCCATATTCATTCCAGGTTGAAACCGCCTGCATCAGCACAACCGTGGCCGTCACCGGCTTCAGCTGCGGAAGGATAATCTGAAAAAATGTCCTTAAAATTCCGGCGCCATCCATATAAGCTGCTTCGTCCAGAGACGTCGGGATTGCCATAATAAAGTTACTGTACATATAAATGGATACCGGCAGTCCAAACGCCGCACTCACCGCGATAATTCCCCAGTAGGTAGAAATCGCGTGGATCGAAACCAGGGTGGAATAAATACCAACAACCATAGACATTCCCGGCACCATCATCACGCCCAGCACAAAAGTCTTCATGGTCTTACTGAGCCGGTTTCTATTCCTTGCCATTGGATAAGCTGCAAGGCAGCCTACTATCACTACAATCATAACTGTTCCAACTGTAATAATAAAGGAATTTTTAATGGCATTTAATATGTTACTGTTTTGAAATGCCCTGATATAATTCTCCCAATGAAGTTCCATGGGCGGCAGCAGTCTGGACGTGTGATCTGTCATAGGTTTTAAGGATGTAACCACTACCACATAAATTGGAAGCAGATAAATAATCAATATGCCGGCCGCCACCAGATACTTCCACCAATTCTGTTTGATCTGTTTTTTTAATGTTCCTGTTTTCATCTGTTAACCGTCCCGCTTTCTTTACGCTTCGATACTCTTTTTCTCTAAATAGTGATTGCTGTACAGAGCGACCACCATAATCATAACAAAGGTGGTAATACCTATGGCAGATGCATAACCCGCTTTCTCCGCCAGAAAATACTGGCTGTTCAAATACGTCATCATCGAATGCGTGCTGTAATTCGGCCCGCCGTTTGTCAATGATATAATGCCGTCAAATATTTTTAGTCCGCCGATCAGGTCGATCATCACAGCACTTGTGATGGCCGGAATCAGCATGGGCAGGGTAATGTACCGGAAACGTGCAAATGAGCCTGCTCCATCAATTTCTGCCGCCTCAATATATGTTTTCGAGATATTCTGAAGCCCGGAAAGATATATGATCATACAATATCCCGCGTACTGCCAGGTGTTAATTATGGTGATGAACAATACTCCATTCTTTCCGTCTGCCAGCCAATCTACTGCCCCCTTGCCAAATATCCCCAGAATATCGTTGAGCACACCATTGTCATAGGTTAAAAAGAAATACATGATGTACCCCATAATCAGGCTTGATATCATAATCGGCATATAGATCACCACACGGATCAGGTTGTTGCCCTTAAAACGGGAATTGACAAACAATGCCGCCCCCAATCCGATGATATTCTGAAGCACAGTGGACACAAAACCGTATATGAGTGTATTAATAAATGCCGTCAAGAGACGCTTGTCCGAAAACATTGCCTTGTAGTTTTCAAGTCCTATGAAGATTTTTTCCCGCGAATACCCATTCCACTTACACAAAGATACATAAACCGTTTCACAAAAAGGCCTCACTACAAAAAACAGAATCAGACAAATGGCCGGTATGTAAAAGCAGCTCATTTTTACTGCTCGTTTCCTCACTTTGGTTTCACTCCTTTACATTGCTTACTCTGCTGCTACATATTTATCCTGGAACGTACTCTTTAAATGCTGCAGTCCGGCGTTAACCCCTTTTTCTGTTGGGTCCATAAAAACCTCGATCACTGCATCCGCATCTGCATTAAACATTCCGCTTGGGAAATATTCCCGGTCGAACAGATTATCGTAGAAGATATCACCTTCAAAGATTTCCTGGCTTTCTGAAAAGGCCTTGTAGCTTACATTTTCCGTGTTCATATCCTTAAGAGCGGGCAGCCCTCCGTCCAGTTCCATGATCTTGTCTGCCACTTCCGGTTTTGCAAGGTAATTTAAAAACTGTTTTGCTTCCTTCATCTTTTCTGTGTCTTTCCAGATTCCAAAGCAGCTTCCTTCCCCGATCATATACTGGGATTTACCCTCCTCAGTCGTACATGGAATCGGCATGATCCCAAGCTGTGCATCCGGAGCTACGTTTAATACTTTCACAATCTCAACCTCGGTACTAAATCCACAGGCATCTTCCCCCAGGGCTGTCAGGGTTGCCGCATTATCAGCGGTAACAAGGTCTTTATTAAAATATCCGGCCTGTACCATATCTGCGATTTCTTCCAGAACACAGCTTCCTTTTGTATCCCAGTCAAAGGTTCCATCTTTCAGCTCCTCACCGGATGGGTATTTACAGCCTTCTGTGGTATAGAATGCCGGCGCCATCGCATTATAGAGAACCGCTGCAGTCCAGGTGTCTTTTCCTCCCACGAAAAATGGGGTAACGCCGGAAGCTTTAATCTTCTCACAGGCGTCTTTAAAATCGTCCATAGTGCGGATATCACCGACATTTACTCCTGCATTTTCAAGCACCGTCTTATTATATACAACACCGTTTGTCACCTGGCTGACAGGCAGTACGTATATGCTGCCGTCGTCGTCAGAAATAATGGGCAGAACCGGATCATCAATTCTGTCGTACCACTCCTCGTCATTCAAGGCTGTCAGGTATTCCTTATACCTTGCAATAGACCAGCCGTGTGTCACAAAAACATCCGGCATTTCTCCTGATGCCATCCTTGTTTTCATAACAGCCTCATAATCTGACCCCGGTGTAACCAATTCAATTCCAATTCCTGTCTCTTCTGTGAATCCGTCCAAAACTTCCCGGAACTGATCCAGCGGCTGACCCGTGTAGATAACCTCTACCTCCAGCGTAGTCTCATTTTTTGCTGACTTATCCGCTTCTTTGGAATCTGTTTTTTCACTGTCGGCCTGTCCACTGCCGCAGCCTGCCAGCATACCAGTTGTCATAACTGCTGCCAAACCAAATGCAGCTAATTTTTTTAATCTTCTTTTCATGATGAACCCTCCCACGTACTTTTCACTTTTTCACTGCTAAATGAGTTTCTTCTTCGGATATCCTGAATCTATTATATACGGATTCCATTTACCTTATAAGAGTCGTTTTTTATACTTTAGGGGTGTATTTTTATACTCTCTGCCGGCCCCCTGCTATTTATTCCCATAAAATATGCTCCCTCCTGAGCCGCAAGTCCTAATTACTTCAACTTGCTGCCCGGAAGGGAGCATATCAAACCTTTTCTATTGTTCTAAAGTATAAAATTTTTCTCATTTCTACCTGCAGCCGAAAAGCCCCGGATCCTGCATCAGCTCTAAAGGATAATCTCCCAAATGTTCAAGTTTATACCCGTTTTCTTTATATCTGTTATAATCAAAGCTGTTCAGTTCATCGCACGCAAGTTTATGAAATTCATAAAAATTGGGCCACCACTCATACCCATCACCCAGATTATTACTCAGATACGCATCTGCAATATCGCATCCCATCTTAGGAGCTACATAAAAAGCTCCCATTGCCAGTACATTTACTCCGTTCCCTGTAATCGCACGAAGTGCCGCCGGTACACTTTCCACAACGCCGGAAAATACTCCCGGACACTTGCTTGCCGCAATATGGATCCCCATACCTGTTCCGCAAAAAATTAATGCGCGTTCGAATTCTCCTTCCGATATCATGGAACCAACACGAAGTCCAATTCTGTGAAACATTAATTCTGTACTGCTGTCCTCCTCTGACTGAACCCCTACATCTGTTACGGTCCATCCATATTCCTTCAAATGAGCTACAACCGCCTCCTTTAATGGAAATCCCGCAAAATCTGCTCCAACAAGAATCTGTTTGTCTTTAATTGTTTTCATTATAATCGCCTCTACTTTCTATTCTGCAAAATCAAAGATCTGATCCATGTCCTCATAAAATGCTTCCTTGCTTGAAGCTGAATATTCTGTAAAACAGGGGCGCGTAAGTTTCCACCACTGCCTGGTTACTTCATCAGCTTCCATCTTTGCCATATCTGCCTCATAGTCGTGTCCAACATATTCAAAATATCCAAAAACTAAATCATCTTTTATAAAGATTCTGTAGTTCCGTATATTGCAGTCATGAATCATGCGCAGCACCCCTTCCCAATGCGGTGTATGAACATCATCCATATGCAGCTTTCTATACTCCTGTATTTTATCTTTTTTAAGCCGGCCAATCTGCCCAAATACTTTTCTGCTCATAGTTATTCTCCCATGCTATTTTACTTTTTTAGGACGTGCACTAAAATAGTCTATTACAAGAGCCAGGATTAAAACCGCGCCCCAAATCAGTGTTACATAGTATGTGGAAACACTTCTGAAACGGTTAATACCTGATTCTATAAATTTTAAAAGAATGATTGCCGCAGCCACACCAGATAATCTGCCTTTTCCGCCATTCGGGCTGACGCCGCCCAACACAATCAGCAGAATTGACTGCATGGTATAATTACTTCCATAATCTGCTCTTGCAGATGCGTATGTACTAAGCATCATCAGACCGCCTACAGAGGCACAAACAGCTGAAGTCATATAGGTTTTAAAAACCAGTTTCTTTGTGTTTATTCCGGAAAACTCCGCCACATGCGCGCTTGATCCATATAACCTTAATTTCGTCCCATAGGTACTTCTCTCCAGCATGAACCAGATAATAACAGCCACCAGTATGAAGACAAGCACACGAACCGGAATAATGCCAAACAAATTCGTAGAAAAAATATCGCAAAATTGTTTTGGGAAGGAAGATACAGCCGCTCCCCCCGTAATGACAATACACAGACCGGTAATCAGCTGATTTACTCCTAAGGTGGCCAAAATAGGCGGCACCTTTAATTCCGAAATCAAAAAACCATTAAAAGCCCCTATCACACAGCCGGTAAGTATGGCAATCAGAAATATCACAACAGAGAATCCTGCCGGCATTGTCCCGTCTACACCAAAAATCCAGTTCAGCACATAGACACTGATAATCGTTGTCATATTGGCTGTTCCAACTACCGATAAATCAATTCCTCCGGTCATCATGCAGAGCATGCCTCCTAATGCCATCAGGCCATACTCCGGGAACTGTCCTGCCATAGTCAGGAAATTTGCACCTGTAAAAAACTTTCCGGCCTGTGTCAGCAGCATAAATATCAGCCAAGCAATCATAATAATAAAAAGACGGCTCACTTCCCGGTTTTTTGAATAAAAACTTTTTACTCTGTCCATTATGCTGCCTCCTTTACCATCTTACTTTTTACTTTTTCAGTCCTGATAGACTGGTATGCACTTAATGCCACGCCCACAACAATTACGATTCCAACAAACACATTACTCCAGGTAGTCGGCACGCCCAGGAGAATCATGGAGTTCTGAACCAGTATAATCAAAAATGTACCCAGTATGCATCCAATCAGGGTTCCGGCCCCGCCAGTCAGCGCAACTCCGCCAAGCACAACGCCTGCAATAATATTCATTTCCATTCCAAGCATGTTGGTCGGATGCATCTGCTGCATCATGCATACACGGCAGATACCGCCTGCTGCCGCAATCATGCCAATGATAATATACATGAAAAATTTTGTTCGTTTTACATTAAATCCTACCGTATGTGCACTGACCGGATTTCCTCCGATCGCATAGATACCACGTCCAAAAATCGTATACCGCAGGATAAGGAACATGGCTGCACAAACAATCAACAGAATAATAAAAGTGTAGGGCAGAATGGAAGTCAGATTATTCGTTTTGTTCGTTGCCGTGATAAACGAATTTGTACCGAACTCTTTCATACCAGCTGGTATAACAGACAACTGTTTTGCCCGCAGTGCCCCCTGCATGAATCCCTGAAATACGCTGGAAGTGCCTAATGTAACGATCATAGCATTGAGATTCAGATAACCAATCAGAAAACCATTTACAGCGCCTAACAGAGCGCCAATCGCCATGGCAATCACAAACGCCAGAACCACATTGCCGTCATAATTCTGGTCCAGTAAAATCTTGGTGGATGCATATGCAGACAGAGAAGCCAATGCCGGAAAAGATACATCAATGCCTCCGGCAATGATCGCTAAGAATTCCGCCACAGCAAACATTCCGGGTACAATCATCGCACTTAACAAATCCACCATATTATTTCCGGTAAAAAACTGTCCCGAGCGAATCTGCACCAAGATTCCTAACGCAATTATAATGAAAAATATGTATATTTCATTGGATTTAAATGTTGATTTTAATTTTTTATTCATTCGCCTGTCTCCTTACATCATTGCATCAATAATCATCTGTTCTTTTACCTGCTGAGTATCATATTCGGCAACTATAGAACCTTCTTTGATGACTAAAAGGCGTGAGCAGTTCTGTATTACTTCCGGGAGATCATCAGAAATAATAATAACGCCCAGGCCTTTTTGGGCTAATCGCTGAAGGATTGCATGAATATCATGTTTCGATCCAATATCAACACCGACCGTCGGACCATTTAAGATCAGAACATCCGGATTACATGCCAGCCATTTTGCCAAAACTATGCGCTGCTGGTTTCCGCCTGATAAGGTGGTTGCGGGATTATCTGGATTCTTTGTTTTTATCTCGAATTCTTTTACCCATCGGTCTACTTCTTCATCTCTTTTTTTCAAATCGAACTGGCCATTTTTCTTCTTTAAAGAATCTATCTCAGAAATAATAATATTGTCACCAATGGATCTCTGTAAAAACAACCCTTCTGACAGACGGTCTTCTGGTACATATCCTATTTTGTTAGCAATGGCCTCTCTCGGATTTGTGATTTTTACAGGTTTTCCATTTCGGATTATCTCCCCCGATGTAGCGGGCTTCAGCCCAAACATAGACAGCGCAAGTTCCGTACGGCCTGAGTCCAGAAGACCTGTAATCCCCAGGATTTCACCGCCTCGTAAAGTAAGGCTGATATTTTTAAATGAACCTTCCAAAGAAAGATTCCTTAGTTCAAAAATAGGTTTATCTGTCACTTTTTCAGGAACAAAAGTTTTATCTGCGAATTCACGTCCTGTCATATAGTAAGTAAATTTCTTATCATCTAATTCATCGGTTTTTCCGGTTGCCGCCATCTCTCCATTTCTAAAGATTGTAAACCGGTCTGATATTTCAAATACTTCATTTAATTTATGGCTGATAAAGAGAATTGCAATCCCTTGTTCTTTCAGTTTTAATATGATCTTGAATAGTGCATCTACTTCTTTTTTAGTCAATGCAGTCGTAGGTTCGTCCATTATAATCAATTTTGCATTGAACATGAGCGCTCTGCTGATTGCTACCATCTGTTTTTGGGCAACAGATAAACGGCTTACTTTTTCATCCAAATCAATATCCATATTGATTTTTTTAATTGCTTCTTCCGCGATTTTCCTTACGTTCTTCCAACTGATTGTTTTTTTGCCTGATGCTAATTCTGAATTTAATGCCAGGTTTTCTGCTACAGTCAAATTAGGGAATAAAGAGAAATCCTGATAAATAACCTGAATTCCCATATTGATTGCATCAATTGGTGTAATCTTTTCCAGTTTCTTTCCATCAAATTCGATGGTGCCCCCGCTGCGCTGGTGTACACCCGAGATAATTTTAATAAGTGTAGATTTCCCGCAGCCGTTTTCACCTGCCAGACAATGAATTTCTCCAGGAACGATTTCCAATGAAACATCTTTGAGTGCATGAACATTTCCAAATGATATTTGAATATGTTCTGCCTTTAACAAACACTCTGACATATGCGTCCTCCTCTTCGCTTTTAAAAGAATCGAACCGCCGCCGAAACGGCGCTCCGATTCTCAAAGTTTATTAGAAACCAAAACTATCTACATTGTCTGCATCAATTGTGATCCAGCCCTGGCCTTCCAGTACGGTTTTAGAACCTTCTCGTTCGGACATCTCTGTATATCCGTCTACATTCAGGTTTAATGGTGTTGTGATACTCTCTCCCGCCAGGACTTTACAAGCCAGTGAAACCATAGCTTCGCCGGACATAGCCGGATCCCATAATGTCAGAGATTTAATAATACCCGATTTAAGCAGCTCCGCATTATCTGCCGGCATTCCTGTCCCTGTAGTAAAGAATTTATCCTGCAGTCCCAGCTCCTGGATTGCTCTTGCGACACCCGGCGCGTCGTAGGACGAAGTACCTAAAATACCCTTCAGATCCGGATAGGTCTTAATCAGTTCTTTTGCTGCATTGTATGCTGTGTCTCCATTATCATTAGATTCCACACGCGGATTTTCTTCCAGCAGCGTCATCTTAGGATAGTGTTCTTTCTGATATTCAACTGCAGCATCCGCCCACTCATTGTGTGAGCCGTTTGTCAACGATGCCACCATAGTGGTATACACACCTTCTTCTCCCATCGCTTCTGCAAGATTCTGCATAATAAACGCGCCATACCCTGCATTTGAAAAAGCCTCAATGTCATAGTCTACATTTTTCAGTTCTGCGCCTTCATGGGCGATTACTACAATTCCTGCATCCTGGGCTTTTTTAAGTACCACATCCATAGACTGCACATCTACAGGAACCACACAAATTGCATCTACACCCTGGGCAATCAAATCTTCGACCATCTGAGCCTGATGCGTTGCATCAATTTCACCTGTATCAATCTGGTAGCAGTTGACACCTGTCTGATCCGCAAATTCTTCTACTCCTGTATTCATTCTTACGAACCATGGGTTTGTAGAATCCTTCGGCACTACGGCGATCTCCCACCCCTCATCTGAGGCCTTTTTTACAGCCTCGTCTGACGCCAAAGATGACACACTTTCTGATGCCGCTGTTTCTTCTGCTTTTTTCTCTCCGGACGTTTCCTTTGTATCAGATCCACACGCCGTCAGACCCAACACCATTGTTGCACATAATAATGCTGCGATACCTTTTTTCATTTCCTGTTCCTCCTTTAATATTTTTGGGTTTCTATATTAAAACGTTTCAAAATGCGTGTAAAAAAATAATAGCTGACATACCTGATAAAGTACATCTTGAAACGTTTCAATATTTTATAAAAATAAATGTACCGCTTACGCAATACATATTATTTTAACAGGATTCCCTTTCAACTAATTTTTGTGGAATTACCAAATGTTGATTCTCCTGTGTTTTAACCAGCTTCTTTGTTACCTTCCATAGCAGTTCACCGAACTGTTCCTGATTCTGCTCCACAGTCGTAAGCCTTGGGTTTACATACCCTGAAATATCCAGATTATCAAAACCTATGATTCCAAAATCATGCGGAACACGGTATCCCAATTCATTCATTGCCCGCATCATACCAATCGCCAAGTAATCCGATGAGGCAATCCAGGCATCCGGCAAATCTTCTTTTTTATGATTTTCCAGAATTGTTTTCATAAAAATATAACTGCTGTGTAATTTATTAAGAGCCAGACTTTTATCCGTAAATACATTATCTAAAGGATTTTTATAGCCAAATTTTTCGGAAGCCTTTAAAAAATGCTCATATCTTTTCTCTAAGTTCGATAAAGTAACAGGTTCTATAAATAAGCCAATTCTTTTATAATTCTTTTCCTTTAGCATTGCTACAATTGTATATAACATATCCTGGTTATCAAATGATACACTGGATACATCTAAGCCCTCTGCATTCCGGTCGGCTAATATGACATGGATATCGTTCTGCATAAGCCTCTTGATCTCCGCCTCATCCTTACTGCCATTGAAGATGATTACAATGGTTCCCCGTTTGCAGTTCTCAAGAGCAGCCAATTGCTTCTTTTCCACTTCGGCGGAGTATTCGTAACCGGAAATCTGTACCGTATATCCCGCCTGGTACGCATATGCCATATAGGAACTGATAATCCTCGTGTAAAATGTATTATTCAGGTTTGGCGTCAGGATATAAATCGTCTTGCTGTTCTTCCTCCTTAAAGAGCTTGCAACCGTATCCGGGGTATAATGTAATTTATCGATCGCAGCCTGGATATTCTCCGCCTTCTGTGGGGAGACCTGGGCAGTTCCATTCAGATAATTTGAAACAGTTCCAATTGACACACCTGCATATTTTGCTACCTGAGTGATTGTTGTTTTTTCTTTTTTTATTGCTGACATTCTTTACCTCTATGATGATATTGAAACGTTTCATTTATATGAGAATTATAACTCTTTGTATTTTAATTTGTCAACAAAATTTTATATTTTGTCCATTATTCACAATATTAATTGTTCTTTTTTAGTGATCTTTACCAAGTAAATTAAAAAGCAGAGAGCAATCAAGCCCTCCGCCTCTTCGCCTTCACCTTACAATAAACCATAGCCACCACCGTACTCACCGCCGTGGACTTAATCACATCCCCGAAATTACCTCCGCTTCCAATTCCGGCAATTCCTCCTTATATTTAATTGAGCGATCCTTACTTTTCACACTCCAACCAACAACTAAATCGGGATTCAGTTGACAGGCTTCAGTCCTGTCGACGGACGGGGACGCTTCATGACAGGGAGGCCGGGAAGGTGCTGGGGCTGTATATGCCGTTGCGATATGCACCCATGCTGCTAAGTGATTCTAGAACAGCCGATGCCGGATAGGCGGGTACACTGAACACATCACGGGAAATCTGATGATTTCCCGCGCTGGGTTCAGTAAAAACTTGATTTGGAGATCAAGTTTTTCCCCGCCTATCCGGCATCGGCTGTTCAAGAATCACTAAGCGCATTCCAGCATTTCGCAACGGCATATACAGCCCCAGCACCTCCCCGGCCTCCCTGTCATAAAGCTGGCTCATCCAATCGGCAGGAAAACCCGCCATCCGGGTGGGATCCTGGACCAGGGCAGCGGATGTGGATTGGCTATGCGTGTCTTTTTATCTTCAAGATGTGTATTGAATTATTTTGATACTGGAACCGTATCCCTTTGCTTATGTACACCTACTGGGGACATAAAAGTCCCGCCAATTCTATATCCATACGCTGCCCCCGTTTGAGGCCCCACCTTAGGAACGAGTCCTTTTCCTGCCGGTTGGATGCGCCAGCTCCATGAAGGGATAGCCGAAAGCCTCCCGGAGAACATCCATGTCCTTTCAAAAACGCTCAAAGCGAACCTTAGAAATTCTTGGTGGGAAACAGCCCTGAAAATGGAGAGATTTTTGGATTCCGAATCCAAAAATCAGCTGACCCAGCGCGAGAAATCATCGGATTTCTCGTGATGTGTCAGTGGTGCTCCATTTTCAGGGCTGTTTCCCGCCTAGAATTTCTTAGGTCCGCGGCCGCGTTTTTGAAAGGACATGGATGTTCTCCGGGAGGTTTTCGGNAAAACGCTCAAAGCGGACCTTAGAAATTCTTGGTGGGAAACAGCCCTGAAAATGGAGAGATTTTTGGATTCCGAATCCAAAAATCAGCTGACCCAGCGCGAGAAATCATCGGATTTCTCGTGATGTGTCAGTGGTGCTCCATTTTCAGGGCTGTTTCCCGCCTAGAATTTCTTAGGTCCGCGGCCGCGTTTTTGAAAGGACATGGATGTTCTCCGGGAGGTTTTCGGCTATCCCTTTATGGAGCGTCCCCATCCGCGCCGAGGCTAAAGCTCGTCGCTAAATCCCGATTTACTGATACTGGATGGTGTGTGTAAATTAACGGGCGCTCATTACTTTTCACGCCTGTATTATCGGAATGTAGGATTAAGTGCATTTGTAATCTCCACATATTTTTGATAAGTTTCCTCATAAACCTCTGCGTTTTCTGGATTAGGATAATAAGTCTCCTTAATCTCAACAAACTTCTCCGCCGCATCTTCTATCGATGTCCATATCCCATTTGCTACTCCGGCAAGTATTGCACACCCCATACATGGAGTGCTGCCGCTATTTTTAATCACCTTAACCGGAATCCCGAGTATATCCGCCTTAATCTGGCACCAAGCCTTTGATTTAGAGCCGCCGCCGAGTGAACGGATTTCATCCATGACCGCCCCGAGCTCTTTTTCACATTCAAGCATTCTTTTCAAAGCAATTGCAAGCCCCTCCATAATAGCCCTGATAAAATGACCTCTTGTATGCCCTGCATTTATACCATAGTAGACACCGCTTGCTTTCTCATTAAGCTCTGGAATTCCCGATCCTTGAAAATAGGGGAGCATAATCAGGCCATCCGCACCTGGAGGCGTTGATTTAACTAATTCATCCATCTGCGTATATGCATTGAGCCCTGTCTCCTTTTCTATCTCTTTTTCCTTCTCACAAAATGCATCCCTAAACCATTTTGTAATCATAGCCCCTGTACAATATGGCTGATATATATATTTCCCCGGAATGCCACTGCAGAGTGTCGGTACATCACCTTTTGAATCAGGGCTTAATTCTTCAATGGTCGCAACAGTTACAAGCGCCGATCCCGTGCTTTCAGAGGCGATTCCTGACTTTATATTTCCTGCTCCGATTGCCCCGCAGGCCTGGTCAAATGCCCCCACATTAATCGCAGTATCCGGATCCAGCCCAAATGCTTCTGCTGCTTCTTTAGTTATTTTTCCAATTTCCGTTCCCGGCTCAACAAGTTCCGGAAGATACTTTCTGTTAATGCCAACAAAATCCAGCATCTCCTGCCAATAGCATCTGTTCGTTATATCGAAAAAACCATGATCGCTGGCTACGGAATATTCCGTAATAAATCTTCCCGAAAGTACATAAACAAAATAGTCTTTAATCTGTGCAAACATCCTGGTGTTAGCAAATACTTCCGGAGATTTGTTTTTCACTGCTAATATTTTACTGATTGGATGGATCGCATATATATTATCAAAACCTACCTTACTGATAATCTCTTTCTTTCTGAAATGCTTTGACAGATATTCTGCCTCTTTAGTTCCCCGCATATCCATCCACGCAATGACCTTGCAAAGCGGTTCATTATTTTCATCCAGGAATACACATGTTTCCGCTGTTGAAGAGAATCCAATACATTTTATATCCTTTTTATCAGCGTTTGAATTTCGGACCGCTCCCGTGACCGCACCTGAAAATGCCTCTGTATACAATTGTAAGTCTGCTTCAACTTCGCCGGTCGGCATCGTTGTCAGCACATATTCACAGGTCTCTTCGCCATATACCTTTCCGTCTTCACCTATAACTGCCGCCTTAATTGCAGTTGTTCCTATATCTATGCCAAGAATATATCTCACTTTTACAGCCTTTCTGCGTTATTCTTATATCCGCCTATTGGTTACAATAATTAAGTACGTATTCCAGATTTTCCCGGAACGTTCCGTTTTCTACAAACTTGGAATCAAACAATGCGCTTCCCATCGTATAGGCATGGCATCCCAGCCTGGCCATCTGATCCATCCGCTCTTTGCTTCCTACGCTGCCGGCTATTGCAAGTTTATCCATACCTATTTTTTCCCCTACCGCGCGTGCCAGCTCAAGAGGGTCTCCATCCACATAACGATATGCCGTAAGATCTATACCGTCAGCTCCAGCTGCAATGAGTCTGGCGGCGTCAGATACAATCTCTTCAATTGTTCCTTTTAATGCTACCGGACTTCCGCCCACTTTCCCGGCAAAAGGAAAATATTTTAATCCATATTTTTGCAGCAAACTGTCTACACTTGAATAATAAACTGTCCCTGTCAAAAAGTCAAAGCCACATTCTCCGGCTAACTTGGCGCCTTCTAAGCAGCCTTCCTCCGTATATGTAACTACTTCCAGATATGTTGTCTTCCCGGCAGCCTTCATTTCACGATTCAGCGCAATCATCTCTTCTTTCTTAAGCCCAACATCTTTAAATCCCCAGCGGGTTATAGGCAAGTCCTTACAGGATTCAAAAACTTCGGAAGCATTCGATACTGTTACATCATTGTATGTTAACATAATTATAAGTTCAGGTTTCATTTTATCATTTCCTCTTTTCATATAAAGCTTTATACAGTTATATCTTCACGGTCACGAATCATATACTTCTTGATTGCCGGAATCTGATTTGCAATAAAGAATAAAACCGCTGTAAGTATAAATCCAAAAAATGTACATGTTGCAAAATTAAAGACCGGGCTTTTGGGCACATATCCAATTGGATCGAAAATCAGAAGGTCGCCGATAATTCCTATGATAGCGCATCCAAATGCCACCACATTAAATCCTTTGGTGTATTTGTAGCAGTCATGTCCTTCGAGTTCATAGACCGCACGCAGTGAAACTTTTCTTTTACGAATAAAGAAATAGTCAACAAACATAATCCCCATGACTGGTCCATAGAAGAATGCCGCAATCGTAATCATTGCCCCGATATAATCAAGGAGCTGTCCCCATATAACCATAATTCCGGCATAAACGCCGAGAACAATAGCAATTATATTGAACTTTACCTTTGGGAATGTGGATTTAAGAACTACAGACCACATATATGATCCAGTCCCCTGCGTTGCAATATTTGCAAAAATAACCAGTGCGAGTGTTGTAAGAGCCATGACAGGACTGCTGAGTGTAACCAGCATTTCTGTAATATCATTTCCCATGACACCAGTCTTTATAAAAGTAGCAATACCAAGTACTCCGCCTGCCATTACAAAAAATGGGGCAACTACACCATATGCACCGATTGTAGCCCAATAACCGTCCCTTTCTTTTTTACACAAACGTGGAGTAACCGCAGTACTTGCACACCAGGACATTCCAAATGCAAGACCGGCCTCACATGCGATTGCATAAGCTGCACCGCTGTCACCGCCAAGAAATGAAAGATCCGGTTTATATGCAGTAATTTCGCCAAGTGGTACAGAAGTAAAAGCTATAACACAGATAGCGACGCCAACCAGTAGAAGCAAAGGAACAATAATACGGTTTGCCCACTTAATTACCAAAGGTCCGGCAATTGCAATGACAGTACCGAGCGCAATGCAAAGCAGCCCCATTGGTTTATGTAAGAATGCCGGCGGCGTCATGCCTGCCATTCGAAACAAATTGTCTATTGTGTTTGCAAATATCTCTGCACATTGTCCAAACCACGGGAAATTAACTGCGGTGAGAACCAATGCAACAACTCCGGCTCCTTTTGTGCCAAATGTAGACTTAAGCCATTGCCACATATCGATACCATACTTTGTCGCAAAAAGTACCGGCAATAAATATAAGGCAAGTACAAAAATGTTTGCTGCAAAGGTAGTTGTCAATAATTGTTTAAAATTACAGTAAGCCGCCTGAAAAGTTCCCTGTGTATAACACCAGGTAGCTACGCCATACCCGCTGAGCACGAGGAATGCATCTAACATTCCATACTGACGTTCTGATCTGCGTACCGGCAGCGTACCAAATGTTGCTTCTTTTGTATATTGTTCATCTGAACTTTTTCGATTCTTTGCCATTTTATTCCTCCTCATATACAGTAAAATCTCTTTACATTACATCCAATATCCGCCAATAAGCAGTAATCCAGATACTATAATTGTTGCAATTGCCAGAATCCAATCTAATTTACTGAATGGAGTTGGAAATTCATAATTCGGATCTTCCATTTCCTCAAGCCGTATCTCTGCTTCCTGAAGATATTCTTTAGAATATCTGTTGTTATTCCCCGACATAGCCACTCATCCTTTCTAAATATGCATGATTTACACTGTTTCTAAAACTTCTTAACTGTTCCCCGGGTTTCTGTTATTAGATTATCACCGTTTTTAATTAATATCAAGCGTTTTTTACCGTTTTTAATTGTATTTGTTATTATTAACAATTTAAATCATCGATATTTGTTAGTTTTGCTATGTATTTCGATTGTTTTTAACCGTTTTCCATTTTATATCGCTGATATAAAATAGTGAATTATCATTTTTACTTGTTTTCCATCATTCCCAATGATATAATTATAAAATACATTGTATCTGTTCAGAATCATGAACAGATACGCCGCATGTACAGATTAACCTTTTATTATTTGGAGAATTATATGGCAGGAAAAACACACGGTTCCTTTTACGAAGAACGCGAAAAAGTGATATTAGATTTACTTCAAAAGAATGGCAGGATAACTGTTGCTGAAGCAGCTGAGCTTACAGGCTTGTCTGTTTCCACAATACGTCTTCAGTTTCAAAGTATGCATGAAAAAGGGTTGCTATTGCGCACCCACGGTGGCGCTATAAAGGCGGATTATCCAAAAGACTTTAATACGAGAACAGTTCAGCCGGAAATATTTGATGGGATTGTCAATTATGATAAGAAACAGGAGATTGCTGCAGCCGCAGCTGAAACAATTGAGGACGGCGATTTTATTGCTATCAGCAGCGGGTCTACGGCTCTTCTTCTCGCGTCCAAAATTATACATAAGAAAAATTTAACAGTCGTTACAGACTCCATCCCTGTAGCAAACCTTCTTTTGTTCCACCCCAACATAAAGCTCTATGTCTGCGGCGGCCAGATCCGCGAACGCAACGGTGCGTGTTTCGGTCCTACATCCGAAGCTTTTTTTAGTACGGTGAAGGTGGACAAAGCTTATTCCGGCTGTGACTCTGTGGATCTTGATGTGGGAATTACCTCTCTCGATATTGATCCCAGAACTGAACAAAGCCTGATTAAGTGCGCAAAAAAATGCTATATACTGGCTGATTCAACTAAATTTTCTGTAAAACCGTTTATCGAAAAAACAGTAGATATCAATGAAATAACATGCCTGATATCTGACAGTGACTTGGATTCCACTTATGTTACCAGACTTAAAGAAGCAGGTGTAGAGATTATCCTTGGTTCTCCTGCTTAGCAGATAATACGTGTTTAATTTCGTTTATTCATCTTATTGCCAATTCACAACAATAACAGCTCTCAAATCATAAAAACAGAGGGCTTATTAAGCCCTCCGCCTCTTCGCCTTCACCTTACAATAAACCATAGCCACCGCCGTACTCACCGCCGTAGCCACAATTCCCGCCCCAACAATTCCCGCGGGATTCACACTCCCGTACTGGCTCCGGTAAGCGATCACATTCACCGGTATCAACTGCAAGGATGATATATTCATAATCAAAAACGTGCACATCTCATCCGAAGCCACCCCCGGCTTCTGCGCTGCCCCCGGCGCCCTTCCTTCCCGTCTCTCCTTTTCCAGATCCGCCAGCGCTCCCATCCCCTGCAGTCCTGCAGGCGTAGCCGCCCAGCCCAGCCCCAGAAAGTTGGCGATAAAATTTGTCGTAATATAATCATTTGCCTTATGCCCCTCCGGTATATTGGGGAACAAAAACCGTACCAGCGGCCGCAGCTTCTTAGAAGCAATCTCAATAATCCCGGCCCTTGTTGCAATCTCCATCATTCCCACCCAAAAAGACATCACTCCCATCATCGTGATGCACAGGGTTACCGCTTCTTTTGCAGAATCCAGCGCCGCATTCGTAATATCCGGCATCTTCCCGTTAAAAGCCCCGAAGATAACACCGACGATAATCATGCCCGCCCATAAGTAATTCAGCATAGGACCCTCCTGAAATTTTTTTATTTTATTCATAATATTACTTACTTTATATGGTAGAATAGAAACAATGTATCAGTATATTTTATCGGGGGTTAATATCATGATTCCATATAGTAACTATTTTGTTGAAAATTATCATACTTATTATGACGACATTGCGGACAGAAATCTAAAAAGCCTGCGTCTTATAACGACCCTTGGGTTTTTAATGGGCATTCCGCTCATTCTCATCAGCCTTTTTCTGGAAAGCTTCCTGAACGCAACGATACCGTATATTATTATTTCTGCAGCTTCGGTTTTTCTGAATATCCTGGCAAAAACGTACCTGAAGGCGCATAAAAGGCTAATACCTGCCGCCCTTTATACTATGGCTGCCATCATACTCGGGGTGTCAGTCTATTTAGGTACTATTATGCAGCCGGAGCTCAACGCAGTAGCCTTTATAGTATTTCTTGTGGGACTTCCCCTTTTTATCGTTGATATACCGTCCCGCATCTGCATGTTTATGGGCATATTCTGTGTGATCTTCTGTATTTTTTCCAAAATATATAAGACTCCTTACACTGCCTCTTATGATATTATAAATACCGTTGTTTTTTATCTGCTCAGCATTTTTACTTCTCACCAGTTCAACTACCTCAATTTCCAGCAGATCATGTCTAATAACATTCTGGAAATTCAAAGAGATACGGATAAGCTGACCGGTCTCTGGAACCGTGGATTCTGTGAGAGAAAGATTACTTCCCATCTTTCCCGCCCCAATGCCCAGGGTGCACTTTTAGTCATCGACATTGATAATTTTAAACTGGTCAATGATTCCGGTGGGCATGACTGCGGCGATCAGGTGCTCAAAGAAGTAGGGGCAGTACTGCAGGAAACGTTCCGCTCTTCGGATATCATAGGGCGTATCGGGGGCGATGAGTTTTTAATCTTTCTCCCCGACTGTTCAAGTGACGACGTCCCCCGGGGCCGTATTGTGCAGTTTCTTGAAGCAATCAATGCGATAAACACTGCGGCTGACAGGGAACTCCCCCAAATAGGAGCCAGCATCGGCATCGCCCTGTCCCCCGCCGATGGTACCACTTTCAGAGAGCTGTTTAAGCACGCAGATGAAGCGCTGTACCTTTCAAAGCAAAATGGCAAGAATCAGTATGCGTTCTATCATATTCTCACATGATTTTCAGATAATGAATCACCGTGGATTCCCGCCTGTTCTTCTAATCAACAGGCATTTTCCACATATATTCTTCCACGAGAGCAAAAGGAGCCGGTCCTACAGACAGCACTGCCTCGTGGAATTCTTTCTGTGAAAAATGATTGCCTTTTTTCGCGGCCCATTCTTTTTTCAGTTCCAAAAATTCTACATAACCGATATAATATTTCAGATAATTTCCCGGCGAACCTATAATGAGTTCATAAATACGTTCTATTGTTTTCGCGTCTTTGATCCCATAATTTTTGAAAAAAGCCACCGTGTCAATCCTGCTCCACCCATCGTAGTGAATCCCCATATCCGCAAGTGCGTAGAGCCCGAGTACAATGGAGCTGTTTTTCTGCAGCAGTGTAGCCTGCTCTTTACTCAGTGAGGACAGGTAATAGCTGCACATTTCCGCATAAGTTGCCCATCCTTCCACGTATCCGCCAAAATTAAAAATACTTCTTAACGGGTCAGGATCTGTCCCTGCATAGTATACCGTCTGATACAAATGACCCGGATACCCTTCATGGGCAAGCGTGGTATAGAGTGTCAGGTTGTTGCTCATATGAGACTGGTTCACATAGATTACATTTTCCGCTGTATTATCAATGGCGGGAATCATGTAAAATGCGGGGCTCAGGTGTTCCTCCATAGCCTCAGGCACGTATTTGACCTGTGTCACCGTTTCCGGCGGCTCTGGGAATGCCCCGCCCGTCTTGCGCTCCAATTCGTTCAGTATGGTAACCGGATTACTCTCCTCCATGGCTGCCGTCTCTTTTGCCTGGTCTCCGGCTATATTAAGCACTTCCTCCATGGCCTCCAGGTCAGATATAATCTGTCTCCTGGTGAGATCCTCCAGCTCCGGAACCGTCTTTTCTGATCCTGTTGATTCAGCCACGATCTGTTCATAATAGGCCTTTCCGTCGGGAAGGTGGCAGAGCCCCTCCTCATTTTTTCCGGTGCCCTTTAAAGATTGTACGGCTGAAATCAGCTGATTATAAGCAGGCAGGACATAACTTTGGAGCATCTGGGCATTTCTTTTAATATAGCGGCTTTGAGCCTCAGACGATAGTCCAAGCTGTTTGATCCGCTCTACGAAGGTAGAAATTAAATAATTACTTTCGCCCATTTCCATAAAAGCTGTACACTGGGAAATCACCGTATCCGCTGCATAATCCGCCATAAACAGGCCTGCCGCCGATTTTTGCTTTTCAAATGCGATAAGTGACTCAAAATATTCCGGTGTTGACTGCATCAATTTTAAATATGTATCCACATCCTCCTCGTCGTAGAACTGATATTCTGATAAGAGGACCGGCAGCTGTGTCTGGATCCCGCTGACCAGGCCGAGAGGCTCATTGTACAGCAGATAATCCGTATTCTTTTCTGCCATATTCAGGTAATAATCCAGAACGTCATAGGTCAATTGATTTTCCACCGACAGGCTGTCATAGGAAAATCTGTCAAGTGCTGCACGAAGATTTTCCAGTGAGGCCGCCGCTTCATTCGAATCCGTAGTAAAACCGCCAAAAGTAACCGGTGCTTCCTTGATTCCATACTTTTCCGGCTCCTTCAGTGAATAATGCAGACTGATCGAATTGGAGGAAACCTCCTGGCAGAACACCTCTTTTGTAAATGACTGGAATGTTTTATTCTGGTTGGTATTTGTACTGACGCTGCACCCTGTAAACAAAAGGGCCGCTGTTGTGCTGACGGTAAGACACACGGCAAGAAGCCGTTTTCTGATATGTTTGGGAATTAGAGATGGCATAGGAACTCCCCCAAAGTCTTTGTTTCATATTATGAGTAAAAATCCCCTGTTATGCTAACGCCAGGCATTCCATCCTCTTTAATTCATACCCAATGCCCCCCGTAAGCTCAAGTCCTGACGGGTGGATTTGCAGCTGAGCTGCAAAATAAGGTATCGTTTCCCCCGGATAAGCATATAAATAAAGCAATGATATTACAGATTGCCGAGGGATGTTTATGCAGTTTTTTCTGTATATTACGGATTTCATAGTTCCGTTTATTATTCTGGCTATCGTTACTTACGGCATACTTATGAGAACCAATGTATACGACAACTTTATCAAAGGGGCAAAAAGCGGATTCTTCACCGTCATCAAAATTATGCCCACCCTCATCGGCCTCATGGTTGCAGTCGGAATCCTGCGCGCCTCCGGCTTCCTTGATTTTCTGTCCTCCTTAATCGGCCATTTTACCGCATACATAGGCTTCCCCGGAGAACTCGTCCCACTCACCATTGTAAAAATGTTCTCTTCCTCCGCTGCCACCGGTCTCCTGCTGGACATCTTCAAAGAATACGGCACTGATTCCCGGCTGGGGCTTATTGCCTCCATATCCATGGCCTGCACAGAGACAATTTTCTATACAATGAGCGTATATTTCATGACCGCAAAAATTAAAAAAACGCGTTATACACTCACCGGAGCGCTGCTGGCAACCTTAGCCGGACTTGCCGCAAGCGTCCTGATCGCAGGAATGATGTAAAGGGGTCTGACCCCTTTGCTCACCGTTTTCTGAATATTCTGCATTTTTGATAAAAACTCCCTTAAAAAACCTTGCCCCCTTTGCATTGGCATACGGTATGTGCTAAAATTGTGATAAGAATAAGCGGAGGTGTTTTTATGGCAAGCGTGACATTTAAGAACTTAAATAAGACATATCCTAACGGATTTATATCCGTAAAGAACGTATCTCTCCATATTAAAGATGGGGAATTCGTTGCCTTTCACGGCCCGAGCGGATGCGGAAAGTCCACCATTCTCCGCATGATTGGAGGCCTGGAGGATATTACCTCAGGAGAGATATACCTGGGAGATGATCTCCTCAATGACATACTTCCCAGAGACAGAAGCCTTGCAATGGCTTTTCAGAACTATGTACTGTATTCCTACTTTAATGTTTATGATAATATGGCACTTGGCCTAAGGCTCCGCAATCTTCCGCGCGGAGTGATTGATACCCGTGTGAAGACGGCAGCTGAATTTCTCGGCATCGCAGATAAGCTCGATAAAAAGATTAAGTCGATCAACGATGAAGCCAGACAGAAGGTTGCGCTTGGACGTGCTGTTGTCTGCCACCCCAAGGTTCTTCTTGTCGATGAAGATTTTGCAAGGCAGAATGAGCAGCGGAGGATGGAGATGATCGAAGATATTCAGAAGATCAATAAAGTGCTTGGAATTACTGTATTATACGTGACAAATGATTACGATGAAGCTATTACGATGGGAAACCGGGTAATATTCATGAAGGAAGGAAAGATCACCGAGATCAGAGAGCACATTGGCGGAAATTAAAAAAAGGGGGCAGCCCCCTTTTTTTATTCCTCCATAATTCCTCCTATACCTCTGTGCAGTATAGGTGTTGACAGCACGATCTGTGTCATCGTATCAGCACCCCGTTTCTGGATTTCATTAATAAACTTATCCAGTTTTTGTGTATTTTCAAAAAAGACAGATATCACTATGGAATATATTCCCGATACAAAAGCGCATTCTGTAACATTTGGACACCTGTAGATAAAAGAAAACAGACTCTCTCTGCCTTTTCTATCCGTTTGTATATTAATGATTGCTTTGATTGGATACCCCAGTTCGCTTTCTCCCTCGATAACAGTGTATCCCTTGATATACCCCATCTTCTCCATTCTGGATATCCGGGATGCTGTGGCCGGCGAAGAAAGGTATACCTGACTGGCCAGTTCTTTAATCGAAGTCCGCGCATTCTCCTGTAGTGCTTTCAGAAGCTGAATGTCAATTTTGTCTAATTCGTTCATCCTGTTTTCCTCATCCCAGCATCAAGTGTTTCTGCAAATACTTTTCTAATTCCTCTTTTGTCGGCAATATCTCATTATCGGTCTTGGAGGTAATAATAATAGCCCCCATTGCGTTTCCCCTGACAACCGCATCTTCCACCGGCATTCCCTCCAGAATACCACTGATAAAGCCGGATGCAAAAGCATCCCCCGCACCGACCGTATCTACTACATTGTCCACCTTAAAACCTTTCACATAACCGTTTCTTCCGGTGTTTTCCTGATAAAATGCTCCGGAGGCCCCTAACTTAACAACTACCGTTTTAGCCCCCAGTGACAAATAGAACCGGGCGATTTCCTTTTCATCCTTTGTACCAGCCAGCACTCTGCCTTCCTCGATCCCGGGTAATACAACATCACATTTGCCTGCAAGGTCGTTCAAAGTCCAAATCATTTCTTCCTCACTGTTCCAAAGCTTCCGTCTGATATTTGGGTCAAATACTACCTTCATGCCGCATTTTCTTGCTTTCTCCAACGCATAATAACACGCATCCAGACAACTTCCAGAGATAGCCGCCGTAATTCCACTGAGATGTAATACCCCTGCGCCTTCAAAGTCTACCTGATCTATATCCTTCCTGCTCACACAGGATGCCGCCGAATTCTTTCTATAATAAAAAACCTGCGGATCCCCCTGATGGACTTTAGACTTGATATAAGAACCTGTCAAATGGTCCCTGTCAAATATTACCCCGCTTGTATCAATGCCTTCTTTTTTAATAAAGTCAAAAATATAATCACCATATGGATCTGTGCCAAGCCTGGTTATGTATTTTACATTGTGTCCAAGCCTGGTGATTCCAACCGCAACGTTCAATTCCGCCCCGGCAAGGCCTTTAGTAAAGTCAGAAACATCTTTAAACTCCCCTGTCTCCTCAGAAATAAAGACAACCATTGCCTCACCAAATGTAATCACTTCCGCCAAATGTCTCACCTCGCTTTTCTTCAGACTACTTATTTTCAGCGATACCCCATGCTTCTTGAAATACTTTCCGCACATTTCTTCACATACACAGACATTGCTTCTATCCGCGCTTTTGGAAACATATCGATAAATCCCGTTGCGCTTACCGCGGCTATCACATTCCCTCTGTAGTCAAAAACCGGCGCCGCCACGCACCTGATTCCCGCCTCATTTTCCTGTTCATCTACGGCATAGCCCCTGGCACGTGTCCGATCCAGTTCGTCAAAAAAATTCTTCTGGTCCGTACAGGTATATTCTGTCATCATCGGAAGCCCTTTCACGGCCAGGATCTCCTCTACTTCTTCCCTGCTCATCCGGGATAGCATTGCTTTTCCAAGCCCTGTGCAATGAACATAGGCGCGTTTCCCTATCTGGGAATACATCCGTATATTATTAAATGAACTGATTTTATCCAGATAAACTACTTCATTTTCATCCAGACTTCCCAGATGCACGATGAGTCCCGTCTGGTTTCTAAGCTCTTCTAAAAAAGGAAGCGCCTCCGTTTTCAGCTGAAGACTGTTTAAGTAGAAGCTGCACAAATCCACCAGACGCATTCCCAGTCGATAATAATTATCTTTATTTTTTACCACATAACCTTTACTGGCCAAAGTCAAAAGAATACGGCTCACCGTACTTTTATTCAGTGCAAGCGCAGCCGACAATTCTTTGACCTGCATCCCATTCGGGCAGTTTCCCAACGCCTCCAGAATCTCAAATGCCCTATCAATTGATTGTACCGTTGCTGTTGACATAGTAACCCTTTCCAGATCTCTCAGTTTAATGTTTCCTGAAGAAGATGGACTGCAAAACCGCCCGCATCTTCTTTCAGGTAAGCAGCTAAGATATGACCTGCTTCATTTTTTTTGACAGACTCCGTTTGAATACCAAAACCCTTCCTTTGCAGATAGAATATTGCCCGCCCGATATCACAGGTTCCAACCGCTATATGCCCATTTTTCCCCTGTCCTGCGGTTTTTACAGCCTCAACATAATCTCCGGTGAAGCCGGAGGTCTGCCCCCAGAGAGTCTGTACATTCAGAATCTGCTCCAATGTTTTCGCTGCCTCCATCCCATAATTGATCCCCAGATGTGCAAACCGCAGCCCGAGCATTGCCGTTAAAGTCCGGTTAATATCGCTTTTCAAGCCTTCCAGGTCGCCTTTTCTCAGCTTTTCTTTTTTAATCAGCCAGCTGCCCCCGCATGCAGCCATTCTTGGAAATGCAAGGGACGAGGCTAAATTCTCATCATTGATTCCTCCGGTTGCCAAAAATTCCATTTTGCCAAAAGGGGCTGAGATTGCTTTGAGCATCGGGATCCCGCCCAACTGCATAAACGGAAATATCTTCACAACCTTAAGCCCCAGGTTCTGCGCCTGTCCCAGATCTGTTGGAGTCATACACCCCGGAAATACAGGAATTTCCTCCTCAAGGCAATATTCTATCATGCCGGGATTCATACCAGGCGCCAGTACAAACTGTGCTCCCGCTTTGATCGCCCGCTCCGCCATATCCGCATCCAGCACCGTCCCTGCTCCGACCAACATATCCGGATAGGTGCTTCTGAGAATACGGATTGCTTCCTCCGCCGCGCCGGACCGAAACGTAATCTCCACAATGGGCAGGCTGCAATCCGTCAGTGCTCTGCCAAGTACATACGCATCCTGCGGATCATCCAGCGTAACAAGAGGCATCACTCCGTACTCGCGGATTTTTTCTAATATCTTGTCCATAAAACAGCCTCCTGACTATTCTCTTCCTTCAAAGCAATAAGCATATGGTTTACTTGGTATGAACTCTCCCTGTCCCATTTCGCCCACAAATTGTGCATGTTCTACTACTTTTTTACCGCGCAGCAGTACGGTTTCCACCTGCCCGATCTGCTCTCTTCCTTCATAAATATTATAGTCTACGCCATTCGGGTTATCCGCAAGTTTTACAACACCTCTGTAGTCCGGATTGAAAATGACAATATCCGCATCTGACCCAACTGCTATGGTACCTTTTCTTGGATATATGCCATTAATCTTTGCAGGCATTTCCGAACATACCTCCACAAACTTCTGTCTGGAAATCCTGTTTTTAGCCACGCCATTTGTCCAGATCATATGAATGCGGTCGGCTGCCCCGGGAGCCCCGTTTGGTATATCCACAAAATTTTCCCTTCCCGTCTGCTTCATTTCTGCAAGGTCAATTCCACAGTGATCCGATACCACAGCGCTTAATACACCATCATATAACGCCTGCCACATGGCGTCAATATCACTCTCATCACGGAGCGCCGGCGAACATACGAATTGGGCGGCAATATTAAAGTCCGGATCTTTCAGGCGGTCCTTTGTCGTCGTAAGATACTGTGTACATGTCTTGCCATATACTCTCTGTTTTTTATATCTTGCCTCTGCAATGGCGTCTGACGCCCCCTTGCAGGAAACATGTACGATAAAAAGCGGTGCGTCTAACTGATCCGCTATGTAGATGGCTCTCTGGGCAGCCTCTGTCTCAACAAGCGGCGGGCGGGATACCGCATGGAATTCCGGCGTTACATTCCCGGCTTTTACACACTCCTTCTGCAGCATATCGATGATCTCTCCATTTTCCGCATGCACAAATACGGTTACCCCCACCTTTTTACTTTCCTGGAGTACCTTATATAAGGTATCGTCCCCTACGTGGAGCGGGGAACCGATATACGCCATAAACACCTTGATACTTGCAATGCCATAGTCCGGCAGCTGTTTTATCTCGTCAAACATAGCGTCCGTCACTTCGGTTACCAGAGAATGCAGGGCAAAATCAACGCATGTCTTACCCTTTGCCCTCGTGTTGATACGGTACTGTGCAGATTCAATCAGCCCGCAGCCCGGATCCTGGGGCGCGTAATCTATAATCGTAGTAGTCCCCCCTACGATAACTGCTTTCGTTGTCTCGTATCCTGCGGTATCCTTATCGCCCGAATTACAAAGTGCAGAAAAGTGGGTGTGCTGGTCGATTCCTCCCGGAAATACATATTTTCCCTCTGCATCAATCACCTCATCTGTCTCTTGCCCTATATTCTGTCCAACCGCAGCAATTTTTTCATCAATGATTAAAATATCGGCTTTTACCTCGTTTTCCGCTGTCAATACGGTTCCGTTCTTTATTAAAATACTCATATGTATGCCCCTTCCTTCTTATTTCTTTTTCATTCTCTGGATGGATGTTATGGTGACAGCCAGAAAAATGACAAGCCCTTTCGCAATGTCCTGGTTGTAATACTGAACGTTGCAGAGGGTCAGTCCATTTGTAAGAACTCCGATAATCATAGCACCCACAAAGGTTCCCGCAATATTAGGTTCCCCGCTCTTAAATGCCGTTCCCCCAACATAGACGGTGGCCAGCGCTTCCATCAGATAATTATCCCCCGCCGTAGGATGTGCGGTTCCAAGCTTAGACGCCAGGATCAATGCGGCCAGTCCTGCGCCGACACCGCTGACAACATAAGCCCAGATCAGATTCGCCTTTACATTTACACCTGACATCAGGGATGCCTCTTCATTACCGCCGATTGCATAAACATGTCTTCCAAACCTTGTAAAGTTAAGCAGTATAAAAATAATAACCAGAAATACAATCATAAAAAATATGGAAGTCGGTATTCCCTTAACAAACTTAGCGCCAAATATGCTGAACTCCGCCGGGAGCCCTGAGATCGGATGCCCTTTTGTATAGGACTGGTTAAAGCCTGAAATCAAAAATCCCAAGGATAAAGTCGCAATAAAATCAGGAATCCCAATTAATGCCACAGCAATACCGCTCAGGCTCCCCAGTATGGCCCCCGCTATCAAAGTCAGGATCGCTGCAGGCAGAACAGGAATCCCGAAGTCTACCATCAGCGCACCTGCAACAATTCCAAGAAAACTGGTCGTATAGCCTATCGTCAGGTCAATGCGGTTTGTAATCATAACAACCGTAAGGCCTCCGCCCAGTATGCTCAAGATTACAATCTGCCTCAGTACGGTCAAAAGATTGCCCACACTTAAAAATGTGCTTGGCCGTAATACCGAAAATGCGATGCACAGAAGCACCAAAAACATCAATGTCCCGTATTTCATCACAAATTCTGAAAAATGCACTTTCTTTTTCATTTGCACCTGTCCTGTCATATTAGCCTCCTATAGAATATTTCAGAATGGTCTCCGCATCCTGGAACTCTTCACTGCCCAATACTCCCGTAACCCGGCCCTCCCGCATGACTGCAACCCTGTCGCAGATTGACTGCAGTTCCGGTATTTCGGATGAAATAATAATGACAGATGCTCCCCGTTCTGAAATTTTCTCTATCAATGTATAAATCTCGCTTTTTGCCCCCACATCTATCCCTCTGGTCGGTTCATCAAATATAAAGATATCCACCGGCATGTCTACAAATTTCGCCAGGACAACCTTCTGCTGGTTCCCGCCGCTTAATGCACCGGCCGGGCTTTCAATGCCGGGGCAGGAGAGCTGTAACTCCTCCCGCAGTTTTTCCGCGCTTTCCACTTCTTTACTCTTATTCATAAATCCGGCTTTACTGAATCTTTTTAGCTTCGTAAGCGACGCATTCTGGCGGATAGACAGATTCATAACAAGTCCCTGTTTTCTTCTCTCTTCCGGGATTAAAACCAGCCCCGCAGCCATGGATTCACGGATATTTTTAAACCTGACCCTGTTTCCTTTATAGGTGACTTCACCGCTCTTCATGGGATCAATGCCAAGAACTGCGCGTATCATCTCTGTACGCCCAGAACCGACTAGTCCATAGAAGCCCAGAATTTCTCCTTTTTTCAAAGAAAAATGTACATCCGCCACCATTCTTTCGCATGACAGTCCCTCGACCTTCAGGATCTCTTCCCCGAACTCTTTTAGATTCTTTTTAATATCCAGACTTTCCGAGGATCTGTTGACCATCTCTTTAATCAGCTGGTCAACCGTGATATCCGCGGTCCGATGGGTTCCGATCGTCTGACCGTCGCGCAGTACCGTGATTTCGTCACAGATTTCAAAAATCTCCTCTAATTTATGGGATATGTAAATAATGGTTTTTCCAATGCTTCTCAAGTATTTCATGTACTCCAGAAACTCCTTGATTTCCTTAACGCCCAGCCTGGCGGTAGGTTCATCCATAATGATCACTTCTGCATCCAGCGACAGCACTTTTGCAATTACAAGCATTTGTTTGTCTGAAACACTCAGTTTACCGGCAGACGTTCTTGGATCCAGATGAATCTTGAGTTCTTTCAGAATCGTTTCTGCTTCTTCAAACATTTTGCTGCGTGATACCAGGCCCGGCCCTTTTACCTGCTCACGCCCCAGATAAATGTTTTCGGCTACGGTAAAATAATCTACTAATGCCAGTTCCTGAGGCACAATCGCAAGCTTATGATCCTGGGCCTCTATCACAGACCTTATGTTCATTTCTTTTCCGAACAGATAAACGGACCCCTGTTCTTTCTTAATAATTCCGCAAAGTATCTTCATTAAGGTGGATTTTCCCGCCCCATTCTCGCCAAGCAGGGCATGGATAGTCCCCTTTTTTATCTGCAGGTTTACGTCATGGAGTGCGCATATGCCATTGAAATATTTACTGATATTTCTCATTTCTACTGCCATTTCCTGCTCTGCCATATTTACTCCTTTCCGGCTTAAAACAGTTTTTGTATTTGAGTATTGGGCGCCTGCAAGCGCCCTTTACAATTCTTATTCGCTTTCTTTCAGATAGGACTCTGTCCTTTCAATCCATTCATCTACATTTTCCTCTGTGATCATAATAAATGGCATCTCATGGAACATCTTTACTTCCGCTCCGGAAGATAAATCAGCCACCGTCTGAATAACATCATCGGTCGTTGCCTCCAAGTCAGCTACGGATGTCGCAATAATATATTTTCCGTCTTTTATCATACGGAGCACATCAATTTCTCCGTCGGCTCCTACAATTTTGATATCCTTCTTGCCCAGCGCTTCGCATGCCTGTGCCGCCCCCAGTGCCTCCAGGTCAAAGGTACACCAGATTGTCTTAACGTCCGGATTCTGCTGCAGTGCGCTTTCCACGCCGTTATAAGCAAGTTCTGTCGTTCCCGGGTATCCCGTTGTTACGCGGTTTACCAGTTTAATGTTGGCATATTCCTTCAGCATTGCTTCCTGGACATTTACTCTTGCCCGGATAGCAGGATGATCATTATGCCCGGTTGCTATAATTTCACCCTCATACCCCATCTCTCCTGCAAGCATCATATACATTGCGGATGCCAGGGCAAAATCGTTTTTTGCAAAGTAAGCAGAAATCCCCGGAATATATCCTGATTCTACGCTGATTACGTATACACCCTTTTCAGATGCCTCTTTTACCGCATTGGTCAGCCCTTCTGTATCGCCGTTCAAAACAACAATCACATTGCATCCCTGCTGAACCAGATTCTCAATATCCGTGGACTGCTGGGTTGCCGTGCCGTTCGCATTGGTCGCAACGTATTCATAACCGGCTGCCTCTGCCTTATTCTGCATCATTTCAAATACCTGGCGGTTATTAATCGCATCCAGCGCATTGATACTGATACCGACCTTAACATCGCCGGAATCCAATACCTTAGCCGGCTCTCCGGACTCTTCTTTTGTCTCCTCTGTCTGTTCAGCTTTAGGTTCAGGCTGTTTTTCATCTTTGCTTCCCCCGGAACATCCTGCAAGAAGTGCGGAACATACGATTACACAACTAAGTACAAATGCTAACAATCTTTTCTTTCTCATACATATTTCCTCCTATTTACCACATATCATCGGTTTTCCTGGCATCCATGTTACCGTTTCAAGATCATAACCTGCATATTCTTTTTTCTCAGGATAACTCCAAGTATTTGCTTTGCTGGTGCCAAGCCCCATTTCCACAAATGCTTCTGCAAACTTTACGGCCGGCATAACCCCGTCGAGCACCGGAACCCCCAATTCCTTCTTTATCTTTTCTACAAAATCAACAAACCCTGCACATCCAAGAAGAATACACTCCGCCTTGTCCTCACTCACTGCAAGTCTGCTTTGATGCAGAAGCGCATCCAGCCCTCTTTGCGGGCTTTCTCCAAATTCCAGAACACTGAGTCCCGTGGAGCGGATGGATCTGCAGAATTTTTCTGCTCCATAATTGACAACCACATCTTCCGTCACCTTGATTGAACGGTCCAGAACAGATACAATTGAAAAATACGGTGCAATTACTTTGGCAGCGGCGATGGCGGACTCTGCAATTCCTAAGACCGGTTTGTCCGTGATTTCCCTTGCTGCCTGTAGGCCGGGATCTCCAAAGCAGGCAATGACATACGCATCGGCCCCTTCCTGCTCCCCTTTCTGGACTTCCCGCAATACTCCGGGAATCGCCAGATATTCGTCTACATAACACTCGATACTGTTTACACCGACAGTTGGGTTGACCGCATATATTTCAGTATCTTTTCGCGCATACTTTTCTGCACAGCTTTGAATGCTCTGTGTCATAGCCACTGTCGTATTTGGATTGATCAGTTTTATTTTCATACTGCCTCCCCCTCATCACTGCCGGTCAATCATTCGAATCGCATCCAACAGTATATTACTTCCTTTTATGATATCTTCCGGTCTGCTTTCTTCCCTTATATTATGGCTGATTCCGCCGATACTCGGGATAAAAATCATTGCTGAAGGTGTGAATAATGCCATGTTTATCCCATCATGACCAGCACCACTTGGCATATGGCAGAAGTTTGTTTTTCTTCCAAGACAGCACTTTTGAAAGACTTCCATTAATTCTCCATCCATATTTGTCGCTTCCTGCCACAGAAAATTTTCAATTGTAATATCTTCACTCTGAAACTCTGATTTAAATTTATGGATGGCTTTTTTGATATCCTGCGTATCCATACATCTTAGTTCAATCATAAATTCCGTTAATCCGGGGATTACATTGACTGCGCCGGGTTCCACCCGGATTTTCCCTATGGTGCATGTCATATCGGAGTTTATATCCCGTGCGATATCCATCATTCCCGTGATCATGGGAGCTGCTTTTACCAGAGCATCATCGCGCAGATTCATGGGAGTACTGCCGGCATGATTGGTTTTACCTGCAACAGTCACCCTATACCTTGCAATTCCTACAATGCCCTGCACAATCCCAAAGGGGATCTGCTCTTGTTCCAGCCGTCCACCCTGTTCAATATGTAATTCCAGATAGCATCTGTAATCTTCCGGATTCCGCCTGGCATTCAGGATATCCGTTTCCGTAATATTGTACCTGACTGCCCTTTGCAGCGAATCTGGTTCCTGGGGCTGTCCGGTAAAGGCTTTACTTCCAAATGTGCCGCCAACCACATTCCCCTCTTCCTCGGTAAATGCAATCACTTCTATGCTGTGTCTGCTGCGGTATCCGGCTGATTTTAATGCCCTTACTGCTTCAATCCCTGCCAGAACTCCCAGGGCGCCGTCATAGATTCCGCCTCCCGGTACTGTATCAATATGGGAGCCTATGGATATGATTTTGTCGGTTTCCCCTTTCAGCACACCGGTAAGATTACCGACTTCATCAACCCTTGCTGCCATCCCGCTACTTTCCATCAGCTGCTTCACATAATTCCGCCCCTGGTTAAATGTTTCGGAATATGCCATTCGGCTCGTTCCAACACCCTCTTTATATCCTATATTTCCAAGTTCTGTAAGCTCCTTGAGGAGCCTGTCACCATTAATATCCATTCAGGTTACCTCCTGGCTGTTAAAGAGTTTTTACAAATTCTTCGATTAAATCCATGCCTCTTTCAATCGTTTCCAGGGAAGTTGCATAAGACAGCCTGATATATCCTTCTCCTCCTTCACCAAAAGCAGTTCCCGGAACTACCACCACCTGTTTTTCTTCTAGAAGCCTGTCTGCAAACTCTTCTGATGTCAAAGGAAGATTCCTGATATTCACAAATGCATAAAAGGTACCCTTTGGCGCGCTGCAGGACATGCCGGGAATTGCATTCAGCCTTGTCACCATCACATTGCGCCTTTCCTTATACTTTTCCACCATATATTCCTTGTAATCCTGCGGGCCGGTCAAAGCTTCCAGGGCCGCATACTGGCTGGGCATAGCTGCGCATGCCGCCACATTTTCCTGCAGTTTCGTGATATTGCTTATCACCTCTTCCGGCCCTGCGGCATATCCCACTCTCCACCCTGTCATGGCATACCCTTTTGAAAAACTGTTAATCACAATGGTACGTTCTTTCATTCCTTCCACGGAAGCAATGGAGGGAGCTTTGGTTCCATCATAAACAATGGTTTTGTATACCTCATCCGAGATCACCGCAAGCCCGTGCTTTTTGGCTGCCTGTGCAATTGCTTCCAGACTCTGCATATCAAGCACTCCTCCGGTCGGATTGGAAGGGGAATTTAATATGACCGCTTTGGTCTTCTCCGTAATCGCCTTCTCCAGATCATTTACATCCAGCATAAAGTGATTCTCTTCTCTGCATATGACGAATACAGGAACTCCATCACACATCTTTACCTGCTGTACATAATTCGTCCAGTAAGGCTCACATATAATGACTTCATCCCCCGGATTGATGAGTACTTTCAGTGAAAGATATAAAGCCCCCATGGCCCCTACTGTTACCGTAATCTCACGATCCGCATCATAGTTCTGCCCAGTCTCTTTATTTAGGGCTTCACCAATCGCTTTTCTAAGCGGAAGCAGCCCTGCATTCGCGGAATATTTTGTATATCCCTGCCGGATGGCCCGGCATCCTGCTTCTACAACATTTTCGGAAGCTGTAAAATCCGGCTCCCCCAATGTAAAACTAATTACATTATCATACAGCAATGCTTTATTAAACATCTTCCGTATGGAGGATGGTTTTATACCTTGCGTATTTCTGGATATTTCCATATGATTCCTCCTTTGTCCCGCATTGTGAAACACCATCTCATTTTTAGGTAATAAGTGTAAAATGCAGGACTTGCATTTCATATAATGAATCGCGATTTCATTTTTTAACATTCTAGCATTGCAATTGTGCATATTCAACATTTATTATCTGTTTTATTTCGTTTTAATTATATTTTTATACTAATTTTTATCATTCACCAAATTTTATTAGTGAATTTTTACCATTATTTATACTATTTAAGACTTTTAATATGTTTATCTTGACGAACTTTTTTTATTTCTTCTTATTTTAGCTTGCGTTTTTTAAGTTTTATAAAAGAGAGAGCCTGAAATATTTACTAAACAGCCTTATCTTCGTAAAAACGGACAAAAAAAAGGGCCATACCCTTTTTTCTTTTTCCTCAGCTATTCTATTTTCCCCAATAAATCTGCATATGAAAAGGCGCATTACATAAAATGTAATACGCCCTAACATAGTTCAATCCAAGTCTGATGCTGTATATTCCGGAACTCCTGTCATGCTCTGCATGGATGCCTGATCCGATGTCTCTTCAAGATGCCTTAACTGATGTCTGTACCTGATGTCTGTCCTGCTGTCTTACCCGATGTCTGTCCAAAATGTCCTGTCCGGAGATCTTAAAAGAAAAAGGGCCGCCTCTAAATGCGACGCCTTTGTCTGCCTGGTTTTCTTGAACTTGTAATTTATTCTATACTTTCCTTTCCAAATCGTCAATGTTACAATTTTCTAAAATTCAGGTGGAAATTTTTAATCTCTCTGTCTATGTTGACTAATTCTTAACAATATGATTATTTCTGACGTTCCAAATAATTGTAAATCTCCCGTTTCTGAACTCCACGGTCTTTTGCTACCGTCTTCATAGCCTCTTTTTTTGCCATTCCCCGGGAAGTATAATATTCCATATGTGCCTCAATGCTCATCTCTTCCCATTTTTCCTGTTCTTCACGGACAGCCTCACTGCGGCTGCGGCCCTCAACCACAAGCACACATTCCCCCTTTGGCTCATGCTCCCCATAATACAAAGCAGCCTCCTCAAGGGTCGTAGTAAATGCAGTCTCATACTTTTTCGTCAGCTCTCTGCAGACGGTAATCCGTCTGTTCCCCAGACGCTCCAGAAGAAGCTTCAGCGTCTTCACAAGCCTGTGCGGCGCCTCATACAAAATAATCGTCCGAAACTCTCCCTCCAGTTCTTCCAGCACCCACTCCCTCTCCTTCTTGTCCGTGGGAAGAAAAGCTTCAAAAGCAAACCTCCTGGTGGACAGACCGGATATTGTCAGCGCCGTAATGCAAGCCGACGCACCCGGAAGAGAGGTCACTGTTATCCCTGCTTCGCAGCACATCCGGACAAGTTCCTCTCCCGGATCTGAGATCCCGGGTGTTCCCGCATCTGTAATCAGCGCAATATTCTGGCCGTCCAGCAGCTTTTCCACAAGTTTTCGGCCCTTCTCAAACTTATTATATTCATGGTAGCTAGTCATAGGAGTCCGGATCTCAAAATGATTCAGCAGTCTGATACTATTGCGTGTATCTTCCGCCGCGATCAGATCCGCCTCCTTCAGAGTCCGGATCACCCGAAACGTCATATCCTCAAGATTTCCGATCGGGGTAGCGCATAAGTATAATATTCCTGACATAACTCCTCCTTATCAGCCACAGATATCCCACCCGCTGTCTATTGGTAACCGTTCGGGCAAGTCTGAACGGTTACATCTATTTGTACATAATAACAGGAGGTTCGATTTTTACCCTGGACTTTCCGCCCTTGATTCCTTCAATCAGAACCATCGTCGGCTCTTTATCCACATACGGGTGGATAAACTGGATACGCTTCGGTTCGATCTTATACTGATTCATCTTGATAATAATCTCTGCAAGACGAAACGGTTTGTGAATCATATAAAATCTACCTTTGCTCTCCTGCAGCAGCTTCCCGCTCTCCCGCAGTATATCATCCAGCGTACAGAGCACCTCATGCCTGGCAATGGCTTTGGCATCCCCGGGATTTTGAAGTCCGTGCTCCGCCAGCATATACGGCGGGTTTGTCACGATAACATCAAAAAAGGCAGGCCGAAATATCTCCGCTGCCTCTTTGATATCTCCTGTTACAATATCAATCCGGTCTCCCAGCCGGTTGTGCTCCACACTTCGCACCGCCATATCTGCGCTTTCCGCCTGTATCTCCAGCCCCGTAAAATGCTTTCCCTGCGTCTTTGCCGCCAGGAGAATGGGCAGGATACCCGTCCCAGTCCCCAAATCCAGAACCGTCTCCTCTTTTTTTACTCTTACAAAATCGGAGAGCAGAACGGCATCGATCCCAAAACAGAACCTCTCCGGATTCTGAATAATCTCATATCCGTCCAGCTGGAGATCATCCAGCCTCTCTCCCGGTCTTAACTTAGTTGTCATCTAACTTCGATGCTCCTTCACCTTTTTCCAGCGCGGCCAGCTTCTTCATCTCTTCCTTGGACACCTTTGCCTTTTTACGCCGCGGCCTGAACTTCAGTTCCTCCGCTCTGTATTCCCGTATCTCTTTTTCATCGTTTTCCAGCACCACTATAACCTTTACAAGCTTCCGCAGTACGCTCAGTGAATGAACCGTTCCTGAAAGCCCCTCCGGCGTTGTAACGGTATCTCCCAAAGTAGGAAGCTGGCTGTTCAGCTCCTCGTATGTCTCTTCCTCGTTGGTCAGGCAGCACATCAAACGGCCGCAAACGCCCGATATCTTCGTCGGATTCAGGGACAGATTCTGCTCCTTCGCCATCTTGATAGAAACTGCAGCAAATTCAGATAAATAAGTATTGCAACACAAAGGTCTCCCGCATATGCCGATTCCTCCGCGGATCTTTGTCTCATCCCTCACACCGATTTGACGGAGTTCGATCCTGGTTCTGAATACTGCTGCCAGATCCTTTACCAGCTCCCTGAAATCGATCCTGCCATCCGCCGTAAAATAAAACAGCACTTTATTATTGTCAAATGTATATTCAGCATCAATCAGTTTCATATCCAGGCCGTGCTTGCGGATCTTCTCCAGACAGATCTTAAAGGCATCTTTTTCCTTCTCACGGTTCTTCTCCTCTACTTTGCGGTCCTGCTCAGTAGCCACACGGATCACCGACTTCAGCGGCTGCACAACTTCCTCGTCCTTCACCTCTTTTGGTCCGCTTACAACACGCCCGTATTCTACGCCTCTCGCTGTCTCAACAATTACATTGTCACCCTGTGTGATATCAAACTTCCCCGGTGCAAAGAAGTATATCTTTCCTGCGGTGCGGAATCTCACACCTATTACTTTCGTCATCCCGTTAATTCTCCTTTATTGTCAATAAAAGCAATTCCATAGTCAATTCAAAGTTTACATTCGCCTTTAGGCGGGACTTTGCCTTTTCCAGTGCATCCAGAATAATCTCGATTCCCTCATAAGAACTCTTGCTCGCCCGTTCTTTAATATACTTCAGCTGATCCGAAAATACAACCCTGTCCACATTTCTGGTTGCCTTATAAATAAGCACATCCCTGTACCATACTGCGATCACATCCATGTAATCCGTGATCTCCAGCTTATAAGACATGCATCTCTTCACTGCCTCGATCAGTTCATTCAAATCCAAATCATTGATATTTCTCAGCAAATGAACCGCTTCTTCCTTAATCTCGTTAAAATGTTCCGAAGTGGCCAGCATAATGGCCTTTCCCATATTGCCCTGAGCAAACGCCACACAGACATCCGCTTTATAATCCGGCACCTGCATCTGTTCCATCAAATACTTTTTCACAAGCTGGTCCTTAATATTCCGCAGCTTGAGCATCACACATCTGGACCTGATTGTGGGAAGCAGCGTCTCCGCATTCTCCGTAAGCAGCATAATAACCGCATATTCCGGCGGCTCTTCAATCGTCTTAAGAATCGCGTTCTGGGCCTGTACGCTCATCATATCCGCATCTGCTATAATATAAATCTTATATCTGCTGCTGTATGGTTTGATCACAATATCATTATTTACCTGTTCACGGATATCGTCGATGCTGATCGTATTGGGTTTCTCATGCGTAACCTTAATGATATCCGGCTGATTCTGATTCAGCGCCTGTTTGCAGGACTGGCATTTGCCGCAGGCATCTCCGTCTTCCTCCCGGTTCCGGCACTGCAGGCTCATCGCAAATAAATTAGCAAGCAGCTTCTTGCCTGCCCCTTTTTCCCCATTCATTATATATGCATGTGAGACCTTGTCCGTCTTCACTGCATTGCCTATATATTGTATAATATTTTTGTGTCCGACTACATCCTTAAAACCGCTCATTACATCACCTGCTGCCTCTCCGTATTCCTTTGTAAGTTACCATCTGGTTACTGTACTTGTTCAAAGTATGAACAGTTACGTTTATTGTACAATAGGTTTCTTACAAAGTTGTGAACTACTCATTAAGTATATCATAAATATTCATGAAGATATAGCCCATAAATACGGGATTTCTTCGAGAATTTATCACTGGTTACTGTTCACACCCTATGGGTGTGCACAGTAACGGCATCTGCCCATTTAAAGTCGCCTACGGCGAAGGGCAGATGCCCCGAGACCATCACTTCATCGGCTCCGATGCCGTGCAGCGAGGTGCACGGCACGGTCTGAACAGTAACTATCACTGCCCTATCACAGTCAATTAATTTATTATCGAATTATTTTTTAAGAAACAACTTTCAGCACAGTGAGTCCGTAAAACACTTTTCAATGTCCTTAAAACGCCCCAAAATCAAAAAAATAAAGGGAAAGGTGATTTCCCTCCGCCTGACTGCTGTTTTGTCCCAAATAGGGCATGAAATGTTTTTTGAATCATCACTCTTTTTTCTATTTTTCACTCATAATTTATCCCCGATCCGGACATCCTATACTGAGGTGAGAATATGGCATCTTATATAGCACCGGAACTCCGGGACAAGTTTGAATCATTACCGATCAACTTGAAAGACTGTATACTCGAAAGAAATGTCCAATTAAAGAACATTCACGACCTGATTCGTGTACTCGAGGATATAGTAGCAGAGGGAGAAGCAGAGTAATCTGTTTCTCCCTCTTTGTATAAATAAACTATCCCTCATCCATCTCTCTCTCCAGATACATCTGTATTTCCTGAATACATTCTTCCATATTATTATTTTGAAACCGCCTTATAATTCCTGCATTTTCCAGGTTTTCTTCTGAAAAATCTTCCTGGTCTGCCAGAAACCGTCTGCACATCTCGGAATACTTAGGCTCACTTTGCTGCCGCTCTCTCATAAGCGCCCTTGAGAGCCTTTCCCCGTCCTCCACTTCTATATAAACAGGTACCAGCCTGTCCTTCCCAAAATACAGGCGCATTTCCTCATAAGACTGCAGCGTCCCAATGACAATATAGTCATATTTTTCCAGATCTATCTGCCCGTCGTCTGCCGTAAAATACTTCCATACGCCGCATTTTGTATGATAGGCTCTCATCTCAATGACAGCCCCCTGCTTCTCCAGACTTTCCAGCTTTGCCTCATCAGTGAAATAATACTCCACCCCATCCGTTTCCCCTGCCCGGATCGGCCTTGTCGTATATAGAATAATCGTTCTGAACTGAGGCAGTATCTCCTTCAATTTTTTAAAAATAGTATCTTTTCCGGAGGAACTTTTTCCCATAATGTAACATATCTTACCCATTGATCAACACCTCAATTTTTCCTTCTTCTTTCAAACCTTCCACAGAAAATCCCAGATTCCGGTATTTTTCAAGTAAAGCGGCTGCTTCTTCAGAAATCTCTTCCCCGGGAACAATTAACGGAATCCCAGGAGGATAAATATAAGCATATTCTGATGAAACTCTACCAACAGATTTTCCCCATTCCAGGCTTTGGGTTCTACGGCCGCTTCCTCTTCCCACAGCTTCTTTTGTCTCTGCACTCGTATATATCTGCCTAAGCGGAGGAAGTGCAAAATCTGCAGACACCCCTTTTTCAGCTGACAGGCCCGCGTCAATTTCCAGCAGCGCATCTGTGAGGCGCTTCATGCCCTCTTTTGTGTCTCCCATCGAAGTCATGGCAATCACATAAGACCCGGCCGCCATCTCCAGCTGCAGATGGTATCGCTCCAAAAGAGTCATATAGAGCTGCCGTCCCGTTATACCAGTCCCTTTTACTGAAATCACTATCTTAGATTTATCATATACTTCTGTTTCAAGTAGTTTCATACAATTTAATTTTCGCATCAATTCACGTGACTGCTTTAATAACACTGCATATTTATCAAGATACGTATGCCCTTCATAGGACATCATCTCAACGCATACATCTATACCTGCCATCAGTACATAGGAAGGACTGCTCGTCTGCAGCATATGCAGATACTGCGTGATCTCCCCACTGATATCCAGATTTTCTTTTAAATTCTTATTTTCATTGATATGGATTAAGGCTGTCTGTGTCAGTGCAGGAAGAGTTTTATGAAGGCTGTGTATAACCACATCGGCCCCAAGGGACACTGAATTTTTCGGAAAATATGGATGAAACCCCAGATGGGCTCCATGAGCCTCATCGACAATCAAAGGAATCCCCTTCCTGTGAACCACAGCCGCAATAGATTTTATATCCGATACAACTCCGTCATATGTTGGAGACGTAATTACCACCGCCTTGATATCCTCATACTTATCCAAGGCATTTTCTACATCCTCTGATTTAACAGGTCCGTTTAATTCCATATCTGCATAAAATTGCGGGTAAATATATACTGGTCTTAGTTCATGCATTAAAACTGCATGGTAAACTGATTTGTGGCAGTTTCTTGCCATTAAGATTCTGTTCCCTTTTGCCGTACACCCCATTACAGCGCTCAAGATCCCTGTTGTACTGCCATTAATCAGGTAATGTGTCTCTAAAGAATGGTACAATGCAGCAGCACGCTCTTCTGCCTCCTTTAGAATACCTCTTGCATGGTGCAGATCATCAAATCCTTCTATCTCTGTAATATCGATTGAATACGGCAGATCACAACCTGTCAGGATTCCTTTCCGCTTGTGCCCCGGCATATGAAATCCATAATAATCAGAACGGCTGTATTCCCGCAATTTTTTATATAAATTGTCCATTCATACTCCTATACTCCGGCTAACGCCGTAAATTCCATTTCTACGTCTAATTTTTCCGTCCAATAACCCTCTTATATGGTACCATAAAATAAGGGATAACCACAATCTTTTTAGCTGTCTTGGGAGAATGAAACCAATGCGCGCCCGCAGATTGTGGATAATTACAATTTGCATAAAAATTAAAATACCGCAAACCCTCTGTATTTTAAGGATTTGCGGCATTTTTTTGTAATGAGCGTGCGGGGATTCGAACCCCGGACAACTTGATTAAAAGTCAAGTGCTCTACCACCTGAGCTACACGCCCCTATTAAGTTGTCTTTCTTTTTGGCAAAGAAAATGCCCAGAGCCGGAATCGAACCAGCGACACGAGGATTTTCAGTCCTCTGCTCTACCAACTGAGCTATCTGGGCATTAGACTTAAAAAGTCTGAGTTGCGGGGGCAGGATTTGAACCTACGACCTTCGGGTTATGAGCCCGACGAGCTTCCAGACTGCTCCACCCCGCGCTATTAAATTTTTCTTATCTCTAATGAGATAAAGCCGATGATCGGACTCGAACCGATAACCTGCTGATTACAAATCAGCTGCTCTGCCAATTGAGCCACATCGGCATAATTACATCCTCTCAGAGCAACTGATTTGTAATCAGAACTCTGCCTGCGATTGACATAGTCAATCTTAATGAATTGAGCCACATCAGCACTCACCTTACGGCTTATGAGAATTACTTCTCAAGTGGATGGAGAAGGATTCGAACCTTCGAAGGCGTCGCCAACAGATTTACAGTCTGCCCCCTTTGGCCACTCGGGAATCCATCCATTCTTGTTAAGTGGGACCTATAGGGCTCGAACCTATGACCCTCTGCTTGTAAGGCAGATGCTCTCCCAGCTGAGCTAAGATCCCACAAAATTAATGCTATTTACCAAATTAAAAGCCTATACGGTAAATAAGCAACGACCCAGAAGAGACTCGAACTCTCGACCTCCGCCGTGACAGGGCGGCGCTCTAACCAACTGAGCCACTGGGCCATATGAAGATATGTATCTTCAAAACTGCATACAAAGAATTAAATACATCCATTTCCTATCACCTTGCTTGGTTATGCCCTCGACCTATTAGTAACAGTCAGCTCCATATGTTGCCATACTTCCACCTCTGTCCTATCTACCTCGTCGTCTTCAAGGGGTCTTACTAACTTGACGTTATGGGATATCTCATCTTGAGGGGGGCTTCACGCTTAGATGCCTTCAGCGTTTATCCCTTCCCGGCTTGGCTACTCTGCTATGCTCTTGGCAGAACAACAGATACACCAGCGGCCAGTCCAACCCGGTCCTCTCGTACTAAGGTCAGCTCCTCTCAAATATCCTACGCCCACGCCGGATAGGGACCGAACTGTCTCACGACGTTCTGAACCCAGCTCGCGTACCGCTTTAATGGGCGAACAGCCCAACCCTTGGGACCTACTTCAGCCCCAGGATGCGATGAGCCGACATCGAGGTGCCAAACCACTCCGTCGATGTGAACTCTTGGGAGTGATAAGCCTGTTATCCCCAGGGTAGCTTTTATCCGTTGAGCGATGGCAATCCCACTTTATACCACCGGATCACTAAGTCCTACTTTCGTACCTGCTCCACCCGTCGGTGTCGCAGTCAAGCCTTCTTATGCCTTTGCACTCTGCGAATGGTTTCCAACCATTCTGAGAAGACCTTTGAGCGCCTCCGATACCCTTTCGGAGGCGACCGCCCCAGTCAAACTCCCCACCTGACATTGTCCCCCAGCCGGATCACGGCTGATGGTTAGAAACCCAATACTGCAAGGGTGGTATCCCAACAGCGGCTCCCTTACAACTGGCGTCATAAGTTCTTAGCCTCCCACCTATCCTGTACATGCAATACCGAATCCCAGTATCAAGCTGGAGTAAAGCTCCATGGGGTCTTTCCGTCCTGGCGCAGGTAACCAGCATCTTCACTGGTACTTCAATTTCACCGGGTGCATTGTTGAGACAGTGCCCAAATCATTACGCCTTTCGTGCGGGTCGGAACTTACCCGACAAGGAATTTCGCTACCTTAGGACCGTTATAGTTACGGCCGCCGTTTACTGGGGCTTAAGTTCAAAGCTTCGCTTGCGCTAACCTCTCCCCTTAACCTTCCAGCACCGGGCAGGCGTCAGCCCATATACCTCACCTTTCGGTTTTGCATAGACCTGTGTTTTTGCTAAACAGTTGCTTGGGCCAATTCTCTGCGGCCTCTCGCGAGGCACCCCTTCTCCCGAAGTTACGGGGTCATTTTGCCGAGTTCCTTAACAATGCTTCTCCCGTCGGCCTTAGGATTCTCTCCTCATCCACCTGTGTCGGTTTACGGTACGGGTTTTAACTGAACAATAGCGGCTTTTCTTGGCAGCTAGCTCACGCACTTCGCTACTTTAGTTCGCTCCGCATCACGTCTTCGGATTGTATACCGGATTTGCCTGATATACTCCTACCCCGCTTGCACCGGATTTTCCACTCCCGGCTTGCGCTTTCTCTCTGCGTCCCCACAGTTCTGTCAGTTAAAAGTACAGGAATTTCAACCTGTTGTCCATCGACTACGTCTTTCGACCTCGCCTTAGGCCCCGACTTACCCAGAGCAGATCAGCTTTACTCTGGAAACCTTAGATATTCGGCCGGAAGGATTCCCACCTTCCTCTCGCTACTCATTCCGGCATTCTCTCTTCTTAACACTCCACTGCTCCTTACGGTACAGCTTCGTCGCAGTTAAGAATGCTCCTCTACCAATTAACATTCGTTAATTCCTAAGCTTCGGTAGTGTGTTTCAGCCCCGGACATTTTCGGCGCAGGACCTCTCGACTAGTGAGCTATTACGCACTCTTTCAATGGATGGCTGCTTCTGAGCCAACATCCTAGTTGTCTTCGAAATCCCACATCCTTTTCCACTTAACACACATTTTGGGACCTTAGCTGTAGGTCTGGGCTCTTTCCCTTTTGACCATCCAACTTATCTCGGACAGTCTGACTCCCATACATCATCTACACGGCATTCGGAGTTTGATATTCTTTGGTAAGCTTTGACGCCCCCTAGGAAATTCAGTGCTCTACCTCCGCAAGACTTGAGTATGAGGCTAGCCCTAAAGCTATTTCGAGGAGAACCAGCTATCTCCGGGTTCGATTGGAATTTCTCCCCTATCCACACCTCATCCCCACCCTTTTCAACGGATGTGGGTTCGGTCCTCCATTGCCTTTTACGGCAACTTCAACCTGGACATGGATAGATCACCCGGTTTCGGGTCTACTCCGACTGACTATGATCGCCCTATTCAGACTTGGTTTCCCTTCGGCTCCGGGCCTTTGGCCCTTAACCTCGCCAGCCAGCGTAACTCGCCGGACCGTTCTACAAAAAGTACGCGGTTGCACCTATATAGTGCTCCCACAGTTTGTAAACATATGGTTTCAGGTTCTCTTTCACTCCCCTCCCGGGGTCCTTTTCACCTTTCCTTCACAGTACTATGCGCTATCGGTCACTAAGGAGTATTTAGCCTTACGGGGTGGTCCCCGCATATTCCCACAAGGTTTCTCGTGTCTCGTGGTACTCTGGATACCGCCATGTCATGTTGGATTTTGCTTACGGGGCTTTCACCCTCTCTGGCCAGCTTTCCCAAAACTGTTCTGCTATCTTCCATGAATCAATTATGCGGTCCGAACCCCAGGGTGCACGCACCCTGGTTTGGGCTCTTCCGGTTTCGCTCGCCGCTACTTCCGGAATCACATGTTGTTTTCTCTTCCTCCGGCTACTTAGATGTTTCAGTTCACCGGGTTCCCTTCCTTAACTTATGGATTGGGTTAAGGATACTGGAGGTCTGCTCCAGTGGGTTTCCCCATTCAGAAATCTCCGGATCGATGGGTATTTGCCCCTCCCCGAAGCTTATCGCAGCTTATCACGTCTTTCATCGGCTCTTAGTGCCAAGGCATCCACCATACGCTCTTATTAGCATAACCAACTTGCCTTCTCTCACGGGTTGGAGTTC
>NZ_LN865149.1:237712-338968 GCF_001244405.1 Eubacterium sp. SB2 | reverse complement strand
CTTTCTTTGTATGCAATTTTCAAGGTACATATCCGGATGCTCTGCTTTCGCTTCCCATCCGCTGACTGTTTTATCAGTCATTACATACACGAATTCTTTCGTATATCTAATCACTGGTAAAACCAGCTATCATAACAGCACTGCCCTGCTGATTGGGTTGGCGTTGATAAGTTGTTGCTTATCCTTGCCGGTATCTATATAATAAACATTTATATAATACTGACGGCGCTTCCGTCATTCTGTTATTCTTTTTTAGATTTGGCGGCCACCTACTCTCCCACATCGTCTCCAATGCAGTACCATCGGCCGTCTGGGTCTTAACCATCGTGTTCGGGATGGGAACGGGTGTTTCCCCCAGGCGCATCGCCACCAAAAAATTTTGTTATGAGATCATGTCCTCTTCAGACACTCTCTTGATAACTAAACAATAGACAACATACTCTTTACTTCTTTCTTCCTTAGAAAGGAGGTGATCCAGCCGCACCTTCCGATACGGCTACCTTGTTACGACTTCACCCCAGTTATCGGTCCCACCTTCGGCAGCTCCCTCCTTACGGTTGGGTCACTGACTTCGGGCGTTACCAACTCCCATGGTGTGACGGGCGGTGTGTACAAGACCCGGGAACGTATTCACCGCGACATTCTGATTCGCGATTACTAGCGATTCCAGCTTCATGTAGTCGAGTTGCAGACTACAATCCGAACTGAGACGTTATTTTTGGGATTTGCTCCACCTCGCGGCTTCGCCTCCCTTTGTTTACGCCATTGTAGCACGTGTGTAGCCCTGCTCATAAGGGGCATGATGATTTGACGTCATCCCCACCTTCCTCCAGGTTATCCCTGGCAGTCTCTCTAGAGTGCCCGGCCGAACCGCTGGCTACTAAAGATAAGGGTTGCGCTCGTTGCGGGACTTAACCCAACATCTCACGACACGAGCTGACGACAACCATGCACCACCTGTCTCCCCTGTCCCGAAGGAAAGGCACCATTACGCGCCGGTCAGGGGGATGTCAAGAGCAGGTAAGGTTCTTCGCGTTGCTTCGAATTAAACCACATGCTCCACCGCTTGTGCGGGTCCCCGTCAATTCCTTTGAGTTTCATTCTTGCGAACGTACTCCCCAGGTGGCATACTTATTGCGTTTGCTGCGGCACCGAATGGCTTTGCCACCCGACACCTAGTATGCATCGTTTACGGCGTGGACTACCAGGGTATCTAATCCTGTTTGCTCCCCACGCTTTCGAGCCTCAACGTCAGTCATCGTCCAGTAAGCCGCCTTCGCCACTGGTGTTCCTCCTAATATCTACGCATTTCACCGCTACACTAGGAATTCCACTTACCTCTCCGACACTCTAGTTACATAGTTTCCAATGCAGTCCCGGGGTTGAGCCCCGGGTTTTCACATCAGACTTACATAACCGTCTACGCTCCCTTTACACCCAGTAAATCCGGATAACGCTTGCCCCCTACGTATTACCGCGGCTGCTGGCACGTAGTTAGCCGGGGCTTCTTAGTCAGGTACCGTCATTTTCTTCCCTGCTGATAGAAGTTTACATACCGAAATACTTCATCCTTCACGCGGCGTCGCTGCATCAGGGTTTCCCCCATTGTGCAATATTCCCCACTGCTGCCTCCCGTAGGAGTTTGGGCCGTGTCTCAGTCCCAATGTGGCCGGTCACCCTCTCAGGTCGGCTACTGATCGTCGCCTTGGTAAGCCGTTACCTTACCAACTAGCTAATCAGACGCGGGTCCATCTCATACCACCGGAGTTTTTCCCACTGTACCATGCGGTACCGTGGTCTTATGCGGTATTAGCAGTCATTTCTAACTGTTATCCCCCTGTATGAGGCAGGTTACCCACGCGTTACTCACCCGTCCGCCGCTCAGTCGCAAAACTCTTCAATCCGAAGAAATCTAAGTAAAGCGCTTCGCTCGACTTGCATGTGTTAAGCACGCCGCCAGCGTTCATCCTGAGCCAGGATCAAACTCTCGTTAAAAGTGTTTGTATCCAGGTCAGAATTAACTACTAGCTAATTCTATCCCTTTTACTGTTCTTACCACCGAGATTAATCTCAGTGATGGGTGCATCATTATGATGCTGTTCTTAAAAATTTTCTCTATAAGAAATTTTCAAGGGTTTGTTGTCTATTGTTTAATTATCAAGGTGCTTTTTGTCGTTTGCTGTCCCTCACGGGTCAGCCTAAACATAATATCATTAATCATATGCATCTGTCAAGAGTTTATTTAACTTTTTTTCAACTTTTTTCAAACACATATTTTACATACTAGATTTAGTGTTTTTAGTGATGCTTTCCTACAATACTTTCTGTAGAACTTACATGCAAAAACTACTGGCTTGGCCCAGTAGTTCTGGAAAACATCAAAACGGAGAAAGAGGGATTTGAACCCTCGCGCCGGTCACCCGACCTACACCCTTAGCAGGGGCGCCTCTTCAGCCTCTTGAGTATTTCTCCTGATTCTGAATAATACCTGCTTTCTATATATCAGCAGGGCAATATACAATTATGCACCCAACAGTGCAAAAGTTATTATACTAAACAGATTGTTTTATGTCAACGGAAAAATCGCAACTTTTTCATTTTTTCTCATTTTTGTCAATTGTATCCTGTATTCTGTCATGCACAATGGATGCAATTTCCGTTGTTTTCATATTTTTATAATCATCATAGTACAATGGTTTCAGGAAATGAACCTGTACGGTAACCTTACTGATTGTATTTGTATCGAATGGGCGGAATGAATCAATCAGCGCTATGGGGACAATCGGACATTTTGCCTTTGTTGCAGCTTTGAAGCTGCCACCCTTAAATTCCCCGATGCGGTTTCCGTTCTTTGATCGGGTACCCTCTGCAAAGATCAGATAATTTCTCCCATTTTTCACTTCATTTGATACATCGATAATAACCTGCATAGCCTGACGTACATTATCCCTGTCCAGCATATATGCTTTCATACATGCAAAAACCTGTTTTAGAAACTGGATATTCTGAATTTCCTTCTTTGCGACCACTGAAAAGGGCATTGGGCAGGCCTCCAGAACAGCAAGCACATCGTACAGGCCCTGATGGTTTGGAAAAAACATGAATCCACTTTCTTTAGGAATATTTTCTGTGCCATAAGGTTCTATCCGTACATTTCCCCCTTTATTGGCACGCAGCACAATAAACTTCAGCAGGCTGTACTGTTCCTCCTCCGTGTACTTTTCAGTATGTGACGCGTGATAACACAGGCGGCACCACATATATGGAACCAGGATGATATTTCGGAACACCATCAGCAATATACGTTTCATTACATTTTCCTCTCAGCTCTTAGTTTTTCCATGATTTTTCTAATTTAAACACAATAATTAGTCTTCTATACAATATTCTTTGATGGCAGTTTCATACAAATTACTGCCTTCACTGTCAATTACAACGATAACAGGAAAATTTTCTACAGTCAGCCTGCGGATTGCCTCAGTCCCCAGATCATCATAGGCAACCACTTCTGAGCTGGTAATACATTTTGAAAGAAGGGCTCCTGCCCCTCCTACTGCTGCAAAGTAAACGGAATCATTTCTTATAACCGCTTCAATCACCTCCTGGCTCCTTTTTCCTTTTCCAATCATAGCACCGAGCCCCAGATCCAGAAGCTGAGGTGCGTATTTATCCATCCGGCTTGCAGTTGTAGGACCTGCCGAACCGATAGGGCGCCCTTCCCTTGCAGGTGAAGGCCCCATATAGTAAATCACCTGATTCTCAATATCTATAGGAAGAGACTTTCCCTCTCCCAGTATCTCATACATTCTTTTATGAGCTGCATCGCGGGCCGTATAGATTGTGCCCGTTATGTATACATAGTCGCCTGCATGCAGCGATTTTGATACTTCCTTCTTAATGGGTGCTGTGATATGTTTATCCATAATATATATCCCTCCCTGGTAAATTTTAAGAATATTCTGAAAAAGGTAAGCAAAGGGGTCAGACCCCTTTACAACTCCCGGACTACATGCCTGTTCACATGACAGCAGATATTAATTCCAACCGGCAGCCCGGCAATATGCGTTGCATAGGTATTGATATGAACCCCAAGTGCTGTGGTGGCTCCACCTAGGCCGCCCGGCCCGATTCCCAGCCTGTTTATCTTTTTTAATAATTCTTCTTCCAATTCTTTTACATATGGGATATCGGAATGTGTTCCTACTTCCCGGGTGAGGGCTTCTTTTGCCATCAATGCGCATTTTTCAAATGTTCCGCCGATGCCTACGCCGACTACCATTGGAGGGCAGGCATTAGGACCTGCATCTTTTACCGCTGTTAATACGGCTTTCTTAACACCTTCTATTCCTTCAGCAGGTTTCAACATAAAGACTCGGCTCATGTTTTCACTTCCGAATCCTTTCGGTGCTACTTTTATTTTTACTTTGTCTCCTGCTGTTATTTTTGTATGGATAATAGCAGGTGTATTATCTTTTGTATTTTCACGGATTAAGGGATCATTTACCACGGACTTTCTCAGAAAACCTTCTGTGTATCCCTGGCGCACACCTTCGTTGACTGCATCTTCCAGAAGTCCTCCCTCCAGATGCACGTCCTGGCCAATTTCCAGAAATATCACTGCCATGCCTGTATCCTGGCAGATTGGAATCATATCTTGCGCAGCAATCTCCAGATTCTCCTGTAGCTGTCCCAGTATTTGTTTTCCAAGAGGGGATTTTTCTGTCTGCTCTGCATGCTTCATCGCCGCATCCATATCAGGTGACAGATAGTGATTTGCTTCAATACACATTTCTTTTATATTTTTAGTGATTTCCTCAACATTAATTGACCGTACCATGATTCCTCCTGCACTATTTAATCATTTCATTTTTTTTAATTCACAACTTTTCTTATTATAATATAATTTTATAAAAAAGAAAATAGTGGTGGAGGAAACTTATCTTAAATTTGAGAAGAGAAGGGGCTGTCGGGAAGGAGAGCAGATCTTCAGTTAAGCTGCAAAATAAGGTATTTTAAAGACAGTGCAGTGTCAACGCAGATATTCTGCTGCAGCTTCCTTAGCGCTGGCTTTTGAAAAATTCCAGGTTCTCAGGGACATATCCTGCTTCTGAATCCACTGAAAATACTGTTCCAGTCTCCCATCCCAGTATTCCGGATTACCCACTACCTTTTCAGCAGCCTGAACCACAACTGGTGCGGTATCCAGGGAGCTGGCAAACATAAGGTGCATCATATCTACCTCCGAAATCTGCTCCCAGTGTCTGACATTATATTGTGCCGTCAGTTTATCCACTTTTGTAAATGACAGCGCAATATAGCAAACTGCTACCACGACCATGATATATTTGAATAATTGAAACTTCTTTCGTATAATACTCAGCATAACCCCCAGCATAATCAGCAGAAGCACCCCAAGGAACCAAAGAACCAGAACTCTTAAAAACGTAAGATGGTAAGCTCTTACATAAAGAATCATCCTGTAAGCTGCGGAAAGAGTCATAATACATGTGCATACAGAAATTATCATAAGAATAATTTTCAAAATTCTATTTTCTTCAAAAATACTAACACAGATTAACACAGTGATGAAGTTAATAATGCTGACCGCCAGCAGCTGCCAGAATCCCGCATGCGCATACTGTGAATATGTGACGCTCTCTGGCAGACCACTTTCAAACCGTAAAAACAAAAATAATATCTGAATCGCAGAGTAAAATACATATATAACGGCAAGTATCCCTGAAAATGTAATCCCTGTAACAGAATTTAAAGAAAGCTGTTTTACATTTTCTTTCTCTTTTATATTTAGTGCTGATAATCCTGAAAGAAATGCATACATCAGAATATAGCCTGCCAGAAATGTCAAAATTACTCCCAGCTCAGCCCCAAATCTGAACCATCCCGTAAAACGGCCGAAAAACACCGCAAAAATTTTATCTGAGTATACAAGAAGCGGAAGGACAATTACTAACAGCCCGGCTGCACACGCACACCCAAGAATAATCGGTTTGAAATATCTGCTTTCTTTTTTTACCCTATTTTTTCTATATCTAATTCCATGAATAAAGGGATCACATACCGAAGCAATCGTCTTTCCCGCCAGCATCAGAATAGATACCATATACTTCTGAAAGCTCCAGTTTCCCTGCTCGTTTACCTGTTGAATCATGCCAGACATAAAAAGCAGTATAATTCCGATCCAGTTAAAAAAGTGAAAAAATTTATTCATTGTCAGCGGGGTAGAAATTCCCAGCAGCATCATCCCAGCTGCGTAAATATAAAAATTTTTCTTCACTGTTATTCCCATTCTTTTTAAAAACATAAACGCTGTGGCAATTGTTACGGCAACAATGACAGGGAATGTAACTCCTGACAGATTCTTATACAGACAGAATGTAAAGATAAAACCGTAGATCCCACACATACATCCTGTATAGAGATAATTCTCCTCCAGTTTACTGACTGATAATGTTTCCATAATGAGTGCTCCTTTCCTTATTTACCGAAAGTTTTCGTCAACATCGGGGCCCGCTCGGCTATTCTTCATCCTCTACATATTCCAGAATATCTCCGGGCTGACATTTTAAAGCTTTACATATAGCGTCCAAAGTGGTAAATCTGACGGCCTTTGCTTTATTATTTTTTAATATCGAAAGATTGGCCATTGTAATATCGATCTCCTGTGCCAGCTCGGTCACGCTTATTTTTCTTTTAGCCATCATAACATCCAAATTTACTATAATTGACATCCTTTTCCTCCTGTAATATATTCCGCTTAAATGGTCAGATCATTTTCGTTTTTAAAACGTACAGCTTCTTTAAAAACACAGGCCAGAACATGGCTGAACAGTCCGGCTATAAAAAAGGTCAGAATAACGACATACGTTGCAGGAGTGGGCAGAAAAAATAACTTTATTACAAATAGCACAGAAATAATAAAACTTACTTTTCCCATCATACTCAGACTTTTTACATTGTTATCCACAAAACAGTCTTTTTTGATCACTGTCTTTATCATCCTTCTCAGCTGATGCACAATGATAAGGCCACAGACACCTGCAAGAGCAACAGTAATTAACATGGGCCAAAATTGTACTTCTATTTCTGCATAATAATACCTGCCTGCCAGTTTTAATATAAATGGGAGACCCGCCAGTACAATAATTCCTGCATAAAACATAAAACCTAAAAATCCACTTGTAAATCTGATCAGCTTTTCCTGCTTCATAAAATTCAATCCTTTCCAAATTCTGTGTAATTTTCCAATAGTTCTTTTTATGGATTATATCATTATTAAAACTGTATTTCAATATATTTTTATCGAATAACAATATATTTTTATTATTATAAAGTAAATATAGCTAAGTTATTGACTAATACGTCCATAAATACCGGAAAGCTAAATCCCGGAAAATACTATTTACTTACTGTTTATTTATAAATACACAGTTAATTATTCGTAATGGTAGTAAATTAATCGTAAATTTAAAATGAAAAACGAGTACTTCCTGCCTTATCTAAATAAGGCATTCTGTACCCGCTTTATAATTGCATCTCTATTTCATATTTAAAAAAGCAAATAAATTTTGAGAATATTCTGAAAATAGTATGCAAAGGGGTCAGACCCCTTTACTCATAAGCTTGGTTTAATATCATGATGACGTCCTCATAATCCACTGCAGCCGGATTTAAAAGCATAGCCCCGTCATTCAATGCTGTTTTTGCCACTGCATCAAAATCTTTTTTCTCTACTTTTACTTCTTTTAGTGTCATGGGCAGTCCACATAGCTTATGAAGTCTGCGTTCGAGTTTTCTAACGGATTTTATAGCCTCTTCACTTCTCTTTTCTGCAGAAGTTCTGGCATACACTTCCGGCCCCTCCAGGTATAGAAGCAATTCTCCGTATATATCTCCCAATTGTTTATAATTATATAACATACAATATGGCAGCAAAATGGCCATGGCATTTCCATGGGGTACTTTACAGACTCCGCCCAGTGCATGTCCGATTGCATGAACCGCTCCTACCATGGAATTGGAGAATGCTGCACCGGCCATAGTGGATGCGTTTGCCATTGCAAGTCTTGCCTCAATATTTTTTCCGTCTTTTATGGTGGTCACCAGATTTTCTGAAATCAGTTTTATTGCAGCGGCAGCATAGGCATCGCTCAGTGGATTTTTTTGAGTACAGCTGAATGCTTCTATTGCATGGCATAATGCATCAAAACCTGTCGAAGCTGCCGTTTTCGGCGGAAGCGTTTCCGTCATTCGGGGATCCAGTACCGCTGCATCCGGTAACAGATAGTTTGATATAAACTCCATTTTTACGGACTTTTCTATATTTTTAATCACAGCTACGAGTGTTGTCTCTGAACCGGTTCCCGATGTAGTCGGCACTGCGATAAAAGGGATATGTTTTCCTCGAATCAGGGACTCGCAGCCCTGCAGTTCCAGCAAATCCTCTGCCTCCTGGGATATCAGCATTTCTACGCCCTTTGCAGTATCTATAATAGAACCTCCGCCTACGGCTATGATGCTGTCACAGGCCGCTTCTTTATATTTTTTCCCGATTTTATTCACAACTTCAACCGAAGAATCTGCAGGAATATCCGTAAAAACAGCCCCCGGCTCCATTCCTGTAGAAGCAATTGCGTTGGTTACCTTCTTTAGAGATCCTACTTTCTCGAGAATCCTGCCGGATAACAAAATAGGTCTGGATGCCCCCAGTCCTTTTAGTTCATAAGTAATGTTTTCAAGCGCATACTTTCCGGATAAAATTTTTGTTGAATTCTGAAATTCATAATACGTTGGCAGCACGAGTTTTCCTCCTAAATCTCATCAAAATTTAAAATAAAATCGACTTTTCCACAATTTTCCAGGGTTTTCCACATACTTTATGTGAATTACTCCGTTTTTTAGCAATATAAATGTTGATAACTTTTATTTCACAATAACATATTTATCCCCGCAGACCGCATCGGTGCACCAAAGAAATCGGTCATTCGGAGCATAACGACAACCCGCTATGAATACTCAAAGAGTCTACTTGAGTCTTTATTCTAAAATCCCAATAATGAATGGCAATATACCCGAAAACTTCCCAGTTGTTTACCAGGTACTCTACGCAGTATTCTTTTTGTAATTATTTTAGGAAACAAATATACTTCGGCCAATTCAATACACCTTACAATAGACATAATCTCGGCAATATCCCCCTTCACCATAAAACGATGCTGAGCATAAGCCTCTGTAATCCCAATCTGTCCGGAAAATACCAGAAATGCACCGTCAATACTTTTAAATGAGATAAGAATATCCGGATCCTCGATATTTCCGGAACGCACTATACCACTGGATATTCTTTTTAAACAAAGCTTTGGTCCCCTTTTTGATGCAGTAAGAACAATCGTCCTTCCTATCGGCCAGCCCTCAATTTCTTTGCAGACTCTGCTATCATACTTATATAAAGTCTTCATTCCACGATACAGAAAAAACATAATCACCTTTACAAAAAGAATCTTCCCGCTAAACACCCCTCGCTTTATTAGGCTTAAACGCATGACGTTTCCTCCTTTCCCTGAATGAGTAATCTCAGAATATAATGCTAAAAACATCCACAAATACTATTCCAATCTTCTTAAGTATACCAAACCCCACACCAAAAATATATAACTGAATATAATCTCACTCAATAAACATTATTTCCAATAACGAATCGATCCGAAAAGCCATCAACAATCCGCCTCTCCCGCCCCTGCCAGCGCAGAGAACCATCCAAAGAATTCAACTTTCCCGTCCTGATGCACCAGCTTTCCGGAGTCGTGAAAGGGATATCCCGGATGCTTCATTCGGAGATTACTGCCGCTTCATCAAAATAAAAGCCAGCATATGAACTACAAGCAGGACCTCAAGTCCTGCTTGTAAGCCGACTTATACGGGAATGCATCCTGCATTCCCGTGTTTGTCGGCGATGTTCATCATGCTGGCTTTTCTTTTGATTAGCGGCAGTTATCTTCGAATAAAGCATCCGGGATATCCCTTTCACGACTCCGGAAAGCGTCCCTTCAGCCGACCTCCCGGAAGTTTATTCCTGAATCTCCTCCTCATCATCCTCAGAGATTTCTACCTTTTCTCCGTCAATCTCCGCGGATGCTTTTCTTACCTTAGCTACACTCGCCACAGTATCCCCCTCGGCAAGGTTGATCAGTTTTACTCCTGATGTCACTCTTCCAAGAGCCGATATATCCGCACACTGCATACGGATAATAATGCCTTCCGTGTTGATAATCATAACCTCGTTATCCTCATTCACGGCCTTCATTCCCACTACATTGCCTGTCTTCTCGGTTATCTTGTAGCACTTCACACCCTTACCGCCGCGGTTCTGTGTTGTAAATTCTTCCAGGCTGGTGCGCTTGCCCATCCCCTTTTCCGATACAATGAGGAGATCGCTGCCCTGGGTGCTCATCTGCATTGCAATGACTTCATCCCTGTCGCTTAAGTTCATGCCGCGGACACCCATGGAAGTTCTTCCTGTCGCCCGGACATCCTTTTCATTAAATCTAATACACTGGCCATATTTGGTTACCAGTACAATATCTTCCTCATTATCCGTAATCTTGACCTCAATCAGCCTGTCGTCCTCGCGCAGCGTGATCGCTGCAAGCCCTGTCTTTCTAACATTTGCATAATCGGTAATCGGAGTCTTTTTCACAAGTCCCTTCTCTGTTGCCATAAATAAGAACTTCCCATCCTCATACTCCTGGATCGGAATCATAGCCGTGATCTTCTCATCCGGCATCAGCTGCAGGATATTAATAATAGCGGTTCCTCTCGCAGTCCTGCTGGCCTCCGGAATCTCGTATCCCTTGATCCTGTATACACGTCCTGTATTGGTAAAGAACATGATATAGTGATGGGTGGAGGTAATAAATAATTCCTTGATATAATCCTCCTCCAGCGTCTGCATTCCCTTAATTCCCTTGCCGCCCCTGTTCTGGCTCTTGAAGGTATCCATGGTCATACGCTTGATATATCCGAGCCTGGTCATAGTAATAACAATATTTTCCCTTGGTATCAGATCTTCCATGGATATGTCAAATTCATCAAAGCCGATAGAGGTTCTTCTCTCATCCCCGTACTTTTCAGAAATAAGCAGAATCTCTTCCCGGATCACGCCGAGAAGCAGCTTTCTGTCGGCCAGAATTGCCTTTAATTCGCCGATTTTCTTCATCAGCTCTTCGTATTCACTTTCCAGCTTCTCTCTTTCCAGACCGGTCAGCGCACGGAGCCGCATATCCACAATGGCCTGTGCCTGCACTTCCGTTAAATCAAATCTGGCAATCAATTCTTCTTTTGCGATTTGGACGTTCTTAGATCCCCTGATGATCTTAATAACTTCATCGATATGATCCAGCGCAATAAGTAACCCCTTTAAAATATGCGCACGCTCTTCTGCCTTATTCAGTTCATACTTTGTTCTTCTGGTTACAACTTCCTCCTGATGCTTCAGATAAAGCCGCAGCATATCCAGAATATTCATAACCCTTGGCTCATTATTTACAAGCGCAAGCATAATAACGCCAAATGTATCCTGCAGCTGTGTATGTTTGTACAGCTGATTCAGAATAACATTCGGATTCACATCCCGGCGCAGTTCAATACAGATTCTCATTCCTTCACGGTTTGACTGGTCACTAAGGTCTGTGATTCCATCGATTTTCTTATCCCGCACAAGCTCAGCCATCTTTTCAATTAATCTGGCTTTATTGACCATATAAGGCAGCTCTGTGACAATAATCCGGTTCTTCCCGTTTGCCATAGGCTCAATGTTCGTAATTGCACGCACACGGATCTTGCCGCGTCCGGTTCTATATGCTTCCTCAATACCTCTTGTTCCCAGAATCTCCGCACCTGTCGGAAAATCCGGTCCCTTAACGATCTTTAAAATGTCTTCTATGGCTGTATCGCCGTTCTCTTCAATCTGGTCGTCAATGATTCTTACAACCGCGCTGATAACCTCCCTCAAGTTGTGGGGGGGGATATTTGTCGCCATTCCTACTGCGATACCTGATGTTCCATTGACAAGAAGATTCGGAAATCTGGCCGGCAGCACGGTCGGCTCTTTTTCCGTCTCATCAAAGTTCGGTGTAAAATCAACGGTATCCTTGTTGATATCCGCCGTCATCTCCATGGAAATCTTGCTGAGACGGGCCTCCGTATAACGCATGGCAGCGGCGCCGTCGCCGTCCACAGAACCAAAGTTACCGTGGCCGTCAACAAGCGGATATCTGGTAGACCATTCCTGGGCCAGATTTACCAGCGCCCCGTAGATGGAACTGTCGCCGTGGGGGTGATACTTACCCATCGTATCACCGACAATACGCGCACATTTACGATGCGGCTTGTCTGGTCCGTTATTCAATTCGATCATAGAGTACAGAATTCTCCTCTGTACAGGCTTCAGCCCGTCTCTTACATCGGGCAGGGCACGGGCAGCTATTACGCTCATGGCATAGTCGATATAAGAATTTTCCATGGTCTTTTTCAAATCAACTTCATGGACTTTATCAAAAATATTATCTTCCATTTTTATATCCTTTCCTTTGGAGGTTTTCCGGCAGACAAATAGTCCGTTCTGCCGAACCCTTAATTATTCGATGCTGATCTGTAATCAGTACTTTCCCTGCAATCTATGATTAGATATCCAGATTCTGCACATACTTCGCATTCTCTTCGATAAATTCCCGCCTTGGCTCTACTTTGTCTCCCATCAGCGTAGTGAAAGTCAGGTCAAGCTCTGAAGACGTCTCCTCGTCCATCGTCACCCTCAGCAGTATTCTGTGTTCCGGATCCATGGTGGTCTCCCACAGCTGTTCCGCATCCATCTCTCCAAGACCTTTATAGCGCTGTATCTTGTTGTTTCCGTCACGTCCCACTTCTGAAAGAATCTGGCTCAGTTCCTCATCACTGTATGCATACCATACCTTTTTGTTCTTTTCCAGCTTGTACAGCGGCGGCTGCGCCAGATACACATAACCGTCTTTGATCAGATCCGGCATAAAACGATATAAAAATGTCAATAACAAAGTGCTGATATGTGCCCCATCCACGTCGGCATCAGTCATAATGATAATCTTATGGTACCGAAGCTTCGTAATATCAAAATCCTCATGTATTCCCGTTCCAAATGCAGTGATCATCGCTTTGATCTCCGCATTTCCATAAATCTTGTCCAGCCTTGCCTTCTCCACATTCAGAATCTTTCCCCTCAGCGGCAGGATAGCCTGAGTGGATCTGTCTCTGGCGGTTTTCGCGGAACCGCCGGCAGAATCACCCTCTACGATGTAAATCTCGCAGTTTTTCGGGTCCTTGTCCGAGCAGTCGGCAAGTTTACCCGGCAGGGACATTCCCTCCAGGGCAGATTTTCTTCTGGTAAGATCCCTTGCTTTTCTGGCTGCCTCCCTTGCACGCTGCGCCATCACTGACTTTTCGACAGTCATTTTCGCAACATTTGGGTTCTGCTCCAGGAAAATCTCCAGCTGGGTACTCACAATACTGTCCACAGCGCCGCGCGCCTCACTATTGCCCAGCTTCTGCTTGGTCTGTCCCTCAAACTGGGGATCCTCAATCTTTACGCTGATGATCGCAGTCAGACCTTCCCTTATATCCTCACCGGATAGATTCGGCTCACTGTCTTTGAGCAGCTTATTTTTTCTCGCATAATCATTAAAAGTTTTCGTCAAAGCATTACGGAATCCCACTATATGGGTACCGCCCTCCGGCGTCGTAATATTATTTACAAAGCCATAAGTATTGTCACTGTAGGAATCATTGTGCTGCATTGCAACCTCAACGGCTACATTATCCTTCATTCCCTCACAGTATATAATCTGGTCGTAAAGAGCTGTTTTACTGCGGTTCAAATAAGTGACGAACTCCTTGATCCCGCCCTCGTAGTGGAAATTCTTCTCCACAAGCTCTTCCCCGCGCTCATCCCTAAGTACAATCCGCAGTCCTCTCGTCAGGAAAGCCATCTCGCGAAAACGCTGCTTTAATGTATCATAATCAAAAATCGTTTCCTCAAAAATCTCATCATCCGGCAGAAATGTTACTTTAGTTCCGCTCTTATCGGCCTCACATTCTCCGACTACCCGCAGCTTTTCCACAACTTTTCCACGCTCGTATCTCTGCCTGTAGATCTTACCCTCATTGTAGATCTCTACTTCCAGCCACTGCGACAATGCGTTTACAACCGAAGCTCCCACACCGTGCAGGCCTCCCGATACCTTGTAACCCCCGCCGCCAAACTTTCCCCCCGCATGCAGAATTGTAAATACAACCTCTACCGCAGGAAGCCCGGCCTTATGATTGATCCCCACAGGAATACCACGCCCGTTATCAATAACCGTGATGGAGTTGCCCTCATTTATACTTACAAAGATTGTATCACAATATCCTGCCAGCGCCTCATCCACAGCGTTGTCTACAATCTCATATACCAGATGGTGAAGTCCTCTTGACGAAGTGCTTCCGATGTACATCCCCGGCCTTTTTCTTACCGCTTCCAATCCCTCTAATATCTGGATCTGATCTGCTCCATATTCAGCATCAAATTCTGTACCTGTTGCACCCATTTAAAAACCTCCTAATTTTCTTTTGCTACCTGTCCATTTTTTACATGGAAAATTTTATTAATAGAAAATCGATGATTCACAAACTCATCTAATCCAGTACATGTGATTACCGTTTGTATATCATGAATACTATCCAGTAAATAGTTTTGCCTGTGTTTATCCAGTTCAGACAATACATCGTCCAATAATAATACAGGCGTATCCCTGATCAGTGACCTGACCAGTTCTATCTCGGAGAGCTTCAGCGACAAAGCTGCCGTCCGCTGCTGCCCCTGTGACCCAAACCTGCGGATATCCAGGCTGCCCGCCATAAAACAAAGATCATCCCTGTGCGGGCCCACAGAGGTGCTTTTCAGCCTCATATCCCTGTCCCTGTTTTTCTTCAGAGCCTGTTCCAGGCTAAGGTTTCCGACGCTGCATTCGTAGGAAAGAGTGATATGCTCCTTCCCGCCAGTTAATTTATAGTGGATATCAGAGATGATTTCATTCACTTCTTCTATGAACCGCTTCCGGCTCTCCATTACTTTTGTTCCGTACTCAACCAATTGCATATCCCAGATATCCAACGTTTCCACAAGATTCTCCTGTTTGTAAATGTCTTTGAGTAAGGAATTTCTCTGATTAATAATTCGATTATAGTTAGAAAGATTGCTGAGATATACTTTATCAAGCTGCGACAATTCCAGATCGATAAATCTTCTTCTTCCGGAAGGCCCGTCCTTGATAATGTTCAAGTCTTCCGGAGAAAAAAATACAAAATGAATAATTCCAAACAATTCACTTGCTTTGCGGATCGGAATCTTATTGATGGCAATCCCTTTGGGGCTGTTCTTTTTCAGATGCATATCGATCTGATATTCTATTCCCCTTTTCTCAACAATGGTCTCCAGATGTGCTTCATCACGTCCAAACTGAATCAAATCCCTGTCTTTTGTACCTCTGTGAGATTTGGTAGTCCCGGACAAATACAGGGCTTCCAGTACATTCGTCTTGCCTTGTGCATTGTCGCCGTAGAGAATATTTGTCTTGGGATCAAAGGTCAAATCCAACAATTCGTAATTCCTGTAATTCTTTAGTTTTAAAGATTTGATTACCATAATTTCTCCATCAGCATGTAATTATTTGTAACAGTTCAGGCAGGCCTGAACTGTTACGCATCCAGCACATTGAAATTCGCCTGCGGCGAAGCGCTGTATGCCTGCAACCACCATGTTTTCGTACGGTCTGCGCAGTAAATGCGCAGACCTATCTGAACTGACACGATTATTTTACACTTTTTCAGACTATTTTTCAATTTTTATTTCCTGGCCGTCAAATTCCACCTTGTCTCCATCGTATAATTTGCGCCCTCTTCTGGTGTCCGTCTCTCCGTTCACCTTTACCAATCCGTCCTGGACAGCCTCTTTTGCCTCCACTCCGGAATCCACAAGCCCGGCCGCTTTCAGTGCCTGTCCCAGCTTGATAAATTCATCGCTTTCACGTAACTTTATAATCTCCATTCCGAATCCTTTCTGTCCTTTCGATAACCCCATTGGGGACGCCGCCCTTTTATCCCGGCCTGAAACTGCCGCGCCTTATATCTGGATAAAAGGGCCACGTCCCCATTTATTATGCAACCGTGCTGTAACAGTGAAAGCCTGTCTGACCTGTTACACCGCGTTAAAATTAACCGGAAGAATCAAATAAATATAACTTTGTTTTTCATCCTTGATAAAACATGGCGCCTTTGCATTCATGTAATACAGGTCAACCTCCTCATCATCAATGACTCTCAGGGCATCGATTAGGAACTTAGGATTAAACCCGATCATCAGATCCTTCCCCTCTTTTGTGATAAAGATCTCCTCATCCATGGATCCGATCTGAGACTTGATCTTAAGTTCCATGGACTCGTCCCGGATATCAATGATAATCGGCTTCTTGTCTCCCTCCTTGATCAGAAGGGTGGCTCTGTCAATACAGTCCAGAAGCTCTTTCTTGTTCATTCTTACTTTTGTCTCATAATCGCTGGAGAGCATCTGGTCAATCTTAAAATAATCTCCTTCGATCAGCCTGGATACCACCACTGTCTTATCAAACTCAAACACAATGTGGTTCTTTGTAAACGAAATGTCTACATCCGCTTCTGCCTCACCGCCGATGATCTTGCTGATCTCCTGCAGTGTCTTTCCCGGTACGATCACCTTTTTCGGCGCATAGTTTTCCTTTAACTCAATCTTACGGATCGAGATTCTGTGGCCGTCCAGAGAGACCACCTTCAGGATATTCTCTTCGATCTCGAACAGTTCGCCTGTCATCATCTTGTTTGTATCGTTGTCTGCGATGGAAAAGATCGTCTGACGTATGACTTCTTTCAGCGTAAACTCAGAGACGGTAATGTAGTCCTCTTTTTCAATCACGGGCAGGTATGAAAAATCTTCTCCCGACTGTGCGGCAATATTGAACTTCGCTTTTTCACAGGTAATCATTGTCTGATTATCCGTATCGGTCTCAATGGTTACATCATTGTCAGGAAGCTTCCTGACGATCTCTGAAAATATTCTTGCATTCAGGGCTATGATTCCTCTCTCTACAATATCACCTTCGATGCTTGTCTCAATTCCAAGTTCCATATCATTCGCAGTCAGTTTAATGACATCTGTAGATGCATCGATCAGAATACATTCCAGAATAGGCATTGTAGTTTTGGATGGTACAGCTTTGGATACAATGCTGACACCTTTAACCAGGTTAGATTTTGAACAAACGATTTTCATATGTCGGTAACTCCTTTCGATGGGTGTGGTGAAAAAACTTTCCACCGCGTTTTTTATAGATAAATATATAAATCAATTCCGTCTTCTTCGTAATAGGGGCTGTGAATAAGTTCATAAGTGCTTCAAAGCCTTTAAAATTAAGGGGTTGTCCATACTGAAAACTGTGTAGACATCCACTGGAAAGTGTTGGGACAAGATGGGGATAAAAAAACTCCTCAAACTCCTTAATTTTTTTATTAACCTCATAATTCACATCATTTTAACATGGTTATCCACAATTTATCCACATTAGATAGGATTTATCTTCTTCTTAATAATGTTCACAGTGTTGTTCAGAGCCTCGTCAACTGTAAGGTCATGTGCGATCTTCTTAACTCCATGGCTGACAGAAGCGTGATCCTTGCCTCCCAGGATAATCCCTACAGTCTTAAGGGGGGTATCCGTCATCGCACGGCAGAGGTACATTACAATCTGACGGGGAAGTACGATCTCAGCATTTCTTTTTTTCCCCTTCAATTCAGCAATGGGTACATTAAAATGTTCGGATACAACATCGATAATCAGTTCCGGAGTAATCGTCCGGTTAGCATCGGGCGAAATCATGTCCTTCAGCGCTTCTGCGGCCAGAGGAATATCGATCGGTTTCTTCTCCAGGTTGGATAAGGCGATCAGCTTGTTCAGGGAGCCTTCCAGTTCCCTGATATTGGATTTAATATTATTCGCAATATATTGAAGGACTTCATCCGGAATGTGATAACGTTCCAGTCCGTCCAGTTCCTCTTTCTTCCTGAGAATAGCCATCCTGGTCTCATAATCAGGTGAGGAAATATCCGCAATCAGTCCCCATTCAAAACGGGTGCGGAGCCGTGCTTCCAGTGTCTCGATATCCTTCGGAGGCTTATCACTGGAGATAATAATCTGCTTCCCTGATACATGGAGATGGTTAAACGTATGGAAAAATTCTTCCTGTGTACTTTCCTTACCTATTATAAACTGGATATCATCAATCAGAAGCACATCGTTATTTCGGTATTTTTCACGGAAAGTAGTCATGGCAAGTTCATTGCCGTTTTTACCTATTTTTAAGGCATCAATCAATTCATTTGTAAATGTCTCACTTGTCACATACAGGACCTTCTTGGAAGGGTCATTTTCAAGTATAAAGTGTGCAACCGAATGCATCAGATGAGTCTTCCCCAGTCCGACACCTCCATATATAAAAAGAGGGTTGTAAATCTCTCCGGGCGATTCTGCAACCGCAAGAGACGCAGCATGTGCGAAATTATTATTACTGCCCACAACAAAAGTATCAAATGTATATTTAGCATTGAGATTCGCATTCTCAAAGATAGCATTTGACTTTTTATTCTTTATGACATTTTCTTTCTTTTCCTGGATGATGACATTATCTTCAGTAACAAAAGAGATTTCAAACTCAGTGCCTGTAACTTCTGCAATACACACTTTAAAAGGAAGGAGATATTTCTCTTCTATATGTTCCAGGCTGGCTTTGAGTTTTACAAGAATATAGACAGTGTCATCGGTAACTTCATATACAGTAAGCGGCGCAATCCACGTATTGTATGAAATATTAGATGAGCAATATTCGTCCTTCATTTTGTTTAAAATCTGCTCCCAATTTTCAACTACAATGTTCATCGACAGTACTCCTAATCAATATAATAGAGAGATATGAACGCAAAATCTCTCTATTACATTTTACATCAAAACGGTATGAGAAGCAATGAGAAATGATGTGTATAACTTTATGAACAATTTAAACGCGTATGTTTGCATGGGTTAAAATCAAAAATAAAATTTAATCAACACTTTATCCAACACTTATCCACAGTTTATCCACATAAGAATTAGAGAACGAACTTGTGAGTGAACGGATGGGGGGACGTTCTATAAAAGGATGTGAGGGGTGCTGCAGCCGGGGCTGGTTTCCTCCGGGAGTGTGTATGGCTTTTGAAAGTCCGCACCACTTGATAAGAAACAGTAACAGACAAAATGTGGGAAATAGAGGGACATGCCGCAGTTGGCCTAAAATCTTGATGATTTTAGGCCGCCGGCGGCAACAGAATTTGTTTTGGTAAAACAAATTCTGCCCTCTATTTCCCACATTTTCTCTGTAACTGTTTCTAATCGAGTTATAAGGACTTTCAAAAGCCATACACACTCCCGGAGGAAACCAGCCCCGGCTGCAGCACCCCTCACATCCTTTCATAGAGCTAGGTGCATCAAGAGGGAAGGTATGATTCTTAGTGGGTGGGGTTCGGACGGGGCAGCGGATGGTAACTGGTTGTGCGGATTGTTAATGTGTGTTTAAAAAAATTTTAAGTTGTACTTGGGAGTCGTCTGTAAGGATTAGGTTATATGGGGGGATAATTTATTCAGTAGCCATGCAACAGCACCACAGGTTAAAACACGAGTTATAGGAAGCTTTGTATAAAATACAGATCTCAGCTCCGCGTCGTCAGGGCAGATCCACTGCTACCGTATGAAGTAACCATAAGCTATTCATCCGCTTCCCTACCGCAATCCTGCCGATTGGATGAACCTAGCTAAGGAAGAGGTGTGGCTTGCTCCTGGGGGAGTGTGTATGCTGATTCAGAATCCCTCGAAGTAAGCGTTAGAAGATGTTAGCGAAAAAACAGGTAAAATTGAGGGCAAAATTTGTTTTACCAAAACAAATTTTGTTGCCGCCGGCGGCCCAAAATCATCAAGATTTTGGGCCAACTGCGGCATGTCCCTCAATTTTACCTGTTTTTTCGTTTACATCTTCTTCGTGAACGGCCGGGATTTGAATCAGCATACACACTCCCCCAGGAGCAAGCCACACCTCTTCCTTAGCGCCCCCTCACCCAAATCCCCCAGATTTCGCATAAAATTCCCCATAATAGCTTGACTTCCCCCCCTTTTTTGAATATAATTAAGAGCAGTGTCTTTTTTGTGTATTATATAGGTATATATTTTTTCACAAAGACGGCAGGCGAAAGTGATAATAATTGTAATACTTTATAATAAGTATATCAATCAAAGGGAGGTGTATCTGCAATGAAAATGACATTTCAGCCAAAGAAAAGACAGAGAGCAAAAGTTCATGGCTTTAGAGCAAGAATGAGCACACCAGGCGGAAGAAAAGTTTTAGCTGCCAGAAGAGCAAAAGGAAGAAAACAGTTATCAGCTTAGGCCGCATCTATGTGGCCTTTTCTTCTATTTATAAAAGAAAAAGGCAAAGGGAATTCAATGAAATTTTCCGAATCTTTGAAAAAAAATAAGGACTTTCAAATTGTTTATAAAAGCGGAAGATCTTATGCTAATAAGTATCTTGTGATGTATGTGAAGGAAAATGGGCTGGATAAAAACAGGCTCGGTATTTCCGTTAGTAAAAAAGTGGGGAACAGTGTTGTCAGGCATCATCTGACAAGGTTGATCCGAGAAAGTTATCGGCTTTTAGAAGAACATTTCCAAAGTGGACTTGATATAGTCGTAATAGCCAGAGTAAGTGCAAAAGAGAAGTGTTACCATGAGATTGAGAGTGCACTTATCCACTTGGGAAAGCTTCATGAAATATATAAAGGGAAGTGACGCAGATGAAGCATATTTTTATATGGCTTATCAGATTTTATCAGAAGTATCTGTCCGGATTGAAGACGCAGTATCACTGTATATACACGCCGACCTGTTCACAGTACGGCATTGAAGCAATTCAAAAATACGGTGCTGTAAAGGGAGGGGCCCTCACAATCTGGAGAATTCTGCGCTGCAATCCATTTGCAAAAGGCGGATATGATCCGGTACCTTAAGGAGGATAAGAGATGTATGGAACTTTAGCTGCAGGTTATGCAGACTGGCCAATTATTCATCAGATTTCTTGGCTGCTTGGAAAATTGATGAATGGAATCTACAATGTGTTAGATGGTGTATTTGGGATACAGAATATCGGTATCTGTATCATCCTATTTACAATCGTCATATATACATTGATGATTCCGCTTACGATCAAACAGCAGAAATGGTCTAAAATGTCTTCGGTTATGAATCCTGAAATTCAGAAGGTTCAGAAAAAGTATGCAAACAAAAAAGACCAGGCTTCCATGCTTAAGCAGCAGGAAGAGATGCAGACTATATATGAGAAGTACGGTACTTCACCTACAGGCGGATGTCTTCCGATGCTGATCCAGATGCCGGTTCTCTTTGCTCTGTATCCGGTTATTCAGAATATACCGAATTATGTTAAGGGTGTTAAAGATGTTTATATGCCGGTTGTAAACCAGATCATGGCAACGGATGGTTTCCAGAAGATCATGGAAAAGATCGGGGAAGCAAAACCTGTACTTATGAGCGCCAAATCTTACGATTATTCACAGGCAGATACACTTGTGAATGCGCTGTATAAATTCCAGGACAGCACATGGAATACTCTGGTGGACAAGATTCCTTCTCTGAAGGATATTGTAGAATCCACCACACAGACAGTAGGACATCTGAACAGTTTTATCGGCATTAACATCGGCGAAGCGCCTTTTACAATGTTAATGGCGGCAATCAAAGATTTTTCGATTTTGGGTATTATATTAGCAGTTATTATCCCGATTATGGCCGGTCTTACACAGTTTATCAGTGTAAAACTGCAGCCGCAGCCACAGGTTGAACCAGGCAATACCATGGCAAACTCCATGAAGACAATGACATACACAATGCCGCTGTTTTCCGTATTCATGGGATTCACACTTCCCGCAGGTCTTGGTCTTTACTGGGCAATCAGTGCAGTTGTAAGATGTGTACAGCAGCTGGCAATCAACAAATATCTTGGCAAAAAGTCAACGGATGAACTGATTGCGGAGAATCAGAAAAAGGCTGCAAAGAAACGTGAGAAAAAGGGAACATCTGCAAAAGAAATCAACAGAATGGCAACAACGAGCACCAGAAATGTAGAAGATAAGAAAAAATCAAAGATATCTGAAGCTGAGCGCGAAGAACGCCTGAAAAATGCAGCACAGTATACAAAAAGTGCGAAGCCGGGCAGTCTTGCTTCTAAGGCCAATATGGTAAGCAAGTATAACAGTGGTCACAGCATAACAGATAAAAAGGATGAAGGTAAGTAGGAGAGTCGGTGTAGAAAGGTAGGGATACAGCATGAACGGTAGTATCAGAGTATCAGCAAAAACATTAGATGATGCGATTACAGAAGCATTGATCCAGTTAGGTGTTACCAGCGACAGGCTTGAATATGAGGTGATTGAAAAAGGAAGCGCCGGATTTCTTGGAATAGGTATGAAACAGGCTGTAATCGAGGCAAGAAGAAAACCGGAGCCTGTAGTGGAAGAACCAAAGGCAGAAGTAAAAGAAGAGAAACCTGAGGTAAAGAAAGATCCGGCAAGAGAGTTCAAGAAAAAAGAACACTATAAAAAAGAAGTAAAGCAAGAAGCTAAGAATGAGTTTAAGCGTGAATTCAAAAGTGAAGTTAAGAATGAAGTAAAAAAAGATACTGCTAAGACAGAAGCACAGCCTGCAATCAGACATGAAGCAGAGCTTGCAGAAGTAAAAGAGGAAACCAAAAATGCAGTTGAAGCCTTCCTGCGTGATACATTAAATGCAATGGGAATGACCGTAGAGCTGATCTCTGATGTGGATGCCGATGGTGCGCTGGGCGTAGAGATGAAGGGGGAGAATATGGGACTCCTTATTGGAAAGCGCGGACAGACACTGGATGCCCTGCAGTATCTTGCTAACCGGGTTGCCAATAAGCATCAGGACGGTTATGTGCGTGTGAAGCTTGATACAGAGAATTACCGTGCAAGAAGAGAAGAGACACTGAAGAATCTTGCAAAGAACATTGCCTATAAGGTAAAACGTTCTAAGAGACCAGTTTCTCTGGAACCGATGAATCCTTACGAGAGAAGGATCATACACGCGGCGCTTCAGTCTGACCCTTATGTAACAACACATAGTGAAGGGGAAGAGCCGTACAGAAAAGTAGTTGTTACCTTAAAAAGATAAATGAAATTGAAGCGAAAGAGGACGTTTCCGCTTCACGGATGCTTTCGTGAAGTCGTGAGACGTCTTTTTTAGAAATTTAATTTTATAGGATGGGGTTATTATATTTTAAAAGTTTTAGGATAATATGAGGGACTTTCCGGTTATCCATTTGCCGGAAAATCTCTCAAATGTCATGGGGAGGCTTAGAATGAAAAAAGATACGATTGCCGCGATTTCTACGGGAATGACGAATTCAGGCATTGGGATTGTACGTATCAGCGGTCCGGAAGCATTTGAGGTCATAGACAGGATATATAAAGGGAAGGACAGGCTTTTGGAAGCGGAAAGCCATACCATCCACTATGGATATGTAAAAGATAAACAAGAGACGGTAGATGAAGTACTGGTCATGCTGATGCGTGCCCCTCGTACATTTACCGGTGAGGATACAGTAGAAATCAATTGCCACGGCGGAAATTATGTGGTAAAAAGAGTATTGGAAACGGTCGTTAGAAATGGAGCCAGGCCGGCGGAACCAGGGGAGTTTACAAAGCGAGCATTTTTAAACGGCAAGATGGATTTGTCTCAGGCAGAGGCTGTCATAGATGTAATTACATCTAAAAATGAATATGCTCTGAAAAGTTCTATAAGTCAATTAAAAGGAAGTGTTAAAAATAAAATAGAGGACATAAGAAATAAAATAATATACCAAACGGCGTTTATAGAAACCGCTCTGGATGATCCGGAGCACATAGATATTGATGGTTATGGTGAGAAATTAAAATATGTCATTGATGATATTTTAGTGGACATCAGAAAACTGATTGATTCTTCAGACAGCGGCCGCATCATGAAAGAGGGAATACAGACCGTTATTGCAGGCAAGCCCAATGCGGGCAAATCATCCCTTCTGAACGTCCTGTCCGGCCGGGAAAGAGCCATTGTAACAGATATTGAGGGAACTACCAGGGATGCCCTGGAAGAGCAAATTCAGATGGGCGGGCTGACCCTGAATATGGTAGACACAGCCGGAATCAGGGAGACGGATGACATCATAGAAAAAATGGGTGTGGATAAGGCCAGAGATTATGTGGAAAATGCGGATTTAATTATCTATGTGGCTGACGCATCAAGACCACTGGATAAGAATGACGAAGACATTATTCAGTTGACTGCAGGAAAAAGATGTATCATATTATTAAATAAATCGGATCTGGAGACAGTTGTAACGAAGGAAATCCTGCAAAATACAATAGAAACAGTACTTGAAAAAATAAAAAATGCAGGAAATTATTCAAAAAACATTCCTATGATTGACATTTCAGCAAAGGAAGAACAAGGCATCCAGGAATTTGAAGAAATACTAAAAACGATGTTCCTGAAGGGAGAAGTATCCTTTAATGACCAGGTATTTATAACGAACATAAGGCAGAAGGCTGCCCTGCAGGCTGCCTGTGAAAGTTTGAATAAAGTAATAGAGAGTATTGAGAACCAGATGCCGGAGGACTTTTTCTCTATAGATCTGATGGATGCATATGAATCACTGGGCAGCATAACCGGAGAAACGATAGGAGAAGATTTAGTAAATGAAATATTCAGCAAATTCTGTATGGGAAAATAAAGACGAATATGATATCGCAGTTGTCGGAGCGGGGCATGCGGGATGCGAAGCGGCGCTGGCTGCGGCAAGGCTGGGATTTAAGACAGTTATATTTACGGTAAGTGTGGACAGTATTGCACTGATGCCGTGCAATCCGAATATAGGAGGCAGTTCCAAAGGGCATCTTGTAAGGGAAGTGGATGCACTTGGCGGTGAGATGGGGAAGGTGATTGACCAGACATTTATCCAGTCCAAGATGCTTAACAAGTCAAAAGGGCCGGCTGTTCATTCGCTGCGGGCTCAGGCGGATAAGGCTAATTACAGCAGGACCATGCGCCAGGTGATTCAAAGTCAGAAGAATCTGGATATACGCCAGATGGAAGTTACAGACATTCTGGCGGAAGAAGGCAGAGTGACCGGAGTCCAGACTTACTCAGGGGCGATATACCGCTGCAGAGCAGTTGTACTTTGTACGGGAACTTACCTGAAGGCAAGATGTATTTACGGAGATATAAGTACGTATACAGGGCCAAACGGGCTGCAGGCCGCAAATCATCTGACTGACAGCCTGAAAGACCTGGGAATTAAGATGTATAGATTTAAGACAGGAACACCTGCCAGAATTGATAAAAATTCTGTAGATTTCAGTAAGATGGAAGAGCAGAAGGGGGATGAGAGAGTCGTACCTTTTTCGTTTACTACGGATCCTGAGAAGGTACAGATTGAACAGGCATCCTGCTGGCTTACCTACACAAATGAAAAGACACATGAAATTATCAGGGCAAACCTGGACCGTTCGCCGTTGTACTCCGGTATGATTGAGGGAACAGGGCCCAGATATTGCCCGTCCATTGAGGATAAAGTTGTAAAATTTGCGGATAAAAACAGGCATCAGGTGTTCATAGAACCCGAAGGGATCGAGACAAATGAAATGTATGTCGGAGGCATGTCCAGTTCCCTGCCGGAAGATGTTCAATATGCCATGTACCGCAGCGTGCCCGGATTGGAACATGTTAAGATTGTCAGAAATGCTTATGCAATTGAATATGATTGTATTGATGCAAGACAGCTGAAAAGCACGCTGGAGTTTAAAAATGTGGAGGGCCTTTTCAGCGGAGGACAGTTTAACGGAAGTTCAGGTTATGAAGAAGCGGCGGCCCAGGGACTGGTAGCCGGAATCAATGCGGCAAGAAAACTGCAGGGAAAAGAGGGAATCGTCATCGACCGTTCACAGGGATATATAGGGGTTCTCATAGATGATCTCGTGACAAAAGAGAGCCGCGAGCCTTATCGTATGATGACATCAAGAGCGGAATACCGTCTGCTGCTGAGGCAGGACAATGCCGATCTGCGCCTGACAAAGATTGGTTACGAAGTCGGCCTGGTAGGCGAGGAGCGGTATCAAAGCCTTGTGGAAAAAGAAAAAATGATAGAAGAGGAAATCAAAAGGGTTGAACATACGAATATAGGAACATCGGATGATGTACAAAGTCTTCTGAAGTCTTACGGGAGCACGCCGCTCACATCAGGAACAACACTGGCAGAGCTGATCCGCCGCCCGGAGCTGTCGTACGAATCATTGGCTTCCATAGACAGACAGAGAAAAGAACTTCCATTTGATGTAGTTGAACAGGTAAATATTAATATTAAATATGACGGGTATATCCGCCGCCAGCAGAGGCAGGTGGAACAATTCAAAAAGCTGGAAAGCAAAATCATCCCGGATGATCTGGATTATAATGAAGTCAAGAGTCTGCGGATCGAAGCAAAACAGAAACTAACTGAAATGCGTCCGTCATCCATAGGGCAGGCCTCCAGAATATCAGGAGTATCACCAGCAGATATTTCCGTGCTTTTAGTCTATCTTGAAAGCAGATAAGAAGTATCTGAGAGTTACTGTGCACGCCCGTAGGGGGGGAACAGTAACATCTGAGAATGAATGATAATATAAAGATATTTCATTCTCAGGTACAAATTTGAAAGTAAGCGATGGTTTACAAAGTAGTATAGTCATTTACCGGGAGAAAATGTATGGAAAATAAATTTGAAAGTCAGCTGTTAGACTTGAATATCGAGTTAAGTGAAAAACAAAAACAGAAGTTCCAGAGATATTATGAATTACTGACTGAGTGGAACAAAGTCATGAATTTGACAGGGATTACCGAGTATGACGAAGTTAATGAGAAACATTTTGTTGACAGCCTCTCTATAGTAAAAGCTATTGATATAGATAACATTAAAACAGTAATAGATATAGGAACCGGAGCAGGTTTTCCAGGTCTTCCTTTAAAAATAGTTTATCCACATCTGCATGTAGTTTTATTGGATTCTTTAAACAAAAGGGTAAAGTTTCTTAACACAGTAATAGAGGAACTGAAACTGGAAGATATAGAGACGCTCCATGGCAGAGCAGAAGACTACGCAAGACAGACGGATTATAGGGAGAAGTTTGATTTGTGTGTATCAAGAGCGGTGGCAAACTTATCAACATTGAGTGAGTACTGTATACCATATATACGGGTGGGGGGTATATTTATATCCTATAAATCCGGTAATATAGAGGAGGAATTGCAGGCATCTCAAAAAGCAGTAAAAATGCTGGGAGGAAAAACAGAAGAAACAGTAAAATTCCAGCTTCCGGGAACAGAAATAGGGAGATCGTTCGTAACGATAAAAAAAATAGAGGCGACCAAGAAAAAATATCCCCGAAAAGCAGGTCTGCCCTCAAAAGAGCCGATTTTGTAGCGGGGAGGTTTTTGGGATGGTAGGGGGACGCCCTTTGTGAGCCGGCAGGGGGAGGATCAAGGATGTGGAAGGGGATTGCGGTGTGGGGAAGGATGGACGCACTGGAGGGAGGTATACCGGTGTTTTCTGATACCGGCCGTTTAGCCTAGTTTCCGTAAGGATAAAATAGAAAAATCTGATGGAACCAGCGACATGCAGCCTCAAATCTGATGATTTGAGGCCTTAGTCGCTTCAAACTTTGCTTGGTAAAGCAAAGTTTGTCCATCAGATTTTTCTATTTTATCCTTACGGAAACACGGCACACTTAGAGGCATCAGAAAACACCGGTATACCTTCCTCCAGTGCGTCCATCCTTTCCCACACCGCAATCCCCTTCCACATCCTCGATCCTCCCCCTGACGCCTCACAAAGGGCTATGCGCTACCTCCGGGAAAAACATGCTGCGAAAATCGGTGTTAGTGTGGATAAGTATAAAAATTTTGGAAGGAGAAGGGAATAATTAATTTTTAAATTTAAGATTATAAGTAAGCCAATAGCTGATTTCTTTCACAACCAAACGGATACCATCTGATTGGATGAACCAAGTTTCTGAGGAGGGGAATAGGGGCTGGTTGGATGCGTCTTTTGTGGGATTACTGGCGCTTTATCAAAAAAGACTCTGACATGCGGACTTTCACCAGGACCACAAGTCCTGGTGAAAAGCGGACCCGCAGCGAGTATGCATCGGCATACTCGTGAGTGTCCGCGGTGTTCGTCATGTCAGAGTCTTTTTTGATATAGCGCCAGTTATCCCACAATTCCGTATCCAACCAGCCCCTATTCCCCTCCTCAGAAACGTCCCCCTTCACCCAACTCAGATATCCCCCTCGATATCAAATAGGATGCGGATTTGGTCTATGAATTCTTTTGGAGATTCCATCTGCGGCAAGTGTTTTGTTTTGTCTATTCCGATAATCTCTATAGATGGCAGTTGGTTCTGATATTGATTTGCTGTGAGCCCGTTTTCAGGGTTGGCATTTCCTACTATGATGAATATGCTGTTGGTAAGGCCTTTGAGGCAGTGCATTACGTTTGCATTTGTAAAACGGGATTTCATGCTTGCGTATAAATATTTTGAGCGGGTATTGGATTTGTGCGAAGACTCGAAACAGGTCATGATACTTCTTTCTTCGATTTTATTTTGATCGTAGTAATATTGTGACCGGAAACTGTCTTCAATGGTTCTTTTGTTAATGAGCATATTGTAAGCAAATGTTCCTATGATCGGTGCACTTATAAAGTGGCGCAGTAATTTCGTGCGTTTTGTTGGTATCTTTGCCAGTGTAACCAGGTTTTGCGGATTGACCAGCATGACTTTGTCTATGACTGTGTTGTCATTTGCACATGCCATTAAAACAAAGGTTCCGGATTCACCGGTTGCTATTACATCTGTCTTACTGCAAATAATGTGCTTGATAAAGTCTGTGACCAATTGTACGTATAAATAATTGGTATATGTAAGATTTGGCTTGTCCGAGCGGCCGCATCCCAGCAGATCAATGGTGTAGACTGTGTTAGTCTGAGATAAAGTTTCAATAATTTTATTCCATTCATAGGATGAACTAATAACGTTCATGTCATGAATTAATAAAATTGGAGAACCGCTTCCTTGTTTAGTGTAGAATATACGGCCGAATCTCCAATCATAATATTTTTCATCATTATGGTATAATAAGTTATCTATTGTGGAAATGTAATAAACCAGTCTATTGACAACATGCATCATCCCGGCAGCGGTGCCTCCAAGAAGAGCGCATGTTGTGAGTTTTTTCTTCCAACTCACCATGTTTCACCTCTTTCTGAATTTCTACTTATCATTATACTACACTGGAGGGGGCATGTAAATTTATTTGGGTAAATTTATGGAATTATATTGGAGGACGCCAGAATGGAACGGTGTGCCAGCTGCATCGCTGGGAACTTACGTGTCCATTTCTGGAGCGGTCCGTTTGCCAAGACTTACTAGATGAAAAGTACATCGGATTGGAAGGCACCGGCGGCATTCACCACGCAATTTTGATGAATTGCGCGGCTCAGGCCGCCTTAAAATCTGCTTTGGTGAGCAGATTTTATCCTTCCAATCCGATGTACTTTTCATCAAGTAAGTCTATGGCGCACTCTATGCTTCCAGAAATGAACACGTAAGTTTCCAGCGATGCAGCTGGCGCACCGTTCAATTCTGGCTGGTTCATCAAATCGGTAGATAAATTTAGTTGTGTGAGTTTTACGGGGGAGGCGGATGGTGATAGGTTAGATAGTATGGATATAAGACGGTTCAAAAAAAGATTGGTTTATAAATGAAAGGGGAGTAGTTTTTAGATGGATTGTAAGACTAAAAAATGTGAGGGTATTAGATAATGTTTAATACTTTATTGAAATAGATAATTAGTTTACGCGATTTAAATGTAAATTTTGAGTTTGGGTATTTACACTGGTTAGATGTTTCACGTGAAACATTTATGCTGTTATCTACTATTTTGTTTTAAACTACAGCTTTGATGGGGATTCGTTTATAGGACATGAATTAGGGGATTCCTTTAAGTTGTACTTTATATTGGGACTTGGCTGTAAATGCGTACATAGGAATGGAAGTTACAGGATACCCCTTGGTTATACCTTGTTTTTTGTTATACCACAGAATTACTTAAAAGGTACGAATTGTGGTATGACTCTTTGAATATAACTTTATTTTATTATTTTACTTCAGCGACGTCTGTTAGGAAAAAAACATAGAATGCCCTTTAATTGTAAATTGATTTTATCTATGTGACAGGTTTTTATAAATGTATAAGTTATGGGAAATATTTGGTACAGTTTTTTTGTTTTATTGACATTGATAACATAGAATTTTTATTTTTATTAAAAATTCTATGTTTCACGTGAAACATTATATAGATATGCAGAGAAAAAAGTGATATAATAGTGAAGTGTTCAATGAAAGGAGTACAAATATGGGAAGAATTATAGCAATTGCAAACCAAAAGGGTGGTGTGGGTAAGACTACAACGGCTATTAATCTATCATCTTCACTTGCTGGACTGGGACAAAAGGTTCTGGCTCTGGATATGGATCCTCAAGGGAATATGACGAGTGGGCTTAGTGTGAATAAAAATGAAGTTGAAAACACTGTATATGATTTGATTATCGGTGGCGCCGGAATTGAGGAATGTATTTGCAGAGAAGTTTTTGATAATCTTGATGTTCTTCCATCTAATATAGACTTGTCAGCAGCGGAAATTGAATTGATTGGTGTTGATAACAAGGAATATATTATTAAAAATGAAATTGAAAAAGTTAAGGATGATTATGATTTTGTGATTATTGATTGTCCGCCTGCATTGAGCATGCTTACCATTAATGCTATGACAACGGCTGATTCTGTACTTGTACCTATTCAGTGTGAATATTATGCACTGGAAGGGTTGAGCCAATTGGTACATACGATTGAACTGGTACAGGAAAGGCTGAATCCATCACTGGAAATAGAAGGTGTTGTATTTACTATGTATGATGCCAGAACTAATCTTTCTTTACAGGTAGTCGAGAATGTGAAAGATAACTTAGATCAGAATATATACAAGACTATAATACCGAGGAATATCCGTTTGGCAGAAGCACCCAGCTACGGGATGCCTATTAATTTATATGATCCAAAGTCTGCAGGAGCAGAGAGTTATATGATGTTAGCAGAAGAAGTGATTAATAAAGGAGAGGAATAAGAATGGCAGTAAAAAGAAATGGACTCGGAAAAGGTTTGGACAGTCTGATTCCCGATAGAAGTGATAAGACCGTAAAAAAGCCTGTAAAGCAAGAAAACGTAACACAGCCAGAAAAGCAGGGAGTAGTAAATGAATCTGGCGAAATGTTGGTGAAAATCAATCAAGTAGAACCAAACAGGGAGCAGCCTCGAAAAGATTTTGATGAAGATGCTCTTCTTGAACTTGCGGACTCTATAAAGCAATTCGGCGTTTTACAGCCTTTGGTTGTACAGAAAAAAAAGGATTATTATGAAATTATTGCAGGTGAGAGAAGATGGCGGGCAGCAAAACTTGCGGGCTTAAAGGAAATACCTGTGATTATAAAAAATTATACTGACCAGGAAATCGTTGAAATATCTTTGATTGAGAATATTCAGAGAGAAAACCTGAATCCTATTGAGGAGGCCATGGCCTATAAACGTCTGCTGGAAGAATTCAGCCTGAAACAGGATGAAGTTGCAGAAAGGGTATCAAAGAGCCGAACAGCGGTAACAAACTCTATGCGTCTTTTAAAACTAAGTGAAAAAGTACAGAGAATGATTGTAGATGACATGATTACTACAGGACATGCCAGGGCTCTGCTTGCTATAGACGATGAAGAACAGCAGTATATACTTGCAAATAAGATATTCGACGAGAAATTAAGTGTCCGGGAGACCGAAAAACTGGTTAAGGCCTTGAAAAATCCTAAAAAAGAGCAAAAAATTGAAAAGGTTGAACACACATTTATCTATGATAATCTGGAAGAAAAGATGAAAAATATCATTGGTACAAAGGTAAATGTGAGTCCAAAAGCAAATGGAAAAGGAAAGATTGAGATCGAGTATTATTCAGAAGATGAACTCGAACGTATATTCGATTTAATTATGTCTATAAGAAACGAATAAGTTGTAATAAATTAAAATACACACTATTGTGCCGCTTATCATAATATGGGGAAATGTCAGCATAATAAACAGTGATGGCAATAGATTGGTAAATTTGGCGGTAAAAGGGGATACATAATTTAATAAGGAGGAAGTGGGTATGGAAAATACTATTTTAAGTAATATTGGACTAGATCCTGTGTATTTGATTATACTTTTGTTTTTAATCCAGGTTCTGTTATTTGTAATGTTAATCAGTGTAAATATGAAGTACAATAGGCTAAAAACCAGTTATTCTTCGTTTATGAAGGGAAAAGATGGAAAGAATCTAGAAGAGAGTATGCTTACAAGATTTTCGGAGCTTGATGAAATTGCAGAAATCGCTAAAAAAAATCAAATAGATATACAGGATATTTATAAAAAAATGAAGCTACATTATCAGAAGATTGGCATTGTAAAATACGATGCTTTCCATGAAATGGGGGGGGATCTAAGTTTTGCGCTTACTATGCTGGATGAAAATGATAATGGATGGATATTAAATGCAATGCACAGCAGGGAAGGCTGTTATACTTATATTAAAGAAGTTGTAAAAGGGCAGAGCTATATTGAGCTGGCAGAGGAAGAATCAGAGTCACTGGAAAGAGCTATATTCCAGGAAGCATATGATTTAAATAAAAGATAGAGAGGAAAAGAGGAGAGATACTATGTTGGATATTAAATTTGTAAGAAATAACCCTGATGCTGTAAAACAAAATATTAAGAATAAATTCCAGGATGAAAAATTGCCTTTGGTAGATGAAGTTTTAGAACTGGATCAAAAAAACCGGGATATTAAGCAGGAAGTGGAGGCATTAAGAGCCGAAAAGAATAAAATTTCAAAAGAGATCGGTGCTCTGATGGCACAGGGAAAGAAAGAGGAAGCATCAGTCCTTAAACAGAAAGTAGCAGAAAATGCAGACAGAATGGAAGCACTCTCTGCAGAAGAAAAAGAAGTAGAAGAAAATATCAGGAAGATCATGATGATTATTCCAAACATAATTGATCCATCCGTACCAATTGGAAAAGACGACAGTGAGAATGTAGAGGTTGAGAGATACGGAGAGCCATTTGTGCCAGACTTCGAAATACCTTACCATACAGAAATTATGGAACGTTTTAACGGCATAGACCTGGACAGCGCAAGGCGTGTTGCCGGGAATGGATTTTATTATCTGATGGGAGACATAGCACGTCTTCATTCTTCCGTGATTTCCTATGCAAGAGACTTTATGATCGACAGGGGATTCACCTACTGTGTGCCTCCTTTTATGATTCGCAGCAATGTCGTGACAGGCGTTATGAGCTTTGCAGAGATGGATGCCATGATGTACAAGATCGAGGGCGAAGACCTCTATCTGATTGGGACAAGTGAGCACTCCATGATCGGAAAATTCATCGACACACAGCTGCAGGAAGCAGAGCTTCCGCAGACACTGACAAGTTACTCCCCATGTTTCAGAAAAGAAAAAGGGGCGCACGGAATTGAAGAGCGCGGTGTATATCGTATACATCAATTTGAAAAACAGGAAATGATTGTTGTATGCAAACCGGAAGACAGTATGGAATGGTATGATAAGCTATGGCAGAATACGGTAGATTTATTCCGATCTCTGGATGTGCCGGTGCGTACTCTGGAGTGCTGTTCAGGAGACCTTGCTGACTTGAAAGTGAAATCCGTGGATGTAGAAGCATGGTCCCCGCGGCAGAAAAAATATTTTGAAGTAGGAAGCTGCTCTAATTTGGGCGATGCACAGGCCAGAAGGCTGGGAATACGTGTAAAAGGTGATAAGACAAAATACTTTGCACATACACTGAATAATACGGTAGCAGCTCCGCCAAGAATGCTGATTGCATTTCTGGAAAATAACCTCCAGGCAGACGGCTCCGTAAAAATACCGGAGGCGCTCCGCCCATATATGGGAGGGAATGCAGTGATAACTCCGAAAAATTAACGGATTCATGAATATATATTAGAAAATAGTATTAAGATAATATAGTACTATAATTTGGAGAATATTATGCATCAATATCTGAAAGCAATTGGATTTAACAACCTGAAGACAAAGAAAGATATAAAAGAACTGTTGAATCAGGTAGAAACTACTTTTACACATCAGACAATCGTATCTTATCAGAATTGGGCAGATTACTGTGAATTTCAGAAGGAATACGGACAAAATGTGGGGATAACTTTGTGCGGTGAACTGGATGAATTTGAAAATTTCGATGCAGATTATTATTTTCCATATTTTGAGGGGAGCGGTGTAACCACATACGCTGATGTTATTGTAGAAAAAAGAATCGAGAAAGAAGAGTATGTGGGAATATGTGAGGATCCGAAAGTCGGTATCAGCCTTATCTTCCATCTGCAGAATGGAATCGAGTATATGAGGGAGCGCCAGTTTGGCATTGCAACCGAGCTGGCAGTCTCAGTTACTTTTTCAGGGCTGGCACTTTCAGGAAAGATTCTATTTCCGGTAAGAAAGAGTGAAGATCAGCTGAAAAATGAAAAAGAGGCATCGGATAACAGAAAGCTTCTGCTTAATGCAGCTAGAAGCGGCGACCAGACGGCAATAGAAACCCTTACTCTGGATGATATCGATACATATTCCAAAGTATCCCGCAGGCTGATAAATGAAGATATATTTACGATAGTAGATACATACTTTATGCCATACGGTGTGGAATGTGATTTGTACTCTATTATGGGGGAGATACTTGCAGTTAGAAAGAGAGAGAACACGCTGACTAAAGAACCTTTGTATCAGATGAAGCTGGATGTAAATGAGATGCAGTTTGATGTATGCGTACCCGTAAATGAGGTTATGGGAGAACCCGAAATCGGCAGGAGGTTTAAGGGTACAATCTGGCTGCAGGGATATATCAATTTCTAAGTATGCGGCCGATATTACCCCGGATGAAGGTTAGAAAAAATATAAAAATATTTGGGAAATAAGTTGAGTATTTTTAAAATTTATGTTATATTATAAATTGTGTTTTGACACTTATTTTATATTGTGGATAAATTCATAACAGAATTGCAAAGTAGTAGTATATGTATTTCCATATGCCTATTGGGGAAAATATGATATAATGCTACTAATTAGTAAAGGACAATAACTTGAATTAAATATAGATTATGGAATGTTTCTGTAGCTCAGCAGGATAGAGCGTCCGCCTCCTAAGCGGAAGGCCAGCGGTTCGAATCCGCTCAGGAACGCCAACAACCCCGCCGAAAGCCCTGTAAAAACAAGGTTTTCGGCGTTCCTTATTTTATAAGAAAAATTGAACTTATCATAATGTGCGATTAGCAGGAGCGCCTTTTGCTAATCAATCCTTCCCAAAACGGTTGCCGAGATGCTTCAGAAACTGTTTGAGAAAAATCGAAAACCTCAAGGAGCCGTTCGGAGAGAAATCTACAGACTACAATCTGGAATTTACTTCTTCCTGCGGCAGACCGATAGAAGGGCAGAATATCAATTGGGTGCTAAAAAACTGATTGATAATTATTTACCGCTTGTTGTGTTTCACAGTTTCCGCCATTCCAGTATCACTTATAAGCTGAAATTAAATGGTGGAGACATGAAGTCTGTACAGGAGAAGTAGAAAAGATTGCCCCTCTTCTTTATGGATTTGTGTGGTGAAAAGTCTGCTGCATGGTATAATGGATTTGTTGAGAAAAGCGTTTAAGGTCACAGGCTGTTACCTTAAAGCAGATTATACATAGAACTTGAAATGCCAATTTGGCATTTCAAGTTTAGGAGGATATAATGGCAACACAAGAGAAAAAAGAAGTTTTGTCACAAAATGAGGTAGAAGTACCTATGGTAGAAATTGGGCAGCCTGGTATTGAAAAATTGATATATGTAATTTATTTCAAGCATGAGAGAAAGTGGATATGGTGGACGAAGAACTTTACCTTATGTCTTTACCGAACAGGGAATATCCATGCTTGCCAGTGTACTTCATAGTGAAGTTGCCGTAAATGTAAGTATCGGTATTATGAGGGCTTTTGTAGAGATGCGTCGTTTTATTGCTAACAATGCCTTGCTCTTTGAGCGTATCAGCAATGTAGAGTTAAAGCAGTTGGAATACCAGAAGCAGACCGATGAAAAATTAGAGCAGATATTTGAGTACATATCCGAACATGAAGAAGCCAGTCAAAGTTCTTGACAGGGAAACCGCTTACCATGTGGGAGCATCCTTAAAGGATGCAGGCAAAAAATGTTTTGGTATTAACCTCATTCAAGATGCGGGGATTATCAAAGATATATTGCAGCGGTTAGAACTGGAAACGGAAGAATGATGATGAATCAAATAATATTGACTTAGGTACAACTCCTTTCTGGTGGATGTGGTCGCTATACTTACGGACAGCATTGGCCCGAAACAATATATCAAAAAAATGAGAAGTCGTGATCTAGAGCTTAACAGCAACTGGGGTACAATTTGTACTCCAGTTGAAATGATTGCAGTAGACGGAAAAAAAGAAAAATACAAGCGGCTACTATAAAAGGAGTATTAAGACTTATTCAGTCATCCTGTCTGTTTATTGCTGTTAACCGAGGAAGACAGCCTGTCTTTTATACGGGAAGAGTAAATAAGGTACGGTTCCAGAAGAAGATACGTGGGGGCTAAGAAATTTATCTTTTAGGGAGGAAAGCCGGTTATGGGGATATTTCAGAAAAAAAGTCCTTTTGAAAAAGAATGGGACAAACTGGAGCGGAAAGAATCAGTTTTTTTAAAAGGACGTCAGGAAAAGAAAGATACTCTTCTGAATCAAAAACTGGCGGAGAAAGTTCCAGAAAAATTGCAGCACACTCTGGATATAGCTTTTGCCAAAGCATTTATGCTGATTTTTGAAAAAGGAACGGCAGCGATTGAAAAGACATATAAAAAAGAGGATTTAGAAAAGGCCTACAAAGTCAATCAATATGCGGATGAAGTACGGCAGAACCGCAGTTCCCTGCGTGCTTTTTCCAGAAAAGCGGACTTTGTGGGGGCGAAGAATTTAGTGATCTCCGGGGTTTCCGGGATAGGACTTGGAGCTTTGGGAATCGGCCTGCCTGACATTCCTCTCTTTACGGGCCTGATATTAAAGAACATTTACGAGACTGCAATCAGTTACGGTTACGATTATGACTCTGAAGAGGAACGATATTTTATACTGCTGCTGATTCAGGGAGCCGTTTCTTATGGTGAGATGATGCACGAACTGGACTGCAGGGTGAATGCATATATTGAAAAAGAGCAGCTGCCGGAAGATTACAGCAGGGAAATGGAAATTGAAGAGACTGCAGGATTATTATCAAAAGAACTACTGTATATGAAGTTTCTGCAGGGAATCCCAATTGTGGGAGTTGTAGGCGGCGCCTATGATGTAGTCTACATGAAGCGGGTATCTTCTTATGCCAACTTGAAATATTGGAGGCGGTTTCTGACCCGAAAAAATAAAATTGAGGGTAAATAAAAAGAAAATTGTTTATGACAGACGAGAGAAAAGAATATGTTACGATTCACGGCCTTTGAGCCGTGCAAAGTAGCAAGAATATGGCAGAGCTGACCGGAAAAGGATGGAAATGCTTGGCGCTGGGGATGTGATCATGTATAATTTTCACAGGAGGAAACAATATGTCAGCGCAGACTTATGGATATATCCGGGTATCGTCTAAAGATCAGAATGAGCAGCGCCAGGTAATTGCTATGAATGAGTTTGGTATCCCGGATTCAAAAATCTATATGGATAAACAATCGGGCAAGGATTTTAACCGCCCTCAATATAAACGTCTTATTCGTAAACTTAGGACGGGAGATACTCTTGTTGTCAAGAGCATAGACAGACTCGGAAGGAATTATGATGAGATACTTGAGCAATGGCGGATTATCACAAAAAAGATGCATGTAGGAATCGTGGTAATGGATATGCCTCTACTGGATACCAGGCACGAAAATGACCTGACAGGGACGCTTATTTCAGATATAGTTCTGCAGCTATTGAGTTATGTGGCACAGACAGAGCGGGAAAATATAAGAAAACGGCAGAGGGAAGGAATTGCAGCGGCTAAAGCCCGGGGCGTACATATGGGAAGGCCGCAGATTAAGATTCCGGAAGAATTTTATAGTTTGAAAGAGCGTTATATACATGGGGAGATAACCTGTCGTCAGGCTGCGGGAAATTTAGGGGTATCTGCCACAACATTCCTCAGATGGACGAAAAACAGTGGTTAACTATAAATATAAATCAATAAATAACATATGCATCAAATAGTGATACTTCCTTGCTTATTAGTAAAAAGTATAGTATGATTTATTAAAAAAATGCGTTGTAAAAAAAGGTACACCTTTAGTTACAACATTAATTTGGAAAAAACACCCAATTAAAAAAAGGCCGTCCGTTGGGATAGCCTAAAAAGTGTGTTTTTTTATAAGTAACTAAAGGTGTACCTTTCGTAACTTGTATGTAAACAGATAAAGTCGTGAGGGGGGATATGTGTGCAAATTGATCATTCAGGAATTATAAAAGGTGCTGAACATGCGGCGGGTTACGCAGAAGATCTAAGAATTGTTGCGATTGATAATGATCCCATATCGCTCAAACAGATCGGAGACTTAATAACGCAGATGGATGGAGTAAAGTATCAAAGAGGGTTTCTGGATGTTTTGGATGGGATTGCCTACATAAAAGAGCAGAGAGTGGATTTAGTCTTTATAGCAATATCGATGTACAGTGACCAGGGGATTATAGTGGCGCGTCAGCTAGAAGAAATGAATCCGCCGCCCGCCATTGCTTTTGTAACGTGGAGGCGTGATTATTCCTATGACGCATGGAGAACGAATGCGGTGGACTATATTCTGAAGCCAGTCAAAATAGAGGATTTGGTGCGTACGGTCGGGAGGGCAAGATATTATAAACTGTTTAAAGAGATAGAAGAAAGAAAAAATGTCTCCAAAAAACAGATTGTAATGAAATGCTTCCCATCCTTTGATGTTTTTGTAGACGGAGAGATTGTGGAATTCACTTATGCGAAAGTAAAAGAGTTATTAGCATTTCTTGTGTACCAACAGGGAAACTGGTGTACTATAGACCAGATTGTATTTTCTGTATTAGAAAAACAGACAGAAAAAAGCGGGAAACAATATTATCGGACACTTATGCACAGGTTGAAGAATGTGCTTGAGAGATATGGGATACAATTCATACTTGAAACAGGATACGGCAGGGCCAGGATTAAATCTCTACATTTTACCTGTGAATATTATGAATACCTGAAAGGAAAAAGAGATTTATTCCAGGGGACTTTTATGGGAACTTATTTATGGGCAGAGGATGCCAATGCTTTTATGACGAGAGAAAGCAACCGGGTAGTTGAGTAAATGCAAGCTGATATAATTAGCCAGATTTGCTGAAAAATTCTGGTGTGATTCGAAAAGAATTTGGCGGGATGAAAAAAAATTGTTTTTTATGAAATATCTATAACTTAGAGTAACGGTTGAGTAACGGTGCCTATTGTATAATATGAAAGAGGGAGTCGTTATTCATTTTTAAATAGTTTTAATTTACGGTATCCTTCATAGGGATACCGTTTTTTTTACCTTAAAAGGATCTGAAAATTGAGGGGTTGGGGAGTTCAAGTGGGCTTGCCCACTTTGTTATTTTAGTAAATCTATAAAGAGAGGACTTACATAATTATGGAACGGCAAAAGAAAAAAAGAGGACTGGTTGGTACTATTATAGGCATTATATTATGCATTATTTTAATTCCGATTATTATCATCAATATAATTTTAATTGTTAACACATATATTCACCCGGAAAATATACCGGGAGTGTTTGGAATGCGTCCGGTAATTGTACTTTCTGGTTCGATGGAACCGGAATTCATGTCCGGAGATTTAATATTTATTCAGAATGCTGATAAAGACCAGCTCAAAGAGGGAGATGTCATATGCTATCTCGAGGGAGGTACTGCAGTGACTCACCGGATCGCAGACGTTACCGAAGATAACGGCAATATTCGCTATACTACCCGGGGCGATGCCAATAATACAGACGACCAGAAGCAGGTAGAGCAAAGCCAGGTGCAGGGCATTTATAAAGGCAAAAAGATAGCGGGGGCCGGTGATTTTGTTATGTTCATGCAGTCTACAACGGGCATGATCATATTTATCGTGTGCCCGATCTTTCTTCTGATTGTGGGAGATATCCTGTATAGAAGAAAAGGAGATAAGCAGGAACAGGAGAAGAGAAGGCAGCTGGAGGAAGAACTTGAAGCACTGCGCAAGGCGAATCAGGAAAGATAAAAAAGAATCAATAAAAGGGATGTATTACACCTGGGAGCTGGGCACAGGAGTTTTGTCAGGTGTTTACATATAGCTGAGCAACTCAGCAAAACGCTGCAGGCAATGAAGGGAATCATTGCAGCAGTCAGACAGGGGACGCAGGAGACTGCGCGGGATTCCCTAATAAATAAGAGAAAAGGAGGAACAAGGATGAAGAAAAAATTTAACTTTGGGCGCCTGGGCGCTTTGGCTCTGGCGCTCACGCTTATTACCACATGTCTTACGGGCGGGACGTTGGCTAAGTATACTAGTAGTGTTGAAGGTGAAGGGACTGCTACTGTAGCAAAATGGGCTTTTAAAGCAGGAGATGCAGTAAACGGAACTACAATCACGGACTTTCATTTGACTGATACTACGACTGGTGGTGGAGTTACAGATGGCAAAATAGCACCAGGAACAGAGGGAAAACTTCCAATTTTTGTAGATTTAACAGGAACCGAGGTAGCAACAAAAGTAACGATTTCTGTTAAAGTTGATGACGTTTCAAATCTGCCGGAACAGTTAACATTTACAGATAGCGATGGTAAAAAGGTTATTATGCCAACCCAAGATAATACAGAGAAGGAAATATTTACTAAAGAATTAAAAGCATCAGAAGCTGCTGCATTTAAAAAAGAACTATCAATTAACTGGGAATGGCTTTTTGATAATAGTAAAGACACAGAGGATACAAATTTAGGAGCAACCCCTCCAACCTCTGCTAATATTACTGTGAAAGTAACTGGTGAACAGTTGAATGAAGACCCAACCGTGCCCCCAACCCCATAAAAATATCCCCTACCACCTGTGCCAGTGGATATTTAAACCGAGGGCTTCCAGCCCTCGGCAAAGGGAATTTTAACACCGTTAATGTTCCCTTTGCCGTAGGCTGGAAAGTGTTTCTACAATTTACAAAGCAAACATTTCGTCTATACCGGAAAGGAGCGTCTGAACATGAGTGATTTATACACACAATTAAATACCAGTACTCCGGATCCGGAAGAAAAGAAAGGCCGCAAATGGCGGATTCTTTTATTTTTACTTTTCATTTTCATGATTATAACAACCGGTTTTGCAGGATACATTTTGGGCAAGGGAAGCCGTTTCTCAGATAATATGACAGGAAAAGCAATTGATACCATCCATGTTACCCAGCCGGGAGCTAAGATCCATCTGGGGGGCAAGATATTCTACAGCGACGGTTCTCCCTATGCGAAAGGAACGGTTCAGATTCATAGTGAGCCAAGGAAGACGATAACGGATGATTTTGGTGCGTTTGTGTTTGAGAATACAGAGGGCGGCTCCCATACGCTTAGTATTATTGACAGTAAAGGGAATGTACTTGCCGAGAGAGAAGTCAATATCAGTAAGGAGGAGATTGAGGAGGGGGCAAGGATAAGCCTTCTTAAGGATGACACATATCAGGTGGAGGTTGCCGTTGATATTAAGTATCTCGAGATACAGGTCATGATTCTGAAAGAAGACGGCAGGCTATATATCAACCCGGATAAAGTGACTTATCTGACAGAGGATGGAATTGTAGTATCCCCGACGGGAAAGGCAGATATCAGATCTGGCGTGGTAGTAACTCCGGTGGGGAATGTGATTACAACAGACGGAACGATTATCTGCGGAAGCGGGGATAAGGCAAACCATAAGGTCATAATACCATCCGGCAGTCTGACGAATATGGAGGATGGAACCATCCAGGCTCCGGACGGAACACAGGTGCGGCCGGACGGGACTGTGATTCATAATGACACTGTGATATATACAGGAGGTACCTCTATGACCCCGGATGGAAACAAACAGGAGCCGGGGGAGGGCGGATATCAAATTTTAAGCGATGCTAATAAAGTATTGCAGGTACCTATAGGGAAAGATACTGAGAAACTGATAGGCGCCAATAAGGAGCCGCCATCCCGAGAGAATCAGGGGACAAATGTCAACAATCAAGGCGGAAATAATTCCGTTGGCAGTACCATAGGGGCGAACCCTCCATCGAATGATACGGCAGGTTCAGGCACAACAGGCTCTGATACACCGGGAACCGGTACGCCGGAACCAAATATGCCGGGTAACGACGATCCGGGAACGTACACCCCGGACCCGGATATCCCAGATCCAGATGTTCCGGGGCCAGATGTCCCAGGCCCGGATGTTCCGGGGCCAGATACTCCGAAACCGGATGAGCCGGACAATGGAGTAAAATTTGCCGGGGGAACAAGCGAGCAGCTGATGACTGCGTGGGAACAAGCAACGGAGATTGATCTATTCTATAACCGGACGGCGGGGCAGGATGATGTGACGCTGCTTTCACCAGGAGCGGAAGGGTACTATCTGTTCCGTATAAATAACGACAATCATTTTTCTGTTTCCATTGACCTTGCTGTCAGCGAGAAGGATCTGCATCTGCCTTTGGAATTTGCAATTGCAGATTCCAGGGGGAATCTTCTCACATCCTGGCAGGCGGCAGCAGGCAAGGAAGAAGTCTATACAGATAAGATAACCCTGAAAAAGAGGGGAGAGGAGATTTACCAGATTAAATGGCGGTGGCCCTATCATACAAGCGATGAACAGGATGCGGCAGATACCATGATCGGAGAGCTTAAGAACCATTCCTACACAGTGAACCTGCACATTAGGGCAGTACAGCAATGAATCGTGCAGTAAAAACGGTAAAGGGGATCATTTTGATCCTGTGGGGGCTTGTATTGGTAGTAATAATGTATTGGGCGGCTATACAGCATGTATCAGGAGAACAGACGCCGCAAATACTTGGATTCCGGCTGGCAGCAGCAGGTTCGGGCAGCATGGAGCCGGTATTTTCCTCCGGTGATCTGAACATTTACCGGAAAGCTCCCTCATATCAGGTTGGAGATATCGTATTATTCCAGCAGGATGGGAGCCTGATTACTCATCGGATTATAGAGAAAAAGGATGGACAATTCCAAACCCGCGGAGATGCGAATAATACTGCGGATCAGGAAATGGTGCCGTATGAGAATGTTTTGGGAAAGTTAATCCTGGTTCTCCCGCACCTGGGGAATGTGGTGCTGTTTTTGAAAACGCCCCCCGGAATGCTGCTTATGACAGCAGGCATACTTGTAATCATATGGGTGCCTCATCTGAGGAATAAGAAAGATGAATAATACAGTTTATACAATACCGAGGATTGATACCCGCATAGAGAGGAGGAGCAGATGGATCGTAATCAGAATAAACGCCGGGCAGCCAGTTATCTGCTCTGTTTTACGATGGCTTGTACGCTTGTACTTGGAATCACTTATGCCCGTTACCGATCTTCTGTAACGGGTACAGGGACAGCAAGCGTCGCCAGGGTTGCACTGGACAGTAAGGCCGATCTGAGCAGCATATTACAAAGGATGACGCCAGGAGACAGCCGTAATATAGACATATCTGTTTCTAATGTAAAGGATGGCAGAACCAGTGAAGTTACGCAGGATTATTCCATCATCATTAATACAACGGGAAATTTGCCGCTTGTATATGAGCTGGCCCAAAAGAATTCCACTGGAGCGGGGACGTATGTAACAACCAGTACCATTCCAAAAAGTGACGGAAACTCAAGAGCCTGGAGCGGTGGACAGATGCCCCATAGCGAAAATACAGTACATGAATATACATTAACTGTTAAGTGGCCAACAAATTCAACCGATGCCAGTTATGCCGATGAGATCGATAAGGTGACTCTGACAGTTGATTCAAAACAGACACAAAATAAATAGATTTCAGAATAAGGAGGCGCAGGAATGAAAAAGATGAATATAGATCTTAATGATAAAAATTACCGATTTCCGGCGCTTTTTATCGTGACAGCTTTCATACTTGTCATTACCGCTGGGATTACATTTGCACGGTATGTGCTTCAGGAAAACCACAGCGGGGCTGCGGAGGCTGAAGCGTTTTACTTTACCAGTGATTTCCTGAAAGAAGTATCAGAAAATAAGGTTTATCATATAGATCCTAAGGCCGGCAGCTTTGATATTACATTCTCTAATTCTGCTGATTCGAAGCGGATCACACAGAAAGCTATTACTTTTGATATCAATGTTGAAGGGGGAACACTAACTAGTGCAGAAAACCTGATACTGAACGGAAGTAGTAAGGACGAGGAAAAGGTCACGATCACCCCTGATCCGGGCTCATCTAAAGTGACGGTAACTGCATCTTCCAGTACACCATATAAGAAGACTCTAAAGGCTGAATTTGTGTTGGAACCTGGCAATCAATATTCTATTGAGGATGCGGAAAATAACCGGGCAGCTGTTCTAACGATTACATGTGTGGAAACGCCATCGGATGGGATTACTCTTATTGTACCGTCAGGTGTGATACCAGACGCTGCGAATACGATGATCACCAAGGAGCAAGATGGAAGTTTCAAGTTCAGCCCAAAAGAATCGGGGGTATATACATTGGTATTACTGAAAAAAGAGGTGGAAAAGAATCTATCCAGACCAGAAAAAGACTTTGAAGAGGCTGACAAAATTGATTTAACAGCGGGGGAAGCACAATAAACAAAGAGGGGGATTTTGGCCTGCTTGATGGAGGGAGTGTCATGAGGATGAATAATCATAGAAAACAAATTAACCCGGGAGGACACAGGCATTCATTTTTGACCATTGTGCTTATTCTATGCCTGCTGCTAAACTCCACGGGCCTTAACTTCATACCGGTCTATGCAGCACAAGACAGTCCGTCTCCAATCGACGTGGGGGGCGGGGTATCCGCTGTACTTCAAGAGGGAGTCCTTACCCTTTCAGGAGAAGGAAGGACAGATGACTATAGCGCTGAAACTGCGCCATTTTTGCCTTATGCAGGTGAGGTACATACTTTAGTTATTGAGAATGGTGTAACATATATTGGAGCGTATCTATTCTATGGACTGGGGGAACTTGGCGGCGAACTGACATTGCCCGGCAGTATTACAGGCTTTGGAGATTATGCATTTGCCGGAGAGCAGTTAGAGTCCGCCCCTAAATTTACAGGAATAAAGAATGAATTCGAAAGCGCAGAAATAGAAGACCCCGTTCAGTCTGATGGAGAACTTGAACCGGATCTTCCTGAAAATGGAAGTGACACTGCCTTGGAGGGAAACAACAGCGAGACGGAAGTAACGGTACCTTCCGAAGAGGTGGTGCCGCCGGAAGATGTGGACGACGGATCTGCTGGAGATTTGATATTGCCGGAAGATAATGCAGAGGAATACAAGGAATCTTCACCAGAGGACTCAGAGGGAGAAAAATTATCCGGCGAAACAGCAAATTATACAATTTCAGACGAACAGTCATTACCGAAGGAGGATGCAGGAGAAGAAGTTACTCAGGAAACAGCCTCTCAGGAATCCGCCTCCCAGGAAGCTGTCTCTCAGGAGCCGGTTCTCCGGCAAAAGGATGCCGTACTGAGCGGACAGCCTGCGGATAATATCCGAACCAAAGTTATAATGCAGCAGGAGATTGATCATCCGGAAACCCTTTTCGTAACGGGGCAGGATGGATATGTAATATGCAGGAATGAAAACACGACATTTGCAGAGAGTGCACGGGCAGCTGGATATAGGGTTTCAGATACAGCTGAAAATGAGGAACAGAAAGACCCGGAGGAGAAGGAATCCCTTCTTACAGAAACGCCAGAGCCGGCGGCGTTGTATTCCAAAGCAGCTGTTGCAGCAGAAGAGGTATATTGTGTATATGTGAATCAGGAAAGTGGAGATGATAACAAGGATGGTACGGAAAGCCTGCCATTTAAATCATTGACCAAAGCAGCAAAATACCTGATGGAGAAGAACCTAAACGGGACAGTTGAGACAAATAAAATTATACTTCAGGCAGATTACGATATGGATCAAGCTGATGATTCAACTGAAAAAAGCGGTGGGATACTAGGTGGAACTCCAGTGAATGTTACTATTTGCGGGAGTACTCAGCAAATAAGACTAAAAGGTAGTGGCGAAGATAAGGATAATATAGAAAAAGCTATAGATTTATCTGGAAATCTCAAGCTGGAATCCCTCACACTTGCAACCCTGCAGCATATATATGGATCCGGACATGATATCATTTTTGGTAAAGATGTAACTTCCAAGGGGACATATCTTTACGGGTCTTATAGAACACCTATATCTACCCAAAATGTTAAGGTTGGGAAAATTGAAGTTGAGAGCGGTGGAATTGCCAGAATTGTAGGGTATATCAGGTCTTTTAACACTAATGTTTTGAATGTTAATAACCAGGAAGCTAATATAACCGTAGGCGGTAATGCCATTGTATCCACCATTGTTGCAGGCAGTGCATCAGGAGGCATTGAGAATGCCAATGTAAATATTAATATTGAAGGTGGAATGGTGACTACAGTTATTGGTGGAAACCAAGGATTCACTGCGGTAAAATCTCCATATAGCGGAACTACTAAGATAGAAGTTTCCGGAGGAACTGTAGGGGATATCTATGGTGCAGGAACGGGGAGGAATGCAAGTATTCCTACGTATTTGGGAAACCTGGACATAAAGGTGACAGGAGGAAAAGTAACAAATATCTATGGCGCAGGGTCGGCTGCTTTTGTTAAGAGTGAAGGGGACACAATGTCCTCCGTAAGGATTTCCGCACAGGGAGGCACTATCGGAAATATCTATGCAGCCGGTAAAGGAAATGAAAATGGTGTATCTCTGTATAAAGATGAAAGTACAAACTATACCTTTGCTGAAGAGACTACTCCCGAAAAATTTGGCAGTTTAACAGGATCGGCAAGTATAACCGTCGGGGGCAGCGCTATAGTAGAGGAAAATATTTATGCCAGCGGTTCGGGTGACAGTGGAACAATTACGGGGTATGATGGAGACGGGTTAAAAAGCAATGCCTATTTGAAGGGCACGGCAGAAATAACTGTCAATGGAGGAACGATTAATGGCAGCATATATGGTGGAGGGAAAGGAATTGCCCAGTCCGGATATGAAGAGTGTGCACGCGTAGATACTGGTTCAACAGTAAAAATCGCGATTGCCGGCGGTGAAGTGAAAGGTTCTGTTTTTGGCGGCGGAGAGAATGGAAAAGTAAACGGAAATACAGATGTTACAATAAGCGGCGGAATAGTCAGCGGCAATGTCTACGGCGGTAGTAAGAATGCGGTTGTGGAAGGAAAGACGAATGTAACCATAACAAATGGTACAATAGAAAACTCTGTTTATGGAGGTTCACTTGGCAGTCCGGGCAGCAGCCTTGTACTTGGAGGAGCCACCGTTAATATGACAGGCGGCTGGGTGAAAAAAAACCTTTATGGCGGAAGCGAAAAAAGTGATGACGGTGTAGTAGAATCTGGTTCAACTAAGGATATGATCTTTGTCAATTTAACAGGAGGGACTGTTACAAAAAATGTGTTTGGGGGAGGGTATCTAGGAACGGTTTATGGGTCTACCCATGTACATATCGGCATACATGCCCCGGATAAATGTACATATTATAATAACCATGCCGTTGAGAAACCGCAGTTAACCTCGTCTAAACTGCTGGTGGAAGGATCTGTCTATGCAGGCGGCGATTTTGGAGGCGGGGCGGATTATAATGCGATCACTATAACAGGAACATCCCATGTGTATATAGACGGAACTGGGTATAATACAGGGACAGGAAGTACAGAGGAGCCAGATCTGACGATTTCAGGCGGCGTATTTGGAAGCGGGGCATCCTGTGATGCGGGTTCTACCCGCCTTGTTACCCTGGATCATTATGGTGTATTGGATGAAAGTGCGGATAAAACTAATACCACACGTACCTTAGAAGCCATACAGCGTGCGGACAGAGTCCTGTTAATTGAGTCCCATGTACGTTTGAAAGGCAAGTCCGATATAGCAAACAACAACACGACGGCATTATATTCTCTGAACCGTATTGGGGATCATTCGAATCCGGATGTAGGAACTCTTGGAAAAGGCCTGGTGCTCAAGGGTGGCAGTACAGTAATCTTAGACTCAGAAGCAATCGGACTTGGAAGATTCAGCAGCCGTGATAAAGAGGACGGCATAGTTGGGCTGGATAAAGTTGGGAATACAGATGGTATGACATCAAATAAAGTGTGTTTTGACAGTGGGACGGTATTCCGTGTGGCTGTTGAAAACACAGATAAAAGTTTAGAATATGGAGAGGTTTCTGGCTATGCTTATATGGAGGCAGGAGAGACGGCAGAGGTTTTTGCATACGCCCGTACTAAGACAGAAGAAAAAAACAAAAATGATGGAGGATTTGTAGATCCCCGGAAGACGGATGAAGAAATCCCTTATTACAATGTAGGATCAACATATCGTTATTGGCAAATGAAAAAAGATGCGGGAGCTGTGTCGGAACGAGAGACCGTCCTGACGGCACAGGAACTCAAAGCGGGGGATAGCGGTTATATTGACGGAACATATTCTGTGGCAGAGGGAACGATTGAGCTTCCTCATGCATCCGAACCGACTGTCTATACGATTGAGCAGGTAAGCCTGGTGGATGCCAGTGGTATGACACTGGTTGAAGCAGCTAAGAGCGGTATGGGGAATGACGATGAATGGTTCACGTCGCAGACCAATCAGGAGTCTGGAGAAAGTATTACGCAGGAACAAGAGAAGAAGCTTATTCAAGATAATCCCTTGTCGCATTTCGGCCTTTTTATGAAAGCAGGGGAGGGATTTTCTTCGGGTACCGGTAAAGAAGGAAAAGTGGTTTCTGAAAAATCAATTATAGCGAATGATAAGAATACAATCATAAAGACGAGCACAGCAGAAACACAAAAAAATATTATGCCTCAGATTAAGTTTTATCTGACTTATAGCAACAAGGGAATAACCGTCAGTAAAAAGCTGGGGGCAGTAGTGATTCAGATACAAGGGAAAGATAGCAGTGGAAAAATAACAACGATAAACATGAAGGTAGAAATCATTACAAAGGCAGCAGCCCTATCTGACCAGACTATAGATCTGTATGCAACGCAGAGCGGCAGTTATACCGGAAAGCTGACAATTCCGTCAGGGGTAAGCCGGACTTTGCATTTACAAAAGGTTACCAGCGGAAATTCAGAGAGATTTATAAGTTATGACGCCCCAACGATAACCGGGCAACAGTTTGGCATAAGCATGCAGCAGGTACAGTCGTCAGGATGGACAGAGGCGGCGGTTACTAAGCCGTATGATTTAAAATCATTTACGTCAGGCCAGGTGAATATTGGAACTACCGATAGCCGCTATGAAGCTATAATAGAGTTTAATTTGAAAAATGCACCAGGATTTACAGATCAGGAAAGCCCGGATACCGTATTATTAGAATTTGCGGATCAAGCAGGGCAGGTAACCAAGATTACTCTCCATATTTATTGGAAACCGTCTGTTGTATCAAAAGTTCAATTATCGGCAGGTCGGCATTATAATCAGATCGTGAAGGAAGAAAATTCCCCATCTATTTCTTCTAAAAGCGCAGTGACAACCCAGTTTACATTGGGAACTCAGGTACAAATAAATGATCTTTGGCTGGAACTCAGAAATATAGAAAACGGAGATACGAAAATATTTCCGCCCGGCACCAGCCTAACGCTTATAACAAGTGCAGAGTTTTACATTTATACGGTATCGGGAAGTGAAGCGCAGGGTCGAATTCGTTTGTCCGACTTTAAAAGTATGTGGGATGACACAGCATTTACAGGCACTACTGCCGCTGGTGCGGTATGGGACATTATTGTTGATTTCAGTACTGGTACATCAGGGCTGTCCCCGGGAAATTATGGCCTGCGCTTAAGAGAAGATAAAAGCGCCGATTCCCAGGATGATTATTTTACCGTAAATAACAGCATACCTGTGGTGACGATAGCAAATGCGCCAACATCCGGTTTATCCAGAGGGGAATATCAATTCACTTTATCTGCATCAGCAAGCGGAGATACCAGGTTTAATGGCAGCGTGTGGGCTGTGCTTGCGCCGGAGGGCGGAACAGAATTTCCGGTGGGAACTGTGATACAGTATGAAGAAGGCGGTGAAATGTTTTCATTATATCCCAGAGGAGGAAAGACGTATCTTCCTATGCCTGAATCAGGCAGCAGAGTATTTACCATGAGTACAATGGATACAACAGGGCTGAAGCCCGGACAAATAGGGTTAAAGGCTGCAATCATGCCTGGAGGTGTCAGTGCAGGCGCGTCATGGGAGAGTGTTGGGGGAAGTCTGACTCCGATTACTGTAACAGCTAACCCTGAAACGGCACTTTCCATTGCACTTCTAGGCGATGGAACAAGAGTGGTAAAAGCCGGAGATAAACTGCAATTCAAAGCGGATTATCTGAATGGTATGAATGAGTCAGCGATTAAAGTAGGGGTACAAAAAAAGTCTGGGGAAGCTTATATCGATGCTGCTGCCGAATGGGGCGTGACCGGAAATACAGTGACTGCAGGGACAGGAACTAAGACGATTGACGTAACCGTTGCAGAATCGTCTGCGGCAGGCACCTATCGTATCTTATTCACACTCGGAGACAAGGAAGTGCCATACAATGTGATTGTAGAGTAACGGGCAATATACACGCTAATAGGGCAAAAGGAGCAGACATCAGTTAAAAAGCCACTGAAAACATGTGTCATACGTTGTTTTCGGTGGCTTTTTCAGCTGCCCAAAATACATTGACAACCGGCAGTTTTATATAATATATGTTAATAAATCCAATAAAATGAATTGGATTCATTTCAAACATTCTTTATAGCTATCATTATGAAATATCTAATTTCAATCCTGAGGGCTGTTTCGCCCGCTAATTCAACGTTACCCAAAAGTTTTCCGGCTAAAAGTTTGACAAAAGGATAGTGAAAGACTATACTTTTTACTATATTGAACGTGTTCAAATCAAGTTCAATATTCTATAGTAAAATGATCAAAAAAATATATAAACAAAAGTATACAGTGGATTTATGGAGGTAAACAAATATTATGAACTGCAGCCAGGATACAAAAGATAAAATCATTGAAGCCGCAGGCATAATGATAAAAGAAAAAACAGACGTAAACAAAATCACTGTCCGTGGCATTGCGAAGCTGGCAGGAGTAGGAACAGGACTAATAAACTATTATTTTGGAAGCAAGGACAATCTTCTTGCAGCCGCTATCGAAAAAAGGGTTGATGATGCGGTAGCACAGATTTTGAACCGAGCAGAAATGCAGTCAATGGATCCGGCAGAAAGAATTAAAAATATGCTGGATACGATCTTCGAACTGTCTGAAGCATATGAAAAACTGGCGAAATTCATGCTGACTATGGAAGTCCAGCGAGGCAGCATGCAGGTGGAACTGTATATGATTCCCATGTTAAAAGAGCTGTTTCAGAATAGAAAGAATGAGCTGGAACTCCGCATTATAGCTCTTCAGATTATACAGCCTCTGCAGGTGGCGATTATATCTGCCAGTACTTTTAAGCTATACAGCGGCGTGGATATATACAAAAAAGAAGAGAGAAGGAAGTTCATAGATACATTGGTAAATAATGTGGCAGGAGACGCCAGGGGGGAATGAGAATGAACCGGGACACCATTTTAATAGTAGATGATATGGAAGTGAACCGTGCGATTCTCCATGTACTGTTCGAGCAGGAATATAATCTGCTGGAAGCGGAAAATGGAGAACAGGCTCTGATGCTGATAAAACAGTACAGGGAATCTCTGGCTGCTGTCCTGCTGGATGTGGTCATGCCTGTAAAAGATGGATTTCAGGTTATGCAGGAAATGGGACAGAATGGTCTTATGACTAATATTCCTGTTATTATTATAACTTCCGAGGATTCTATGGAAAACGAAGTACGTGCCTTTGATATGGGAGCGTCTGATATTATTATTAAGCCATTTGAACCCCATGTTGTCAGAAGAAGGGTACGTAATGCAGTAGAACTGAACCGTCATAAGATGCATCTGGAAGAAATGCTGCAAGAACAGACAATGAAAGTGAGGGAATCGAGGGATGTAATCATGGACACCCTTTCTTCCATAATTGAGCACAGAAGCGCGGAGACTGGGCAGCATGTTTTGCGAATCCGCAAGTTTACAGGGGTGCTTCTGGAAGATGTCATGTATTCCTGCCCGGAATACGAGCTGAACGAAAGGGCAATTCAGGTCATTGCAGAAGCGGCGGCGCTCCATGATATTGGTAAAATAGCAATTGCTGACACCATTTTGAATAAACCGGGCCGTCTTACAGACGAAGAGTTTGAAATCATGAAGAAGCATACGGTTAAGGGGTGTGAGATTCTTTCAAGTCTGGGCAGAATGGGGGATGAGGAGTATCTGAAGTATGCATATAATATCTGCCGCTATCACCATGAACGCTGGGACGGAAAAGGATATCCCGATGGGCTGATCGGCGACAATACCCCGGTTTATGCGCAGGCAGTGGGGATCGCCGATGCTTATGATGCTTTGACTACAGACCGGGTATATAAAAAAGCCATTCAGCCGGAGCAGGCGTTGAATATGATACTCAATGGGGAGTGCGGAATGTTCTCTCCAAAGCTGCTGGAATGCCTCAAGAATGTGCGGATTAAGTTCTTCCGGCTGACCCGTGAATATGCGGACGGTAATCTTCCGGGCACTGCATTTAAATACCAGGACACCCTGGATCCTGTACTGCATACAGATCAGGAAAATGCACCAAAATTGGAGCAGATGAAATATTTTGCCTTGCTCAGACACCTGGATTCGACAGTGGTTGAACTTGATATGGACAGCGGGGTCTATCATCTGGTTTATCAGCAAAACGAGGACTTTCAGGATCTTAGATCCGGCAGTACCTTTGAAGAATCGCTGAGTAATTTTATAGATCATGCAATATACCCGGATGACCGTCCTCTTGTTGAAGGAATCCTGGGTGAATATATGGAGAACTTTTTTAAGCACGGGCTGATCAAACGAACCCGCAGCTATCGGGTTCTGCACCGTGAATCCGGAGAATATATCTGGTATAAAGCAACTTCCCTGCGAGTGAATATCGAGAGTCCCAAACAACATAAAGTACTGATTATATGGGAAAGGGAAGAGCCGGAAGAGATAGATGAAAAAGTGGAGGGGCAATCCGGACACGATCTTATGACGGAGAACCTTCCCGCTGGTATTCTGCAGTGTATGAATGACCAATGGTTTACGATTACATACCTGAATAATGGGATTATTTCGTTATTTGGTTACACCAGAAAAGAAATTAAAGAGAAGTTTCATGACCGGTATATTGAGATGATCCATCCAAAAGACCAGCCTGCAGTACATAGGCATTACAGGGAACAGTTGTCTGAGGGGAGAGCACAGACGCTGGAGTATCGGATTTTGACAAGGGAAGGCGCTGCGCTGTGGGTTCTGGAAAAATGCCGGCTGATTGTGGGTGCGGACGGGATAGAATATGTGAATTGTATCCTTACGGATATCAGTGGGATCAAAAAAGTTCAGGAGCAGATGGCTCTTTCAATGGAGCGTTACCGCATTATTATGAATCAGACGAATGATATCACCTTTGAGGGGGATCTCGAAAAGCATACAATTAGTTATTCCTCAAATTGGGAGAAAAAGTTCGGTTATAAGCCTCTGTCAAAAAATATCTTCGCTGAAATCCAGAAAGCTTCCCATATCTTTCCGGAAGACCTGCCTGCACTTCTTGAGCTGATGAAAAGCGCTTCTGCTGGAATTCCGTATGGTGAAACTGAAGTGAGAATTGCCAATGCACAGGGAAAGTACCTCTGGTGCAGGATACGCGTGACTACCCAGTTTAATGAGGAGAAAAAGCCTGTCAGGGTGATCGGTGTCATTATAGATATAGACGGTGAGAAGCGCCAGATAAAAGAGCTGTCTGCGAAAGTGCAGATGGATTCGCTGACAAAAGTATTCAATAAAGATACGGCGGTTGGGAAGATCAGACGCCGCCTGGAGTGGGCAGAGGAAGCAGGTTATACCCAGACGAATTCTTCGGACTGCGGTCTTGCAGGAGGGGGATCGTCTGTAAAAAGAACGAAGTTTGCACTTATGATTATTGATCTGGATAATTTCAAACAGGTGAATGATTCTATGGGACATATGTTTGGAGACGCTGTTCTCGCAGAAGCAGCCGCTAAGATCAAGGATATTTTCAGGGGAGGAGATATCATTGCCCGTTTTGGAGGGGACGAATTCCTGGTTTTTCTGGAATACAATACAAAAGGAGAATTTCTGCATAAAAAGGCGGAGAAGATTATCCGGGTATTGAAAAGTATCTATCATGATAAACTCTCTGACCTGAGTCTGACATGCAGTATTGGTATTGCATTATTTCCAGAGGATGGACTGGACTTTCAGAATCTCTTCCAGAAGTGTGACAGGGCGCTGTACCATGCTAAGCAGAGCGGCAAGAACGGTTATGCATTTTATGATGCAGCAGTGATGCAGAAATCATTCGTACTAAATTCAGAACAGAGTACGGCGGCAGGCACCCGGATCGATTCGTATGGGGAAGAAGAGGTCAGTGTAGACAGTATTGTTCCTGAGTCATTCCAGAAATTATATGAATCAGGAGATATTGAAAAAGCGGTGAGGTCGATTCTGGAGATGGTTGGGATGCGCTATAATGTCAGCCGTGTTTATATATTTGAAAATTCTGTGGACGGCACGAGATGCACGAATACCTTCGAATGGTGCAATGAAGGAATCGAACCTGAGATCGGCGGGCTGCGTAATATTGAATATAAGCATCTTGGCTGTGAATATCAGAATAATTTTGACGAAAATGGAATTTTTTACTGTCAGGATATTTCTGACTTTTCAAAGAAAAAACATCCGTTTTTATATAAAAGAAACATACGGTCCATGCTGCAGTGTGCGGTGAGCGACGAGGGCAGATTTGCAGGTTTTGTAGGCTTTGACGACTGCCTGGCCATGAGGCTGTGGACGAGAAACCAGATTGATGCGCTTAAATTTATTGCAGAATTTTTATCCACGTTTCTGCTGAAGAAGAGGGCACAGGACCGTGCTCTCGAGGCAGCCGAGAATTTGGATATGATACTGGACAACCAGAATTCATGGATCTATGTCATTGATCCTGACAGTTACCGCCTTCTTTACATTAATGCAAAAACAAGGGATACGGTACCTGATGCACGGACAGGGATGTGCTGCCATAAAGCTTTTTTTCATAGAGAAAGCCCCTGTGAGCTATGCCCTGTCAGAGGAATAAAGAGTATAAGAAGCAAAACAATGGAGGTGTACAACCCGGTGCTGGATGTCTGGTCCATAGCGGATGCTTGTATGATTAAATGGGGCAGTGATGAGGCATGCCTGCTGGCCTGCCACGATATTACACCTTACAAATCAGAGCAGGATAAGCGCGGGCAAAAAAGAAGGAATTCTGAGTGAATAGATGAAGGGAGGTAATGAAATGGAAGATGGAAATGGAAGGGAAGAAGAATATCTGCCAAAAGTGGAAAATCCCCTGAAACAGAATAAGTCAGAGGCAGAATACATCATGCTTATGAGTTCGCTGCAGGTGAGTGTCAGCAAACACCTGCTGGATCAATACTATACTATGGTATGGTCCAATGATTTTTATTATGACCTGATCGGTTATTCTAAAGAAGAGTATCAGGCAAGGTTCCGGAACAGACCGGATATCTATTATACGAGCCATCATTATGAGGATGAACTGAATAAGATCCGCGGGGCGGTAATGGAGGCGGCAGAGGCAGGGAAAGAAGGGTACAGTATTATTACCCGTATGCCGGTCAAAGGCGGCGGGCATAAGTGGGTGAGGATGAACGGCCGCTTTACAGAGGAAGTGCTTGACGGTATTCCGATTGCCTATACGGTCATCACCGATATCAACGACCTGATTGAAATGGAAAAGACACAGTCTATTACATATCATAACATCCCGGGATTTGCTGCAAAGTTTTTGGTGAAAACAGAGCGGGATGTGAAATTGTTAGAGGCGAATGATAAATTCCAGGAATTTTTCGGGATCGGAGAATTCGGGGATATGTCAGAACAGACTCTTAGGATGAATCTGGATATGAACAGAGATGTAATTTTGTCCCAGATGAGCCGTATAAAAAAAGGAGAACATGTACATTTTCTGGCAAAGATGCTGAATAAGGACGGCCAGACTGCCTGGATGCAGATTAACGGGGATTGTGTGGACTGGATTGGCGGCTTTCCTGTATATCTGCTTATTTACATTGATGTCACGGACGTAAAAGAGCTGCGTGAGATGCAGAAAGAACTCAAAGCCCAGGCTCAGCAGCTCAGTGATGCTCTGCGCTCCGCTGAAAACGCAAATAGGGCAAAATCAGATTTTCTCTCCAGAATGTCTCATGAGATCAGGACTCCGATGAATGCAATTATCGGGATGACAACGATTGCAGCGGCGCATATAGAAGAGAGAGAAAGAATACAAGACTGCCTTGCTAAAATCAGTTTTTCCTCAAAGCATCTGCTTTCCCTGATCAATGACATACTGGATATGTCTAAAATTGAAGACGGAAGGCTTTCGGTCTCCCATGAAAAGTTTGATCTCGGGCGTCTCCTGGAGTCAGTGACTGCGATCATTCATCCGCAGGCGGTCGACAGGGGACTTGAATTCGATGAATCCATACAGGGAGTGATGGATGAGGAGCTGATCGGAGATTCCATGCGTGTAAATCAGATTTTGCTCAATCTTTTATCAAATGCGCTAAAGTTTACGCCTGAGGGAGGTCATGTCAGGCTTGATGTCAGGCAGTTGTTTTCACAGAAGGGACGGATCAGGCTGAGGTTTACCGTATCCGATACGGGAACCGGTATGAGTGAAGGATTTCTACAACATCTGTACGAGCCTTTCGAACAGGAACGCAGGCAGGGATATTCCCATATGCAGGGAACCGGACTGGGAATGCCCATTACAAAGAACCTGGTTACAATTCTGGGGGGAACGATTGCGGTAAAAAGCAAGGTAAATGCGGGAACCACATTCACGGTGGAGCTGCCCTTTGACCTGGCAGATTCAGACAGTTCTTATGAGAAATATCCGGAGCTGGATACGCTGAAAGTGCTCATTGGCGATCACGATCAGGATGTCTGCCAGTATGCATCACTGCTTCTGCAGAAATTCGGAATTGACGCAAAATGGGTGACGGACAGCATGGAAATCGTGGAGGAAATTCGGCAGTCACACGAAGCCGGAGAGGATTATGACATTTGTTTTATTGATCTAAGGATGCCGGAGATCAGCGGCGTGGAAGTTGCCAGAAAAATCAGGTCTATTGTGGGCTATCATACACTGATTATTATTATCACCGCATATGATTATGGAGAGATAGAGGAGGAAGCACGGGAAGCAGGTGTGAACAAGTTTCTTGCGAAGCCGCTGTTTGCGTCGTCTCTTTACAACACATTGCTGGACATTACCGGAAAAGGCAAAGAAAAAGCGCCGGCAGATAATCCAGCGCAGGACTTTGATTTCAGTGGACGCAGGGTGCTACTTGCCGAGGACAACGCGCTGAATCAGGAGATTGCCGTGGAGATTCTGCAGATGACGGGCATCCATGTGGAGACAACCGCAGACGGAGCCCAGGCTCTGGAGGCTTTTGCTGAATCAACGGAGGGGTATTACGATGCCGTTCTGATGGACATTCAGATGCCGCTGATGGACGGATATGAGGCGGCCCGGGCGATCCGGTCCAGCACACATCCGCAGGCAGGCAAGGTTCCGATTATAGCCATGACTGCGAATGCGTTCCAGGAGGATGTTGCAAAATCCCAGGAAGCGGGGATGGACGCCCATATTGCGAAGCCCATCGAACCGGAGCTCCTGTACCGGACGCTTAAGAGGCACTTCTACTGAAACAGCTTCCGGATTCTGCTCTCCCCTTTTCGCAGGGCATCCTGCGGGGAAAGTTCTTTTTGATAAGCCTGGATACATACGTCCTGAAGGATCGTCTCTATCTCATACGGAGGAACGATCCTGTCGGGAGCCTGGAACGGATAGACCCGGTTCCGGGATTTCTCGATGCACTTTGTGTTCAGTCTCATCCAGGGATAAAGCCTTAAAATCTCCTGGTTCTCATAGGGGTAAAGTACGGTGGACTGCCCGTTTAAGGTCGTCATATAGTAGCTTGTTTTCTTCTGAGATATCCACTTAAAGTAGTTTGCTATTAGTTCTGTATGGCGGGTCGTCTTGCTGATGCCCATATGCCACCCTACATTAGCCGGAGTCTGACCGGGGAGCATGCTGTAATCGATTTTCGTTATAATATCCCCGTGCAGGCAGTCGTTAATCAGCGTTCCGTATTCTGTAAAGGAAAGAAGCATGGCGGTACGTCCGCTTCCAAAATCCTGGAAACTGGAATTGATGGAGGTGTTCGAAATGCCGTGTTCCGTAAAGCGGGCGGTATCCAGAAGACTCTGCAGTGCCTTGACATTCTGAGGCGTATCCAGTTTCAGGCGGCCGGCGCTGTCATACAGGCCGCCCCCGAAGCTCCAGAGACGTATCTGCAGCTCCAGGGCAAATTCTTCATTGACGCTGCCGATGACGGATGTTCCGTATAAAGTCGGCGAATAGGGGTTAAATTCTTTCGTAAAAAACTGTGCAATGCCGTTGAATTCTTTCCAGGTTTTAGGAGGACGCAGCGGCATATTGTACCTTGTTTCAAACTGGTTCTGGATGGACGGCTGTTCAAATAAATCCTTTCTGTAAAACAGGATATGGGATCCGCCCACGATAGGGAATCCGTAATACCGTCCCTTATAGCATGCATTGGACAGGTTCTTTGGAACAAGATGCCTAGAAAATACCTCGTTGGATGTAATCAGTTCGGTTATGTCTGTGAGTACATTTAAATTTACCAGATATGTAAGCCATGAGATATCATACATATATACATCATATCTGCTTTTTTCCCTGGCACTGTCTGCAACGATCGTTTCGATCAGTTCTCTGTAGCTTACAAAATCAAATTCTATCTTAACCTCATGCTGCCTCTCAAACTCTTTTGATACTGCATATAATGAGAGGATAGTTGGCATGGAGGTGGCAATAATGCGCAGTGTCCTCTTGGGAGCCTTTGGGATGTGGTAGGGAATGGGAGCCTTGGGAATCTTGATATGGCTTCCTATCACATTGTCTTTGAAGAGCATGAACTCCTTTTCAAAAAATGCCGACTCCTGAAGATTCTTCATGAGAACCTGAATGCTGCGGATGCCAAGCGTGTAAGCGGTACGGGACGTGTGCAGCAGGTTCGGCAGGTAGTTGCTCTCATTCCAGGATTCTTCTCCAAGAGTGATGATACAGGTATCTTTTGGTATTTTGATTGAACAGAGATTAAAGGCCTCAATCACCCCTTTAGCCAGTGGATGCGACGAAGTGATAATTGCCTGAGGCGGTTTTTCTACGATATTAAACATGGCCTTTCGGAAAGAGGATTCTTTTGTAAAGCGCGTCTCAATGATCTGATCGGCGTCAAATTCCAGTTCCAGGTCATCGTGGGCATCGGTAAATCCCCGGACACATTCACGTTCAGAAAAGTAATCACTGTGTCCGATCATGAGGTCAATATTGTGATATCCGTTTTCAATCAGCTTTTTCGTAAGATAGTAACAGGAATTGTAATTGTCAAATGCCAGAAAGTTTGCGTCTATATTATCGGGAAAATGATCGATAAATACGGTTGGAATGTTGTGCCTGACAATGCTGTTCTGAAAATAGTCTGCATTCTGGGGCTGGCATGTAATAAGAATGATACCGGCTACATTTCTGCCGATGAGCTGGTCTATGATCTTGCGCTCCAGTTTTGGCGTGTGATAAGAAAAGGATATATTTAACGTATAATCCATGTTCTCTGCGCTGGAGATGATTCCCTTCAGAATATCGGCATGGCAGGAGTCATCAATATCAGGGAATACAACTCCGATCTCTCTGGATGCCTCAGATTTGAGGCTCTTAGCGGATGCATTGGGAATATAGTTTAATTCTTCAATGATCTGCATGATCTTTGCCCGGGTAGCGGGTTTTACGGTTTTCGTATTATTAATACAGTTTGAGACGGTCGCAATCGAAACGCCCGCTTTTTCCGCAACATCTTTTAATGTTGCCATAAGAATCCCTCCTTGCTTTTCTCCAAATTTTATAATAATATTGTCATAAGTAAATAAAAAAGTCAAACGGAATTTAAGATAAAGTTAAACGTTTTAAAAATGAAGTTAACGGTTCAGGCAGGTATGGACTGACCTGTTACAAAGGAGGCGCACCGTGCATTTCGAGTTTAAGATTATACAAAATGAGTATACGTTGTGCCCTCCGGACTGGGGCATGACGGATGAATGCGCCGCATTTTACCGCATGTATTATGTCTGCGGGGGAAAGGCCTGGTTCCGGCAGGGGGAAAAGGAGGTGCAGCTGGAAAAAGGGTGTTTTTATGTACTACCCGTGATGCAGCCCTATTCTCTGCGGCATGACCTGGACGACCCGCTGGAAGTACTCTGGTTTCATGTGGAGATGGATATCTCCCTGGCTATGAATTTTACCTGCATTGAAATTCGTTCGGATGAAGAATTGTATTATCTGCTTCACAGCATTCGGCTCCTGCAGCGTGATCCCGCCTGTTTTCAGGACGTGTCCAGGCTGTTCGATATCTTTTTGAAGCGGATCAATGAGAGGCTGCCAATCTACCGCACGAGCAGCCGGCGCATGAAGCGTGTGCTGAAGTATATTGATGAGCACATTGCTGAGAATCCGGGGGTGCAGGAGCTGGCAGAGTGTGCGGGTATGGAACGGTCTTATTTTACAAGGCGGTTTAAAGAGATATTCGGCATGTGCCCGAGCCAGTTTATCTATACCAGGAAAATGAGTGTGGGAGCCCAGGCTCTGCTTGGGGGCAGGACAGTGAGTGAGGCTGCTGCCCTCTGCGGATACAGTGATTCCAAGACATTTTCCAGAGCATTTAAAAAATATATGGAAGTCACTCCCGGTGAATACAAAAAATGTCACATTGAGCAACCATAAAGCCACAACAGAGCGTTGTGGCTTTTTTCATGGAGTGTTAGGATGGAAAAAAGAGAGTAAAAATCTGGAAGAATCTGCAGGTCCCGGTTCTTTGGGAGCCTGCAGGTATATAGTAAAGGAGGAAAAAAAGTATGCTGCATGATCCGTCACACAAACCGGTGATTCCGGAGGAGAAAGAAATTATACTTACACAGAAGGACAAAGATATCTTAAAAACACTGGGAGAGAGGATTGCGGAGATCTCAGGCGATAAAAGAAATGAAGAGAATGCCAGAAACTGGACGCTTTTGAATGACAAAAAATCGGTAAAACCAATGGTATGGATCAATGAGATTCCATGGCATGAGATGAATGTAAACGATGAGCTGACCCTGAAGTGCACACATCCATGGGCGAGAAATCTGGAGGACACGCTGAAAAAGACAATTTTCCAGTGGAACCATTTCCCCGGAGATATGGTGGTGAACCCCTATATCGAATGTCCGCTGGCGATCCACTCCACGGATTTTGGTATTGTGGAAGACGTGGATGCCGCGTATACGGATCAGGAAAATGAGATCTATTCCAGGCATTTTAAGATTCAGATCCAGGAGCCGGAAGACATTGAAAAGATCAAGATGCCGGTGATCACCCATTATGAAAGGGCTACGCAGTATTCCTATGATGCAATGCAGGATGTATTTGCGGGAATAATCCCTGTCAAAAAGGTGGGGCAGACCCACATATGGTATACGCCGTGGGATTACCTGATCCGTTGGTGGGGCGTGCAGGAAGCGATTATGGATCTGGTCATGAGGCCGGATATGGTACATGACATCTATGAAAAAATGGTACAGGCATGGATGGTGGAGCTGGATCAGTTTGAAGAGCAGAACCTGTTATCACTGGACTGCAATAACACCCGGGTAGGTTCAGGCGGTTACGGGTATACAACCGAGCTTCCCGGTGAGGATTTTAATCCGGAACACATACTTGCAAAGAACATGTGGGGATGTTCCAATGCACAGATATTCTCAACCGTATCTCCTGAGATGCACTGGGAATTCGCAGTTGAACATGATTTGAAGTGGCTCAGGCGGTTTGGCCTTACCTATTACGGATGCTGTGAACCGCTGGACCTGAAGGTTTCCATGCTTAGAAAAATACCCAATCTGCGTAAGATATCCGTATCACCCTGGTGTAACAGTGAAAAGATCATTCGTGAGGTTGGGACGGACTATGTCATGAGCAGAAAGCCGAACCCGGCCATCGTTGCGGGCAATATGTTTGATGAGGCCCAGGCTGAGAAAGAAATCAGAGAGTTTATGGAGCTGACAGAGGGGCAGTGCCATGTGGAACTTATCTTCAAAGATATCTCAACCGTAAGACATGATCCACAGCGGCTGTTTAAATGGGAGAAGATTGCGATGCGTGTTGCAGGGGACTATGCAAAATGATTTAAACGTTTAAATTTAAAATTAAATTTAAATTGATTTTAAACTCCCTCAGAATTATAATGAGCTTAACAAGAAGAGGAACTCTGAGGGAGGGATATCAATTGAATAGTAAGGAGCGTGTGAGGGCAGCTTTTGAGCACAAGACTCCGGACCGTGTCCCTGCAACGATGCAGGCTGTTGAGACTGCATGGGAGAAGATGCAGCATTACTTTCAGGTTGAGACGGCAGATGAGGTTATGGATATCCTGGAGATTGACACAAGGGTAATGGATTTTCCACCATATATCGGGCCTAAGATACCGGATTTTGTTAACGCAAAAGGCGAGGTAGTGCATACACATCCTTTTGGACAGCAGTATGTGGAAAAATGGAACGGTGTGGAGTATAACAGCCATACCATCAAAAGGCCTCTTGAACATGTTGAGACAATGGAAGACCTCATGGCCTTCAGAAACTGGCCCAATCCCGATCACTTTGACTATGAGGCTGTGAAGCGTTTCTGCGGCCGGCATCAGGATAAAGCAATCCGGATCGGATGGCCTGGGCCTTATCAGGTATTTCTGGATCTGTATCCCGCGGAATCTTTCTATATGCTGATGGCGGAGGATCCGGGGATGGTAAAGGCAATGCTGAACCGTTACAGCCAGTTTTACATGGAGATGTATGAGAGGATGCTGGAAGCAGGGGATGGGGCGATTGACCTGATCCGGCCCTGTGATGATTATGGGACGCAGATCAGTCTGCTGTTCAGCCCAAAGATGTGGGATGAATACTTTGCGGAGAATACGAAAAAGCTGGTTCAGCTGGCACATAAATATAACTGTTTTTACTTGCAGCATTCCTGCGGGGCGGTCAGGAAGATCATTCCGAACCTGATTGCATGCGGGGTTGACGGACTGGAGCCAATTCAGAAGGTTAAGGGAATGGAAGTCGATTCATTAAAGCGGGAATACGGACACAAGCTCTGCTTTCAGGGCGGTGTGGACACACAGAACCTGCTGCCTTTCGGGTCACCGGAGGAGGTCAGGGCGGAGACGGAATACATCATCAGGACGATGAATGTGGATGGAGGATATATTCTGGGGCCGAGCCAGGATTTTGAGGGCGACGTTCCTGTGGAAAATATCATAGCTTTATATGAAGCAAGAAAGAAATTTATTTAACTAGTAAATAAGCCTCTGGCGGAGGGAGAGGCGAGCTTAGGTATTGTGCATGCCGAGCATGACGTGCGGCTCTCCGCCGGGGCATACTTGAAGTAATTAAGGAGGAAACAGCAGTATGAAAAAGAGAATACTTTGTTTCGGGGATTCCAACACCTGGGGAGCCGTTCCGGCTGAAGGGACCAGACACCCGGACGATGTCAGGTGGACAGGGATTCTGGCGGCTGAACTGGGAAATGAGTATCAGGTGATTGAAGAAGGATATAACGGAAGGACCACCGTTCACGATGATCCGGTTGAAAACAGACTTTCCGGTATCACTTATTTTGAGACCTGCCTGGATTCACAGTCTCCTCTTGACCTGATTATTCTGATGCTTGGGACGAACGATCTGAAGGCCAGATTCGGAGCGGACCCTTACACGATAGCATTCGGTTTCGGACGCTATCTGAATGCGGTGAAGACGGTGCCGATGGCAGGAAACAGACCGGAAGTACTTTTAGCATCTCCGCTCCTGATTGATCCGTCTTACAAGGATGTTCCACTATTCTTCGATATGTTCGGAGACGGCGCAGTTGAGCGTTCAGAAAAGTTTGCAGAAGCATATGAGGCATTTGCAAAAGAAAACGGAGTGCACTTTATAGACGCGTCCAAATACGGTAAGGCATCCGTCAGGGACGGGGTACATATGGAAGCGGAATACCACGAAAAACTGGGGAAAGCCTTTGCAGAAAAAGTAAAAGAGATCCTTGGATAACAGATAAAGAGGCCTTTGTGCTGATAAGAGGTGGCTATGAGCAGAAAAATCAACAACAGCGGGGGCACAAAGAAACAGGAACAGCAGGCAAAAAAGCAGCGCCAGAACAGGCAGATCACAATCTTTGCAGTAGTACTGGGAGTGCTGATCGTTATCGGAATCCTTGCAGCTTTATTTTTTCAGAGCGGTGCTCCGGTCAGAATCCTTCCTGCGGTCACGATAGACGGGAAAGGGTATAAGCTGAGTGAATTCAACTATTACTACTATGCTTATTATAATTCTTATCTGGATGAACACAGTGAGTTCAGAGAGTATATGTTTGATGACAGCACATCTCTGAAAGACCAGCCCTATGACGATGATCAGTCCTGGTTCGAATATTTTGAGGATCAGACCGTGGAGTCTATGTCCAGCGTTCTAAGGACGGCTGCTCTGGCAGAGAAAGAAGGATTTGAACTGAGCAGTGAGGCGCAGGAAGAGATCGATACTGCACTGGAAGACATAAAAAGCAGAGCTGATGATGCCGGAATCAGTACAGACAAGTATTTGGAAAATATATACGGCAGCAAAATGTCAGAAAAGCTCTACGGGAAGCATCTTACCTATTCCCATCTGGCGGCTGAATACAGTGACCAGATCAAGGCTGACTTTCGTTTCAGCGAAGATGAGATAAAAGCGTATTATGAGGAACACCTTCCGGAATATACTTTTGTCAATTATGAAAGGTTTTATGTGAAGGCCAGTGATATTGATACAGAGCCGACAGAGGAAGAAAAGCAGAATGCTTTTTCCATAGCACAGAAGATCTTCGACAAAGTAGAAAAGGGTGGGGATCTGAAGGAAGCCAGCAGTGAGTTTGAAGACTATGGAACCTATTATGCTTTTGACGATGCCTACTATGATCCGAACTTTTCCTATGGGGAATGGCTTTTTTCACCAGAACGAAAAGACGGCGATGCAAATGTGATTGATGATGGTTCCGGATACTATGTGATGGTGTTCCACAGCAGGAACGAGAGCAGCTATCCGACGGCTGATATTATAGACATCTGTTTTCCGGTGGATGCAGCATTGGAGGATGGCAGTTCAGAAGATTATGATGATAAAGTGAACCAGTTATATGAAGATTCCTGTGCAAAAGCGGAAGAGCTGCTGGAGACATGGGAAAAAGGAAACAAAACAGAGGAAAGCTTCGGGGCGCTTGCTTCAGAAAATGAATCTTTATCTGAGGCAGACGGAAATTTTGAAAATCTGACCAGAGATAATCTGGATGATGCAATTGATAAATGGGTGTTTGACGATGGGCGTAAGCCTGGAGACTGCAGTGTCATATACACGGAAGGCGGTTTTCATGTGGTTTATTACGCCGGCACGGGTGCTGAGGCGTGGCAGGTAAAAGCGGAGGAAGATATGCGCACAGATGCTTATGAAGAATGGTATCAGAATCTGCTGGATACTGCCAAAGTAAAGCGTCACAGCTACGTTTTAGGGTTTGCCGGCGGTGAAATCAATAAATAGCAACACGAAAGGAGTTAATCAGCATGGGTAACGCATCAAAAAATGAAGCGTATGCACTGGATATGCGCAGCGTATCCAAGAGATTTCCCGGTACATTGGCTGTTGATAAGGTCGATTTCCGGGTGAGAGCGGGGGAAGTTCATGCCCTCATGGGGGAAAACGGAGCGGGTAAATCCACTTTGATGAAAATGCTTGCGGGTCTTTTCAATGATTATACCGGAGAGATCTACATCAATGGGGAGAAGCGAAATCTCCACACACCGAATCTTGCAAAAGAGTACGGGATAGGAATGGTGTACCAGGAGTTATCACTGGCACGGAGGATTTCTATTTATGAGAACCTTCTTGTTGGGCGCCTTCCCAAAAAGAACGCACTGTTCATTGACAAGAAGAAAGCAATCGAGGAAGCGAAGAAACTGCTAAGCCGGGTAGGTCTGGATGATCTGGATCCGACGCTGGATGTATCCGAGATCAGCCAGTGTGATGCACAGCTGGTTGAGATTGCAAAGGTGCTCGGTTCCGAACCGAAGATCCTGGTTATGGACGAGCCGACTTCCGCGCTGTCAAGCGAAGAAGTAAATAAGCTGTTTGAGATTGTAAGAAATCTTCAGAAACAGGGACTGGCTATCGTATATATTTCTCATCACTTAAGTGAAATCTTTGAGATTGCAGACATGGTTACGGTTATGAGAGATGGTAAGCTGGTTGATTCTTTCCCGATCTCCGAGACCAATACGGAACAGCTGGTAGAGTGCATGGTCGGTGAGCCTGTAAAGAGCTTCTATGCGGACCATAAGAGCATGGTTACCGATGAAGTGGTACTGAAAGTCGAAGATTTTACAAGATGGGGATTCTACCATCATGTGAACTTCGATCTCCACAAAGGGGAGGTTCTTGCTATTTGCGGACTTGCAGGTTCAGGACGTACCGAGATTGCAAGAGGACTGACAGGCGTTGACAAGGTTGACTGCGGAAAAGAATACATCCATGGAAAAGAGGTTCATTTCAAAGATCTTGGAGAAGCCATTAAGGGTGGAATCGGTTACCTGACAGAGGACAGAAAGGTCGTAGGCCTTGCACTTCCTCAGACGGTTGCAGACAATGTTACGTCATGTATTATTGACAGATGCGGCCCCGGCATTATCTATGACGGCAAGAAACAGTACGGCCTTATAGACGAAAAGATTAACGAGATGAGCGTTTATCCGGCAGACAGAGACAGACAGGTAAACAGCTTCTCCGGCGGTAACCAGCAGAAAGTCCTGATGGCAAAATGGCTGGCGGCAGATGTTGACATCCTGATCCTGGATGAACCTACCCGAGGCGTTGATGTCAATGCAAAACAGGTTATCCATGATGCGGTTAAGCGATTTGTTTCACAGGGCAATGCCTGTATCCTGCTTTCCAGTGACTTGCCGGAGGTTGTAGGACTTTGCGACCGCGCGGTAATCCTGAGAGAAGGCCATATTATCGGCGAGATTCCAAAAGAAGGTATCAATGAGAATTCACTGTTGATTGCAGCTAATGGGGAGGGTGAGTACGTATCATGTCAGAACAAATAAATAAAAATCCAAATCCAAGCGCGCCAAAAGTAGATACACGAAAAGAAGAAATCAACAAGTTCAGTCTTATATTCAATAAGCTAGGTATTTACGTTGTTGTAGTTGCGTTGATTATTATAGGTATGATTGTATCAAAGGGTACATTCTTCGCCGCCAGCAATATCCAGTCCATTCTGGAGGCGGTTGCGCTGATCGGTATGGTCAGTGCGGGACTTATTTTCATTACATATTCCGGCAATATGACCGATATGTCCATTCCGCTTACCATGGCTGTGGGCGGTATGATGACGGTGCAGACCATTAACTTCGGTTTCCCGGTTGCGATGCTGATCGGTATATTATCCGGTGTAATCATCGGTTTTATCAATGGTTTCATGATCGGTAAGCTCAGAGCCAACCCAATCATCTGGACATGGGGCTTCAACCTTCTGTTGTCCGGTATCGTACGTGTTGTATGGGAAGGAAAACAGCTCTATGCAGATAAAGTGGCAAAGGATACGGAATTTGCACAGAACGCTGCAAATACATTCTTCTCTATTGCCAGAACTTATATCGGAAAGTACATTTCCCTGATGGCGATCGTTATGATCGTAATCATGATCATCGCATGGTTTATTCACGCCAAGACAAAATTTGGCCAGAAACTGAAAATCATCGGTACGAACTATGAAGTAGCAAAATTCTCAGGTATCAATTGTGCAAAAACACTGATTACCGCTTATATCATCAACGGTGTCTGTGCATCCATCGGAGGTATCTTCTTCGCAGCACTGCGTAAGACAGCATCCTACGAAAACGGTACAGGATATGACTTCTCCTGTCTGACAGCCGTACTGTTGGGCGGATGCCTCTTAAACGGAGGTAAAGGTTCAGTAGTTGGAACATTTGGAGGTGTAATCGCCTACGGTATCCTTAACAACATCCTTTCATGGATCGGTCTTGGAACCTATGAGAAATATCTGGTACAGGGTCTTGTATTCCTGTTTATCGTATGGCTGAATACTTATTCTAACAGAAAGTTGGGTAGAGCATAATGAAAAATAAGAAATTTAAACTTAATGCAAATTTTATTAATGCAAACAGATCTTATCTTTTCCTGGCTCTGATATTGATTATTGGTCTTTTTGTAGATAACTTCTATACCATGTACAACATTAGTGCCGCTACAGGAAACGGAAGCCTTGTTATCTGGCTGGGCTTAGGATTTACAACATGTATGATTGCAGGACATATGGATCTGACGATCATGTATATGTCCACATTTGCAGCGCTGCTTTGTCTGGGACTGCACGACAAACCTGGTCTTCCGTGGGTTGTCTGCATCCTGATTGCAACACTGGTCGGAGTCTTAGTGGGATGCATTAACGGTTTCCTTGTTACGAAGCTGAAGATCCACTCCTTTATCGCAACACTGGGTATGCAGTTTGTATTGAAGGGATCCATGTACATTTACACAGGCGGTGAAGAACTGAGTATCGGAAAAGATTATGCATTCAGCGATGTCCTGAATGAAAACCTGGTTCCGTTCCTGCCGTTTTCAACATATTTCCTGATCACAACAATCGTTGTCTTTATTGTTATGATTGTTCTGCGCTACACAAGATTCGGGCGGAATGTATATATGATCGGCGGTAACCTGGAGACAGCATGGCTGGCAGGTATTAAAAGTGACCGTGTAACAACACTTGCATTTGTAATTTCTTCTGCAGCTTGTGCACTGGGTGGAGCGTTAAATGGTATCTACTCAGGAACAGCAGGTATTACAATGGGTGAGAAGGGAATCAGCCCCCTGATGATCGCGCTGACGGCAACCATTATCGGCGGTACTGCTATCAACGGAGGAAAAGGAAGCGTTGTGTGGACCTGGGTATCCCTGGTAGCCATTGCACTTCTGAAAGCTATTTTCAAGAAAACAGAGATACAGGTGCTTGTCATTGCAGCGATCCTGATCGGATGTATTGTATATGAGACTATCGCACTGTATAACAGAAACAAGACAGTAGGTACAAGGCCGAACCTGCATAAAGAGGCCATGAAGGAGCTGGGCAAGGCTTCATAGGCAAGATCTTTCTATCAGAATAATCGCAGGTTCAGCTTAACTCAGATTAGAAGCATGCGGGACATGTTTTTAATAAGAAACCCAAGGAAAATAAAAGGAGGAAGAAAAATGTTCAAAAAGTATGTAGCAGTATTGCTCAGCGGGCTTATGCTGGTAAGTGCAGTAAGCCTCACAGGTTGCGGAAGTGACTCCAAAGAATCTGATTCAAAAGCAGACACGAAAACAGAGGATTCCAGCGGCGGCGGGGATAACCTGGCAGAATCCAAAGACCTTTTAGCAAAAGCAATTGAGGAGCTCAAAACAACAGACAATCATCCACTGCTGGAAGAGGGAACCACATTCGATGTTCCGGAAGCAAAGGGCGATGCAGAAGAACTGGAAAAACTTGATGACAGCGACATAAACAAATGGCACTACTATGAGTACCTTGACTGGGATGATTCAAATGATGCAAAATTCCCGGAATCTCCGGCTGACGGACAGAAGGGTAAACACGTCATCGTAATCGTACACGGAGCTCATGCATGGACAACCTGCTATCAGGAAGCTTTTGAGGAAGCTTGTGAAGCAGTCGGCATGACATGTGATGTATACGATCCTAACTGGGATCAGTCTACACAGGACGGATATGTTGACCAGGCAATCAATGAGAGCCCGGATGCAATCGTAGTAATCCCGGTAAGTGCTGACCACGCCGGACAGCAGTTCAAGAAGATTACAAAAGCAGGCATCCCTGCATTCTGCAGCAACACACTTCCAGAGGCAGATGCCATGAACAATATTCTGGCTTACACAGGCCCGAACGACTGGTATCAGATGAGAAACCTGGCAAGCAAGCTTGGTGAAGAGCTTGGCGGAAAAGGCGGAGTTTGCTACATCACACACAATGTAGGAACATCACCATACTATGCACGTACATTCGGACCTATGTCCACATTAGCAGAAGAATATCCTGACATCAAATCTCTTGACGTACAGTCACCAGGATTTGAGGCTTCCGCTGTAAAACAGGTAGTATCTGACTGGATTACAAAATATGGCGACGACCTGAACGCAATCGTGCTTGCAGACGATTCTGACCAGGCAATCGGTGCAACAGAGGCTTGTAAGGCAGCTGGACGCGATGACATCATCATCGTAGCAGCTGGTATCTCCAAACAGGGCGCAGAGCTGATTCAGAGCGGCGAACTGAAATACGCAAGTTACCAGTCATGCCAGGCAGACGCAGGTCTTGTAGTAAGAACAATGTCCGAGTACTTCAACGGCGAAGAAATTCCGAGAGTTGCTTACATCGGAACAGACATCATCAGCGCTGACAATGTAGAAGATTTCCTTCCATGCCAGTGGTAAGCAAGAGTTAGTAAAATTGTAATAGCAGATAACGGTCGGGCGGAGGATGGTATATCAACCTCCGCCTGACCTGTGAAAGAGGAGAGGCAGATGAACAGTAAAGAACGTTTTTTGGCAACAGTTGAGAGAAAACCGGTAGACCGCCCGGCTGCATGGCTTGGCATGCCGGATATATTTTCACAGCCGGCATTATTTGAGTATTATGGCGTTAAAGACATGCATGAGTTAAAACTGGCGGTTGGAGATGATTTCTATGCAGTGGAAGTTCCGTACAAATCACCGACCGCAAGCGCGATCTATGCCGCATTTGACTGGTATATGGATGGCGATGTAGATGCGGAGGACCGGACCCTGACGGCAGACGGATGTTTTAAGGATGCCGAGGAGCTGGAAGATCTGGACTTCTTTGAATGGCCGGATCCAGAAAAATACATTGATCCCGAAGAGTGTTTACGCCGTGTCGAGGCAGCTCCGGAAGGAAAAGTGAGACTGGGAATCCTCTGGTCGGCTCATTTCCAGGATACCTGTGCCGCTTTTGGCATGGAGACTGCACTTATGAATATGATTGCAAATCCTGAAATTTATGAAGCAGTTAATGAAAAGGTCATGGAATTCTATCTGAAGGCAAATAAGATCTTTTTTGAAGCAACAAAGGGTAAACTGGATGCAGTCCTGATTGGAAACGATATGGGCAGCCAGAGAGGCCTCATGTTATCACCGGACATGGTACGCCAGTTTATTATCCCGGGATGTAAACGCCTTGTAGAGCAAGCACACAGCTACGGTGTAAAAGTAATCTATCATTCCTGCGGTTCAATCGCAGATGTAATTCCGGATCTGATTGGGGCGGGCGTGGATATTGTTCATCCAATTCAGGCGCTGGCAGCAGGAATGGAGCCAAGAGGGCTAAAAGAAAAATTTGGCGATCAGGTAGCTTTCTGCGGAGGCGTGGATACTCAGGATCTGCTCGTACATGGCAGCCCGGAAGATGTACGTAATAAAGTAAAAGAACTGCGCGAAATTTTCCCGACAGGATTGATTATTTCCCCAAGCCACGAGGCAATTATGCCGGATGTACCGCCGGAAAATATTCATGCGCTGTTTGAAGAAGCACAGAAGGTTTATTAAGAGATTAACTAATATACTTAGAAAGTATCCCGTAATATAAGCCCTTATGGGTGGGGCAGGACGCAGTATCATGTTTATCAATTGGAGGTGCAGCAATGCAGAGATATGGATCTATCATAGGAGTAAAAAAGGAAAAACTGGATGATTACAAATATCATCATGCACATATATGGCCTGAAATTAATGCAATGATCAAGGAATGCAATATTTCTAATTATTCCATTTACAATTTTGGGGAATTACTGTTCTCATATTATGAATATACAGGAGATGACTATAAAGCAGATATGGACAAAATGGCGGCAGACCCAAAGACACAGGAGTGGTGGGATCTGGTTATGCCTTTCCAGCAGCCGCTTGAGGAAAGAAAAGAAGGCGAATGGTGGGCTGAGATGGAAGAGGTCTATCATTTAGATTAAGGACGGAGGTCTTGGTATGAATTCAAGAGAGCGTGTGATGGCGGCAATTAACCATAAAGAACCGGATTATGTGCCGCTGGATCTGGGGGCAACGCCAAGTTCAGGAATCTCGGCGATTGCTTATAACAACCTGAAGAAGCACATGGGCATTACAGACGGGCATACCCGCATCTTTGACGTAGTACAGCAGGTAGTCATACCGGAGCAGAATATCATTGATGAATTCGGAGTGGATGTGATCGACATTGGAAGAGTATTCAATGAGAAAGACAGCGACTGGTATGATGTGACTCTGGCAGACGGCTCCACCGGTCAGTATCCGGTATGGTTTCAGCCCATTCGCCAGGAGAATGGAAACTACATTGTTGTGGACAAAGAAGGAACCCAGATTGCAAAAATGCCAGTTGGAGCAACCTTCTTCGATCAGACATATTTCCCGTATGTGGACGACTACCCGGAGGATTATTCTGACCTGGACCACCAGATGGGCAAAGTCCTGTGGAGCGCTCTCGTGCACAGTCCGTGGGATCACGCAGGGGAGAGAGGCTTCTACAGTGAACTGAGAAGGCGCACCCTGGAGCTGAGAGCCAGCACGGACAAGGCACTGATGATTACCTGCGGCTGCAATCTGTTCGAGTGGGGAACTTTCCTGCGCAGAATGGATAATTTCCTGATGGATATCTATGCAGACCCGGAAAATGTAAAAGAACTTGTGGATCAGCTGATGGAACGGCACCTGGCGACCTTAAGCTGTGTATGCGACGCTGTGGGTGACATTGTGGATATACTCAGATTTGGAGACGATCTGGGAATGGACACAGGGATGTTTATGTCCCAGGAGAAATACAGAACGCTGTTCAAGCCTTATCACACACAGCTCAATGATTACGTCCACAAGAACAGTAACATGAAGACATTTTTACACTCCTGCGGTTCCATATATCCAATCATTGGAGACCTGATTGATGCGGGATATGATGTACTCAATCCGGTACAGACAACAGCGTACCAGATGGACCCTGCGACTTTGAAAAAAGAATTCGGAAATGATATTACTTTCTGGGGCGGCGGATGCAATACAAGATCCGTATTAAACAGGTCTACACCACAGGAAGTATATGACTATACAAGAAAAATGATCGATATCTTCGGACCGGGCGGCGGATTTGTGTTCAATCAGGAACATAATATCATGCCGGATGTACCGGCGGAGAATCTGCTTGCTATGTATAAGGCTGTGGCGGATAGCAGGTAGGGGGGCGCCTGTCAGGGGCGGGACTTCTGCCGCGGGCGGGGAAACTTTCCTGTCCCTTTCTGCGGGCGGTCCGTTTGCCAAGTTTCACTAGATAAAAAACACATCGGATTGGAAGGCATCGCCGGCATTCACCGTGCAATTCTGATGAATTGCGCGGCTCAGGCCGGCTTAAAATCTGCTTCGGAAGCAGATTTTAGCCTTCCAATCCGATGTGTTTTTTATCTAGTGAAACTACGGCGCACTCTATGCCTGCAGAAAGGGACAGGAAAGTTTCCCCGCCCGCGGCAGAAGTCCCGCCCCTGACAGGCTGGGGGCACCCGGACGGGAGGGCGGCGGCGCGGGAGAATGGCCGGACGGGAAAATTATGCATAGTATTTCCGTTTGCTCTGCCGCTGCCTATAACTACTAATATATTTTTCATATTCACTTCTTGAGATTTTTAATGATTACTGACTTTTAAGGATATTATAACATGATTTTAAGACCGGATTTATGAAGAAATCAGAAAAAACAGAAACAGGGCTATGAACTGGATAATGATGTTCTCAGGCTAACGATGACTGGAGGAGGGAAGAAAGGGCGGCAGAGATTATACAGTATTGTCTGTTAAAAGCTTAACAGGTACAATCTGCCGCCCTTTGTTGCAAATTATTTACAATGCAGTCTTTTGTGCTTAGTTACTTGATTTTCTTTTCCTGAAGGCATATACACATAAGGTACCGCCGGACAGTGCCAGCAGGCTGATTAAGAGTGCTGGATTTGATGTGTCGCCAGTTACAGGGGTGCTGGATTTCGCTTTTGTCTTGTCGGCGGGTTTATTTGTTGGTTTATCATTTGGTTTGTCAGTTGGCTTGTTATTTGGTTTATCATTTGGTTTGTCATTTGGTTTATCAGTCGGTTTGTCATTTGGGTTATCAGTCGGTTTGTCATTTGGGTTATCAGTCGGTTTGTCTCCTGGCTTCTGCTCTTCCTTCTTGGCGATAGTAAATTTCACTACGGTGTCCAGGCCGGTGTAATTTGCAGTTGCTTCAACCTTGGCTTTCATATACCAGGTACCTGCATTTTCCGGCATTGTATCAGTGAACAGACCATCTTTAGCATTACTGTAGGAAAATACTGTATTTCCATACTTAGCTTTTGCAGAAGGCGTATTTGCCGGTTCTCCATCGGTCCAGCCAATCAGGGCAGGGGCTTCCAGCCATTCATTAGCTGCCTGTGAAATATGAAATTCTTTTACATCTTCTAAACCTGTATAATTTTCTGTTTCCTTTACAATAGCTTTTACATACCAGGTTCCTGCATTTACAGGCGCTGTGCTGGTATATACTCCGTCTTGTACATTGCTGTAAGTAAAGGTTACATCTCCGAACTTTGCTGCTGCGGCCGGGATACCTGCTGTTTCATTATAGGTCCGGTCACCAAGGGAGAGCGGTGTTGTCCACTCATTAGCTGCCTTTGTTATTACAAATTCTGATGCCTCCAGACCTGCCTGATTAAAATAATCGTCTTCTTCTACGGTTACCGTAATTGCATATTTCCCAACATCTTTTGGTATGTCGGAGCAGGGTTCCCAGTCAGCTCCATTCCATTTGAAATAAGAAGCAGTCACTTTCCCCTTGCTTCCTTCAACACGGATCTCTGGGTTCACAGGATTGCCGGTATAGTCCCTATTAAGATCATTATCAATATAAAGATAACTGTCAGCTTTATGAACAGTAAGAGTCAGGGTTACATTTAATTTCGCATCCGTCCCATCAGAGTAAGAACCACAGTCATATTCATAGATTAATGGTTCACCGTCTTTATAACCTGTGACATCACTTCCGTTCAGGGTGCCTCCGTCTGTTATATGAACTTTGCCGGGATCAATTCCGGGAAATGCGTTAGTAATATCAAAGCTTGGACCCGTAACATCCAGGGATAGATTCGTATTGCCAGGCTTTGTAGAATATGAGTCGAAGGCTCTATTTTCGCCGATATTTAACCATGCAAGATTGCATCGGCTGAAACGCAAAAGGTCCATATTTGCGACGTTGCTGACATCAAGACCGCGAATCCCGGTATTGCTGCATTCCAGTGTATTTAAATATGTTGAGCCATTGACATCCAGATCTGTTAAATCTTTGTTGTTATCGCAATAGATGACACTTAAAGAATTTTTTGCATCACCTAAGATCAATTCTGATAAATTAGCGTTATCACAATATAAACTCACCAGATTGTTATTCCCGCTGACATCCAGGCGTCCAATTTTTGTGTCTCCGCAATCCAGATAGCTTAGAGCGCTTGCACCGTTTACGGTCAGTGAGGCCAGATTTGCACTCTCCATACACTTTAATTCAGTCAGATTGTGATTTTCGCTGACATCTAAACTGCTGATTCCTGTTTTAGAACAGTCTATTTGTTTTAACGAAGAAGCACCCTTTACAATCAAGGATCCCAGACTGCTATTGTTCTGGCAGACCAATGTTTCTAAATTTGGATTCTCGCTGACATCGATGCTGGCGATATTGGTATCATTGCATTTCAAAAATGTTAAAGCTCCGGCCCCCTTCACGATTAATGAGGCGAGATCACTGTTGTCGTGACACTGTATCTCCGACAGATTGGGGTTGCCGCTGACATCCAGAACTTTTATCTTTGTGCCCCAGCAGCCTAATTTCTTTAAGTTCTTTAAGTAGCCTATTCCTGTCAAGTCGGATATCTCTTGACGAGCAACATTCACCTCTTCAATTGCATCAATTTCAGCAGCTGATAATATGTCATCATCATTTGTATCTATCGTGTAGCCCCCCAGATATTCCCGAAACTTCGGATCTGGGAAATTAGTATTATTAATTAAGACATCACCTTCATTGAGCAGCTTAGGTATCACTATTGTATAATGGAAATTATACTCGTCATAACCCTTGGGTGCTGACGGATTAGAAAGCCAGTAGTAAACATCAAAATCCATAGAACCCTCGGCATCAGTTGTGGCTTTGATCCTGGTTAAAAATACCACATTAGTTTTCATCATTTGACCAGTAACTACAAATTTGTTTCTTAGAATTCCTTCTATGTTTTGTCTCCAATCTTCATCGGTGTCACTATTGTCCACAACTACACCAGCGAGAGTTTCTCTGAGTACGCGCTCTGCCTCAGTTGGGTCAGTAATAACCGGGTCCTCCGCTTTTAATGTCTTTACTGGTGCCATTGTCAGTACCAGCCCTAAGATCAGCAGGCAGGTACAGGTTTTCTTCCATAATTGTTTTATCATCTCTCATACTCCTTTCTATGTACACCCTCTCTAATCCAATTTAGCAAAAAAAATTTTAAAAACAATGGTATGGCTGAAATTTGCATTTTTTGGCAGGAAATTACATTGTTTGGAGGTTCTTTATCATGTAAAATAGAGTAGATAAAACATTTATTTAGTGTGGATAATACAGGAAGCGAGGATTCGATATGAAAGTCGCTGTCATAGATGATCTTTCGGAATGTAGGAATGAAATACAAGACAGCCTGCATCGTTTTTTTGCGGAACATTATGCGGATGAGATTCTTACCATTGAGGATTTTAGCAGCGGGGAAGCATTTCTTTCTACGTTCAGAAAAGACACTTACGACCTTATTTTTATTGACCAGTATATGGACGGGCTATCTGGTATTGAAACGGCATGGAAAATCAGGCAGAGCGATGAACTTGTCTCTCTTGTATTCGTCACCACCAGCCGTGACCATGCAATAGACAGTTATCAGGTAAAGGCAGGCGGTTATCTGCTGAAACCGTTCAGCTATGCTGATTTTGAGCATACGTTGTCAATGCTTTCAATTGCAAAGATAAGAAATGCACGATTCATCTGTTTGGAGGAAGATCGTATCCTTCTGCGTGAGATTCTCTGGTGTGATGTTGACGGACATTATGTGCAGGTACATACCGAGCAGCGGGGGATCAGGCGATACAGGATTCCATTTAGTAACTTAACAGCTATGCTGCTTTGCTATCCCCAGTTTCAAACCTGTTATAAGGGATGCATCGTAAACCTTGATCATGTGGAGCGTCTGGATAAGCTGGACTTCCTGTTGAGGACAGGCAAAAGGCTGCCCTTTTCCAAGCGGGACAGAAAGAAAATCGAAATGAACTACCATACCTATCTGTTTCAAAAAGCAAGAGAGGAGGATCTGCTGTGATAGATACCCTGATGGTGATCTTATTTCCATATCTGGATTTTATTCCCTTTGCCGTGCCGCGCTATTACATGTTCCGTGACAGGCTGCGAATTCCGTTTCGCTATATCATGGTACTGATTACCGGTGTCGCGACTCTCAACAGTCTGGTTTTTTACCTGATCAATTCCAGTGGGTATGAGACGGCGATGCAGTGGACAACAGTCATGCGCTATGGGTTCATGCTGATCAATCTCATATTGTCTTTTTCTCTGATAAAGGAGTGCTTCCCAAAACTGATGTTCACCTATCTGCTTCTGCTTTCGTGGTCTTTCTTTGTCTTTGGAAATGCGAACTACATTGAGAGCAGGTTCTTCTGGAATTTTTCCGACCAACATCCCTATCTGGTCTACAACATTGCCCGTATTATAATATACCTCATCACCTGCCCGTTTCTGTTCCACTATCTTCAGCACACCGTTACGGAAGCGCTGAAGATCCAGGATGATGCATTATGGCGGTATCTGTGGAAGATCCCGCTGTTCTCAACCTTATTCGGGATGCTGTATTGTGCTGTCGATGATGTCTACGCCTATGCCACATGGGAATTTTTGGTTTCCCGCTATTTGATGCTGTTTGGTACGTGCTATGTGTCTTTTGTGGCATTCAAAGTACTGGAGATTTCAAGAACCCGTACACAATTAGAGGAAGCATTGCACTATGCAAATCAGAGTATGAATGCTCAGAAAAAGCAGTTTGACAGTCTGGCACAGCATATGGATGAGATGAGGAAAGCAAGACACGATCTGCGCCAGCACCTGGCTGTCGTACAGTCCTACATAGAGAAAGATGACAAAGAGGGATTGCATAATTACATTGAACTGTATAAAAATGAACTGCCCCATGAGGTGCTTGATTTGTACTGCCGCAATGACGTGGTGAACGCTGTCATCAGTTATTATGCGGGGGTGTCACGGGACAACGGAATACAATTTGATGTAAAGACAGATTATCCCGAACTCTCCTCCATTACCGAGACCGATATGACCGTGTTACTGGGGAATCTGCTGGAAAATGCGGTGGAAGCCTGCCTGCAGCAGAAGGATGAACAGCCGTTTATCAAGGTACGCATCAAACGCCATGGTAACTCGGAGCTGCTGATTCTAATCGACAACACCTGTAAGACATCCGTCCGCTTCATGGATGGCCTCCCCTTGTCATCGAAGCGCCCCGGTATGGGGATAGGAGCAGCGTCTGTACAGGATATCGCAGCGCGTTATAATGGGACTGTCCGGTTTGAGCAGAGAAAAGAGGTTTTTTATGCCTCTGTCCTGATTCAGTATGACAGCCAGATATAGAAATTAAATATATGAGCTATTATATTATAATGGACTTATCTATTTTCGGCACATTGGATTTGAGTGTTGATAAAACTTTATAATATGTATACAATAAATTGCAGGAGGTATACATTGAAACCTCAGAAAAATGAAAGAGCAGTGGAGAGTTTATCGAAGAATCTGCTGTTTTAGAAGCCTAAGACAAATAACGAACAGGGGATATAAATGGAATTTAATGAAAAGCTGCAGCAGCTCAGAAGGAATCACAATCTTACGCAGGAACAGCTTGCAGAGCAGCTGTATGTATCACGGACAGCTATATCAAAGTGGGAAAGCGGCAGGGGCTATCCAAACATCGAATCTTTAAAATGCATATCAAAACTTTTTTCAGTTACAATTGATGAATTATTATCAAGTGATGAATTGATTACCCTGGCGGAAACTGAGAACCGTTCCAATCTTAAAAAGATCTACATGGTTATCAGCGGGATCGTTGATGTTTTGTCTGTTGCATTTATATTACTTCCGATTTATGGAAAGCCGGAAGGGAACCATGTTTACTCCGTGAATCTACTGGCGAATACCCATACCCCCAATATAGACCGTACTATTTATTGGTCTGTCTTTACAATTTTGATCGGACTTGGCATTGCCAGACTTATATTCACCTATATTGAGAAGGAGTTATTGTACCGTTTTTTTACTAAAATTTCGATTGCAGCCGGTGCGGCAGCTATCTGTTTATTTGCAGCTGCAAGAGAGCCATATGCAACTATTTTATTATTTTTATTTTTTGGAGTGAAAGTATTTCTACTATGGAAGCAGATGCAGGCAGATCAGCATTAAATCCTTGAGAAAAGGCCCTTTGACACGAAGAGTGTCGGGGCCTTTTTCTATTGTGACGACAGGTTTCTTGTCCTTTTGGTACTGCTGGCAGATAATCCAAATGCAGCTTGCAAATAGATTATTTCCGCAAAAGAAAGGAAGATTGATTATGCAAAAAAAATTAAAGAAGTGTCTTATCATAACAGGGGGATTGTTTTTCATCTTTATACTTTTTACTGTTATGGTCAAAACCGTGGATGTTCAGCCCGTCGGTCCGGATCACTCAAAAGTTGGCCTCGCGTCCGTCAACCAGTGTGTGTTTAAATTTTTCGGTGTAAACCTATTATGGTACGATATTACTGACTGGCTTGGAGTTTTCGCGATAGTAATTGCTTTGGGGTTTGCGGTTCTGGGACTGTTCCAGCTTATAAAGCGGAAAAGCATTAAGAAAGTCGATTACAGAATATTATTGTTGGGTGTATTTTACGCGATGGTTATTGCTGTTTATGTGTTTTTTGAGGTAGTGGTTGTCAATTATAGGCCCATCATTCTTACAGAAAGCTTAGAAGCATCGTTTCCCTCCTCACATGTTATGTTTGTAAACTGTATTATGGCTACAGCCATGCTGCAGTTTCATTATTATCTGCGGGAAAGGAAAGCTTGGCTTTGGATATCGGATATTGTATCCGTCCTCATTATGATAGTAACTGTAATCGGGCGGCTAATATCCGGTGTCCATTGGTTTACTGATATTGTGGCGGGGATTTTATTTTCGTCGGTGCTGATTGCACTATACTGCACTGCATTGTTGTATTTTGAGTCGGGGAAGAGAGTGGAATAAAACAAAGCATGGGAGTACCGTTAATTTCATTACTCCCACGTATCAGGAATGCCGTATCGGAAGAAATGCGAAGATGAACTGGAGAAGATAGAAAACTATTTTAATATCAAGAATACAGGTTTGGCAAGAGGCTGCCTGTACCATTCGTTATTATAATATTTTAAAAGGAATCCCTCTTTTTTTAAATGCCTCTTTCGGAGTCAGATGTTACCATTGGTTCAGTAATTAGTTTTGTGAAATCAGGAGGGTTCTTATGGCAAATTTTATGTTTGAAAATGGTACTAGGCTTTATTGGGGAACTGGTGTGGAAGAAGAGGCAGGAAAGCTGTGCAGGGAGTTTGCGCTGACAGATACGGTTATGACAGTATCCTATGCAGAGGGGCCGCTGCGTCCTCTGGTGGAACGGGTGATCGGCTATCTGAAAGCTGAAGGGCTGAAGGTAGTGGAATACAATGATGTGGTTCCCAATCCTCTGTTGGACAAAACGAGGGAAGCAATACAGACTGCAAAGGAACAGGGAGTGGGGATGACATTGGGAATCGGCGGCGGGAGCTGCATTGATGTGGCAAAAGCCATTGCCCTTGGGACCCGGCTTGAGAAGGATATCTGGGAGGTATACAGCGGGGCGGCCGAGCCGGATGAGATCCTTCCGGTGGGGGCCATTATGACACTTGCGGGGACAGGCAGCGAGACCAGTCCCTTTGCTGTACTGACGAATACTGAGGAAGTATCCAAAATCGGATACGGCTGTACGGAAATGAGGCCCAGGTTTGCACTGCTGAACCCGGAGCTTACTTTTGGCGTTCCGGCATACCAGACGATGTGTGGGGCATGTGACATCTTTGCCCATATCTGCGATGCATATCTTGGAAGAATTGAAGATATGAAGCTGACCAGCAGGCTGAGTGAAAGTGTGATGAAAACGGTTATCGAATATCTCCCGGCGGCGCTGGAAAAGTCGGATGATTATGAGGCGCGGAGCCAGCTGATGCTCTGCGGCACCCTTGCTATGGGCAAATTTGCATCGATGGGCCTGTATACCAATCTGGGGCTGCATACCATTGCGGAGGATCTGGGGGCAGTCTATAATGTGACCCACGGTGCAGCGCTCTCCGTCATCCTTCCGGCATGGATGACGTATCTGAAGAAGGAGAAGTTTAACCTGCTCCTGCGCTATGCAAGGGAAGTCTGGAACCTGGATATCAATGCGGACCATCCGGAGAAGACGGTGGACGCTGCGATACGAAAGACAAAAGAATTCTTTGCAGGCGTGGGGCTGCCGGTTACGTTATCAGAACTTGGCATTGATTTTGAGAAAGACGGTAAAATGCTTTCTGAGCGTATCAATTGTACAGAAGATTATGGCGACGCTTATATCGCGCTGACACCGGAGGATGTTTATGAAATCTACCGTTTTGCATCAAAGTAGAAGAATTATCCATCTGAATAGGGGATGGAAATTTACAAAAGAAACGAAAGCAGATATGGAATATGACGCATATCATCTGACGAAGACCGGAGCACAGGTTTCGCCTGCGGCAATGTCCTATGACGACCATGGCTGGGAGGAGGTGACACTGCCTCATGATTTTGAGGTGCTCCAGGAATTGAATCCACAGGCCAGGGATTACAATGGATATCTCGACGCGGAAGATTGCTGGTACAGGAAGTTTTTCTGTCTTGACGACAGGGATAAAGAACGGCGAATTATTTTACATTTTGACGGAATAACCGGGGAGAGCAAAATATGGGTGAATGGCTGTCTGATGAGGAAACAGATGTCCTCCTGCTGTGATGTGGAAATTGATATTACAGATGTAGTGAGGTATGGCGCTGCTGTCAATCTGATTGCCGTATTTCTGGACCATACATGGATGCAGGGATGGTGGTATCAGGGCGGTGGTTTGTACCGCAAGGTGTGGCTGGAAATAACGGACCTGCTGTATCTGGATCCAAAAGAGGTTCAGATTCTCACAGAAAAGAACGGGACTGCAAAACCTTCGGAAGTAAAAGAAAGGACCGGAGCGTCGGAACTTCCGGAGGTAAAAGGAGAGACCGGGGCTGCGGGGAGTTCGGAATCAAAAGAGAAGTGGAAAGTAACTGTCAATTTGGAGGTAGATGCCCGATATGGCGGAGTAGGAAACTGCACGGTCAGAGCACGTATCTTTTCTGAGGAGGGGATTCTGGCGGCAGAGCAGAAAGCAGATATTTGCCAGGGAATACATCCGGATAAAACCAGAGCATGCCTCAGCATGGAGATGACAGTAGAAGCCCCCGCTCTCTGGGACATCCATGAGGGAAACTGTTATCTGCTGGATCTGGAGCTGAGCCGGGAACATGAGATCAGGGACAGCCTGTGCCTGCGTTTTGGCTTTCGGGAGATTCGTTTTGATGCTGAGCAGGGATTCTATATCAATGGGAAACGAAAAGAGATCCGTGGATTTTGTTTCCATGAGGATGAAGGCAATCTGGGGCTGGCAGTCGATTCCTCGGTCTATGAACGCAGAATACAGTATTTGGTGGAGATGGGGGCGAATGCTTACCGGTGTTCCCACAATGCACCGGCAAGGGAATTGCTGGATCTGTGCGACTTATATGGTATTATGGTCATGGAAGAGACCAGGCGTTTTGACACGGGAGAATTGGGAAGAGAAGATCTGCGCCATCTGGTCAGAAGAGACAGAAACCATCCATGTGTTATTCTCTGGTCAGTGGGAAATGAGGAACCCTGGCAGAAAGAGGAACGGGGTTACCGGATTGCGCAGACGATGAAGGGATGGATCCGGGAACTGGACCCGTCCAGGCTGGTAACGATGGCTATGCATGAAGGACTCACAGAAGCGGACAGAGAAGGCGAAAAGACGGCAGCCGATGCGGTCGATGTGATCGGAGTCAATTATAATCACAGGAGGCTGGAAGAGATCCACAAGAGATATCCGGACAAGCCGATCATCGGTTCGGAGATGCTCTGCCTGGCGGATACTGTAGTAGAATGCGGCAATCCTTTTTCGGGAAGCGAGGGGGCGTATGAAACACTGGAGTTCGGGAAAAGCCATCCTTATTATGGCGGGACTTTTGCCTGGGCCGGTGAGGATTATCGGGGAGAGCACAGAAATCTGGGGTTCTTTACAGATGCCTGTCCGCTGAACATAAATGGAGACAAAAAAGACGGCTTTTATCAATATGCAGCCCGATGGAGGGAAGAACCCGTTCTCCACATATGCGGCCACTGGAATCCCACGGAAGCAACAATGCGTGACATCGCAGTCTGCAGCAATATGGACAAAGTTCTGCTGTATGTGAATGGCAGAAAGCAGGCCGAGGCAGTTGTAGATAAACGGCAGCATGCGGTCTTCAAGGTTCCTTATGAACCCGGTGAACTGAAAGCGGTTGGAATCAGCGAAGCGGACCGGGTAACAGCGGAAATACGGACAAGCGGTGAGGCGTATGCCTTCCGGGTCTATCCGGAAAAGACAGCATATCCTGCAGACGGCGAAGCTCTGGTTACGGTGCGGGTGGAGGCCATAGATACAAAAGGAAATCTGGTACCCACGGCATCCCATATCTTTGAAACAGCATGTAATGAATTGGCAGAGTGTGTGTGCACGGATAATGCGGATCCTTATTGCAGCTGCTTTCCGGAGAAAGAGGTTATGTGTCTGTATAAAGGAAAAGGAAAGGCGGTTTTTCGGTGCAGGACAGAACCAGGTGTGTTGAAAATCAGGATTTTTGGCATGCTGAAAGAGGCGGACTGCAGCGTGAATCTGTATTCAATCCGGGAGGGGAAGCAGGAGCCTGTCTGGGAAAATTCTGTGAGTGTCGGAAATCCGTATATAAACGATTGGTTTGTGTCTCATATCTACCAGAAGAAACCGGACATATACGCCTATACCACGGATGACAATTATATTTACTGGAGAAAGAGCCTGGAGAGCGCATCTATGCTGGACCGCCAGATGCCCTTCTTTTTTACAAGAGGCGGCGGCTATATTATTTATTGTATGGAGCCGGATATGCCGGATCTCGAGGAGGGAAAGACCGGAGCGGTGGTGTTCGAGGAGATTACCGGGGAGGCGGAAATCTTAATCTCCATGCGTGATTACATGAACCGCATTCAGAAACGTTATTATCTGGCGAAACATGGCGTGGAAGGAAGCCGCATGAGGGTAGAACTGCCGGGTATTGTTACAGGAGACCGGTTAATTATCAAACTGGTAATAAAAGGTAATCACTGGAAATGCGGGATAACCGGGCCTGTAAGATTTGAAGTATAGTATAATTAAGGACATACAAGACGTCTTGTATGTCCTTTTGGAATACACAGATGAGAACAGGGGGAAAACAGAATATGGCACAGAAGCTGATGGAAAAAATCCGTTTGTGGGCAAAAAAACTGAAAATCCGCTCCAAATTTTTTATTGCGTATGTTAGTACTATGCTGCTTTTGATTCTACTGCTGGGAGGAGTCTTTCAGTATATTTCGGTACAGGTGATCTTCAAAAATACGGCCAGTTTTACCGGTGAGTTTCTGGAACAATTATCCTATAACTTAGAAAACCGCACGGAAAGTTTGTTGGAGACCACATATGAACTTATGACCGACGAAGAGTTTCTTGCGTGTATCAGGGCCCCGGAGACGCAGATTAAGCAGGAAGGTTCGGGAAAATACAGGCAGAATATTCGGACACTCGGCAATAAGCATTTCAGCAGCTCCGTTCCGGTTACTGCTTTTTACGTAAAAGGGGTGGGAGAACAGCCGGCCTGGTGGGCGAGGTATACAAAGGCATTTAACGACAGCAACATCAACCAGGAACGGGCGGCAGAGATTCTCAAAATGGCGGAGAACCGGATGGGCGCAAAGAATACATGCTGGTTTCTGGAGGAAGAAGAAAATCAGGTTTATCTGGTGCGCAATATAATTGACACGAAGAATCAATTGGGACAGGTGTATGGAACGGTGGTCTTTGCTATTGCTCAGGATTTCTTCCGGCCCATCCAGTCCCAAAACCGAATGATCGACAATGAAAGCCTGGTCTTCGAAAATAATGAGAGTTCCATGATTTATGGGAATTTTCAGATGGAAGAAGGAATAGACAGCCGTATGGGCAGGGAAGAAGACCGGTATGGCAATTATATATCGCGTATTCTTTACCAGAATGAGAGTTATATTTTTGCAGAACGCATCAAAAACAGTACAGAGTGGAACATATACTGTTTTATTCCGGAGCATGCTTTTATGGCAAATACAAAATCAATCAAATGGTATATTATGGTGATTGCGGCAGGGGCGATTCTTGTATCATTGATTTTTTCTTATGCTGTTTCAAGAAATCTGAGCCGGAATATCCATTACCTTGAGCGGAACATGCGGAAGGTAGAACAGGGCGATTTTAAAGTACATATCGAACCCACCAGTCTTGACGAAATCGGTATGCTGTGTACGCGTTTTAACTATATGGCGGATAAGATTGAGGAGCTGATTGAAGCGGCCTATAAAGAAGGACAGGCGAAACAAAAGCTTAAGCTCCAGGTACTGAAGGCCCAGATCAATCCCCATTTTCTTTATAATTCACTGGGGTCAATTCAATGTATGGCGAAGATGGAAAAGCAGGAGCATATCGCAGAAATGACGGCGGCGCTGATCGAACTTCTCAGAGCATCATTAAGCAAAAACGGAGAATACCACACAGTCAGGGAAGAGGTGGAGTATATTAGGAATTATTTTACCCTGCAGAAGTTCAGGTACGAGGATAAGTTTGCCGTAGAATACTGTCTGTGTGAGGGCGTGCAGGAATATATGATGCTGGACTTTATTCTGCAGCCGCTGGTGGAAAATGCAATTTTTCACGGCATCGAAATATCCAAAGGAAACGGGATAATCCGGATTACTTCATCCGCTTCAGAGGGAAAGCTCCGGTTGACGGTGGAAGATAATGGGGTCGGGATGACGCAGGAAAAAATAAAATCGATACTGACCGTGCAGGAAGAAAGGTATGAAGGGTTGAATAGCATAGGAGTGGCAAACGTGTCACAGCGAATCAAGCAATATTTTGGAGAAGAGTATGGATTGAATTATATCAGTGAACCTGGAAGGGGAAGCATTGTAGAGGTCTGGCTTCCGTTATTTCGGACAAGAGAGGAGGCACAGGCAGGTGTATAAGATGTTGATTGTAGAAGACGATGTGTTTTACCGTTATGAAATCCGGAATTTTATGGACTGGGAGGCATATGGATTTCAGGTGATCGGAGAGGCTATGAATGGAAAATGTGCGCTGGATTGCCTGAAAGAAGAGATACCGGATCTGATTCTGACAGATATCAGTATGCCGGAGATGAATGGAATTGAACTGCTAAAGCAGGTGCGGGAATGCTATCCCAGGATTAAATGCATTGTTCTGAGTTCATATGATGATTTTAATTTTGTGAAAGACGCAATGAAACTGGGCGCCCGGGATTATATTCTGAAGTATGATCTGAAGGAGCAGGATGTCATTTCCATACTGGATAAGACAGTGGCTGAAATTGAGCGGGAAAAAGAGGAGTATAAAAAATCTCAGTTCGTAACAGAGAATTTCTCGATTATTTCCAATGACTTTTTAAAAAATCTGCTTTTCAATAAGCTGAATTCTCAGGAGTATATGCAGAAATTCTGGGAATATACCGGAAGGACGGATAAACCGGGCAATATGACCGTGCTGACAGTGAAACTCCTTGAACCGGATGAAGTGACTTATGAAAAGGCGCGGAACATATTGAATGAACAGATATCAGTGCAGGAGTTTACAGTTTCCATGGATAGTGAAACTTTAGCGGTTCTGTTCTGCCTGGAGCATGAGAATAGCGCCATGCGTATTTTCGAATATGTGACCCGGAAGGTGACTTCTATTTATCAGGAGATGAAAAGGCGGCACATCACGGGATTTTCCATGGGAGTCAGCGACAGCTTTAAAAATCCCGGCGACATTGCCCTTTTGTACCGGCAGGCGCTGAGGGCGCAGGAACAGAGCCTGTATGAAGGATATGATAAGGTGTTTTTTTATTCCACTTTGAACCAGAAGAAGACGGAGCAGAATCTGGAAGCTGCCATTGAGGATCTGGCGGAAGAGATCCATGAGGGCCAGGAGGAAAGAGCACGGGCACAGTTAAAACAGATCATTCAAAACCTCTATCAGACACGTCCGGATAAGAACAGCCTTCAGAGAACATGTTTTTTGCTCTTTCATGTTTTCTACCGGATCTCTATCGAAGAACATATAAACCCGGAGTTGATTCTGGGCGTGAAGGTGATTACAGAGGGCTGGTGCCGAAGGTTTCGGTCTATCCAGGAGATGGAGGCTGCATTGCTGGAAGGCTATGAAAAGCTGGTTCTGAAGATCAGCCAGAAGAATCAGATCGGGTCCGGCGGAAGCAGCAGGCAGGCCTCGGCGATTATGAATTATATCGAAAAAAATTATATGAAAGAGATTTCACTGGAAATTCTCTCAGAAGAGATGGGGCTGACACCCAATTATCTCTGCAAGATTTTTAAAAACAGTACGGGAATGAAGCTGACCCAGTATATCAATCAGGTGAGGGTTGAAGGTGCGAAAAAGCTTCTGAAAAACACCAATATGAAAGCCCATGAGATTGCTGAGACGGTAGGATTTTCCAGTGCCTCTTATTTTTCCACGATTTTCAAACAGGTGACGGGAACAACAGTTTCTGAATATAAAGATAGTATTTTTTAAGAAACTGCAATTTTTTAAAATGACCCATATAAGAAAAAAGTTTATATTAGAGTCAACAAAGGAAATCCCATAATAAGAGGAGGAAAATCTATGAAACGAAAAGGAATAAGTGTTGTGCTTGCTGCTGTTATGATCGCGGGGATGGCTGCCGGATGCGGGGCGAAAGGTTCATCAGATGCGGCAGAGGGCAGAGATACAAAACTGACGCTGATTCATGATATGAATGAAGACAGTGCGATCAGCTTTCTGGAGCAGGCTATTGAACAGTTTGAAGAGGAAAATCCGGACGTAAAGATTGATATGGAGACGCTCTCCAGCGATGATTACAACTCCATGCTGCGCAATAAGATTGCAGCGGATGATGTCCCCGATTTGTTCTTTATTGATGATATCCATAAAAAACAGGAGTTTATAGATGCGGGAATTTGTATGGATATTTCCGGGGAGGAATGGCTGAATGAAAATATCAAGGAGAGCGCAGTTGAGGCGTGCAGCGTCGATGGCAAAACATGGTGCCTGCCCTTTGCGCAGGGCGGCATGTTTGTCATATATAACAAGGATGTATTTGAGGCGGCCGGAATTAAGCAAGTGCCTGATACCTGGAGCGGATTTATCGATACCTGCAGGACGATACAGGAAGCAGGAAAAACTCCGATTGCAGCAGGGTTCCAGGAGCAGTGGGTGCTGTTCAGTGACGAACAGTGCGATTCCGTGGTAACAACTGTAAAGTATGACAAAGAGAACCGTCTGAACCTGGAGGCGGGAACCACAACCTGGGCGGCGGACGAAGGCCATTTTTCAGAGGTTCTGCAGAGGATGAAAGAACGGTATCAGTATACCAATGACGATCCCTTTGGAACAGACTGGAATACGGCGCTGAATATGCTGGCAGTAGGGGATGCAGGCATGATTCTCAACGGCTCATGGACCCCGGCGGCTGTGCTGGGAATCAATCCGGATGCAAATCTTGGAATCTTTCCGCTTCCGCTGACGGAAGATTCTGAGGAAGCAATGCTGCCGCTTCGTTCTACACCTGGCGGATTTGCGGTATATCAGGATTCAAAAAATGCAGATGCAGCCCTGAAATTCCTGGAAATGCTTTCTACACCGGAAATGGGGGCGCTGCAGCAAAAGACGAAAGGTGATATCTCTGCATGTAAAAACGTAGAGGTTACGGAAGAAGATGGAATTCTCTATGACGTACAGCAGTATATTGATGCAGATAAGGTGTTTGACTGGACCGGGTATTCTGAGCTGTTTGTGTCGGACGAGCTGGAGACGATCGTAACGGATGTGGAGACGGAACTTCTGATGAATGAAAATATGACGGTGGATGAAGCCATTGAGATGCTGGATGAGCGGTTTGAAGCGGCTCTGTCCGCGCAAAAATAGAATAGTGGGCACAGGACAGGCACCGTCTGCGGCGCCTGTCCGGGAAAGGAAGACCTATGAATAAAAAAGTAAAAAGTAAGCTGATAAATTTTAGCTTTTTGCTGCCGGTCTTATTTTTTTTCGGCTTTTCTGTCATTATTCCGTTTTTTTCGGGGCTGCATATAGCGTTGACAGACTGGAACGGGGTCAGCAAAGAACTAAATTATGTTGGTTTGAGAAATTTTATCAACATATTTTCCAATAAAGATATTCTGCAGCCCGTGCAGAACACGATCTGCTATACCTTGATTGCAACGATTGCGGGGAATATCATTTCTCTTTTGCTTGCACTGGCAATCAACCGGAAATTTATCGGGAGGACATTTGCAAGGACCGCATTTTTTCTTCCTACCGCGATCAGCGTTGTGCTGGCAGTGTTTATCTGGGGCTACATTTTCCGCGATGTGTTCAGAAGCCTGTTCGGATGGAACAGTCTTCTGGGGCAGAAGAGTACCGTAATTCTCGGAATTGCCATTATCCATATGTGGATTGACGTAGGAATCAATATGCTGGTTTATCTTTCCTCTCTGACCACAGTGCCAAAGGAATTATATGAATCAGCGGATCTGGACGGAGCATCCAGGATACAGCAGTTTTTCCGGGTAACACTGCCTATGATTGTACCGGCATTTACCACCTGCATAACTCTGTCTCTGACCTATGGGCTGCGTGAATTTGCAACACCGTATGCGGCGACCCAGGGAGGACCGGCAGGAGCATCAGAGACGATCGGTATCTATATATACAATCATTTGATGAGTTATAACAAGGCAGGGTATGGGCAGGCCATCTCGGTTGTATTCACCATTGCACTGGTATTGATCGGAGGCGGATTGTCAAGGGCTTTGCGCAGACTGGAGGTGGAAGCGTAGATGTCAAAAAAAAGTAAAATAATCAAAGGGCTGCTTTCCCTTCTGACGATTCTTGTGGGAGTAATATTCCTGGCGCCTCTTTACATCGTTATCGTAAATGCCTTCAAGACACCGATGGAGACGGCACAAAGTATTTTAGCGCTCCCCTCCGGCCTGCATTTGGAGAATTTCAGCAAGGCAGTGGAAGTAACAAATTTCTTTGTGACATTAAAAAACAGTACGATTGTAACGCTGCTTTCGGTCACCTTGATTGTTATCTCATCTTCTATGGCAGGGTATATGATCTGCAGAAAAAGCGGCAAACGGTTTTATAAAGCTATGGATCTGCTTCTGATGTCAGGCATGATGGTCTCCTTCCAGATGATCATGATTCCGGTCTATCGAATGCTGAAGGGACTGAATCTCATGAATACATATACAGGCGCGATTATCCTGATGGTAGGAACCAGTGTTTCCTACGCAACATTTTTATATGTCGGTTTTACAAAGACCATTCCGGTTGAGCTGGAGGAGGCCGCGCAGATTGATGGCTGCGGGAAAATACGTACCTTTTGGTTTATTGTATTTCCGCTGATGAAGCCTATCACAGCAACGGTGGCAGCGCTGCATATGCTGTGGATGTGGAATGAGTTCAATATCGGGCTGATTGTGCTGCAGAAGAAAGAAATGCGGACAATACCGATGCAGCAGTTTTATTTCTTCGGACAGCATGTTTCGAATATGAATGCCGCATTTGCCGCGGCCTGCCTGTCACTGATACCGGTCGTTGTTTTTTTCTTCCTGACGCAGAAAAGCATTGCAGGAGGAATGACAGCCGGAGCAGTGAAAGGCTAGTACATCGTAAAATAAGGTCGGCTTATGTGGAAGTTAATGATGATACGATGTGCTAGACGGGGAAAAGGGAAAGGATGAAGATATGAGAGAAAAATTACAGTTTGACAGAGGATGGAAATTTCACAGGGGAGATGTGGAAGATACCGTGTCACACGGCTATCTGTATACATATATGCATACAAAAACGGAGAGGGGAAGGGGTCCTGCCTCAGCAGATTATGATGACAGTCTTTGGGAAACAGTGGAACTGCCTCATGATTATGTGGTGCAGGGGGCACCCACGCCAGAGGCCAATCCGGTGCATGGTTCTCTGATCCGGGAAAATGCTTGGTACCGCAGATTCTTCAGGCTGGAGCCTTCCGACAGAGGGAAAAGCATCCATATAGAATTTGAAGGAATCTGTACAGAAAGCCGTATTTGGATCAACGGCTGTTATATGGGGATGAATGACAGTGCTTACACGGAAATTGATCTGGATATGACGGATATTGCCAGATATGGGGACGAGCTGAATGTAATTGCGGTATATGTGGACAACCGGGAATACGAGGGCTGGTGGTATGAAGGCGGAGGAATCTACCGGCACGTATGGCTGGTCAAGACAGAACCGGTCTGTGTGGATTACTGCAGTATTTTCATTCATCCGGAATCCAAGGATGGAAAATTGTGGAATGTGCCGATAGAAACAACACTGCGCAATGACGCATTTGCGGACAAAGAGGTCAGGGTGGTTCATACGGCGGCGGATGAACAGGGCAGCTTATTATTTGAAGCAGAAACGATTCAGCTGGTACCGGGACGGAAAACAAAGAGGCTGATGCAGCAGGCGGAAGTGAAAAATCCAAAGCTGTGGTCGGTGGAGCATCCCACGCTCTGTCAGCTGAGAACAAGGGTTTTCAGCGGGGAAGAGCTGCTGGATGAAGTAGACACTACATTCGGATTCAGGACAGCTGTATTCGATGCAGAGCGCGGCTTTCTGCTAAATGGTGTACCTACAAAAATAAAGGGAATGTGTATTCATGAGGATCATGGCGGCCTGGGAACGGCGCTGCCGGATAATATAAAGGAATATCGGGTACAGCGCCTCAAAGATATGGGATGCAATGGATATCGGTTCTCGCATAATCCGCATTCCCGGGAGACGCTGGATGCATGTGACCGACTGGGCATGCTTGTGATGGATGAAAACCGCTGGTTCGAATCTTCGCCGAACGGTCTGCGGCGTCTGGAAAACATGGTGAAACGGGACCGGAACCACCCGAGTGTGATCGTCTGGTCGGCAGGGAACGAGGAATCCCTGCAGGACGGTGAACGCGGAAGAAAGATCATGAATGCCATGAAACACAGGATTTATGAGCAGGATCCGACAAGGCCGGTGCTGATGGCGATGCACACAGGATTATTGGAAGACGGCGCAGCACAAAGCGCGGATATGATTGGAATGAACTACAACATTGAACTGTGTGAAGCAGTCCATAAGAAATACCCTGAGAAGGCCATTGTATTTTCAGAAGTGAACAATGCATCAGAGGAAGATGTTCTGGGGAACCGGACTGCCGGAATCCGTACATGGCAGATTGTGGACAATACGCCATACATGAGCGGCATGTTTGCCTGGACGGGGATGGACTACCGGGGAGAGCATGATTATCCGGGGCTGTTTGCGCCCTGCGGCTGTATGGATCAGAATGGTTATGCAAAGGACAGCTATTATCTGTATCAGACGTATTGGCGCGGGGAGGCATCCATCTATATCCAGCCCCATTGGAACGGGAAAAAGGCGGGCGAAAACGTGACAGTCCGGGTATTTTCCACGGGGGATGAGGTCAGCCTTTATCTGAATGGACGATTGCTTGGAACCAGGAAGAACGATGCTTATTTTCAGACAGACTGGAATGTGGCATATGAGCCGGGAGAATTGAAAGCCATTGCGATGGTGAATGGAAACGTGGCTGCGCAATGCGTGAGAGAGACAACAGGGGAACCCAAAAAGCTTTCTTTAAAGCTGGAGAACCGGCAGGTAAAAAGCGGCTGCCGGGAAGCCGCTGTTTTTACAGTAACCGCATTGGACGAGGCAGGCCGGGAGGTGCCGGATGCTGAGAATGTATTTGAGATTACCAGGCTGAATGGGGCCAGGCTTCTGGTAACCGGCAACGGGGATGTGAAGGATACCAGTAACCGCAGAGAACCCGTATGTAGATTGTACCACGGGAAGGCCCAGATCATAGCCGAAGTACAGGATACCAGGGTGGAAATCCAGGCAGAGGCCAGGGGGCTGGAAAAGGCGGTGCTTACGAGTATCTGTGAACCGGGAAGTATGGTGCCGGAGGCGGAAACCGTGCAGAGCAGATATATCACAAATTGGGAAATGGCGGAATGGATGCCTGAGGAGCCGAAAAAAGTGGATGGAAATTACAGCCATCTGCCTTCTTATCACCCGGTGGAAATCGGCCATGGGACCCAGCTTCATGATTTATGGAAGAACAGCGGTTTTCTGGCATACCACTGTCATACGGATATCCCGAAAGACCGGAAGGGAGAGCCGTTGTACCTGCAGTTTGAGCTACTGGAGGGAAAGGCCAAGATTACAGTGGAGCTCAAAACAGAAGATGCAAAACGTGTAAATGTGATCGAAGCAGAAAAGCCGTATGAAGAGCCGGACAAGCTTGCGTTAAAAATGGAGGGGGACGGGGATGCATCACAGGCGGATATCTGGGTCTGCATGGAAATTTTCTCTTCTTTCCATGGAATTACAAAACCGGTCCGCTGGGAATTTCGTATGGAGGAAGCAGAATGAAAAACAAAAAAATACTGCTGTCAGCCATGTATGTAACGATATTTCTTGCTTCTTTTGGATTTATCATGTACAGCGCACTGGTTTCCGCCTTTTCAGAAACCTACAGTATCCCACTGGCAAAGGCGGGGATCGTGGGATCCGTGTTGTGCGTGGGGCAGCTGGTTATGATATTTTTCAATGACATGCTGGCGCGGAGGATGCCCAGATTTACCCTGATCACTGTGGGCGTTTTGGCGCATCTGGTCTCGATGTTCTGGATTGCGGCTTCGATTTCCTTTGCGGGTCTGCTGGCTGCATTTTTTGTAAATGGTGCGGCAATCAGCCTGCTCAATGTGGTGATGAGCGCTTATATATCTGACTTGTCCGGGGATAAGCGCAATTCGTATCTGAATATTTTTCATGGAGTCTATGGGCTGGGATCACTGGCAGGTCCGATCCTTCCCACATTTATCCTGGCATGCGGACTGAATTGGAAGCTGAGCTACTTTATGATCGGCGGGATTTCCTTCCTGCTTCTGGCGGGGCTTTTGCTTCTTGGAAGAAAGCAGAAAAAGACGGAGCCGAGTCAGGGAGAAGCTGAAGTGAAGGCAGAGGGAGCAAGACCGGAACCGGGACAGGAAGAACCGTTTTTCAAGCTTTTAAAAAATCCGCATCTGCTGATGACCTGCTTTGCGGCGCTGCTGTTTATGGGATTTGATATGACCATCAGTACATATATGTCCAGCTATTTGGAACTGGCGCTCGATGCATCTGCGATTGCCGGACTTACCATCACTTTTTACTGGACAGGTTCGGCAGCAGGACGATTGGTTTATCCTGTTTTATTTGCAAAGTATGATACAAAAAAATATTTGATATGTGTCAATCTGGTCACAGCGGTCCTTCTGGTGCTCGGTCTTGCGGTTACGAAGCCGGCCATGATGATTGTTTTAATTTTCCTGGTCGGCTTGCTGTCAGGGGTGAATTTCCCGCTGGAAATCGGCCTGGCCTGCGAGCAATTCCCAAAAAGCTCTGTGGGAGCGACGAATGCCGTCAGCATCTTCGGAAGTCTCGGAGGAATTATCTTTCCGATGCTGGCAGGGGGGCTGATGGATGCCTTTGGATATGCAAGCCTGCTGCTTCTTGGCGGAGTTATGATGCTTGTAATAGCAGGGTGTCTGACAGGAATGGCTGCCATGAATAAAAATAAATGTTACAAGTAGGAGGATGTTTATGTACAATTACAGAAAATTAGTGTTAGGATATGCGCCGACAAGGCGGTTTGATTTTCCGGATCCGAAAAATGCATATGATAATAGCCTGAAGATCCGAAGGCGGGTGGATGAAATTCTTGAAAAAATCGGCGATGTGGAGCTGGTGGACATTTCATTTTTAAATGAGGAGGCGTTGCTGTACCAGGCATGTGATGTGGAGAAGGCAGCCCGGTATTTCCGGGAGAAGAAAATTGACGCTTTGTTTGTGCCCCACGCGAACTTTGGGAACGAGGAGGCGGTGGTTAAGCTTTGCCGGGAGTTTTCTGTGCCCATTCTGGTATGGGGGCCAAGGGATGAGGCACCTCCGGGAGGATATGGATATCGCCAGACGGACACGCAATGCGGCCTGTTTGCCACGACGATGGGGCTTCTTCGGGAGGGGCTGACCTATACCTATCTGGAGAACTGCTGGCTGGAAGATCCGAAGCTGGAGCAGGGAATTGAGAATTTTATCCGCACGGCATGTGCGGTAAAGGCTGTGAAAAATATGAAGATCGGGCAGATCGGTCCGCGCCCGAGAGATTTTCTGAGTGTCATCGCGGACGAGGGGGCTTTGGTAAACCAGTTGAAAATTGATACAGTTCCCATTGACGGGACAGAGCTGGTAACGGAGATCGAACGCATTCGGAAGGAAGATCAGGGAGCCGTTAAGAGGCTGGTGCAGGAAACAAAGCAGTCGTTTCCGTGTTACAGCATCTCTGGGAAGCATGCGGAGATTACAGCGGCCACAGAGCTGGCAATCCGAAATCTGGCTGAAACTTATGGGTGCACGATTATGGCGGGAGACTGCTGGTATGTCAATCCATTGATCTATGAGTGTTATCCATGCTATGCCTTCGGCAACTTGACGGAGAAAGGCCTGCCGGTGATCTGCGAGACAGATATTTACGGTGCAGTGACAGCGGGAATTTTGACGGGAGCAGCCAGGATGGAGTCCCCTGCATTTACTGCGGACATGACCATACGACATCCGGAAAATGACAATGCAGAGCTGCTGTGGCATTGCGGACCGTTCCCGAAATCGCTTGCAAAACCATCTTGCAATCCAGAGTTGACGGATGAATGTATGGGCCGGTATGAAATCCGGGGAGGCGATCTCACGATTGCACGGTTCGGTGGTGTCTGCGGCGATTTCCAGATGTTTTTTGGAGAAGGAAAAGGTGTGGAAGGACCGGAGACCGGAGGTAATTATATCTGGGTCGAGGTAGCGGATTGGAGCAGATGGGAGAAAAAGCTGATGTACGGCCCGTATATCCATCATGCATGCGGCGTCCACGGAAAGTACAGGGAAATTTTGAAAGAAGTATGCCGCTACACGGGAATCAGGGCTGATGAGGCCGATGAAAGATAAGAGGAGGAGAAACATATGCCATTAGTAAAAGTATCAGAGATTTTAAAAGAAGCAGATAAAGGGGGATATGCGGTGACTGCATTTGATACCTTTAACTTTGAAACGATCAATTGGGTGATCGAGGCGGCAGCGGAGCTGAAGACAGCGACAATCATTATGATTTACCCTGAGATGACAGAGTATATCAGAGTGGATACTTTTGCCCAGATCGTAAAGACACTGGCCGCAAAAAGCGAGTACCCGGTGGGGCTGATGCTGGATCACGGGGACAGCTACGAGCTTGCAATGCAGTGCCTGAAAGCCGGATTTACCAGTATCATGGTGGATTTTTCATCCTATGAATTCGAAGAAAATGTCAGAAGGACAAGGGAGGTCGTAAAAGCGGCACACGCGATGGGGGTGGATGTGGAAGCTGAACTGGGGCATGTAGGAAATGCAGATACGCTTGAAGATTTTGCGGATGACAGCGGCTACACCTCCCCGGAGCTGGCGAAGCAATTCGTGGAGCTGACGGAGTGTGATGTACTTGCGATTGCATTTGGCAGTGCGCATGGTAATTATGTCAGAGAGCCGAAGCTGGATATGGAGCGCCTGGATGCGATTAAGAGAGAGGTATCCGTTCCACTGGTGCTCCATGGAGGCACAGGAATTCCGGACAGCCAGATCAAGGAAGCTGTGAAAAGAGGGATCCGTAAGCTGAATGTGGGGACAGGATACGATCAGACCATTTTTTATGCGGTGCAGAAGAACATAAAGGAAGATGTGGGAGAACCTTATATATTTTGTACCCTGGCAGATGCGGCGCCGGCAGCAAAGGCATTTTTGAAAGAGAAAATCAGTTTGACACGCTGGTAGGAGGTGTTTATGAGGATCATAGGATTTGATTACCCCTGTATGGATATGAATATTTTGTGCCCGCACATGCCAAAAGAAGAGGAACTGGTGGAGTTTCAGGATGTGAGTCTGATGGGCGGCGGCAAGATTGCAAATGCGGTTGCTGCTGCTGCGCGTCTGGGGGCAGAAACTGCATTTATGGGTGCTGTGGGTAATGACAGGTATGGGAAGCTTTGTGTAGAAGACTTAAAAGTGCTTGGCGTGGATGTTTCGCACCTGGAGATGCGAAAAGGCAGAACTTCTTTTTGTGTCAGCATTATAGATTCTGAAAAACGGGGAAAGCACTATCTTGAATCTGCATCTACGGTTCAGCCGTGGAACGCTGCGGATATCCCTTATGAAATCTTTAAAAAAGGGGATTATCTGATGCTGTATCAGATGGATGCCGCGGCGGAAAAGATGGCGGAATATGTACATGAAAACGGAGGAACCGTTGTTGTGGATGGGGATGAATTTGATGAGAGGACCCAGAGAAACCTGAGGAATATTGATGTTTTTATACTATCAGAATATTATTACAATCATCTTTTTTCTGACAGAGAGTACAAAAAGAATCTGGGGCTTCTGTCCAAAGAGGGGCCGCAGGTAGTAGTTGTTACGCTGGGGGCAAAGGGCTGTGCAGGAATGGATCATGGAAAGTTTTTTGAGTCAGAATCCTATCCTGTGGAGGTTTTGGATACGACCGGGGCCGGGGATGTTTTTCACGGCGCATTTACCTGTGGAATGGCGGAAGGAATGAATGCAGAGTCAGCAGCTGGATTTGCCGGAGCGGTTTCCGCAATAAAGTGTACGGTTCTGGGCGGGCGTACTGGAATTCCCACGAGAAAATGTGTGGAACATTTTCTAAATACAGGGGAGATCCTGCCTTGTGATTTTGCAGAAAGAGAAGAACAGTACCGGGAGGCATTTTGGCGATGAGGAAAACTGTGATGGTAACCGGTGCAGACCGGGGGCTGGGATTTGCATTGTGTGAGGAACTTTTGAAAAACAGCGGGAGGCAAGCCTGTACAGAATCCGGAACCACATTTCAAGTGATTGCAGGCAGGTATATGGAAGAATGGAAAGAACTGGATGCCTTGAAACGGACTTATCCTGACCGCCTGATCTGTGTGCCGCTGGATGTGGGAGAGGATAATTCGGTAAAAATAGCGGCTCAAAAGGTTATGGAACGTGTGGAAACGGTTGATATGCTGATTCATTGCGCAGGAATCAATGGTACCATCCGGGACATTCGGGATGGGTATGACTATCTTGCGATGCTTCGGACTCTCAATATCAACGCATTGGGAGCAATCCGGGTGACAGAGGCATTTCTCCCGCTTATGGACCGAGGCACAGATAAAAAGATCTGCTGTATTTCTTCAGAAGCAGGAAGCATCGGAACCTGCTGGCGGGAGGACGAAACCGAATACTGCATGTCCAAGGCTGCACTCAACGCAGGTATGGCAGTTCTTTCAAACCGGCTGAAAAAAGACGGGTACGAAATCCGTCTCTATCACCCCGGATGGATGAATACCTATATGATGGGAACCAAAGAAGAACACGCCGATTTGAATCCGGAAGAAGCGGCAAGGCTGGCCCTGCAGAGCTTTTTCAAAATACGGGAACAGGAAAAGCTGGTATTGGACAGCTATGACGGGAGCATCATTCCCTGGTAGGAGGTGTGAAAGAATTGACGGAAAAAAAGATTCTAATATTGGGGGATGAAGAACAGGCGCCATATCATCCGCTTAGCAGGGTGCTGCCCGGCACCCGGGAGGCGCTGGAATCCCTGGGAGAGATAAGCGTATGTACAGATTACCGCGGCCTGACTATTTCTGACCTGCAGTTATATGACTGTATCATCAGTTATCTTGACGATTACCGGCATCTGAATGGATTCGATGACATTCTTGCGGATTATCTTGCATGCGGCGGCCGTCTTCTGGCACTGCATAACGGAATTATCAGCCGCGCAGGAAGTAAGCTGGAAAAAGCATACGGCGGAAACTTCGTGACGCATCCTCCCCGCTGCCTGTTGGCATATCGTACTGCAAAGCGGGCAGAGTGGCTGGGAGTAAAAGAGTTTAAGTTAGAGGAAGAGGCTTATATGGTGAGGCAGCTGGATTCGAAAAATCAAATCTTTCTTACTTTTCATTATCAGGGAGAAGACTACCCTGCAGGCTGGTGCAGGAATTATAAAAAGGGCAGGATGATCTATCTGGCGCCGGGGCATGATGAAAAGACAGCGGAGAGCAAAACATTCCGGAGATTGTTGAGGGAATGCGTAATAAAATCGGGATTTAGCGACGAGCTTTAGCCTCGGCGCGGATGGGGACGCTCTATAAAGGGATAGCCGAAAACCTCCCGGAGAACATCCATGTCCTTTCAAAAACGCGGCCGCGGACCTAAGAAATTCTAGGCGGGAAACAGCCCTGAAAATGGAGCACCACTGACACATCACGAGAAATCCGATGATTTCTCGCGCTGGGTCAGCTGATTTTTGGATTCGGAATCCAAAAATCTCTCCATTTTCAGGGCTGTTTCCCACCAAGAATTTCTAAGG
>NZ_LN865149.1:0-237578 GCF_001244405.1 Eubacterium sp. SB2 | reverse complement strand
GGGATCCCACCCGGTTGGCGAGTTTTCCTGCCGATTGGATGAGCCAGCTTTATGACAGGGAGGCCGGGGAGGCGCTGGGGCTGTATATGCCGTTGCGAAATGCTGGAGTGCGCTTAGTGTTTCTTGAACAGCCGCTGCCGGATAGGCGGGGAAACACTTGATCTCCGAATCAAGTGTTTGCTGAACCCAGCGCGGGAAATCATCAGATTTCCCGTGATGTGTTCAGCGTACCCGCCTAGCCGGCAGCGGCTGTTCTAGAAACACTTAGCAGCACGGGTGCATATCGCAACGGCATATACAGCCCCAGCGCCTTCCCGGCCTCCCTGTCATGAAGCGTCCCCGTCCGTCGACAGGACTGAAGCCTGTCAACTAAATCCCGATTTAGATGTTGGCTGGGAGGTGAAAAGTAACCATTCTCGTTGACGGAGAGATTTCAAAAGTTTATTACTTGTAAGCGGCTAATATTTGAGGTAGTATGTAATGTATAGATTCTTATCTAAAACAGTAAAATCTCAATAATAAATTTTATATAAGAATGAGTTTGGCAGGTTCCGCATATGATAATAAAAATCTGGAGGGAATTATGAAGTTAAAACGGTTTTTATTTTGTTTTTTATTAGCAGCAATTTTGATACTTTCCCCGTCCGTTGTACTGGCGGAAGATGGCGATACACAGGAGAAGACGGAGGAGGAGCTTGCAGCCGAAGCGGAAGCGCAGGAAAAAGCGTCATCCTATGAGGCAAAGATCGATACAAACGGCCTGGAGGCATGGCCAGAAGGTCCGAAGGTGTACGCCGATTCGGCAGTTGTAATGGATATGGAGAGCGGTGCGATCCTGTATGGAAAGAATATGGATGCAAAGCATTTCCCGGCGAGTATCACAAAACTCCTGACCACGCTTGTTGCACTGGAGAATGCAGATCTGGCCGATAAGGTAAAGTTTACAGAGGACAGTATCTCCTTTCTGCAGTATGATGATGCACAGATTGGGATGAAAGCGGGAGAGGAATTAAGCCTGGATGATTCGCTCCATGCAGTACTTCTGGCTTCTGCAAATGAAGTTTCACATGCGGTTGCCGAAAGCGTGGGAGAGCAGCGCCTGGGTGGAAACTATGATACATTTATCCAGAAAATGAATGACAGGGCAAAAGAGCTTGGATGTACCAATTCGCATTGGGTGAATCCGAATGGGCTTCACGATGATGAGCATTACACAACGGCCCATGACATGGCGCTTATCGCGTCTGCCGTGTACCAGCAGCCAGAATTCAGAACCATCATGGGGACACTGGAATATAAAATCGGACCCACAAACCTGACACAGGAAGAACGCGTATTTCAACAGAACCACAAGATGCTGTGGCCGGAAAATTACTATTATTACGAATACTGTACCGGCGGTAAAACCGGTTATACGGACCAGGCCAAGACAACCCTGGTGACAATGGCAGATAACGGAGACATGCACCTGGCTGCCGTAGTACTCTATGATTACGGTGTAGATGCCTATACCGACACAAGAGCCATGATGGACTATGTATTTTCGAACTTCAAAAAAGTTCCAGTTGAGACACTGGAAACCTCAGAAGACATCAGTAATTTTAACACAGAGAACCCCTATGTCGTACTACCCCAGAGCGTAAACTTTTCCAGCCTGGAGAAAAACATCGTATTAACCGAAAATGGAATCCGGGACGGAAAAATTATCTATACCTATAAAGGCCAGGCAGTGGGCAGCGCAGAGGTTACTCTGACAGAGGAAGGCTATCAAAAACTGATGGGAGATACTGCAGCAAGCGACAGCCGTAAAATAGAAAATAAACAGGAAACCCAACCAGCGCCGGCAGAGCCTGCAAAAGATGAAAAAGCCAAACAGCCCAGGCTTAAATTGTATGTTGGAATAGGTTCCGCAGCTGTGCTTCTCATACTGATCATCGCAGGATCAGTAATGCTGCACAGAAAAAACCGCAACCGCAAGGAGTAACATATAACCGTTACTATAAGTAATACCAGACTTATAAAAATTAAATTCTATTTCTAAAGAAAAATTTTTATTAACTGACTCAATCCGCTTTCACCAATATCAGTGCCCTCCCGATGCATCTATTCTACGATTGGATGCACGCAGCCTGTAGGGAGATGTGCGGGGGAAACTACCTGCCGCTTTCAGGGGGCCTATAGTGCGCGTTAGAATTGCTAACCAAAAGTCATGCCGGATTTGAAGGCGAAAATTTGCTCTCCAAAGCAAATTTTAAATCGACCTGAGCCGGGCAATCATCAAGATTGCCCGGTGAATGTCGATGGGGCCTTCAAATCCGGCATAAGTTTTGGGTAGCAATTCTTAGCAAACGGGCGGTACCCTGAAAGCGGCAGGTAGTTTCCCCCGCACATCTCCCTACAGGCGTCCCCCCTACCCCAACAAATGCAGCGGTTTCGGATACCCATAAGATTTAAACAGTGCCTGCATTTCTTCCTGCCCGTTATTCAAAGCCTCTGTGACGGACATCCCATTGTTTACAATATTCTTCATTACACTGCAAAGTGCAGCCTCAATCCGGCTCTGCGGGATGATCAGGGAATTTTTACTGTAAGGCCCGGTTCTTTTCCGGCAGTATTCGAAGCTTTTTTCGGTCAGTTCCATCCAGGGATAAAGCTTCAGCAGTTCGTGGCTGGAGTAAGGCGCCCGTGCAGGGGACTGGCCGTCCAGAATGGTCATGTAGATGCTGATATCTTTATGAGAGAGCCACTGGAAATACATACATGCTTCTTCTGATCTGGCAGTGCATGGATTCATCCCCAGGTTCCATCCCACGCTGGCAGGGGTTTTTCCGGGGATGGGTTCGTATCCGACACGGCCTATGATATGGTTGTGGATGCTTTGGCAGATCTGGCCCGCATATTCTGAGTAGGTGATCAGCATCGCTGTTTTTCCGGAACAAAAATCCTCGACAGTCTGTTCAATTGCAGTGTCAAACGGAGGCCTCCCGATATAATCAAGGGTTTTTAGGATACTGCCGAAGGCCTGGTTATTTTCCGGAGTATTCAGACAGACCCGGTTGTATTTATCCCATATTTTTCCCCCGTAGGACCAGAGGCGGATCAGGATTTCGGGGGCCAGTTCCTCGTCCACGATTCCAGCCATGGAAGTTCCGTAAAGGGTTGGGGAGTTTGGATTGTATTCTCTTGTAAAAAAGGAAGCGATTCCGTTGAATTCTGTCCATGTACGGGGCGGTGAGAGCGGGATCTGGAACATCTTCTTAAATTCTTTTTGTACGTTCCGGTTCTCAAAGAGATCCCTTCTGTAAAACAAAATTTGCGATCCTCCTACGATGGGAATGCCATAATAATGTTTATCAAACATACAGTTTTCCAGATTCTCCGGAAAAAAGGCCTCCGGATGAAAGCGATCGCTTTGGATATAGTCTGTTATATCTGCAATCATTCCGTTCTGTACCAGATACTGCAGCCAGGGAATGTCGTACATATAAATATCATAGCGGGATTGTGAACAGCCCATATCCTCCACAATTTTATCCAGAAGTTCGTTTTGTGCAGCGAAATCAATCTCTGCCGGAATACCGGTCTGTCTGGTGAAATTTTCGGAAAGCAGTCTGGCGGCATGGGAGGTTGCAAGGTCAGCCATCAGGATACGAAGCGGTTCCTGTGCAGTGTTTGTCTTTTTGACCGTAGGACTGTTTTTTTTTGCTTCGGGAATGAAAAGCCTGGTGTGTATAATTTCATCTGTAAAAAGCAGGGTCTTTTCCTCAAACAGAACAGGGGATTCTATATTTTTCATCAGCAGCCCGGCGGCTTTTTGGCCCAGTGTAAATGCGGTACGGGAGGTATGGGTGATTCCGGACAGGCTGGCACGGCTCCAGGACTCTTCCCCAAAAGTCAGGATCTGTATATCTTCCGATGGGTTGCTCCCGTGTATTTTGCAGGCTTCTGCCACGCCCTGGGCTGCATTTTCCGATGTAGTGATCACGGCGTCTACCTGGTTCAGGAGGGGAAGGGTGAGAAATGCCTTAAATCCATCTTCTTTGGTCATATTGGCAGAACGGATCAGATCGGGGTTCACGGGCCGACCATAATCCTGCAGAGCAGTCCGGTACCCTTCTATGGACTCGGCCTCGGAAGAGAACTGCTGCGAACCGGTAATCAGGGCAATGTTCTGATAGCCTTTCCTGAGCAGGTTTTCCGTGAGATAGTAGGCGGTTTTCACATTATCAAAACCGACAAAACTAGCATTCATATTGTCCGGCCTGCGTTCGATAAAGACGGTGGGGATATTATAATTTTTGATCCTGGTTGTAAAAAAATCCGTATTCCCGGGCTGAGACGTGATGATTAACAGACCGGACACATTGCCGCTTACAAAATCATCTATTTTATCACATTCGATATCAGGGGAGTTGTTGGAAAAAGCAACATTCATGCTGAACCCCTTATTCTGAAGATAAGATGAGATGCCTTTGAATATTTCGGCGTGGTAATAATCATCGATATCAGTGAGAACAATCCCGATCTTTTTTGAATCTGCAGTTTTGAGGCTGCGCGCCGACGCATTGGGAATATATTTTAGCTTTTCTATGGAATCCATGATCCTGGCACGGGTCTCCGGTTTTACATTTTTTGCGCCGCTCAGACAGCAGGAAACCGTTGCAATCGAGACTCCGGCGTCTTTTGCAACATCTTTTAAGGTTGCCAATGATAATCACCTCCAGTATGAATAAAAATTACAGCGTGTTTTTATTGTTTCATCATAACACATCAGGTTAAGTAAATCAAAATATCTAAACGTTTAGATTAGAATTTAAAAAATGGTATTGAATTTGCAGTATTTTAGTTTATAATCAAAAATAACAAATCATTTACCGCATATAGAAAAATCTAACCGTTTAGAAATGGAGGAATAAACAGCATGACGTCAAGGGAAAGAGTCTTAGCATCTATCAACCACGAAGAACCTGATTATGTGCCGCTGGATCTGGGCGGGACGCCGAGTTCAGGTATATCTGCAATTGCTTATAACAATCTGAAAAAGGAGATGGGAATCTCCGGCGGGCATACAAGAATATATGATGTAGTACAACAGGTTGTACAGCCGGAGATTGAGCTTATGGATCAATTCGGCGTAGATGTAATTGATATAGGAAGAGTATTCAATGAGAATGACGATGACTGGTATGATGTGACACTTGCGGATGGCTCCACGGGCCAGTATCCAAAATGGTTCCGGCCCAAAAAGCTGGAAAACGGAGACTATGTAGTCCATGATGAGGAGGGCACATTAATCGCAAGAATGCCGGTCGGAGCCACTTTTTTTGACCAGACATATTTTCCATATATGGATGATTATCCGGATGATTGGTCTGACCTGGACCACCAGATGGGAAAAGTACTCTGGAGCGCTTTGGTGCACAGTCCATGGGATCATGCAGGTGAAGAGAACTTTTACCAGAAGTTAAGAGAGCGCACGCTGGCGCTCAGGGAAAAGACAGACCGAGCGCTGATGATCACCTGCGGATGTAACCTGTTTGAGTGGGGGACTTTCCTGAGGAGAATCGACAATTTTCTGATGGACACATATGCAGACCCTGAAAATGTGGAATCACTGGTAGAACAACTGATGATCCGCCATCTTGCCACACTGGAAAAGGTATGTGAATCAGTGGGGGATATCGTAGATATCCTGCGTTTTGGTGATGATCTGGGAATGGACACGGGAATGTTTATGTCCAGGGAAAAATATCAGGAATTATTCAAACCATACCACAGACAGTTAAACGAATATGTACACAAACACAGCAGCATGAAAACATTTCTGCACTCCTGCGGTTCTATATATCCGATCATAGGAGATTTGATTGATGCAGGATACGATGTAATCAACCCGGTTCAGACAACGGCCTATCAGATGGATCCTGCGGTACTGAAACGCGAGTTCGGAAAGGATATCACATTTTGGGGCGGGGGATGCAATACGAGAAGCATCCTGAACCGGTCCACACCGGAAGAAGTGTATGAGTATACAAGAAGAATGATTGATATCTTTGCTCCGGGCGGCGGATTTGTCTTTAATCAGGAACACAATATCATGCCCGACGTACCGGGAGTTAACATACTGGCTATGTACCGGGCCGTGGCGGATTCACGTAAATAGGTACTTTCAATAAAAGCAGGTTCAATAAAGTCACAGTATGCTATCATAATGTGACAGTTCTGGAAATATACAATAAGAATAAAGAGATTAAAACAGCACCGCAGTAGGAGAGGCGGGCTGTACCGGGGATCATGCATTAAGTATGCATCCCCGGTACAGTCTGCCTCTTCTGCTGCGGTGCTGGTATATGATATCGGAAATTTCTCCGGGGCTTGCCCGCTTGGTTCCGGTTTTTAGATTTCCTTGCTTGAGACTTCCAGATACAATTCCGAATTTGAATTCATCTCATGGAACGCCTCGCTTATTCGGGCAGCTACCGTATCCACGCCTATTTTTTCTGTAACGCTCAGTAGCACAGAGTACTGAGTCAGCGATGTTCTGGTGAAAACGTCATTTTTACGCAAATGTGTGGAAAGCATATAGTACAGGGTTTCCATGACTTCTTTCACCTTTGCGGCATCCGGCATCTTTTCCTTTTTTGAATGCAGGGTAAGCAGCATCAGATAATGCCGGCCCGGCATACGCAGGGAGGAGCGGGAATGCAGATGATAGATGTTCTTAAAGATATCAAAGTTACAGTAAAAAGTCTGTCCGCTCTTATCATCTTTTCCAAGTGTTGTTTCCAGTTCGTTGATATCAAGTTCTTTGCTGGGCATGCGCAGGAGAATCTCCTGATGGACATCCCTCAGAGATCCGCTGATATCAGTACCGTATTTGGAAGAAAAGAAATCCAGGGTAGTGTGGTAGTATTCCAGCGCTGTCTTAATGGTATTCATACCCAGATAAGCAAGCAGTTTATAACGGTAAAAACGGTCTTCGTCGGGATAGAAAATAATAGATTGGTCACATAGAGCAATCAATTCGTCATAACGGTGCCTGGTATAGAGATATTCACACATATTCATGGTACAGTTAATATACATATTTTTATAATAGGTTATGCGGTACTGAACCCATTCGATGGAGGTGTGGTTGGAAAGGAATTCACCTGTATACAGGCGGTGCATCCGGTAGTAATAACGGAACTGCCTTTCCGGATCAGGTTCCTGCCGGGCCAGGTTGTTGTAATTCTCAAAGTCATGGATGTCGATCTTACAGTAAAGATCGGGATTCCAGTAGTAGGCATCCTGGGTAAACTTGATGTAATCCACATCCTTATCGGGATAAAGATGTTCAAGTTCTTTTCGTGCTCTGTATACCAGATTGCGCAGGGCGCCGACCGGACACTTATCCTTTTCATCGGGCCACAGCATGGCCATCAGTACATCTTTTGGCACTTTGGTATCCTGATTGGCTACCAGGTAGGATATCAGCAATGTCAGCTGTGTACTGTTGTGTGAGCTCGGAGCGTACTCATAATAGGGGCTGGATACTGCAAAATCGTTAAAAAATCGAATGTGAAGGTCAGGCTTTCTTCTCATATAACCAATCTCCTTTGTAGTTTTGAATAGGGTATTTAAATAAGTAAAATGCCGGTCAGCAGGAGCAGTGTCGTTATGCTCCTCGGATAAATGCCTGATCCTATTATACATGATTCGTAACAGGAAGTTCAACAAATATCTTGGCAGGATAAACTTATATACGGTTATCCTGTTATAGATGCACAGATACATTGACAATCCTTGGTTTTATATGTTAATGTGAATGAGTCCAATCCATGAATCTGGATTCATTTCAAACATTCTTTATACTCATTATTTTTGAAATATCTAATTTCAATCCTAAGGGCAGTTTCGTCCGGTGATTCAATGTTTGAAGAATTTAATAATTGCAAGGAGGAATGCCTATGATTGTTTTTTCGTGTGCCATTCACTATTAACAGAAGAAAATATGTGGTAAAATAGAGGAGAACTATATGGACACAAAGCGAAAAATTATACCGTTAAAAGAGTTAAACCTTACAAACCGCTTTTTGTTTGATGAAGTAATGGAAGACCCAAGGGCGCATCAGGACGTATTAAGTATTATCTTTGGGCGGAATGTACCGCTGCTGGATAAAAATGAGACGGAAAAGGAACTTCGGGTATCGCCGCTTTTGCGCGCAATTCGGATGGACGTATTTTCTATGGATGAAGACGCTATCATTTACAATACGGAAATGCAGCAGAAAAAGAGAGGAGACCTGGCAAAAAGAAGCAGGTACTACCAGGCTATAATAGACACCTCTCTTTTGGAACCGGGGGTTCCCGATTATAACCATCTGAATATGGCATACATCATCATGATTATGACATTTGATTTATTTGGCTATGATAAATATATGTATACGTTCAGATCCAGATGCGAGGAAGTACCGGAGTGCTGCCTGGAAGACGGAGCAGTAAGGGTTTTTTTAAATACACACGGCACGAACAAAGAGGAAGTTTCCGAGGAATTGGCACAATTTCTTTATTATCTGGAACATACAAACGATGAGACGGCGGCAAATATGGACAGCGAGCGGATTCAGCGCATACATCAGCGGGTACGTAAGGTGAAAACGAGTGAGGAAGCGGGGGTGAGATATGTGCAGGCTTGGGAAGAAAGATATTATGAACGGGAAGAAGCCAGAAACGAGGGAATAGCGCAGGGCTTAGAACAAGGGCTAGAACAAGGGCTAGAACAAGGATTATCACAAGGGGTAGAGAAAGGCATTAGAGCGATGGTACTGGATTATATAGAGGAAGGCTTTGATGAGAATAAGATTTTAATAAAATTGCAAAAAAGATTTACTTTGTCTGAGCAGAAGGCGAAAGAATATTATAAAAAGTTTGGGAAAAGTGAATAAGGGGATAGTGAAATAGATGCAATTCTGCAGTAATAGTTCAAACGTTTCTTTAAATTTCTACAATGTGATGAATTTTGGTGAAATATATGTGCAATCCCTTGACTATTCCCCGGTTTCTTTTTATAATATCCCTGTGCAGACAAAAAAGACTATGACGAAGACAGTAAGTTTTCACTGAAATTTGCAGCGAGCCGGAGGTGGTGCGAGCCCGGTATGAGTAAGTGGTTTCTGAACATCACTTCTGAGTCGCAGTTCTCGAAACGGAAGCAGTAGAGACTGACGGAGTTCCCCCGTTACGGGAACGCATATACAAGGCAGGATTAAAAAGGCCGGAGTATGTTGTAACAGGTGGTAAACGACAGTGAAAGCTTTCGTCCTATTACAGGGCGGAAGCTTTTTTATGATATTGGAAATTCCATAGGAATTACCAATATCATAAAAACCCTCCGGGGGATGCGCACTGCGGCGTAAGAGGTAGATGCCGCGCAGCGGCCGCCGCAGGCGCGAGTTTCGCGAGCGAAACTCTATTGCATGATATTGGAAATTCCACTGGAATTACTAATATCATAAAAACCCTCCGGGGGATGCGCACTGCGGCGTAAGAGGTAGATGCCGCGCAGCGGCCGCCGCAGGCGCAAAGGAAGCAGGGAGCGGGGGTGTCCGTTTCGTGTTAAATGAAATAATTATAGGAAGGTGAGATGAGTTATGTATAAGAAAGTTTCTACGGATATGAATTTTGTTGAGCGTGAAAAAGAAGTTGAAAAGTTCTGGGCTGATCATAATATTTTTCGGAAAAGTATGGAGGAGCGGGAAGGCTGCCCTGAGTATACATTCTATGACGGGCCTCCGACCGCGAATGGGAAGCCTCATATCGGACATGTGCTGACGCGCGTTATCAAGGATATGATTCCGAGATACCGCACGATGAAGGGGTATATGGTTCCGCGTAAAGCCGGATGGGATACTCACGGGCTTCCGGTCGAGCTGGAGGTGGAAAAGCTTCTGGGACTCGACGGGAAAGATCAGATTGAGGAATATGGCCTGGAGCCTTTTATCGATAAGTGTAAAGAAAGTGTATGGAAATATAAGGGGATGTGGGAAGATTTCTCCAGTACGGTTGGATTTTGGGCTGATATGGAACATCCCTATGTGACCTATGATAATAATTTTATCGAATCCGAGTGGTGGGGGCTGAAACAGATCTGGGATAAGGGCTTTCTTTATAAGGGATTTAAGATTGTACCTTACTGCCCGCGGTGCGGGACTCCTCTGTCTGCGCAGGAAGTGGCCCAGGGATATAAGGATGTCAAGGAACGTTCTGCGATTGTCAGATTTAAGGTGAAGGATGAGGATGCTTATATTCTGGCATGGACAACCACGCCCTGGACACTGCCTTCTAACCTGGCGCTCTGCGTGAATCCGGCGGAGGATTATGTGAAGGTAAAGGCAGCAGACGGCTATGTGTATTATATGGCGCAGGCGCTGCTGGATACGGTGCTTGGCAAGCTGGCAGAGGAAGATAAGCCGGCATATGAGATTCTGGAGACATATAAAGGAAAGGATCTGGAATACATGGAATATGAGCCTCTGTTTGCCTGTGCGGCGGAGGGGGCTGCGAAGCAGAATAAGAAGGCGTTCTATGTGACCTGTGATTCCTACGTTACACTGACGGATGGTACCGGTATTGTACACATTGCCCCTGCTTTTGGTGAAGACGATGCGAATGTTGGGAGAAGCTATGGACTGCCGTTCGTACAGCTTGTAGATGAAAAGGGAAATATGGCGGAATCCACGCCATTTGCCGGAGTCTTCGTAAAGAAGGCGGATCCGATGGTCCTGAAAGATCTGGAGGAGAGAGGGCTTCTCTTTGATGCTCCGAAGTTCGAGCACAGCTATCCGCACTGCTGGAGATGCGATACGCCGCTGATCTACTACGCGCGCGAATCCTGGTTCATCAACATGACCGCCGTGAAGGACGATCTGATTGCCAATAACAATACGATCAACTGGATCCCTGAGAGTATCGGGAAGGGACGTTTCGGCGACTGGCTGGAAAATGTGCAGGATTGGGGCATCAGCCGCAACCGTTACTGGGGTACGCCTTTGAATATCTGGGAGTGTGAGTGCGGACATCAGCATTCTATCGGAAGCATTGAGGAACTGAAATCCATGTCCGATAACTGTCCGGATGATATCGAGCTTCACCGCCCATATATTGATGATGTTACGATAAAATGCCCGGTCTGCGGTAAAGAGATGCACCGCGTGCCAGAGGTGATTGACTGCTGGTTTGACAGCGGCTCTATGCCGTTTGCACAGCATCACTATCCGTTTGAGAATAAAGACCTGTTTGAACAGCAGTTCCCGGCAGACTTTATATCAGAGGCTGTGGATCAGACGAGAGGATGGTTCTATTCTCTGCTGGCGATCTCTACTCTGCTCTTTAATAAGTCGCCTTACAAGAATGTCATCGTGCTTGGCCATGTGCAGGATGAGAATGGCCAGAAGATGAGCAAGTCCAAGGGAAATGCAGTGGATCCGTTTGATGCGCTGAATCAGTATGGCGCGGATGCAATCCGCTGGTACTTCTATGTGAACAGCGCGCCGTGGCTGCCGAACCGTTTCCATGGAAAAGCAGTGACAGAGGGACAGCGTAAGTTTATGGGAACGCTGTGGAATACCTATGCATTTTTTGTACTGTATGCAAATATAGATGAATTTGATGCAACCAAATACAGCTTGGATTACGAAAAACTGAGTGTTATGGATAAATGGCTGCTGTCCAAACTGAATACACTGATAAAGACCGTGGATGAGAACCTTGAAAATTACAGGATTCCGGAGAGCGCAAGGGCGCTGCAGGACTTTGTGGATGACATGAGCAACTGGTATGTCAGAAGAAGCCGGGAGCGTTTCTGGGCAAAGGGCATGGAGCAGGATAAGATCAATGCGTATATGACGCTGTACACTGCGCTTGTGACCGTTGCGAAGGTAGCGGCGCCGATGATTCCGTTTATGACAGAGGAGATCTATCAGAATCTGGTATGCAGCATTGACAGTGGGGCACCGGAGAGTATCCATCTCTGTGATTTTCCGGTTGTCAACGAGACTTATATCGATGGAGAGCTGGAGTCCAATATGGCGAATGTCCTGAAGCTGGTTGTTATGGGACGCGCGTGCCGCAATACGGCTAACATCAAGAACCGCCAGCCAATCGGCCAGATGTTTGTGAAGGCGGGTTTTGATCTGCCGGAATTTTATCAGGAAATCGTTGAAGATGAGCTGAACGTCAAGAATATGAAGTTCACAGAGGATGTAAGAGACTTTACTTCATATAGTTTTAAACCACAGTTAAAGACAGTCGGGCCAAAGTATGGTAAGATGTTAGGTGGAATCAAGTCTGCCCTGGACAGTCTCGACGGCAATGCTGCTATGGACGAGATTAATGAAACTGGAGCATTGAAGCTGGACATCAGCGGACAGGAGATTACTCTGTTTAAGGAAGATCTGCTGATTGACACGGCGCAGATGGAGGGATATGTATCTGAAAATGATAACGGTATAACCGTTGTTCTGGATACGAATCTGTCAGAAGAACTGTTAGAGGAAGGTTTTGTAAGAGAGATTATCAGCAAGATCCAGACGATGCGTAAGGAAGCAGGTTTTGAGGTCATGGATAAGATCAAAGTGACTTACGCTGGAAGCGCAAAAGCAGAAGATGTTTTTTCAAAGCACGGGAAAGAGATCGGAAGCGAAGTACTCGCAAACGAAGTTGTGAAGGCAGAACCGGCAGGCTATGTGAAGGAATGGAAGATAAACGGCGAGGCTGTTACAATGGGCGTAATGAAAGAAGGGATGTAAGATATATGTATAGTAAGCGATTTGAAAAAGAAGTTTTCAAAGAAATCGTCCGGGACAATGTGAAAACACTGTACCGGAAGAAGATAGAGGAGGCGACGCCCCAGCAGATATTCCAGGCGGTTTCCTATGCCGTGAAGGACATCATCATTGATGACTGGCTGGCAACGCAGGCGGAGTACAGGAAGCAGGATGCCAAGACGGTCTATTACATGTCCATGGAATTTCTGATGGGCCGTGCCTTGGGCAATAACCTGATTAATATGACTGCCTACGGGGACGTGAGGGAAGCGCTGGAGGAGATGAATATCGATCTGAACGTGATCGAGGACCAGGAGCCGGATGCGGCGCTTGGAAACGGAGGTCTGGGGCGTCTGGCCGCATGTTTCCTGGATTCACTGGCAACACTGAATTACCCTGCATATGGATGCGGTATTCGCTACCGCTATGGGATGTTTAAGCAGAAGATTGAGAATGGCTACCAGATCGAGACACCGGATGACTGGCTCAAGGAAGGCAATCCCTTCGAGCTGCGCAGACAGGAATACGCAAAAGAGGTGCGCTTCGGCGGTACGATTCGTTTTGAAAAAGATCCGGAGACCGGCAGAGATAAGTTTATTCAGGAAAATTATGAATCCGTGCGCGCGATTCCGTATGATATGCCGATCGTGGGCTATGGGAACCATGTGGTGAATACACTGCGGATCTGGGATGCGGAGCCGATCACGAACTTTTCCCTGGAATCATTTGACAGAGGGGACTACCACAAGGCGGTTGAGCAGGAGAACCTTGCCAAGATGATCGTGGATGTGCTCTATCCCAACGATAATCACTATGCCGGCAAGGAGCTGAGGCTGAAACAGCAGTATTTCTTTATCTCAGCCAGCCTGCAGGCCCTGATTGCGAAGTATAAAAAGGACCACGACGACATCAAAAAGCTTTATGAGAAGGTGGCAATCCAGATGAACGATACGCATCCGACGGTTGCCGTACCGGAGCTGATGAGGCTGCTCATTGATGTGGAAGGCCTGACCTGGGAGGAGGCATGGGAAGTGACCACAAAGACCTGTGCCTATACCAACCATACGATTATGGCAGAGGCACTGGAAAAATGGCCGATCGATCTGTTCTCTAAGCTGCTTCCGCGTATTTACCAGATCGTCCAGGAGATCGACCGCCGTTTCCTGCAGGAGGTCCGCGCCAAATATCCGGGCAATGAAGAGAAGGTCAGAAAAGTGGCAATCCTCAGGGACAATCAGGTGCGCATGGCGCATATGGCGATTATAGCCGGTTTCTCCGTCAACGGTGTGGCAAGGCTGCACACGGAGATCCTGAAAAATCAGGAACTGAAAGATTTCTATGACATGATGCCGGAGAAGTTTAATAATAAAACAAACGGGATCACACAGAGACGTTTTCTTCTCCATGGCAACCCGCTTCTTGCGGATTGGATCACGGAAAGGATTGGGGACGGCTGGATCACGGATTTATCCTTGATCGGCAACCTGAAGCCGCTGGTGAATGATGAGCGCGCAAGAAAAGAATTTATGCAGATCAAGTATCAGAACAAGGTACGCCTTGCAAAATATATCAAAGAAAATAATGGAATTGATGTGGATCCTACTTCCATCTTTGATGTGCAGGTCAAGAGACTTCACGAATATAAGCGTCAGCTGCTGAATATTCTGCACATTATGTATCTGTACAATCAGATTAAGGAGCATCCGGAGATGTCATTTTATCCAAGGACATTTATCTTTGGAGCAAAGGCCGCGGCAGGCTATCTCAGAGCCAAAGAGACGATCAAGCTGATCAACTCCGTAGCGGATGTGGTGAACAATGACAGAAGCATCAACGGCAAGCTGAAGGTTGTATTTATCGAAGATTACCGCGTATCTAATGCGGAGCTTCTGTTTGCGGCAGCGGATGTGAGCGAGCAGATCTCGACCGCGTCCAAGGAGGCATCCGGCACCGGAAATATGAAGTTCATGCTCAACGGCGCACCGACTCTGGGAACAATGGACGGCGCCAATGTGGAGATCGTGGAGGAAGTCGGAGCGGAGAATGCATTTATCTTCGGGTTAACTTCCGAGGAGGTTATTAACTACGAGAATAACGGCGGCTATAATCCGATTGACATTTACTTTAATGACTGGGAGCTCAAACGCGTGGTAGACCAGCTGATGGACGGCACCTATGCGGGCGGCAACCACGAGATGTACAAGAACCTGTATAACTCCCTTTTAAATACACATTGCACAAACAGGCCCGATACCTACTTTATTCTGAAGGATTTCCGCGCGTACGCAGAGGCGCAGAAAAAAGTGGAGGCTGCCTACCGCGACGTACAGAGATGGTCGAAAATGGCGATGATGAACACTGCATGCAGCGGGAAGTTCACCTCAGACCGGACAATCGAGGAGTATGTAAAGGATATCTGGAAACTCGAAAAAGTGGATGTCCCGTCAGGACAGCCGGAATAGGAGGCATTTATGAATTTTTATGACAGCTATACTTATACTTATAACTCACCGGTGGATTCAATGCTTACGGGGATTCTGGCCATTTATCTGATCGTGCTCGCAGTGTGGTTCATTTTCTACGTAATCAGTTATGTATTCAAAGGAATCGGTATGTATACGATTGCAAAGAGACAGGGCATGGATTACCCTTGGCTCGCGTTCATTCCGTTTGCAAGGACATATCTCCACGGAGAGCTGGGCGGAAGCATAACCCTCAAATCCAAAACCATCAAAAATCCGGGGATCTGGCTCCTTGCAATGCCGTTTATCTTTGGTGTGGTAAACTTTATTTTTTATATGATCGTCTGGGTAGTTGGACTGGGGGCGTTTTCCAGCCTCTATTCCAGTGCTTTATACAGCCACGGGGGCGGTACATCCTCCCATTTCAGCAGTGGTATGATCATGGGAATCATCATTATAGCAATTATCTGGGTGATTGCGGCTATCGTGTACAGTGCCTTCTATAAAGTACTGAGTGTTCTCGTAAATCACCAGATTCTTGAGAAATTTACTTCCAAAAACATGTCCATTGCGCACGCAGTACTGTGCATGGTAGTTCCTCTTTACGAGTCCATCTGCCTCTTCGCAATGCGCAACAGGAACTTTAATCCGGGAATGGAGCCGGATCTGGGAAGACCGTTTATCCAGCCGGGTTACCCAACTATGCCGCCGGCCGGATCCATGCCGGGGCCATATACCGCAGTACCTGCGCCCCAGGCGCCAGCACCGGAAACCCCAGCAGCACCGGAGACCCCAGTGCCTCCCACAACACCGGATATGAGTACGCCGCCTGTACCTCCCGTTCCTCCAGTACCTCCAGTGACGCCTGAAGCACCGGTATCAGCACCAAAGGCTCCTGGTTCAGAGGAGGAGCCGGAACGCGCGCCGGAGCCGTCAGTGATTATTCTGCCGGATACGGAAGCCAAAACAGAAGAGAAGGTATCCGGGCCAGAGACTGATGTAGAAACGCAGGAGCAGCCACAGGGTACCCAGACCTATGAGGAGTACACAGAAAAGAAAGAAAACAGTGACTTATAAAAAAGGGGTCTGACCCCTTTGAGCCCTTCATATAATATATATATGGAGGGCTTTTTTATGGGACAACGTTATATGCGGCAAAAAGTCAAAACCGTCTGTTCATTTTTACTTATTTTAATTCTGCTTCCCTATGTGGTCGCGGTTTTTGTAAACGGCGCGGATATGGAAGTAAACGGGAAAAATGGCGGTGCTTATGTGCAGGTAAAGAAAACATCGGAGGATGGAAGTGATCAGGTGATCAAGGTGCCCTGGGATGAATATTTTCTGGGCATGCTTGCAAAAGAAATGCCCGGAAATTATGAAGAAGAAGCGCTGAAAGCACAGGCAGTTCTGATCCGTACCAACCTCTACCAAACGTTGGACAGCAGTGAGGATAAGCTGCTGGAGGACAATTACCTGGATACAAAATCTCTGGAAAAAAAGTGGAGTGCCAAGGAATTTGAAACTTATTACAAAAAATTAAAAAAGGCAATGGATGAGACCGAAAATCAGGTGTTATACTATAATGACACGTATGCATTGGTGCCGTTCCACCAGGCCAGCAATGGTAAAACGAGAAGCGGCCAGGAAGTTCTGGGAAATGAAGACTGCCCCTATCTGGCGGTAAAAGAATGTCCAAAGGATAAAGAAGCCGAGGACGAGATGCATGTTTACAACATGGAATACAAGGAAATACAGGCCAAGTGCCAGCCGTTTCTAGTGGCCGTGGATAAAGAAAATGCAGAAAAAACCTACAGTTTCTCTGACTTTGAGATACAAGCCTATGATTCTGCGGGATATGTATCACAGATGAGGATTGGTGATACGGTCTGCAGCGGCGAACAGTTCCGGGAGGCCCTGTCACTGGCGTCCAGTGCGTTTTCTCTGCAGGAAGCGGACGGGGGCCTTCGGATTACGACTATGGGAAAAGGGCACGGCCTGGGGATGAGCCAGTGGATGTCACTGGCGTCCAGTGCGTTTTCTCTGCAGGAAGAGGACGGGGGCCTTCGGATTACGACTATGGGAAAAGGGCACGGCTTGTTGATCAAGCAGTGGACGGCAAACGAGATGGCAAAAGAGGGAAAAAGCTGCGAAGAAATTCTGCAAAATTTTTTTGAAGGAACAAATCTGACAGATGGCGGAGAAATATTTACAAAAATAGAATAAGGCGTCATTTTTCTGGCAAAAATATAGCCAGAGGTGATGAATATGAATAAGAATGAAAAGCCATCTTTATTAAAAGGAAAGGGCGCAGCAGTCGGAATCGTGATCTGCTTTGTTGCTGTCATTGTAATGGTTGGAGCATATACATTCAACAATTATAATAAAAAATTAAACCAGCAGCTGGCTAAAGCCGAGGAACAGACTGAACAGCTAACAAAAGAAAAGAGCGAGGCAACGACAACTAATGATATTGTCCTGCCGGAAGCAGAAGGTAATACATCAACAGAAAATGACACCGAAGAGAATGAAAGCGCACAGGACAATTCCGCAGGAAATGCGGAGACAGCAGGAAATACCGCGCAAGTATATTTCAGCGAGGAGAGCCTGCTCACATGGCCGGCAAGCGGCGCAGTACTGATTAACTACAGTATGGACAAAACGGTATACTTTTCAACATTGGAACAGTATAAGTACAATCCGGCACTGATTATTGGCGGCCAGGTTGGAGAAATGATCGGTGCATCCGCACCGGGCGTTGTTACTAATGTAGAACAGTCCGCCCAGACAGGTACTACAGTTACCCTGGATATGGGAAATGGATACAGCGCAGTATACGGGCAGCTCAAAGAAGTGCCGGTAGAGGTCGGAGATTATGTAGATGCTGGCCAGACAGTCGGATATCTGAGCGAACCAACAAAATATTATAGCGTGGAAGGGCCGAACCTTTATTTCGAGGTGCTCAAAGATGGGGCTCCTGTGAATCCTATGGACTTTATGGAGTCTTAAAGGGACGCCTGCCCGGCGCATGGAGCAGCATATTGCGGCAATGAATTTTTAGACACGCTCTAGCGCTGGCGCTTTGTGAAAGAAACACTAACAACAAAACAGGAGAATCTTATGGCTACAGGCGGATTCACTGAGAAAGCTTGATGCTTTCTCAGTTCAGCCGCCTCAAATTTTGATTTTGAAAATCAAGATTTGGCCATAAGATTCTCCTGTTTTGCTGTAAGTGTTTCTAATCACACGCTGGATGCGCAGGAAAACACCAGATGTCTTCCCGGCGGGTGGCTGTTCCATGCGCCGGGCAGGCTGGGTGCATCCGGACGGAAGGCGGAAGAGGCGGATGGGAGACGCGGACAATAAAGATTAAAGATTTTATAGGGGGGCTGTGGGAATTTGGTTATCTGGTTATAAATAAACTTTTTTAGTTATCCACAAAATTTCTTGTTGGGGTGGAAAATTGCTGGAGTTATCCACAGTGGGGGAGTTTTTTTTGATCAGAATGTGGATATGTGGTATAGTGATAGGTATGGAAAGGTGTGTTTGCTGGATGAATTATACATATATTTTGAGGTGCAGGGACGGGAGTTTGTATACGGGGTGGACGAATGACCTGGAGAAACGGGTGAGTGACCATAATGCGGGGAAGGGAGCTAAGTATACACGGGCACGCAGGCCTGTGGAGCTGGCTTATTTTGAGGCTTTTGAAACGAAGGAGGAGGCTATGCGGCGGGAGTATGCTATTAAGCTGCTGCCGCGCAGGAAGAAGCTGGAGCTGCTTGGCGGCAGAGGACTGGCCTGTGGAAATGGGGCGGCTAGATCCTTAAAGGCTTATAAGTGATTTTTAGTATTTGAATCTAAAAAAGAAACAATTGTTTGTATTCCGGGTACAAGAACGTCTGCTGCTCTCCTTGATATAATAGGTGTAACAAATATCAGGAGGAAAATCATGGAGATAGCAATTATTTTTTTAGGGTTGATTCTACTTATTTTTTTGGTGTTCAAGGGGGTTTCCATTTATATTGCAACGCCCATATGTGCCATACTCGTTGCAATTTTGAGTGGAGTTGATTTTTTTCAGGCGTACATGACAACCTATATGGAAGGTATGGTTGGGTTTGCAAAAACGTATCTGCCGATGTTTATGCTGGGGGCAATCTTCGGCAAAGTAATGGAGGATTCAGGGGCATCAAAGTCTATTGCACTTTTCATTGTCGGGAAGCTTGGAAAAGGGAAAGCATTGCTTTCTATCGTGCTTGCCGGGGCAGTTCTGACTTATGGCGGAGTTTCTATGTTTGTTGCTTCTTTTGCCTTGTATCCGCTGGCACTGGCTATTTTTCGGGAGGCAAATATCTCCAGGCGTCTAATACCGGCAACAATACAGGCCGGGACGTTTACATTTACGATGGTGGCGCTTCCCGGATCACCCGCAATCCAGAATATTATTCCGACCAACTATTTTGGCACAACTGCGATGGCGGCGCCTGTACTGGGAATTATTGCAGCAGTCATGATGTTCGCATTATCTATGCTGTGGCTGGGACATGCCAAAAAACGATATGAGAAGAAGGGATTATTCTTTGATGAACAGCCGGGGAAAGAGCTGCCTTCTGAAAATGCAGAGGATTTACCCCATCCTCTTATTTCTCTGATACCGCTTATAACAGTACTTGTCAGTTATAATGTATTACCTGCAATTTTACCGGTGGGTGACTTTGTAAAGGCAAATATGATTATTCCGGCGTTGCTGCTCGGTAATATTGTTGGAATTTTATTAAATCTAAAGTATCTCCATCCGCTGAAAACACTGAACGATGGTGCAACAAACTCGATTATACCTACATTGAATACAAGTGCAATCGTTGGTTTTGGTGCGGTAATCAAAGCTGTCCCAGCCTTTGCAGCGCTTACAGATGCTATCTTTTCTGTGAATATAAGCAATCCACTGATTGCGGAGGCAATTGCTATCTATGTGATAACAGCGGCCACAGGGTCATCCTCCGGTGGATTAACCATAGCAATGGATGCCATGAGCAGTAAGTTTATCGATTTGTCCCAGTCAACGGGAATATCGCTTCAGACTTTCCATCGTGTTGCGGCAGTATCATCGGCTGCATTTGACAGCCTTCCCCATAATGGCGGTGTGCTGGTACTGTTGGATCTGTCCGGATATGGATACAAACAGATTTATTTTGATATGTTTATGGTTACCGTTATCATACCGCTGCTTACCTCTTTTGCCATGGTATTTCTTGGCGGACTTGGTGTTGTGTAACGGCAGTTTTGTTAGCAATAAAAAGTATGTAACTGTCCAGAACCATGAACAGATACAAAAGTATACATAATAAGTGCGTTTCTGCAGGGGATAATGATAAAGTCCTGCAGGAGCGTGCTTTTGTTCATAACAGAGAGTATAAGAAACTGTCTGTTCATGGTTCGGATATCTGTTAAATAAGTAAATACACCTAAAAGATAATTGTTTTTTAAGTAAGGGAGAGAGGATATGTTAGATAAGATACTTGCTGAGCGGTTCATCGACAAGATTTCCGAATTTACGGAATATAATGTAAACATTATGAACGAAAAGGGGATTATTATTGCCAGCAAGGACAAAGAAAGGATTGGAGGATTCCACGAAATTGCTTATAAGATCATAAATGGTGAGGATGATGAGATTATAACAGAGCATGAAGAGCATAATTATCTGGGGGTAAAATATGGTATCAATATGGCCATTTTTTATCATCATAAGAAGATTGGCGTAATTGGAATGACAGGAAATCCTGATGAGGTTGCTCCCATACTGAAGATTATGAGAATGTCTGTGGAAACCATGCTGGAATATGAGTTATATAAAGAAGATATACAGCACCGGAAGAATCTGAAGGAGCAGTTTCTGAATTTAATTCTCTATGGTGAAGATACAGATCTGTATTCTTTAAAATATTATGCCTCCCAGCTTGGGTACTCGGAAACAGCCGTCAGAATCCCCATACTGATTACAACAGAAGGAAATGTGGATACCTCGGAACTCCTTCGGAAAATCAAAGAGGGCAGTCTGCATACTTATGAAGATATTTCTGCGGTGACAAGGGAAAAGCAAATTATTATATTTAAATGTTTTGACAAAGGCAAGATTCTTCAGGGGACATATAAGTATGTAATAGGGGAATATTTGGGTAACTTTCTTGGCTTCTTGCTGGACCGTGATATTGAGTGCCATTTTTATATCGGAACATTCCAGAATGAGCTGGAAGAGTATAGAAAAGCATATCAACAATGCTGTTGGCTCCGGGATCATGTAAAGGCAAAAAGCAGAGGCGTATATTTCTATGATTATGCCGGCGAATACATACATTCCCTTGTCCCGTTTATGGAACTGCATCAGATATATCATGTGTTTGAGGAGCTGCTTGATGAGAAAAATCAGGATGATATAGTAGAGCTTGTTGACGCCCTTGAGCGTAATAATTATAATCTGGTAGACAGCAGCAAGGAATTATTTATTCACAAGAATACCCTTGTATTCCGGTTAAATAAGCTAAAAGTAATCTTCTCCATAAATCCTTTACAAAAATCGAATGAAAAAGAATTTTTAAAGTATATGTGTGCGTATTTTAAGAGAAAAAGAAACGGTTTCTAGGAAAAAACAGCGAAAGTCCCATAAAGGACCTACGCTGTTTTTTAATAATAGGAAAGTGCTTTCTCCTGATGTACTAGTACCTCGAAAAATAGTTAACTTGCTGCCGACGTACTAGGGGGTGACGGGACCGAATTCTTCAAATTTCTTTTTAAGATATAGAAGACGCCCAAAGTCTGCTGCAGGGGGAAGTGTATCCGCTACGGACATAATCATATGATCGCCCTTTCCAATTGCACGCAGTGTTTCATCCACAATAGCATAGAATTCCTGGTCAGTTGTGTTGGCTGTTAAAAGGGCAGTGGAAGGAACGCCGCCCCAAATTGTAATCTTGTCCTGAAATACATCGCGGGTTTCCTGTAAGGAGATATTGGTCAAAGGTTTCGGGCAGATTGAATCGGCTATATCGAACCCGGCACGGACATACTTGTCGAGAAGCATTGTATTTTCCCCATCAGTATGTGTTGCAACAAACTTGTCCAGGATGTGTGCTTTGTCGCTCTGCTTTTTTAAGGATGGAACCACGTAGTCTTCTATGAGATCCGGTGTTGTAAAATTAAAATCATAGTTAGCCCCGGACAGAACAACCTCGGCAGGGCTGTTGACTGCCGCATCAAATAATTTGTCACAGAATGGAGTCATGCGGGATACAAGATGGTCCATTGCCTCTTTATCATCGAATCTGGCCAGATAGAAATCTTCAAATCCCATAAGCTCTTTGATTAAATAATGTCCGGCAGAAGCCCACATTGCAGCGAGTGCCACTGCTACACCGCGTTCGCCCACATATTCTCTCTGATATTGTGAAAAAGCTTCATAATTGGGGATTACTTCTGCATTTTCAAAAATATAAGCCAGTGCGTCATAATCTTCGATTTCTTTCAATGCGTGTTCTTTATGAGCATATAGAGTAATTCCTTCCCGGAGCATCTCCTTGGTATAAACAACTTTAGTCCGGATAATGCCCTTGGGGGTATCGTAAGTAACAGTTAATTCACCGTTATCTTTCCGTTCATGGGTAATTCCTACGTTGTGGAATCTGACAATCCAGGGAGAAAGCTCCAGATCATAAATCCCCAGGCCTACGTGGAGGTCTTTAACCCCGCCTTTGCGCCAGCCTTTGAAGTTGGGGACAATAGAATGAAATCCAACGCCCAGGTCATCGGCAAATTCCCGGAGATTGGCATGCTTATACTTATCAGGTAATGTGTTTGTTTCTTCGTGAGCGTAGAACCAGTTATCCAGACGCGGGACAAAGGGCAGGGCATCTGTAGGCTCACCGCGCAGAGTGGCTAGAATTCTTTCTTTTACAGTCATTTTGTTTTCCTCCTAAAATAGATCTTTATGAACAAATTAAGTATAGCAGGGGGAAGGTAAAATCACATTGTGGCAGAAAGACAAAAAAGAGGGGGAAAATAGTGCTGCAAAACTGAATTTATCGCGGCCGTCACCTTCTCCGGGGGGCACAGGCTCTCATCACATATAGCCGCAAAGCGGCATAATACAAAGTGTGCAGATCCCTCAGTAATGAGGGGCCTGCACACTTGATTTAAAACTAAATAATACCTTATATTTTAGTAATTCTCAGCTTTTCTTTCGAAGTATGCACGTGGATGTGCACATACCGGGCATACTTCCGGAGCCTCGTCGCCCTGGTAGATATAACCGCAGTTTCCGCATTTCCAGCCAAGTGGTGCTTCGTCTTTAAAGGTCTGCCCTGCACGGAAATGGTCGAGAAGTCTCTGATAACGTTTCTCATGTGCAGCCTCTACTTCGGCAACGCCTCTGAATTTGGCTGCCAGTTCTGTGAATCCTTCTTCCTCAGCTTCCTTTGCCATGCGGGCATACATATCTGTCCATTCGAAGTTCTCGCCTGCTGCAGCATCTTCCAGATTGGCTTCTACATCCCCGATTCCGTGGAATTCTTTAAACCACATTTTTGCGTGCTCTTTTTCCTGGTCTGCTGTCTCTAAGAAAATATTGGACATCTGTACATAGCCGGCTTTTCTTGCTGCAGATGCATAGTATGTATATTTGTTGCGTGCCTGTGACTCACCTGAAAATGCTTCCATAAGATTCTTCTCTGTTTTTGTTCCTGCGTACTTTGACATAGTAAATCCTCCTTGTTTTTTCTAATATTTATATTATAACATGCTGTGTTTCTGATTCAATGAAATAAAAATAAAAAATGGATAAATATCCCATTCCGGTAAGAGTAAATTACCTGCATAAGGAGAGGTAGTTCCTATGCAGGCATTTACGTTTTACCGCGGGGCTTGCGGCCCCCGTGTGTATAAATTGGGTGCTTATATGAATGTTGGAGTAAAATGTATATCTAACGGGTATGTGATTAACCGAAGTATCTCTTTAACAGGCCTTCGAAAGCTTTTCCGTGACGAGCCTCGTCTCTTGCCATCTCATGAACTGTGTCGTGGATTGCATCCAGGTTCGCAGCTTTTGCACGTTTAGCAAGGTCAAACTTACCAGCTGTAGCGCCGTTCTCTGCGTCAACTCTCATCTCCAGGTTCTTCTTTGTGCTGTCGGTAACAACTTCGCCTAATAACTCAGCAAACTTAGAAGCGTGCTCTGCTTCTTCGTAAGCAGCTTTTTCCCAGTACAGTCCGATCTCTGGATAACCTTCTCTGTGGGCAACTCTTGCCATTGCAAGGTACATACCTACTTCTGAGCATTCTCCCTCGAAGTTTGCTCTTAAATCAGCGATGATGTCTTCGCTGACACCCTGCGCTACGCCTACAACGTGCTCTGCAGCCCATTCTCTTTCACCTGTCTGCTCTTTGAATTTATCAGCCGGTGCTTTACAGATCGGACATTCTGCCGGTGCTGCGTCTCCCTCGTGAACATAACCACATACTGTACATACAAATTTTTTCATAATAAAAATCTCCTTTTCTTTTTAATATTTTATAAGTATAGTTGCTTCCGGAGGTTTTATGCCTGCCGGTAATTTATTTTTAATATAGGAAGCAGATTACACTTCCTATATTAATCACTTGTGTATATTCAGTGAACTTTCTGTGTTCCTGATTACGGCTTGTGTATGCAGTCTCCACATTTACCGTAGAAAATTGTGGTGCTGGATTCTATCATGCCGTCAAAGTTCTCGGCAGCTGCCTTGTTGACCTCTTCGATATTCTTCATATCCAGGTCGAGATCCAGAACCCTTCTGCAGCTTGTGCAGAAAAAATGATTGTGCGGCATGACATTACCATCAAATCTGTCACCGCCGTCTGGTGTGGGAATCTTGATCGCTTCGCCAATATCAGTCAGCAAATTCAGATTCCGGTATACGGTACCCAGGCTGATGTTGGGGAATTCTTCCTTTACATGCAGGTAGACCGTATCGGCAGTGGGGTGATCCTTCGTCATCATCAGATACCGCTTGATGGATTCACGTTGCCGACTATACTTCAGAGCTGCCAATATAGACCTCCTTTCAATCTGTATATTAATAATAGTAATTGTTACTGTGATTAAAATATAATACATTTTCCTAAAAATGTCAACAGTATTTTGTAAATTAATAAAAAAAGTTTTTCAGCAGCGTATAGAAATGATTTCCTGTATCCTAAAAATTCTGTTAAACATTATAATAGAAGGAATAGAGCCGATAAAATGTTACAAAATAGTTAACGGATATAAAAAAATAATATTGCAAAATAACAGAATTTTAGGACTTATGTCGAAGTGTGTAAATTGAAAATAGGGTAAAAACGGTTGACACAATGCTAAGGGGTTGCTATAATAGCATCGTAACAAATTTAACAATTGTGTAACATTTAGAACTTCCTACAAAAGATAAAGACACTTACAAGGAGGTTTTATATGAAAGCAATACGTATGAAGCAGAAATTGATTCTTTCTGCTTTAGCAGGAGCGATTTTGGTTCCGGGGAGTGCAATCACGGTCCGAGCGGCAGACAATTCTACTGAGAATACGCCGGTCATACCAGTTGCAGGAATCGAATCGGCAGTAAAAGAATGTTACCAGTCAGAGGTCAAAGAAAACATCGACCTGTATCTGGTACCTAATAACGAGGGTGAGTATTTGAATATGGCATTTTCTAATGTGAGTGATTATGCTTACATTAGAAATGCCCCAGATGAAGCAAGTGACTGGGTCGGCAAGCTGTACAGCGATTCGTCGGCAGAAGTACTTGAATATAATGGAGACTGGACAAGGATACGGTCCGGTTCCGTAGAAGGTTATGTACCCGCAGAGTGCCTGTATACAGGCAAAGCAGCCCAGGAAAATGCAGGAAATTACGAACAGCAGCATGCAACGGTAACAGCAGACGTGCTGAACGTAAGAGACGGACAGAGTACGGAGGCCAATATTCTGACGAGGATTCTGGCCGGCCAGCAGTACGAGGTGACCGGCGAAGCAGTAAACGGCTGGTATCCGGTCTATGTCAACGGTACGTCAGGCTGGGTATGCGGTGACTATGTAAGCGTAGAGAAGCAGTACAGCTATGCGGAGTCAAAAGATGAAGAAAACGAACGCATAGCCGCTGAAGAGGCGGCAAAGCAGCAGGAAGTCCAGGAGGCGGCTGCAATGCAGGTTCAGGCGTCAAGTGGACAGGCCGTTATTGATTATGCCTGCCAGTTCATCGGCAACCCCTATGTATGGGGCGGCACGAGCCTGACAGAAGGCGCTGACTGTTCCGGGTTTGTACAATCCGTATATGCACATTTTGGAGTCAGCCTTCCGCGTACGACGTGGGATATGGAGTCCGTCGGAACACCGGTCAGCTTAGAAGAAGCGATCCCGGGAGATATCGTATTATATGACGGGCACGTGGGATTATATATGGGTGACGGCAATATCGTCAATGCAATGAATGAAGCCGACGGCATTGGAATCTGCAGTGCTACCTACACACCGATCATTACAATACGAAGGGTAATATAAAAAGTATTAAATTTAAAGATTTGACAAAAAAAACTACACTTCAAAAAAAACTGCATTTGAAGTGTAGTTTTTTGTTAGACATCTTGACACAGGATATCTAAAAAACGCGAATAATGTGATAAATGTGAAAAGGATGGCATATACAAAATGCACAAAAATGTAAAAACATGTCGAAACTTTGGGAAAGGTAGTTTTCAACTTATCCACACTCAAAACTCAAAAAAACGTGGAAAAATCTAGTTTTTATAAAAGTTATACACATTATCCACATAAAAACATGTGTTTTTGGTGGATTACTTTTATAAAAAAAAGAACGAACGTTTTGTTAAGTTATGATGAATTTAATTTTTTGTCGAAAAAAATCAGCAAAATGATTGACTTTTGAGTAGTCAAAAATTGAAAATAATTGTTCGAACAATTCAGAAAATAGACCGGAAGTGTGTCGGTGTTTTATAAGGATTTTACATTTTAGGCGGTTGATTATTATAAAAATTGGGATTATAATAAAAAGCACTGAATAATAAAGGAGGAAATAGAAATGGGACAGATTTCTAAAAGTACCACAATAGGTGAATTATTAAATATTTACCCGGATGCAGCCCCTATTTTAATGGAGATAGGAATGCACTGCCTTGGATGCCCGTCAGCACAGATGGAATCTCTGGAAGAGGCTGCAATGGTACATGGCATTGATTCTGATCTGCTTGTGGAAAAGATTAACGCTTCCATGAAAGCAAACGGTTAATAAAAAAGGGCCATGTGCGGAAGATTCTGCATAAAAAACCCCTGCAGGGATCAATAGAAACCTGCAGGGGCTTTTTTATATAATAGCAAAGTGACAGGCACTTCCTATTATATAAAACCCTCTGGGGGATGTACACGTTGCCCCAGGGCATATAATCAGATTACGGCCAGATTCTGTACTGCATCTGCAGATACCATAATATCGCAGTGCTCTTCCAGAAATGCAAGCGCAGCGCCGGATGCCTTTTCGATCGTACCATATTCGGAAAGCATATTGCATATCTTGTTGAATTCATTATTTGAATGGTCTGATTGAGTCAGCGCAAGTATATAAGATGAATTCTCCGTGTCATGGTACAGCGTATTAGAACCATGGTATACAGGTTCAAGAAGATGGGCAACCTGGATTACCCGGTCCATACTGTCGAAAGAAAACAGGCGAACATTGAAAAGTGCTGGCGCGTCCGGTACGGTCGCCGCATTGCCTGTTTCGGACGCGGCTTCTTTTACCTTATTCAGCAGATTTAGAAATTCTTCCGCCCCTTCCAATTTTTCCAAGGCTTCAGCGGTGCTGGTCATACCAGCCTCGCCAAACGGAGTGAACTTGGAAAATCTTGTGTCTAATTCCTCCGGGTCCTCTACTTTTGTAATGATCAATACGATAGAGTCCGCAGAAGCAGGTATAGCTTCTATCATCAAAGGGATGTCTTCTGCCTCAAAGCCAAAGTCGAAAGACGCCTGCTGCATCATGTCTCTGAATAAAGACTTTGCTTTTTCCGTGCCGTAGGCCAGCTCGCTCAGCTTGAGATGCCTGGCTGCCAGGTCGGCGTGTGTCAGGGTACAGCGAATCTGATTGTCATTCAGTTTTTCGATCTTCATATTATCACATCCTTACGATTGGGATTTTAAAAAAAATATATCTTCTCACTATTAGTATAAACAAAATTAAAAAATATGTAAAGAAAAACTGTAAAGAGTTTATAGAGAGTTTATACTACTTTGGTACCATGCCCGCCGCAGGAACATTCGGACGGCATATTTTCCAGTTATCAACAAATGTGGAAGGCTTATAAACAATAAACACATTGAAATAGCCGGACACGCTCTCTATAATGGCAGTTACAGAAGATAGTATTCCAGGATAAATATATGTCTATACGAAAGGAGGTACAGAATTTCATTCGGATTTTTGAATTCATAAAGGAAATCCTATCTAAATATATTTCCGGACATCTTTACTCATGCATCTTTTCATGATCACAGGAAGGCCGTGGAATATATTTCAGGAAAATCACATGTCCCATTCAGGGACGCAATCATCAGATATTCTTAAAGAGGAGGGAACTGCGGGTTCATACTATCTTCCATGCTGCACCAGTCCGGCGGTACGTCACGAGGCCTTCGGTATGAAAGAAGCAGGCAGCGGCTGTTATTTATCCGAATCCGCAGGGAAAGGAGTGAGCCATGGAAATTGGTGACACAGCTCATTTATACAGAGATTTATACACAGAGCTGGAGAATTATGAAAAGCACGGTGTGAATATGCTCATGGACGGCTGTCAGGCCAGCCCGCTGCAGATTGTGACAGCGCATATGATCCGTGAGGAAGGGTGCTATATGCGGGATTACGTTCTGGATCCCAAAGGATACATAGAATCACTCGCTTTTGTAAATATTAATGGAAGCAATTAGGCAGAGAATCCCCTCATTCTGCCGGACAGCCGGCAATACAGGCTGCCGCGGGCATACGTCTAAAAACTTTGTAAAAAGACAAAATACTAATGACGTATGAAAAAAATATGGTATAATAAGGTCTGATAGGAGGTGCGGCATGGACGAAAGAGAAAGAAGAGCTGAGTATGCCCGAAGGCGCAGCCAGCAGAATGCACAGAGAAGACGCCCAGCCAGCAGTGACCAGAGACCGGGGAGTTCAAGACCAGTGAGTACGGGGCCGAATGGCCAGGGACCAAGGAGAAAGAGCAGCCGGGCAAGGAGAAGAAGACGCAATCTCATCATAAGGATGATTCTTTTAGTTGTTCTGGTTATTATAGCATTAGGCGGATTCGTATTCTGGAAAAAATACGGCTCATCAAAAGAGAAGGCTGATTTGAAACAATATTATGGGATACAGAATAACGATGATCTTGCGGTGGTAGTGGATGACCAGATCATGGGCGCCCGGGATGCAGGAACGCAGGAGAGCAGTTCTGCAGGCGGAAAGTTTTACGATGGCATACCCTATGTGGAGTATTCCGTGGTCCGTAATTATATCAATGAAAGATTTTACTGGGATTCTAATGAGAATATCCTGCTCTATACCCTTCCGAACGGCAGCGTATCTGTAAGCGTCGGCAGCAAAGAGTACACCGATATTAAGGAAAAGAAAAGTGAAGACTATGTAATTCTGAAGACAGAAGGTAAGACTGCATATATTGCACTTGCATTTATACAGCAGTATACCAATATGGAATATAAAGTATATGAGAACCCTGACAGGGCGGTTATCGACTGCAATTGGGGAGAACAAAGCGTATCCGAGCTGAAAAGGGACACTCAGGTCAGATACCAGGGCGGTGTAAAGAGCCCGATTCTGACAGAGGTGAAAAAGTCAGAACAGCTCAGGATACTGGAAGATGAGAATGACTGGATGAAGGTCCGTACCAGCGATGGGTTCATTGGTTATGTCAAGACAAGTTCGCTGAAGAAGATCACAAAAGAGACCCGGTCCAGGGAGTTCCAGGAGCCGGATTATACGAATATTTCTACCGGTTATACAATTAATATGGCCTGGCACAATGTGGAGAATGACACGGCGAACAGCTATGTGCTGGAGACAATTGCCAATACCAAGGGTTTGACAACGATTGCACCGACCTGGTTCAACATAAGCGACACGGACGGGAATATCTCGTCTCTGGCTAATTCTGAGTACGTGAACTATGCGCATCAGTCAAATCTCGATGTGTGGGCTGTGCTGAGAGATTTTCATGGAGGTATAAGCTCTTACGATGAGACCTATGCAGTCTTAAGCTATACCTCAAAGAGAGAGAACCTGATCAACCAGGTAATCGGAGCTGCGCTGCAGTCAGGCATTGACGGCATCAATCTGGACTTTGAGCTTATATCCGCTGAATGCGGAGAGCATTACATTCAGTTTGTACGCGAGATGTCCGTTAAATGCAGGCAGAACGGCCTTGTATTTTCCGTGGATAATTATGTCCCCATGCCGTATAACGAGCACTATAACCTGAAGGAACAGGCGGTTATGGCGGATTATATTATTATTATGGGTTATGACGAGCACACGGAGGGATCCTATGAAGCAGGCCCTGTGGCATCTTACAATTATGTGAAGGACGGAATAGAAAACGCACTCAAAGTTGTTCCGAATACAAAACTAGTCAATGCAATTCCATTTTACACAAGGCTGTGGCTGGAGACTCCTAAGACAACGGCAGAACTGGAGGAGGAAGCAGGCACAGAGGCGGCGCAGTATCCGAACAAAGTGACGAGTACGGCCATGGGCATGGACGAGGCAAATCAGACATTACAGTCGGCAGGCGTTCAGGCCGAATGGGATGATAAGACGAAGCAGAATTATGCACAGTGGGATACCGATGGCGGAACTTATAAGATTTGGCTTGAGGACAACCAGTCCATTGAGGAGAAGCTGAAGCTGATCAAGAGCAATAATCTGGCCGGAGTGGCTGAGTGGCGGCTCGGCTGGGAGAATTCAGGTATTTGGGATCTGATCCTGCAATATGTAAACTAGTACATCTTACGACGTACCGGAGTGTGCGTGATGATACGACGCACTCCAGAAATATGAAAGAAACATCCTTTTTCTGCATATACTTAGGAATAGTATATGAGAAAGGGGATGTTTTTTTGCGCCGTAAAATAGGAATACTGGGACTGATCGTGCTGCTTTTGTGTGCAGTAATAGGGAGTCAGAAGGCAGGAGAATTCCTGTACAAGAATTATATGGGAAGCGAGGGCAAAGCGACTGCGGCAGCGGCTAAAAAGGGTGATAAGCCGTTGATTGTCATAGATGCCGGACACGGCGGTTCTGACCCGGGCAAAGTAGGCGTCAATAAAGCACTGGAAAAGGATATTAACCTGGCGATTGCAGGCAAGGTAAAGACACTTTTGGAGAAACAGGGAGTGAAGGTGATCATGACACGTGAGGACGAAAACGGAATTGCTGATTCAAAAGCAGAAGACATGAAGGAACGGGTGGCGATTATCAACCGGGAAAAGCCGGCTCTTGCGGTCAGTATACATCAAAACAGCTATGAAGGAGAAAGTATACATGGCGCCCAGGTATTCTACTACACGCATTCTAAGGGCGGAGAGAAGGCGGCCGGCATCATGCAGGAGGCCCTCCTAGCTGTTGATCCGGACAATAAAAGACAGGCAAAGGCAAATGATACATATTATATGCTGAAAAAGACGGAGGTGCCTGTCATTATTGTAGAATGCGGCTTTCTGAGTAATTATGAGGAGGCGGAAAAACTGGTGGACGGAGCATACCAGGATGCTCTGGCAGAGGCCGTCTGCGCGGGGATTTTTCAATGCCTGAAATAGGACTGCATCTTATTTTGTGAAAGAGAGTTTTTTTTTAGGTTGATTAATGGTATAATGAAGCCTATGAAAACTATAATAAAAAAAGTGGATAAGAATCAGATAGACGAAGACGTGATACAGGAAGCTGGAGAAATACTGAAAAGAGGCGGACTTGTTGCATTTCCCACGGAGACAGTCTATGGACTGGGAGCAAATGCACTGGATGAGGAGGCAGCAAAAAAAACTTATGCAGCAAAAGGGCGTCCGTCAGACAATCCGCTGATCGTGCATATTGCAGATGTGCAGGCACTTGATGAGATCGCGGTGAACATTCCCCCTGTAACAGAGGAACTGGCATTCCATTTCTGGCCGGGGCCTCTGACTATGATTTTTGAAAAAAGCAATATTGTACCAATGGGAACGACCGGCGGCCTTGAGACGGTTGCTGTGCGTATGCCGAGCGACCTGATCGCAAGAGAGCTGATACTTGCAGCAGGAGGGTACGTGTCTGCGCCCAGCGCAAATACGTCCGGCCGTCCGAGTCCCACAACGGCACAGCATGTGGCAGAGGATCTGGACGGTAAGATCGATATGATTTTGGACGGCGGAAGCGTGGATATCGGGCTGGAATCCACCATTCTGGATATGACAGTGACGCCGCCAATGATTCTGCGCCCCGGCGCCATTACGGCAGATATGCTGGAGGAAGTCATCGGTGCGGTCAGCGTAGATGAGACCATACTTGGAAGCGAGAGCACACAGGCGCCCAAAGCTCCGGGAATGAAGTACCGCCATTATGCGCCCAGAGCCAGGCTGATGATCATGGAGGGCACTCTGAGAGAGGAAGTGCTTGCGATCCGGCAGTTGGCCTATGAGGCACACCGCAAAGGGCAAAAGGCCGGGATTATTGCGACCAACGAGACGATGCCCTTTTATACCTATGGACTGGTAAAGAATCTGGGATCACGGGAAAATGAGAAGGCCATTGCAAGGAATCTCTATGCGATTCTCCGGGAATTTGATGAGGAGGATGTCAGCGTAATCTTCAGTGAGTCCTTTGCCGCGCAGGGGATCGGCAAGGCGATCATGAACCGGCTGGAAAAAGCGGCCGGGCATGTGATGCTGCCTGCCGCCGCGATCGTGAAGCAGCAGAAATACAGACGCATCGTATTCTTAAGCAATACCGATACAAGCAGAGGCCCCATGGCAGCGGAACTTCTGCGCTGCCAGGATCTGGAACAGGAGTACGCCATAGATTCCAGGGGGCTCATCGTACTGTTTCCTGAGCCAGCCAATCAGAAAGCCGAGGCAATTATGAAGAGCGGCCAGATGAGTCTGGAAGGCCATTCATCCATTGCTTTCTCTGAGGAGGACCTGCAGGAGGATACGCTGGTTCTGACGATGGAAGAGAACCAGAAGTGGAAGGTTGTTTCCGAGTATGAGAACATAAAAAATGTGTATACTCTAAATGAGTTTGCGGAGGATGACACAGAAATACCAAATCCGTATGGACAACCATTGACGGCGTACGGAGAATGTTATGAAATAATATCGATGTTAATAAAAAAATTAACAAATAAACTTAATGCACTTACTAAAGGAGGAGAATGATGTCAGAAGTACACATTATGGATCATCCATTGATTCAGCACAAAATCAGCTATATCCGCAGGGAAGAGGTGGGAACCAAGGAGTTTCGGGAGGTAGTCGGGGAGATTGCCGGCCTGATGTGCTATGAGGCTACACGGGACCTGAAGCTCCGGGACGTGAAGATTAAGACACCTATCTGTGAGACGATCGGTAAGGAACTGACCGGTAAGAAACTTGCCGTGGTGCCGATTCTGCGCGCAGGCCTTGGGATGGTGGACGGGATGCTCTCTCTGATACCCGCTGCAAAAGTAGGTCATATCGGGCTTTACCGCGATCCGGAGACTTTTGATCCGGTGGAGTATTACTGTAAGCTTCCGGCGGATTGCGATGAAAGGCAGGTCTTTGTCGTTGATCCGATGCTGGCAACGGGCGGCTCCAGTACAGCAGCGATTCAGATGCTGAAGGACAAAGGAGTGAAAAGAATCCGTTTCATGTGTATTATAGCAGCGCCTGAAGGTGTGGAGAGGATGCAGAAGGAACATCCGGATGTGGATCTGTATATCGGCGCGCTGGATGACCATCTGAATGAGCATAAATATATTGTCCCCGGACTGGGGGACGCGGGAGACCGTATTTTCGGAACGAAGTAATAAATGCAAAAACGAAAGGAGAGGACAGATATGTCTGACAAAAGAAAGGATTATCTTTCCTGGGATGAATACTTTATGGGGGTGGCAATGCTTTCGGGCATGCGTTCCAAAGATCCGAATACGCAGGTAGGATGCTGTATTGTCAGTCAGGATAATAAGATATTGTCCATGGGATACAATGGGTTTCCGATCGGATGTTCAGACGACGAATTTCCTTGGGCAAGAGAAGGGGATGATCCCCTGGAGACAAAGTACGTATATTCTACGCACAGCGAGTTAAATGCCATCCTGAATTACAATGGCGGCAGCCTGGCGGGGGCCAAGCTGTATGTCTCCCTTTTTCCGTGCAATGAATGTGCAAAAGCGATCATTCAGTCCGGGATAAAGGAAGTCATCTATGACTGCGACAAATACGCCGATACTCCCGGTGTGCTGGCTTCCAAGCGGATGATGGACGCGGCGGGGGTGCGGTACCACCAATACCATAGGACCAGCCGCGAGGTGAAGATTAAGCTGTAGACAGGCTCCGGAGAATTGTCCCCATGTTACCCCCCGGGTCGTGCAGAACGTATTATTTTACGGACTGCGCGGCGCGGGGGAATATTTTGTCACGGATTTGAATAGGATATCATATATGCTGATCCGGAGGATGTGTGAGTATGGAAGGAAATAAATGGGGGAATATGGTTGTGAACTTTGTGATCCGTGCTATTTTGGGCATGGGGCTGATTTATTTTATTAATCAATATCTGCTCCCTGGGGATAATGCTTTGAATGTGGGGCTGAATGCAGTGTCCTTTTTGACAACCGGAAGCCTTGGTATTCCTGGCGTGTGTCTGCTTTATGGAATTTTGTTCTATCAAAATTTGTGAGGTTTTCACAAAAAGTAATTTATTTGAAAAGAAGTATGGACATTTTAAAAATCTGTGTTTATAATACGATTCACACAGCAGTTGTTCGAGCTGCTGTCATCATTCAGGCGCCGGATCGTGGTGCCGGATGTATCTAGGGTTGGGACGATGAACTAACCATCATGTAAGAATCATGCTGCATATTCGCAGCGGTATTTTCAAACGTTGTTGTATTAAAAATGAAAAAAGGAGGGACAAGTTGCATCCAAAGAATTTTGTAATCTGGGATGCGGAGCAGGAGTACGCAAAGAATCTTATGCAGGCCGTAAGCTCTCACAGGGAGCTGGGGTTTCAGATGCATCTTTTTCAAGACACAGAGCATCTGGAGGCATTTTCACAGCAGAAACAAGTCCACATCCTGCTGCTGGGGGAAGACTGCCCGCCCGAACAGAGGCAGCAGATGAACGCTGACAGGCGTTATGTATTGATTAAGGGGGAAGACAGCGGGCTTCTTCCGGATGAAAGAGGGATCTTTAAGTATCAATCTGCAGATAGGATCCTCAGCCTTATCCTGGAGGAGGCTTTGGACGGTGAGGTAATGCAGGGGAGATACAAAGGCAGAGGAGAGGGTCAGCTGATTGGTGTTTATTCTCCGGTGCACCGGATTGGAAAGACTAAGTATGCGCTGGAGCTTGGCAGGGAACTCTCCAAAGAAGGGCCGGTTCTGTACCTGAATCTGGAGGAGTATTCCGGGACAAGCTATTACTTTCCGGAGGAAACGGAACATAACCTGACGGATCTTTTGTATTATCTGAGGCAGGATAAGGCGAATATAGGACTGAGAATAAGCGCCATGGCCGGCAGGTCGGGAGCGCTGGATTATATTTCCCCAATGCCGGTTATACAGGATCTGAGGGCGGTTGAAGAGGCAGAGTGGCTCAGACTGTTTGAAGCCCTTTTTGATCAGTCCATTTATAAATCCGTGATCCTGGATCTGGGGGACGGTGTAAATGGTCTGTACCGCATACTGAGGGAATGCCGCACAGTTTATACGTTGTATACGGATGAGCCGGTCTCTTTGGCAAAGCTGAAGCAGTATTTTGAGAACCTGAGGCGGACGGGCTATGAGGATGTGCTGGAACATACCATACAGAAACGGGTCGGGAGAAAGGCTGGTGAGGAGGCATAGAGCAGTTAGAACAGTTATACGACAGAGTGCTGCAAGAGATGGATATGGGCAGGGAGATGGAGGACGATGAACTGCTGGATCTCATACACTCCGTACTTAACCAGGCGGGAGGAGAAACTTACATACCACTGCAGGAAAAAATTAAGCTGAGCAGAGAACTGTTTCATGCATTCAGAAAGCTGGATATTCTTCAGGATTTGATCGAGGACGATGATATTACGGAGATTATGATCAACGGCACAGATCATATTTTTCTGGAGAAAGGAGGACAGATATTCGAATCGGACAGGCACTTCCTTTCTCCGGAAAAGCTGGAGGATGTCATACAGCAGATTGTATCCGGAACGAACCGGTATGTGAATGAAGCTTCTCCCATCGTTGACGCAAGGCTGGCGGACGGGTCCCGTGTAAATGTGGTATTAAAACCCGTAGCGCTGAACGGTCCCATCATGACGATCCGGAAGTTTCCGAAGGAAAAGGTGACGATGGAGCAGCTCATTGCGTGGGGCAGCATAAGCAGTGAGGCGGTGGAGTTTTTAAAGCTCCTGGTGCGTTCCAAATACAACATATTCGTCAGCGGGGGTACCGGGGCTGGAAAGACCACATTTCTGAACGCCCTGTCCGATTATATACCAAAAGATGAGCGTCTGATCACCATTGAGGACAATGCGGAGCTGCAGATTAAAGGCGTGCCCAATCTGGTCAGGCTGGAAGCAAGGAATGCCAATCTGGAGGGATCCGGGGCGGTGACCATCCGGGATCTGATCAAGTCGGCACTGCGGATGCGTCCGGACAGAATCCTGGTCGGAGAGGTCCGGGGGGAGGAAACCGTGGATATGATTTCCTCGGCCATGCTGAATGGGCACAGCGGTTCTATGTCCACCGGCCACGCGAATAATTGTGTGGATATGCTGCACCGGCTGGAGACGATGATGATGATGGGGATTGATATGCCTTTTACCGCAATTCAGCGCCAGGTGGCTTCGGCCCTTGATATTATTATTCACCTGGGACGGCTGAGGGATCGAAGCAGAAAAGTATTGGAGATAGCAGAAGTATTGGGCTATGAAGATGGTGAGGTAAAGATACAGACACTTTTTGCGTATCAGGAGGAGGGATCAGAAGATGGCAAAGTTAAAGGACGGCTTGTGAAAGTGGAAGAGCTTGTCAATCGGGAAAAGCTGCTGGCAGCAGGATATACGCTGTAAGGAATATATACAGGCATTGATAAAGGGGATTTTACTCCTGTGCATGACTGCATATCTTTTCTACGATACGTGGATTGCGGCGCTGGCGCTTCTGCCCGCCTTATATGTCTATCTTCTCTGCTGGAAGTCCAGACAATGCCGGAAAAAAGAGCAGGAATTCAGGGAACAGTTCCGGGTTAGTATCCAAACCATGGCCTCGGCCCTTAACGTAGGGTATTCCGTGGAGAATGCGGTGCGCGAGACTGCCCGGGATCTGAAGCCGTTGTTTCGGAAGGATAGCAGAATACGGAAAGAATTTGAGCGGATGATCCATCAGCTGGATATGAACCAGCCGGTTGAACAGGTCATGAATGATCTGGCGGCCAGGGTCAGCCAGGAGGATGTAGAGAACTTCGTAACGGTATTTGCTGCGGCGAAGCGGACCGGAGGGGACAGCATAGCGATACTCAAAAGCGCGGTCAGAGATATCAGTGATAAGATCGAAGCGGAAAAGGAGATACAGACGCTTCTGGCTTCTAAAAAGCTGGAATTTCAGGTGATGTGTATCATACCATTTGGGATTCTGTTTTATATGAGATTGGCTTTTCCGGATTTTATGAAGGTGCTTTACGGAAATCTGGCGGGAGCCGCCCTAATGACGGGTTGTCTGCTAATATATGCGGCCGCTTACCGGATGGGGGAAAAGCTGGTGGATATAGAGGTGTAGATTATGAAGAAGCGAAATACAGTGTATGGAAGAATGGGAATTATCTTTTTGGCTGCAAGCGCAATATCACTCCTGATGCTGGCTGCAGACAGCCGCAGGAGGCCGGAGAAAAATGCAGAAGGAAAAAGCGTACTTGCCCGTGGCGGCCACGGTGAGGGACGTAAAAAGGTGGAACTGGAGGCCCGGGTAGACGGAGATAAGGCGCCGTTGATTGTACAGGTCGAAGAGCAGCAGTATCAGAAAGAGGAACTTCCGGAGATATTCGAGAAGGCCGGAGAACGTCTGGAAAAGGCTGTGCTGGGGGAAAATGAGAACCTGGATGAAGTCAGGCATGATCTGACACTGGTGGATCAGGTGCCGGATATGGGAATCAATGTGTCGTGGGAATCCGGAAATTATGAAATCGTTAATCTGCTGGGGGAGCTGCAGCAGGAACATCTGCAGGAAGAAGGTACGTTGGTTGAGCTGCGTGCGGTTCTTACGTATGGCGGGGAGGAGGCTGTACATACCTTTTACGTAAATGTCTTTCCCCCCAGGTTAAACGAAAAAGAACAAAAGATGCAAAAAGTGCAGAAGGCACTGCGGGAGGCAGAGTTGGCCGCCCCGGAAGAAAAATATCTGATTCTGCCGGGCAGCGTGGATGGGAGTAAAATAACATGGAAATATCCGGGAGAGTCCCGGGCAGCCGGACTATTCGTTCTGGGAATCGTAGCGGCAGCGGCAGTCTTTTTTCTGGACAGGCAGAAACAGAAACAGATAGTGGAGGAGCGGAAGAAACAGTTGTCCACAGACTACCCACAGCTGATCAGCCAGTTTACCCTTTTCCTGGGAGCGGGCATGAGCGCTCGCAAAGCATGGTTCAAGATGGTAGAAGAGTATGAAAAAAGAAGGGAGAGAAAAGGTTCCCGGATTGCCTATGAGGAAATGTCCTATACAATGCACGAGATTCAGGGCGGCGTCACAGAAGGTGAATGCTATGAAAGGTTTGGCAGCAGGTGCGGTCTGCCGGCGTATCGAAGGTTCGGCGCACTCCTGTCACAAAACCTGCGGAAAGGGGGCAGGGGGATGAATGAACTGCTCAAAAGGGAAGCGGCGGATGCGCTGGAAGACAGAAAAAAACAGGCCAGGAGGCTGGGGGAAGAAGCAGGAACAAAGATGCTGGGGCCGATGTTCCTGATGCTGGCGGTCGTACTGATTATCATTGTGGTTCCGGCATTTTTTACTATACAGATCTGAGAGGAGGAAGCAGATGAAGGGATTTGTACGGAGATTAAAACAGAGGCTGAGCAGGGGAAAGGCAGTTTTATGTGATTCTACGGGGCTTTCTGTAGTAGAGCTGATTTTAATATTGGTGGTAATTATAGCTTTAGTTTTGATATTTAAAACACAGCTGATCAGCCTGGTGAACTCAATTTTTGAGAAAATAACAAGTGAAAGCTCGGGTATTTAATGGGGAAGCGGGGTGAGATAACGGCATTTTTGAGCCTTATTTTTGTTCTTCTTATCTCATTTATCACAGCGATTCTGGAGAGTACGTCTATTCAGGTGGCCAAAAATCTGAAACGTCTGGATACCGACCGCGCTGTGTTCTCTGTATTTGGCGAGTATAGCAGAGAACTTCTGGAAGAATATGAGATTCTGGCAATTGATGGAAGCTATGGCACGGATTCTTATGAAGAGAAATATCTGACAGACCGTATGCACTACTATGGCACAAGCGGTATGGAACATGATATCCAGGGGATTCAGTACCTGACTGACAGAAACGGAAGCGCATTCAAAGAGCAGGCGCTTGCCTACATGGAAGAGACATACGGAATAGCCGCCATACGTGAATTGGCTGGGCGGACTGGCATATGGGAGGAACAAAAAATGCAGGGAGAAGAAGCAGACAGGCAGGATTCGGAGATCAATACGGAACTGGAAGAGATCTTGGCAGACAGCGGCAATGCGCTGTCCGGTGAGGAGAATCCCCTGCCGCATGTAGCCGAATTGAAAAAATCAGGAATTCTCCGGCTTGTACTGCCGCAGGATTACCAAATCTCAGACAGGCAGATTGCTCCGGAGGAACAGCCAAGTGGAAGGAATCTGATATATGGCAGGGGCAGCTTCTATACAAGGCAGGGGATGGAAGGCGCAGAAGAGCGGCTGCTGTTTCATGAATATTTGATCAAAAAGTTTGGCAACGCGGTAAATGAAGTGAGTGCAAAACGCAGTCTGGGATATGAATTGGAATACATACTTTCAGGCTGTGCCTCGGACAGGGAGAACCTGGAAGCAGTCGTGAAGAAACTTCTTGGAATCCGGTTTGGGATTAATTATCTTTATCTGCAGACAGATACTGCAAAGCAGGCAGAGGCAGAGGCGCTGGCGCTGAGTCTTTCGACGCTTGCAGCGCTTCCGGCTGTATCAGGAATTGTGAAACAGGCGCTCCTTGCAGCCTGGGCATTTGGAGAGAGCCTGATGGATCTGCGTTCTTTAATGGCGGGGAAAAAAGCTGCCCTGGTGAAAAACAACACGAACTGGCAGCTGTCGCTCTCTTCGCTTATGACGCTGGGAACGGGGGAGGATATGCAGGAGGGCGCGGATGCCGAGGGAGGGATCTCCTATACCGATTACCTCAGAATCCTTCTTTTTTTAAAAGAGGAGGACGTTTTGGTTATGAAGGCGCTGGACCGTGTTGAACAAAACATGAGAACTGAAAAGGGAGATTTGTCTTTCTGTGCAGACGCCTGTATCGTCCGGCTGAGAGTCCAGAATAAAGCAGTCATTCGTGAGGGGCTGACCTACCAGTTTCCGCTATATTTTGGATACAGATAAAATTTTGAACCCAATGCAGATGCCCTTTCTTCAAACCCTGCCGGCGCATCCCTTCCGGCAGGTAAATATATCCCAATTGAAAAAAATATAAAGAAAGGAAAAACTGCGATGACACAATCAAATGAAAACCCACCCAACTCGAACAAAGAAAGGGCATCTGCATTGGGTTCAAAAGCAAGCGTAACTATAGAAGCGGCACTGGCGGTTCCCGTATTTTTATTCGCGGTATTGAGCCTGGTCTATTTGCTGGAAATACAATCTGTAAGGACATGTATCCGAAGCGCTGTGCAGAGCGCAGCTAAGACAGCCGCAGAGGATACGGTTATGCTGCCTGTGGTGAATCTGGTCAAATTCCGGCAGGATATCGTAGAAGCCGCAGGAGCTGACCGCCTGGACCGGAGCATTCTGGCAGGAGGCAGTTCCGGGCTGAACTTAAGCAGGACATATATGTCTGTACTTACGGGGGAGATTCATGTCTCTGTGGAATATGCCGTAAGGCTTCCCCTCCCGCAATTTACGAATTTGAAAGCAAAGTTCAGAGAAGAAATGAGGGTAAAGGCCTGGACCGGTTATTCTAAAAGGGATGGAAATTCCGACGGAGAGGAGATTGTATATATCACGGATACGGCTTTGGTTTTTCACGAGGACTATCAATGTACATATCTGCAGCTGTCTGTCCGGTTTGTGCCGTACTCAGGACTTTCCGGAATCCGCAACGAGGACGGCGGCAGGTATTACAGATGTGAAAAATGCGTACATGGTGATGCTTTTGCCGGAGTTTATATTACGAATACAGGAGGAAAGTATCACAATTCATTAAGCTGCAGTGGACTCAAAAGAACCATACATGCAGTAAAAAAGTCAGAAGTTGGCCTGAAAGGAGGATGCAGCAGATGCTCGAAGTAAGCAGAATAGGATGCGGTGTATACTTATGCATCTTGTCAATTATAGATATTTGGACCAGAAGGATTCCTCTGTGGTTTCTTGCGGCGGGAGGGGCTGCGGCTGCCGCTGCCCGTATCTGCCAGACGGGGCCTCTTGATTTTTCCGCACTGGCAGGCGCTGTTACAGGGGCAGTATTTATAGTGGTGAGCAGGGTAACAAGGGAAGGTTTTGGATATGGGGACAGCCTGCTGATACTTATTCTGGGGGTATATTTAGGCTTCTGGAATCTGCTGGGTGTCTTGTCCGGTGCTTTCCTCTTCTCGGCGCTGTTTGCAGCCGCCCTTTTGTTATATAAAGGATTTGACAGAAAGGCGGGATATCCGTTTATTCCGTTTTTGCTGGTGTCCTATTTTCTATGGATGTGTGGCGTACAATGAGACTTAAAATGGAAGACGTAATAAAGAAGAAAAGAGAGATGAATGGAAGTGTGACAGTGGAAATGGCATATATTCTTCCGATTGTAATTTTTGTGATTATTTTTACAATATATATCGTATTCTACTGGCATGACAAAAACATATTGCTGGGGGCGGCAGCGGAAACGGCGGTGCTGGCGGCCCAGTCGGACAGGCAGCAGGGAGGCAAAGAACCAGATCTGCAGAGTTTTTACCAGGAGCGCACTGCGGGAAAGCTGATCTGGCTGAGGCTGACAGACGTTGAAGTTGAGCTGGATAAAACCCGGGCCAGAGTTACGGCCCGTGCAGGTAGGGGCAGGATGCGTGTACAGGCAGTGCAGATCACCAGGATACCGGAACCGGAGAAAAAGATAAGAAAGAAAAGACACTTAGAGTCTTTGGCAGACCAGGAGGAATAGACAATTATGAAGACAGGTTATGAAAAAGAACTGAACAGGGTAAGCCTGCACATAGATATCCCACGTTTGTATGAGGAGGATTATCAGATACATATGCTTCGGGAAAATAAAATACCCGGCCTGCTCGAAATAACAGGGTGTGGAATGGATGGGAAGAGCAGATACAGTTACACGGTGACGGGGTTATTGTCGATGAAATCGTTATTTGAAGCATCTGTAATTAAAAAGGAAGATATGCTGGGATTTGTGAACCGGCTGATGGAAGTGGTTAAGGCCCTCCGGCGTTTTATGCTGAATCCGGACGGACTCTTACTCTACCCGGAATTTATATTTTATGGTGAAAATACATGGTATTTCTGTTATCTGCCGGGCCGAAAAAAGTCCCTCTGTGAGGCTTTCCATGTAATAACCGAATATTTTGTCCGGAAGCTTGATTATGAGGATACGGAAGGCATTATGCTGGCTTATGAGCTTCATAAAGCAACGCTGCAGGAGAATTATGATCTTGAGAAAATAATGGATGAATACAGGATTCACGAAGAAAAAAGGCGCGGGCCAGAACCTGAAAATGCGGATACCCAAAAGGACGGGGAGCAGCTGTCCCCGGAAAACCTGTTTTCTCTTGAGGAAGAAGAATATGAACCGGTTGCCGATGTGGAGACAATCCGGGAGATGGGAGGGCATTGGAGCCCATGGAAGAAAACTGCAGACCGTTTAAAAAAGACAAAATGGGGCAGCTGGAAGGACCTGATTCTGGAAACAGACGGGAAGGAAGAAGAGGATATGTGAGGTTATAAAATCTAAAACAATAAATAAAGGATACATGGTAATATACAAAAGCATCTCATTCGGAGTAAAAAATTGACAATTTCGTATCAGGTGCTTGATTCTTTCATAGACAGAAGCGCAGAGAGCTATTATAATATAGAAGAGCAGTTAAGAAAAGGAGAACCATCTTGGAGAGAAATCAAAAAGCAGTGTGCACCACCGCATTGATCGTAATTAATATTGGAGTATTTCTGGTGCTTTCTGTTCTGGGAGCTACGGAAGATACGCTGTTTATGCTGGAGCATGGGGCTATGTACGGGCCTTATGTTGTGGAAGGGCATCAGTATTACCGGATCTTTACCTGTTTGTTCCTGCATTTTGGTATCGAACATCTGCTGAACAATATGGTACTGCTGGGAGCACTCGGCTGGAACCTGGAGCTGGAGACCGGCCGGATCAAGTTTCTGATTATTTATTTTATATCAGGGCTTGGGGGGAATCTGCTTTCATTGTGGATGAATATGAGTACAGATAAGGTGGTGGTATCGGCAGGGGCCTCAGGAGCCATATTCGGTCTCATGGGAGCGCTGCTGTGCGTAGTCTTGAAAAATCATGGAAGAGTGGGAAGGCTGACAAACCGTGGACTTTTGGTTATGGTAGTCCTGAGCCTGTATTTTGGCTTTACAAGCTCAGGAGTAGATAATGCGGCCCATGTTGGCGGTCTTGTCTGCGGGTTTGTGATGGCGGCGGTTCTGTACCGCAGGCAGCGTGGCGCGGCTGGTACAGTATTCTATGATTAATTCAGCAATACTGTACTATATGGGAAGAATGATTGTAAACGTGGTACCTTCGTCCACTTTGGAGTCTACCGATATGGAACCACCATGGGATTCGATGATTCGTTTGGACAGTGACAGCCCAAGGCCTGTCCCACCCTCTTTGTAGGTTTTAAACGGTTCAAAGATGTAGTCTATGATTTCTTCCGCAATACCGCATCCGGTATCCTTGCATTGAATTGTCAGAGCGTCATTATGACGGCTGGCCGAAAAATGAATACGGCCTTCACCTGTTATGGATTCTTTTGCATTTCGAAGAAGGTTTAAGAAAACCTCTTCCAGCTTGACCTTGTCACCAGTGTAATCGCCCAGACCGGTAGGAATAGAGGATGTGAATTCGATATCGGAATCTTCGCTGTCAATAGAAATCGCAAATGAGACGGCAATGTTCTTTAGGAGACGTTCGATAGAAAAGACAGAATAGTGCAGAGTATCGCCATTATTAAAAGTAGAAAGCTCGTTTAACAACTGACACATAAATTCTACATCATCGATCGTCTGACGCCAGTGTGGAAAATCACGTACTTCAGGATGCTGGATTTCCATAACCTGTAAGGACGAGGAAACAAGTGTCAGAGGATTTCGTATTTCATGAGCAATTGCGGACACCGTTTCATGATGATTTTCTAACAGCTGACTAATGATCTGTTTTGCATCATGGTTTTCCTCCATGAGAGTGTTCATTTTATTGATGTCAACATTATGTAACATATTTTATGCCCTCCTTATAGTACGTTATATTTGTAGTCTAGCACGATGGTGGGCAGTGTTCAACAAAATCAGATTGACAAGTTTCGACAGAATAATGCTGATAAAAGAGCTTCTCATTTAGCTGAAAATGGGATATACTAAAGTTAAAACATTCTAAAAGAAGAAATGAGGAAAAGCTATGAAAGACGAAAATTGCATTTTTTGTAAGCTGGCATCGGGTGAAATTCCATCAGCAACGCTGTATGAAGACGATGACTTTCGTGTGATTTTAGACCTGAATCCTGCGTCCAGGGGACATGCTCTGATTATACCGAAGGAACATTATCGGAATCTGTATGACCTGGATGATAAGCTTGCAGCTAAGGTATTGGTTCTGGCTAAAAAGATGGTACTTAAGCTCAAAGACGTGTTAGGGTGTGACGGCTATAACATTGTTCAGAACAATGAGGAGCCCGCAGGCCAGACAGTATTTCATTTTCATATGCATATGATTCCTAGATATGAAGGCGATAAAGTAGGATTGGGCTGGAAGATGGGCGAACTTTCAGATGAGGACAAAGAAGAAATACTAAGTAAAGTGATTTAATAACCGGGGATAAAAATGTTGACTGATAATCGTGAGTTTGATGAGATCTATGAAGATTATAAGAATCTCGTTTTAAAAGCAGCATATACATATTCGGGCAATTACGATGTGGCAGAAGATATTACTCTGAATACGTTTCTCCAACTATATATTTATTACAACCACATGAATCACAGTAATATTAAATCGTGGTTGTATACGACTGCTAAGAACTACGCACTAAATTATAACAAGAAGGCCAGTCGGGAGATACTTGGAGAAGATTTTACAGAGGAAGACTTTGTTCGGGAAACTGTAGAGAGTGCTGAAGAAACGTTTATGGAAGAGTTGAAAGATTTAGATCGTTCCGAACTTCACGAGCGTATCTTTGAAGCACTGCTTGAGAAAAATCCCAGATGGTACGAGGCGATTACGCTGGTATATTATCTGGAAATACCACAGGCAAAAGTTGCTGAACAAATGGGAGTCCGTGTTGAAGTGCTGCATAGTGTATTGCACAGAGCCAAAAGCTGGATAAAGAAAGAGTTTGGTGTAGAATATGACGAATTGAACCGAGTATAAGAAAACAGGTGTCTTTACGCCACCTGTTTTCCTGGTTGTGTTGCAATCCGACAATTACTTTAAACTTATCTCTTCTACAAGTCCTATAATTGTATCAATGGAATCCTGTTGTCTGGAATCCCGCATAGCGTCCATATAAGAATTGCGGTTATCGTAAAGCCTCCGGACAGCTTCGAGGAGAGACTCTTTTGTAAGCTCCTCTTCTTCAAGGACCATACTAAAGCCCTGCCGTTCAAATGAGCGGGCATTTAGAATCTGGTCGCCGCGGCTGGCATTGGCCGAGAGCGGGATCAAAAGATTCGGCTTTCTAAGTGCTAACAGCTCGCAGATTGCATTTGCACCGGCCCTTGAAATAACGATATCTGCCAGGGCGAATATATCCCGAAGTTCATTTTTGATATATTCAAACTGTGCGTAGCCTCTCAGGCCATTAAGGGAATGATCTACTTTGCCTTTGCCGCAGAGGTGAACGATCTGGAAATGTTCCAGAAGCTCAGGGAGAGCAAGACGTACTGCATTGTTGACGGCTACTGAGCCAAGGCTTCCTCCGATTACAAGGATGACGGGTTTATCCGCCGCGAAGCCGCATAGATCCAGTGCAGCAATTTTGTTGCCTGACAGCAGCTCCTGCCGGATCGGGGAACCGGTAAGGATAGACTTTTCCGACGGAAGAGACTCCAGAGTCTCTGGAAAATTACAGCAGACTTTGGTTGCCGACGGGATGGCTAGCTTGTTGGCAAGTCCCGGTGTCATATCGGACTCGTGGATAATGGTCGGTACCTTGCATCGCTTGCCGGCCAGTACAACGGGAACAGATACGAACCCACCTTTGGAAAAGATTACATCAGGTTCCAATTCCTTTATAATGGAATGAGCCTCCCCAAAGCCTTTTATTACTCGAAAAGGATCTGTGAAGTTTTGAACGCTGAAATAGCGCCGCAGCTTTCCGGAAGAAATACCATGATAAGGGATACCAAAAGGCTCTATGAGTTCCTTTTCAATCCCTTTGTAAGATCCTATGTATTGAATATCGTAACCCAGTTCCCTCAGTCGGGGAATCAGTGCAATATTGGGGGTGACATGCCCGGCAGTTCCACCACCGGTGAGTATGATTCTTTTCATAATGAAAAACCTCCAGATTTGAAATGTTCATATTATGCTTAAAAATGTAAAAGTTATACTTGCATATAACCGATAAAACACATATAATTTCATATTAAACTTATTTAGTAAAAAGTCAAGAAAAAGTATTAGCCAAAATAAGGGGAATAAGCATGAAACAAAACAAAAAATTATCACTGCAAGAAGAAGTGGAGAATGCAGCTGGGAGGGTGGAAAGGGAAATAGCGGAAAATCCTGATCTTAAAGATATCCAGGTATCTGACAGGATGGAAGCAGCACTTCTGGCTGAAATTCAGGCATACGAGAAGAGACGTGGACAAGAGCACAGCACTGGAGAAGATACAGCAGAATTTGGGGAGGAACTTGCACCAAATTTTACCGAACGTACAAAAGATAATCCGGAAATTTTTCTTTCAGAAGAAGACAGAGAAGCATTACGCCTTGGCAGAGAACTTCTGAAAAAGAAAGAGGACGAGCCAAAGCTGTTTGAAGTCAATACAGAATACCACAAACACCTTAACAGTGATGAGAAGGAGGCGAAGAAAAACAAAGGCAGGAAAACCAGCGTATTTCGTATGCCGCGTGGAAGGCGGTTTATTATTGCTTTTGCGGCGGTACTTGTTTTGGTGGTTGGAACGAGTGTGACTAGCGTGGGGAGTAAGTCATATTTGAAAATATTTTGGGAGAAGATTCATGGTGGACAGGCAATGGAAGTTATGAATGTTGAAGACATGGATACACAGGATTCTGAAGATGGTGAGGAAGTTACCGCATATAGAGAAATTAGGGAGAGACTGGGAGTTGTGGCAGTAAGACTGGGCAGTAAGCCTAAAGATATGTACTTATCAGAATATACTATAGATGAAGAGCAGAAAAGAGCACAACTATTTTATTCCTATAATGATGAGATTATACGTTATTCTATATATTTAAATAACCAAGATTCATCACTGAGTCAAAAAGAGGAAGATACGCTAATAGATAACTTTGTAATTGAAAACCATCAACAAAACATTGATATAAAAAAATATAAAAAATCAAATAAGTATAGATTTGTAGCTAAATTTGATTATCAAGGGGTTTACTATCAAGTTAAAGGAGTTATGGAAGAAGACGAATTTCTAGGATTAATAGAAAATTTAATATTTTTTGATTAAAAGCGTAAGTTTTAATACATTCAATTGTTTATTTAATAGAACACATAAGAGGATGATAAGGATGAGAAAAAGAATATATGCTACATTATCTACATTGTTATTAGTTATAAGTATTTGTATAATATCTGCAACGAATGTTAGAGCTTCAGAAGATAAGGTTATAAAAGTTGACGGTTCATATCTAACTACGCTAGATACTTCAACAGGCACTACTAATGGAAGTATTGTGACAAGAGGCGAACATTTGATGGATGGGGAGTGTTCCATAACAAAGTCTGGCGTTGGTAGAATATACGTCTATGCGGCTACAACAGCAGATCATGTAGTTGATTATATTTCAACAGTTATTTATGTTGATCAGTATAATCAAGAAACGGGTAAGTGGGATCAAATAGACTGCTGGCAGGTAGAGGACCGAAATACATATTATGTAAGTACTAACAAAATGATGATGGTGGATCGCGGATACTATTATAGAGTCCATGCAGATCATGTGGCAGGAATGACAGCGGAAAAGCCATATGACGAAGCAACCTCACTTACTGACGGTATTTACGTAAATTAATACTAACTTTACCGCACCTCACCCCCTCTCTTTGAGCAATTGAAGCAGCTGTCAAGTGTACCGCATACAGGAGAAACTATTAACCATTAATTGATTATAGAAAAGACCTGTACCGAGAAAACACCACAAATTTTTTTATGCGCGCCGCATGACAGCTGCTTCAATTGCTCAAGGAGGGGGATCTTTTATTATATGGTCCATGTACTAAACATAGAAAAAGCAATCGGATTATCTTCCGGTTGCTTTTTTTAATGCAAGTGCGAGTTGATCGGGACAGGATGTACTTTTGAAACCACAGCGGATACCTTCTATTCTGGAGATAGCCTCATCCACATCCATGCCTTCTATCAGGCGGGCTATGCCCTGCAGATTGCCGGCGCACCCCCCAACAAAGGCTACGTTCCTTACCTTATTGTCTTCGATATCGAAGTTAATCATTTGCGAACAGACTCCGCTTGTTTTATACTGCATGTTTTTATCCTCCTGCAAATAATGATTTTTACCTGGTATCGGGGGTGCTCTGGCGGCACTATAACCCGTATTTTACCAGTGTTGAACAGCTATGATGATTATAACAAAATGATTGGGAAATTGCCAGTACATTTTCGTGTGCCAATTTTCGAGTTTTTCCCCGATTAAATGACAGGAGTTTTCTTAAGGCAGAGAATGCACTGTGAAGATAAATGATGTGTTAAATTGAAGGATTGAGGCCGTTCTTAAATTCTATGTTTCTTAACCCTGAGATATTCCTGTTTTTCCTTAAAACTACTCTGAAATGGCGAATTATGTAGAACGGTTTTTGCGGCAAGTACGGGAAAGTTGGGCTATAATAGGCTCACACCAAAAAATGGTAGTTGTGGCACAACCATAAAAACAGGAGGTCTTATTATGTTTAAAAATGTAGCAGCCGACACGAACGTAATCTTCTATCTGATGATTGCGGTGGGTGTCATCGGGGTACTGGCCAAGCTCGTGAACCAGGTTACCCTCCGCCGTCTGGTAAAGGCGTCAGGCAATATGTCAAAGAGCACACACAAACTGATGAAGCTCGTGCGGGCAAAATATGAGCACGCGTGTATGATACACGATAAGGTAGACAATGTGGGAGCCTTTGTGGAGAAGTACATATATGAATACCGGGGATTTCTTTTTAAAGTACATACGTGGAGACAATTGGAAATACAGAGTATTTGGTTTTCCGGAATCCTGGCGGCGCTGGGAGCGGCAGGGCACTATCTGGCACATGGGCTGTGTGAGGCGATGTACCAGTACATTGCATTAGGGGCGGCGGAAATGGTTGCGTTGTTCGTAATCAGTCAGCTGTCCGATGAATCTTATAAAGTAAAAGCAGCAAAGAATTATATGGTTGAATACCTTGAAAATGTCTGCGCTCACCGTTATAAGAAGGTGAAACAGACTGAGAAGGAGAATATAGATGTTATCAGCCCCGAAACTGCGGGGGCATCCAGGGCGGCGGCACAGAGGGAGGAACCTGCACTGTCGATCAATATTGAAGGAGAACCGCGCAGGGTAGAAAAAGGGGAAGCGGCGAGACAGGTGATCCGCCGAACAGTAAAAGAAAAAATGGAGGAAGATGATGAGCAGCCTGCACTAAAAGAAGAGGCAATTCGCCAAATTTTAGAGGAGTTTTTAGCTTGATTAAGGTGGGCATATTTGGTAGAATTAGCTTGTAAAAGACGATATTAGAGAGGAAGGGTAAACAATGGCTAACAAAGTTACATTTGATTATTCAAAAGCAAGTAGTTTTATTCAGGAACATGAGATGGAATATATGAGCGAACTGGCAGCCCAGGCAAAGGACAAGCTTGTTGCAAAGACAGGCGCGGGAAATGATTTCCTTGGATGGATTGACCTTCCGGTTGATTACGATAAAGAAGAATTTGCACGGATCAAGAAAGCGGCAGAGCAGATCCGCAGTGATTCTGAGGTGTTGTTGGTAATCGGAATCGGCGGTTCTTATTTGGGAGCAAGAGCTGCAATTGACTTCCTTGGACATTCATTTGCCAATGTGGTATCCAAAGAACTCAGAAAGTCTCCGGAGATCTACTATGTAGGAAACAGTATCAGCAGTACTTATCTCAAGGATCTGCTTGACGTAGTCGGCGACAGGGATTTCTCCATCAACATGATCTCAAAATCAGGAACTACTACAGAGCCAGCCATTGCCTTCCGTGTATTTAAAGAGATTTTGGAAAATAAATATGGAAAAGAGGGCGCAGCAAAGAGAATATATGCTACGACCGACAAAGCCAGAGGAGCTTTGAAGAATCTTGCTACAGAAGAGGGATATGAGAGCTTTGTAGTGCCGGACGATGTCGGGGGACGTTTCTCCGTACTGACGGCTGTAGGCCTTCTGCCGATCGCAGTGAGCGGCGCAGACATCGATAAACTGATGGAAGGCGCACAGGCAGGAAGAAAAGAAGCTTTGGAAAATGATTTTAAAGATAATGGAGCCCTGCAGTATGCGGCAGTCCGCAATATCCTGCTGAGAAAGGGCAAAGCAATAGAGGTTCTGGCTAATTATGAGCCAAGCCTGCATTATGTATCCGAATGGTGGAAACAGTTATATGGAGAGAGCGAAGGTAAAGACCAGCGGGGCATCTTCCCGGCATCAGTAGATTTGACGACCGATCTGCACTCCATGGGGCAGTTTATCCAGGACGGAAACAGAATATTATTTGAGACAGTTCTGAATGTGGAGACGTCCAGAGAAGAGCTGATCATTAATGAAGAACCGGTTGACCTGGACGGACTGAATTATCTGGCAGGCAAGACCGTAGACTTTATCAATAAAAGTGCTATGAACGGAACGATTCTTGCACACACGGACGGCAACGTGCCGAACCTGATGGTGACAGTTCCGCAGCAGAACGAGTTCTATCTCGGACAGCTGTTCTATTTCTTTGAGTTTGCATGCGGCGTTAGTGGATATTTACTCGGCGTGAATCCATTTAACCAGCCAGGCGTGGAAAGCTATAAAAAGAATATGTTCGCACTTCTGGGCAAACCGGGTTATGAAGAAGAAAGAGAAGAATTATTGAAGAGATTATAAAATAGTATCGCTGCGGGAGCTGCTGAGGCAAAGGACGCGCATACGCAGGATACGGATAGATTGTAGGAAGTTCTAGCAGGACAGAAGCCTTAGAATCAGAGGCTTCTGTCTTTTCTATACATTATTTTGCAGCTTGCTGCAAATTCGCCCCGCAGGGGCATGAAATACGGGGTGCCCTTTGGGTATACATTATTTTGCAGCTTGCTGCAAATCCGCCCTGCAGGGGCATGAAATACGGGATGCCCCTTGGGTATAAGTAACTATTGGGAAAATATTTCAGCATGAAGAAAAAGGAGGAGACATAAGATGAAAAAGCCAAGACACAACGGAAAGATACTGGCGATTGTCATTATCGGGGTTATTGTGGTATTTGCAGCGGGAATAGGGCTGGGGATTGTGACCGGAAAAAAGGTGCAGGACAGCCAGAAGGTAACTTCAAATGATGCCGCAGGGAAGGCGGAACAGGATAAGAATTCAGCGGCACAAAAGGGGGACGCTGTCAACACCGATAAGGATAATGGCACAAAGGATCCCGAAAATAATAATACGGGGGATAATGCAGGGGATCATGCCGGCGAAGGAACTGACAGCTCCAAGGAAAATTCTCAGGATGGAAATGCTGCAGATCAAAATGGAAGCACCTATGATGCTTCTGCTCCTGCCGATGATACGGCAATCCACAGATACGAGTATATAAAAAGCGACTGCACCTGGACAGAGGCGTTCCAGGACTGCTTAAACCGCGGCGGTTATCTAGCCAGAATTAACAGTTCAGAAGAATATGAGTACATACGTAAAGAAATCAGCAAGGCAGGGATGACCAATATCTTTTTCCGGATTGGGGGTAGAAGAGACGGCAATTCCAAAGATTATTATTGGGTGAATGAGAATAATAAGCTGTTTGGGGAGAAGCTGAATTCTGCGGACAGCTGGTGTTCTGACGAATGGAAAAACGGGGAGCCGAGCTTTCAGGACGGCAGCCTGGAAGAACAGTATATGGATTTATTTTTCTATGACGGCGAAAAGCGGTTTGTATGGAATGATGTGCCGGACGATATGCTGGCGGCAGAATCAGCATATTCCGGTTTCCTGGGGTATATCTGCGAATATGAATAGAAACCGGGACGGTAAGAACGGGGAAGTCATTACGTTTCTGTGAATATCCAAAGATAATTTGTTAAACTAATTTCAGGCTCAGGTGATAAAAAATGGCGGATTGGGTTGCCTGGAAGGGAAAAATATAGTACTATAAACTCTTGAAGGAGTGGATATACATATGATGTACTGGATTATTCTGATAGTTTTAGCTGCTTTGATAGCTGTCACTATAATTGTTACCATAGTGACCATAGTAAAAGAGAGAAAAGAATATAGGCATTATGAGCTTGATGAGGCTTATGGCGGTGAAAGTGATGATTATGACGATGATGATTACGATGACAGGCCTCCGGTGAGAAAGAAAAAACAGGCTGCCGGCCAGACGCCTAAGATGCCTCCAGCGGGTGCGGGCAAAAAAAGGCGCTGGAAGATTATTCTGGAGGATCCGGATACGGGAGAGCGTTACAGTTTCGTTTTCTATGACAGTATCGGGATTGGAAGAACGACGAAGGATGTTGCTTTTGAGGAATTTCTTTCCCTGCCCGGTGACAGGAAGATTTCCAAGGTCCACTGTGCGATTGTGAGGAGCAAAGATAAGCTGTTTCTCAGGGATGAAGGTTCTAAGAACCATACGTTCCTGAATGGCAAGAAGGTTCAGAAACCGATCGTGATTCAGAAAGAAGATATTATATCAATGGGAGAAACTGATCTTGAAGTCGTGAAGATTCTCCGGGAAACGAATTAGGTTCAGACATGCTGTGTCCTTAGCATGAGTTTCAGGATTTTTAAACTAAAAACCTTGGGAGCCCTTATATTTAAAGGTCTTCCAAGGTTTTTCTTGTCTTATGTAATTGTTTCGCTTAACTGTCTGCTGACAGCTCTGCCACCATACATAATTCGGACAATGTTTACCGTATTTTGAGGTCCTTCAGGCAAATAGAATACCAGATATTTGTCCACAGGAAAAAATCGGATTCCCTGACAATGCCACGGTTCTTCTTCGTAAAGCTGATGCCGCATGGGCATTTCCTCAAGTGAACGAACCGCCTGCATGATCCGCTGTATCTGTCCGGTTGCTGTTTCCGGCACCAGTAGTTCATAGGCTATATATTCAAAGATGTTACGCAGGTCTTTACGTGCCTGCGCTGTATATACGATATTCCAGCTCATACGTCGAAGTCTCTTTTCATCTCTGCTTCGATGGCATCTGCTGAACAAACTCTGCCCTCTTTTATATCAGCCATGCCTTTTTCCAATTCAGCATCAAACTGCTCTTTGGTGAGAGAACCGTAACTTAGCGGCGCTGTCTGCGGCAGCTTCATTTCAAATGGAATTCCTCTCTGCAAAACCACCTGTCTTAAAAACATACCAACAGCATTGGACATCGGAATCCCTAAACGATCAAGCACCTGTTCCGCCTGCTCTTTGATTTCAGGTTCCACTCGTGCAAATACATTTGCTGTTCTTGCCATATCAATCGCCTCCTTTGCTATAAGTATACCTAATTTGCTTGCGAATCGCAAGCGTTTTGCAAAATATTTACAAGCCGTTTTCAAACACATTATCAAATGAGAAGAAAGCCACGGTCATCATATACAGAACCGCCAGTATTTCCACCGCTTCGAATGGCCCCGTCAATGGCACGTATGTTTCACAGGCAGGGCAGAAGCATCTTCCGGTCCGTTTAAAAAATACAGTATACTTACGCTTTAAAAGCCGGATTTTCAGTGTTCATTACGTCCGGCAGCTCCACCTCATATAAATGTTCCAGCCTGAATTTATTTGCTTTATATTTTTCATAGTCGAATGCTTCCAGTTCTTCTACGGCAAGTTTATGAAATTCATAGAAGTTTGGCCACCATTCATATCCAGTGCCAAGATCATTGGACAGGAAAGCCTCGGCAATCTCTACTCCCAGTTGAGGAGCAATGTAAAAGCCTCCCATTGCCAGCACATTGCAGTTATTTCCAGTAATACAGCGAATAGCGGCAGGGAGGGATTCCACGACAGCTGCATGTACATGAGGACATTTGGATGCAGCAATATGGATACCCATACCAGTTCCGCAGAAGATCAGCGCCCGCTCGTATTCGCCTTCCGAAATCTTTGAACCAACACGAAACCCGATACGCTGGAACATATTGTCAGGCGTGTTGTCATTCTCATTTTTAACACCCAGATCTTCTATCTCCCATCCTTTTGCACGTAAATGTTTACAAATCGTATCCTTAAGAGGATAACCGGCAAAATCTGCACCTACAACCAGCTTTTTATCTTTTATTGTTTTCATATTTGGGTTTTTAACAATTTTCATTGTGAATGTCTCCTTCTATTATGTGTAATGAAATTCTAAATACAAATAGCGTTAACGACAACACATCTTTTTTTAAGTATTGCATTTGTATCAGGAAAAGTCAACTAAAAATGCATGGAAATTAAAAGTTATTTATTTTTTGTGCAAAAATGCCAAAAATACCTGGGCTTTAATAGCATAAAAAGTAGTTGATATAGATAATTATATCCAAAGATTATATAGGATATTGACTTTTTTTGTATGTGATTATAGAATTAAGTCAACAAAAGCGTTAACGACAACGCACATACACTACAGTAAATGAAAGGAGGAAAAATGAACAATCACATTACATATAAACAGGCAGCGGCAATGCTTAACTCTCAGAAACAGGACTATCATGTATTGAATCTGGGGGGCGGCTGGCGGTCGATTATCACCCGTTATGGCGGGCGGCTGTTAGGCCCTTTTAAAGAAGAGGACGGGGAAAGTATCCTGTGGATCACCCCGGCAATGAAGGACGAATTATCTTTCAAAAAATTTATTGAAAGCCGGCAGGCACAACTGGGAGGAGAAAGATTCTGGGTCAATCCGGAACTGCATTTTTACTGCGAGTCGCCGGAAACATTCGACGATACCTACACTGTACAACCCGAAATAGACCCCGGACATTACATTCTTGAAAAGCAGGGAGATAATGTTATCCTCAGTCAGCAGACATGTTTACGGGATTTGAATGACGGGACGGAAAAACATTTTTTTATTAAAAGAAGATATTCCAGTGCCCGGAATCCTCTGGAATATATCAAAGCGATAAAATCGCTTGAAGTGGATTTCTGCGGTTTCGTGCAGGATATTGAGCTAAGGAATGAAACTCCTGACGGGAAAACATATCTGGAACCTTGGGTGCTCACTCAGGTCAACCCGGAAGGCAGGTTTGTGACACCATTTTTTGGTGATTTCGAATTTGTTGACTACTATACTCCGGTGGAGGAAATGCAGAGAGTCTGCAAAGGATATGCAGAGCTGGATGTCACAGGAAACAGAAAGTATAAAGTTGCCTATCGGTCAGCACAGACGTTCGGCAGAATGGCTTTTGTAAAACGATGGGGAAACGGCTGGCATCTGATGGTACGCAATTATTATAATGATCCGTCAACCCCATACTGTTCCGAACCTTGGGGAGACCTGGGGAACCGGGGATGTTCTGTCTATTATTACAACGACGATCTTTCCAATGGAGGATTTGCTGAGTTTGAAAGCGGGGGGCTGACATTGGGTGGTGACGCAAACCGGCAGATTTCCCACAATACAACTTCCCTTTGGTTTTTCTTTGGAGGAAAAGAAGAGATAGAAAAGATTATGAGATATCTGCTTGGCATCAACTATAATTTTACCGGTTAAATACACGGAAAGGAGGAAAGAAGTATTGACGTCATATTATCTGGCGATTGACATAGGCGCCTCAAGCGGACGCCATATATTAGGTCACATAGACCAAAACCAGAAAATGGTATTGGAAGAAATCTATCGTTTCCCAAATAGAATGGTTCAGAAAAACGGCCGGAAAATCTGGGAAACAGACCGGCTGTTCAGGGAAATAAAAGACGGCATGAAGAAATGCAGGCAGCTGCAGAAGGTTCCGGTATCTGTAGGAATTGATACGTGGGGTGTGGACTGTGTTTTTCTGGGAACAGACGGTAACAGGCTGGGAGAAGCCGTAGGATACCGGGATTCCCGAACAAAAGGGATGGACATCGCTGTCAGGAAGGTGGTTTCAGACGAATTCCTTTTTCAGAAAACAGGAATTCAGAAGCAGATATTTAATACGCTCTATCAACTTATGGCAGTAAGGGAAAAAGAACCTGATACTTTTAAAAAGATGGAAAATATTCTGATGATACCTGATTTTTTTCATTATCTTCTCACTGGTGAAAAGGCAGCGGAATATACAAATGCCACGACAACACAACTGATTGAACCCTATAAGAGGAAATGGAACCATGAACTGATGGAAGCCCTCGGGCTTTCAACTTCCGTATTCCCTGAGCTGATCTATCCGGGTACGCTTCTGGGGAGACTGAAAAAGGACGTGCAGGAAGAAGTGGGGTTCGACTGTTATGTAACTGTACCTGCAACACACGATACTGCTTCCGCGGTGGCGGCGGTGCCGTCATGTCCGGGAGAAGATGCAATCTATATCAGTTCCGGGACATGGTCACTGATAGGGACAGAGGAAAAACGTCCAATCTGTACGGAAGAAGCGAGACTTAACAATTTTACAAATGAAGGAGGGTGTGACGCCAGATACCGATTTTTGAAAAACATAATGGGTATGTGGATGATTCAATGCATTCAAAAGGAACTGGCGCCGGAACAAAGTTTTGAGAAAATCTGCAGTGATGCGTCAAAAGAGAGTATCCGTTCCATTGTGGACTGCAGCGATGAACGATTTCTGGCTCCTGCCAGTATGGCGGAAGAGATCTGGAAAGCGTGCAAAGAATCCGGTCAAGAGATCCCGGCCGGGATCAGTGGGACAGCCTGCGTTATATATAACAGTCTGGCTCAATGTTATGCAGAAACAGTAAAAAGACTGGAAAATATTACCCATAAAATTTATAAGAAGATCTATATCGTGGGTGGCGGGTCAAAAGCCGATTATTTGAATCAACTGACCGCAACGATGACCGGAAAAACAGTTTGTGCCGGCCCCGCAGAAGCCACAGCGATTGGGAATCTGGCTGTACAGATGGTCTCGCACGGAGAATTTGCTGATCTTCAGGAAGCAAAGAACTGCATCAGAAATTCTTATGAAGTCGTAACATATCATAGCTGAACGGAGGAAAAGAAATGGATATAATAAAAAGAAATACCTGTTCTTCAACCATGGAAAAGATTATCTATGGTCTTGGGGATGTAGGCGCAAACTTATGCTGGTCATTTATGGCATCATTCGTAACACTTTACTATACTGACAGTGCGGGAATTGCTGCCGCGGCGGCAGGATCATTTATGCTGATTGCCCGTGTTCTGGATGGACTCACAGATGTGGTATGTGCTTTCCTGATGCAGAAGGTTAATACGAAATACGGAAAGATACGCCCCTGGTTTTGGATCGCTGCTCCTCTGCTTGGCATCGGAGTATACATCAGCTTTAATATTCCGTCGGGACTGGCAGATTCTCAAAAGCTGATCTACGCGTTCCTGACATATACATTTACAGGTGCGATATCTTTTACGATCTATAATCTTGCATTTACGGCAATCCTACCCCTTATGTCTCTGGATCCGGATGACAGAAATAAAACGAGTTCCGTACAGCGTATCATATGCGGCGCAGGAATACTAACGATTATGAATGTTACTCCGATTCTGCTTGGCTTATTTGGAGGAGAAAAGTCATCAGATGCCTGGCATACCCTTTCTCTGATTTACGCAATACTTTGTACAATTCTGGTATTCCTGATGGGCGTGATCATCAAAGAGAAGCAGGTGACTGACAATGAAAATGTTACAGAAGGAATAGCAAAAAAAGAGGAAAAAACACAGCAGATCCCTCAGGAAAAAATCAGTGTTTTTGTAACTTTGAAGAAAGCCGTTTTTAACAAATATATGCCTCTTTTGCTCTTATTTTTCATTGCGTATTACATATCTACCACACTGTATTCGGGAGCCCTGAGCTATTACTGCCGGGATATTCTTGGAAATATGAATTATGTAGGTCCGCTTTCCATGGCAAAAACAATACCGACAATGCTTGCAATTCCTTTCTGTCCCGTTCTGTTTAAAAAGTTCGGAAAAAGAAAAGTGGTAATTATAACACTAGCGATCGCATCCGTAAGCGCACTGTTAAAAATGTTAAATCCATCCAGTTTTATCTGGGTATTTGCAATGAACGTTGTGGGAGGTTTGGGCAGCGGACCTGTCTCAGCTTCCATGTTTACTTTTGTCGCGGACCTTGCGGATTACGTAAGAACCACCAAAGGTGTGCACGCAGAGTCATTTATCGCTATGACATCCAGCGTCGGAACAAAGCTTGGATCCGGACTTGGTTCCGCCATCATAGGCTGGGGACTGGCGATCGGAGGATATGACGCAGCTCTTTCACAGCAGAGAGCCGGTGCACTGCTCTCTATGAATATCATGGAAAATGCCGCACCGGCAATCTGCGGGGGTATCGTAATTATCTGCCTGCTGCTCTGGGATATGGATAAAAAGAAAGCAAAACAGTAACTATTGAAAACAAAATGTTAAAGGAGAATGGATATGTTAAAAGGATATGTTTGGAAGCCCTTTGAAATCTGTTTTAAAGCCGGAAAAGAGTATCAGGATGCATTCAATGAAGTGGATATGGATGTGGTTATCTCTGATGAAAAAGGAAAACTCTGGAACATTCCTGCGTTCTGGGCAGGCGGGGACTTATGGAAAGCGAGATTTTCTGCACCCCAACCCGGTCTTTACACCTATACAACAAGGTGTTCCTGCACGGAAGACCAGGGATTAAACGGTCAGGAAGGAGAATTTACGATCAAAAAGTATACAGGAGGAAATCCTCTGTATGTGCATGGTCCCATTCAGGTAATGGATAACGGCCGATATTTTGAACATCAGGATAAAACCCCTTTTGCATGGCTGGGTGACACCTGGTGGAATATGGAGAGTTCTCGGATGAGCGAAAATGGAGAGATTGAATATCTTGCCGAAGACCGGGTCAGGAAAGGCTTTACGGTTATAGCCGTTGTCAACGGATTCTGGTGCGACTTAAACGTATATGACGAGAGAATGAAAAATGCAGCCGGATTTGCCTGGAACGGACGGTTTGACACCATTAATCCGGATTATTACAATATCGTAGACAAGAAGATTGAGCAGATTACAGATGCAGGCCTGGTGATTTCCATGGCTGCAACATGGGGGTTCTATCTTGCCTATATGGGGGTAGAGAAAATGAAGAAGCATGTCCGTTATATGATTGCCCGTTATGCAGCTTATCCCATAGTCTGGCTGACGGCAGGGGAATCGCTGATGCCGTTTTACGACGAAATGCTTACAGAAGACGGAGTCTATAACTATTATTTTGAAAACAAAGGGCGTTTGAAAATGCTCGTCGATAACGCAAAAACGGAATGGACAGAAATCATAGAATATATGAAAGAGACTGACCCATATAACCGGCTTCTTACGATCCACACCCGGGTCAACGAGATTTCTACAGATGTCGTCACAAAGCCGGAACTACTGGATTTCATCGTATTCCAGGCAGGGAGGCATTCGGATGACCTGGCAGCTCTCGTGCCTCAGACGGCAGACTGTACGAGCCGCGCTCTGAAACAAGAACCAAACCGACCAGTGGTAAATTCGGAGTGTTGTTATGAAGGAATGATGTATCAGTGCGGTTCTCCTATCCAGAGATGGATATTCTGGCATTCCGTCCTTACTGGATGTGCGGGATGGACATATGGAGCAAACGGAATGTTTACTGCCAACCATGAGCATGAAGAATTCGGGCTTCCTCATTACAAACGCTGCTGGGGCGAGCAGACCTGGCAGGAAGCGGTGCATTTTGAAGGAGCCCGGCATGTAGGGAACTGCCGCAAATATCTCAACAGATATGAGTGGTGGAGATTAAAACCTCTGGATGATATAGTCGAGGAACCGGAAGGGATCTCGGATTATGAGAAAACAGTTTCTGCTGAGATTGAAGGGGAACTGATTATGGCCTATATGCAGCGGGATGTTGTGAAAGCCTCTTACTCGAAATGGCCCTGGATAATCCGCTTTAAGAATCTCAAACCGGGGACCCGCTACAGGATAAAAGCATATAATCCGATCAGAAATTATGAGGTGATACTGGGAGAGAATACGGTTGATGGAGCAGGGAAAATCGATACCGGGGTATTCCCGATGCAACAGGACTGGCTGGTTATTCTGGAGCAGGACTAGTTTTGAGAGAGGCAGAAAAATGAATGAATTTCAAAAAAAATATCAAAATGAAATACTGGAGTTGACGGAAGCATGCCACCGCTGCGCAGAGCTGAACTACGTAACCTCTTCCGGAGGCAATCTGTCGCTGCGCGCTGCTGAAAATGTGGTTCTCATCACACCGACGAAAACGCTAAAGCGGAAAATGCGGTTTGAAGACATTTGTGCGGTGGACTTAGAGGGGAAGATCATTTATGCCCCGGAGAATAAAAAGCCGACAGGGGAATGGAAGTTTCATACCAGAATCATGAGAAAGAGACCGGATATCAAAGCCATCGTCCATGCACATCCGCCGATTCTGACGGGTTTTGCCATCGCCAATGAGGGAACAATGGAAAAACCATTTCTTCCCGAACCAATCATAGAAGTGGGGCCGGTTCTGATGGTCCCCTACGAGACGCCTCTGTCCGAGGCACTTTCGGAGCGTTTCGATCATGTGATTGAGAAATCCAACGGATTCCTAATGGAAAATCACGGCGCGGTATTCTGTTCTCCTGTCGGAATCGAGGATGCAGTAGAACTTCTGAATATGACGGAATGCATGGCGCTGTCGATCCTGACCGCCAGAATCCTTGGCAACCCGAAAACGATGGAGGCAGTCTATGTAAAGGACATGGATCAGGTATCCATAGCACGTGGTCTGAAGATTCCGGGAGAACCTGGAAGATATCAGTCCGTAAGCGAAATTTATCATGTGGCAGAGTAAATCCGTACATAAAAATACCGCCTACTGTGCACACCCGGCGGGTGCGCACAGCAACTAAATGCGGGTTACTGTTCACACCCTGCGGGTGTGCACAGTAACGGCATCAGCCCATTTAAAGTCACCTATGGCGAGGGGTGCTATGCGCCAGTGGCGCATGTTTAGCACGGACCGAAGCGGAGCAAAGACCAGATGCCCCGAGACCATCACTTCATCGGCTCCGATGCCGTGCAGCGAGGTGCACGGCACGGTCTGGACAGTAACAAATGCGGTACAGAAGCAGAAAAAACGCCGTGCCTGCTTTACAAACAGGGAGAAAAACGATACTATAAGTAAAGGAAAAAATTAGTATATCATGTATAGCGGAGGCACTATGCAGCAAAAAATTACATTGAAAGAAATTGCGCAGATGGCAGGTACTTCCATTGGAACGGTAGACAGAGCCCTGCATGACAGGGGCAGGATTAACCCGGAGACAAAAGAAAAAATCCTTAAGATCGTGGACCAGCTTGGATATAAACCGAACGTAATGGCCAGTTCTCTGAGCAAAAAGACGAAATTACATATTGGAATTATCATGTCGGGAAAACCGGAAGAATTCTGCAACCATCTGATTCACGGACTGAAAGATGCTATTGATGAAATTAGTGTGTACGGCGTTACAACAGAATTTATCTTAACTGATACACTCTCTCCCCAGGATCAAATGGCAGCTATTCATAAACTGGACGAAGATAAATTTGATGCATTTCTGGTGAACGCAGGATCCAGAGTAGTTGGAGAGTGGATTGATACAGTAATGGGAAGGGGTAAAATTGTTGTTACTTTTAACTCGGACGTGGAAACCTGCAGCAGACTCTGTTATGTGGGAGAGGATCCTTACAGAGCAGGTCTGCTTATGGGTAACCAGATCACCGAGGTTGTGCCGGAGTTGAAAAGAATCGCACTGTTCCTGGGGTTTCGGGACAATTATTCCCACGTAGAAAGATGCCGCGGCGTGAAAGAAGCTGTGCGTTCGGTGTATCCGAAAATAGAATTCGTTGAATTTGAGTATCAGGATGAGGCTGGGACTGCGAGAGAAAAAGCCGGACAGCTTCTGGAAAGTAAACAGGATGTGCAGGCATTTTTTGCGGCAAGCGGCACAGGCGTTTGGGGGATTGGACAGGCAGTCAGCGAACTTCGGAAAGACATGCGTCCAAAAGTATTTGGCTACGATGTTAGCAGCCAGCTTGCAGAATTAATGGATTTGAATCTTTGCCAGGCAACAGCTTTTCAGGACCCTTATTGGCAGGGCTTCTACAGTATGAAGCTCCTGAGCGAGCATCTGCTTTTAAAGCAAAAAATTACCAGGGATAAATACATTATCCGAACAAAACTCGTCCTAAAAAACAATGTCAGAGATTATCTGATGGACCGGCACCAATATGACGGTTTCCTTCTGTAAGAATCTCATTAAAATAATAAAAAGTACAATAGTAAGAAGCCCTGTCAGCAAATGTCTGATAGGGTTTCTTTTATACACATGGTTTATTTAATAAAAACATTGTATAATATTACGTAGATCATATGATATTTGCTAAACAGCCGGAGGGTGCTAATATGGAAAGAATTTATATAGTTGAAGACGAACCGCGTCTGCGGAAGGAGCTATGCGGAGTATTGGAAAGAAACGGATACGAATGTATTACAGATGAGGATTTTGAACATGTGACGGAGAACATTCTGAAGATGGCGCCGGATCTTGTGCTGCTGGATTTAAGTCTGCCGGTCCATGACGGATTTTACATCTGCAGGAGTCTCAGGGCGGTTTCGGATGTCCCCATCATCATTGTGACCAGCTCTGACAGTGATATGGACGAGTTGATGAGCCTGAATCTGGGGGCGGATGACTTTATAACAAAGCCATATAACATCCATATTCTTCTGGCACATATTTCCGCAGTGCTCGTCCGGACCAATGGACGCAGGGGCAGTCTGACGCTGAGCCACAAGGGGCTGGCGCTGGATATTGGGAAAAGCAGGGCATCTTTTCAGGGAAGGGATGTTGAACTTACAAAGAATGAGCTTGGAATTTTGAAAACTCTGATGGAACATAAAGGCACAATTGTATCAAGGGAAGAGCTGATCCGGGAATTGTGGGAGATGGAAGAATTTGTGGAGGACAGTACACTGAATGTAAACATTAATCGTCTTAGGAAAAAGCTTTCGGATATAGGGGTTTCTGAGTATCTGATGACAAAAAGGGGACAGGGGTATATGATATGAAATTTTTGGGCTACTGTAAAGACAAATGGATATCCTTCTTCATATTTGCAGTGGTGTTTGCCGCCGGTTTCGGGCTTCTTTTGCTTATAGGCACGCCGTTGGCTGCAGCCTGTGTTGTGGAGGGGGCCTATACGGCCGGCTTTTTTTTAATATTGCTGCAGGATTTTCTGGCAAGAAAAGGATTTTATGAGCAGGTGATGGAGGGGGCAGAGAATCTGGAAGAGATTTGTTACCTTTCGGAATTTCTGACAGAGCCATATTTTCAGGAAGGGCGGATATTGTATGAAATCCTCCGGCGTGATGAAAAGTATATGAACGACAGGATTGCCGGCCAGCAGCAGGAGCTGCAGGAGTATAAGGCTTATGTGGAAACCTGGGTGCATGAGATTAAGACACCGGTCGCGGTTTCCAGAATGATTATGGAAAATAACCGGAGCGATGTAACCAGAAGCCTGTCACAGGAGATGGACAAGGTAGAGGGATATATTGATCAGATGCTTTATTACAGTAAGAGCAGCAGCCTGCAGGAAGATTATATAATACGGGAAGTTTCGCTGAAGGAGATGGTGATGTCCGCCGTCAAAGCGCATTCAAAAGCAATGATTACGGCGAAGGTGACGCCAGGCTTTGAGAACCTGGATCATATGGTATTGACAGACCCCAAATGGATGGGATTTATTCTGGGTCAAATTATAACAAACGGGGTAAAATATCATTCTAAAGGGCAGAAGCCTGAATTGAGATTTACTGCCGTCCGGGAGGGAAGCTTTATTCTGCTGTCTGTTTCGGATAATGGGATCGGTATGCCTGCGGAAGATGTGGTAAAAGTTTTTCGGAAAGGATTTACGGGCAGCAACGGCAGAAAGTTTGCAAGGTCTACCGGTATGGGACTTTATCTGTGCGATACTTTGTGCCGAAAGCTGGGAACGGAGATCTCCCTGACATCGAAGCAGGGGGAAGGCACGAAAGTCACTCTGCGCCTGGCAGCGGCAGAAAAAGTGAAGGAGCCGAATATTACAGAACTGTAATTTTACTGTTAGCTAATGACATAGCAGCAGTTTTTTCCGCATGATATACTGAGTCCATCATATGAAGGAGGAATAAAGGAATGAATCCGGTTTTAAAAGTGGAAAATCTGCAAAAATTTTATAAAACAAAAGGCTCTGTTACCAAAGCGGTAGATCATATAAGCTTTGAGGTAGAACGTGGTGAATATATCGGAATAATGGGGGCTTCCGGAAGCGGTAAGACTACGCTGCTGAACTGTATTTCTACGATTGACCATCCCACTGCGGGAAAGATCTATATAAACAATAAAAATATAACCGGCTTAAAAGAAGCGCAGCTTGCACGCTTCAGGAGAGAAGCGCTGGGGTTTATATTTCAAAATTTTAACCTTCTGGATACCTTGAGCGGGAGGGACAATATTGCGCTGGCGCTGGCAATTAACGGTGTGAAACCTTCCAGGATTCCACGTATTACAGAACAGGTGGCTGCGGATCTGGATATTGGAGCGATACTTGACAAGTACCCTTATGAAATGTCAGGCGGCCAGCAGCAGCGTATTGCGTGTGCAAGGGCGATTGTTACGGAACCATCTCTTATTCTCGCGGATGAACCCACCGGGGCCCTGGACTCCAAGTCAGCGGGCATGCTTCTGGAGAGCCTGAATATCATGAACGAAAAGAAAGCGGCAACGATTCTGATGGTGACCCATGACGCATTTACCGCAAGCCACTGCAAGCGGATTCTATTTATCAAAGACGGCCGTATTTTTAATGAGTTGATGCGGGGGACAAAGAGCCGTAAGGCGTTTTTTGATGAAATCATGCAGGTAGTATCGTTCCTGGGAGGTGACAAGAGCCATGCTTTTTAAAAATAGAAAAAGCGCGGTTTCGGCTAGCCTCTTCAACGAACTGGCGAAGAAAAATGTGAAGAAGAGCGCAAAAGACTATTTTATTTATTTCTTTACACTGATGTTATCTGTCTGTCTGTTTTACAGCTTCAATTCTGTCAGCACGCAGTTTGCCTCCCTGGGACTGGAGGACACCTTGAACTATCTGGCGTTTTCTTCCGCTGTGCTGAACGCATTTTCAGTGCTTGTCTGCCTTATTATGGGGATGCTGGTAGTCTATGCGAACCGGTTTTTACTGCGAAGAAGAAAGGTGGAGATGGGTATTTATGCGACTCTGGGAATGGACCGCAGGGATCTGAACCGGCTTCTGATGAAGGAGACGATCAGAATAGGATTCTTTTCCTTGATTGCTGGAATTATCCTGGGGCTGTTTGCCGCGCAGATCCTGTCACTGCTTACGGCGAAGCTGGCAGGGCTCAGTGCAGCGTCGTATCACTTTATGGTTTCTTTCAAAGCGATTGTACTGACAGTTCTGTTTTTTGGGATTTTATTTTTCTTCACGCACCTGTTTAATATCAGAGAGCTGAAAAAAATGAGTCTCCTGGAGATGCTTTATTCTGACAGAAAAAATGAAACTGTTTCAGAAGACAAAAAGGGCCTGACATGGCTGCTGGCCATCCTTTCAGCAGTACTCATTCTGGGAGGATACGCGGTGCTTGCACTGACTGTAAACGGAGGGGTATTCAAGGCGCTGGCAATTGGCGGTATGATGTTGATTGCGGGAACGTTATTTTTCTTTATGGCAGTACTGCGGATTGCCGCATTTGCGATGAAAAAGAATAAGCGGTTTTATTTTAAAAGACTGAATATGTATACGGTAAGCCAGTTTTCATCCAGAATAAGATCAGAGGGGCTTTCGCTTGCAATGATTTCAATCCTGCTGTTTTTATCACTGTCGCTGACCATACTGGGACCGGGAATTGGTAAAAATGTCATTAACGGCGTGGAATATGCGACTCCTTATGACTGTACGATATATTATGGCTTGTCTGGTGCCGATACAGTGAATGACCCCTTGGAAGCGTTGGAAAATGGCGGCTTTCATATCAGTAATTTCTCCGATGCTTATGCAGCGTTCCGGGTGTATGAATCACCTTCTGTTACAACCGCGTTTTTTAAGGAGAGCCAGGAGGAGGAGTCAGCTCCAGAGATGGAAGGAAATACGAAAAGCAGCGGTGGACTTGTAAATATCATTGGAATCGAAGATTATAACCGTCTTCTGGAACTCCAGGGCGGGCAGCCTATTGTGCTGAGCGGGGGCGAGTATGCGGTAACCTATGCATTTCCTGCCATGGAAAAGACATTAAAAGCATTTGCGCAAAACCCGGGTACGCTTAAGATCGGGGATGAGGAACTCTCCCTGACAGATCAGGGAATCCGCCGTAATGCATGGAAGAACCAAAACGCCTTAATTGAGTCAGGAACCGTGGTTATTCCGCAGCACCTGGCAGAGTCGCTGAAACCTAATACATGGTATGTGAATTTTAACTTCCGGAAAGGCCCGGAAGATATGAATAAGGCACTTTATGAGAACTGGTATATGGCAGACAATACAGGATTTCAGATGTGGGCAAAACAGGATGCACTGCTCTCGGTTACAGCAGACAATCTGACAATGACATATCTGGGGCTTTACCTTGGGATTACATTCCTGATTACAGCCGGCGCGGTGCTGGCTATCCAGCAGCTGTCACATTCTACGGATCATGCCAAACGCTATAAGCTTTTAAGGAAACTGGGGGCCTCGGAAAGAGACATTAGAAGTTCCCTCATGAAGCAGCTTAGAGTTTGTTTTGGAATTCCGATGCTGGCGGCCCTTATGAATGCTGCTGCCGTAATTATATCTGTATTCCGTTATTTTGAAGGGCTGGATTATACTGACATGCTGCCGGTCATTGGTTCAGGAATCCTGTTGGTTCTTCTCGTATATGCAGTCTATTTTATTACGACCTATGTGGGAAGCAGGAGGATCCTGCAGATCCGATAAATCTGTTTCACACAGCGAGTACAGCAGCCTCCCCGGGGAGGCTGTTCTTGCCGTATTTTGCCGCTTCCGTTATTTACATCCATTCTTTAACATGCTAAAATGATTAACAGTAACGATTAAAATCAAGTATGTTTAGGAGGAGCGAACATGATAAAGCTATACGATAATGGTGTCTATCTGATGGACGGCACTGAAATAGTTGAAGATACAGGCAGTGTTTCTGTCCCGGTTTCAAAAGACGAAGCAGCTCAGAATACGATGGCTTACGGCATTTTGAAAGAGCATAACACATCTTCTGACATGGAACATCTTCAGATTAAGTTTGATAAACTGACTTCCCATGATATCACATTTGTGGGTATTATCCAGACTGCGAGGGCTTCAGGACTTGAGAAGTTCCCGATCCCTTACGTGCTGACAAACTGCCACAACAGCCTGTGTGCTGTTGGCGGAACGATCAACGAGGATGACCACATGTTTGGACTGACCTGTGCAAAGAAATACGGCGGAGTCTATGTACCGCCTCATCAGGCAGTCATTCATCAGTATGCACGGGAGATGCTGGCCGGCGGCGGAAAGATGATCCTTGGATCAGACAGCCATACCCGCTACGGCGCCCTGGGAACGATGGCTATGGGAGAGGGCGGTCCGGAGCTTGTAAAACAGCTTCTGAACAAGACCTATGATATAAAGATGCCGGGAGTCATTGCGATTTACCTGGATGGTGAGCCGATGAAGGGTGTTGGCCCTCAGGATGTGGCTCTGGCAATTATAGGCGCAACATTTGGAAATGGCTATGTTAACAATAAAGTGATGGAATTCGTCGGACCGGGAGTCAGCAAGCTGAGCGCAGACTTCAGAATCGGTATTGACGTTATGACAACGGAGACAACCTGTCTGTCCTCCATCTGGAAAACAGACGATAAGATCCGTGAATTCTATGAGATCCACGGCAGAGCCGGGGATTACAAAGAGCTGAACCCTGGCGCAGCGGCATATTATGACGGCATGGTTTACGTGAACCTGAGCGAGATCAAGCCGATGATCGCCATGCCGTTCCATCCAAGCAATGTGTACACAATTGATGAACTGAACGCTAACCTGAAGGATATTCTGCACGATGTTGAGCAGAAGGCGCTTGTTAGTCTGGACGGTGCAGTAGACTATACGCTTCAGGATAAGGTGGTTGACGGCAAATTATATGTAGAGCAGGGAATTATCGCAGGATGTGCGGGCGGCGGCTTCGAAAATATCTGTGCGGCTGCAGACATTATCAAAGGCAGAAATATCGGACATGATGAATTTACATTCAGCGTCTATCCCGCAAGCACTCCGATCTACATGGAACTTGTTAAAAACGGGGCGGTTGCAGACTTAATGGCAGCAGGAACCATTGTAAAGACAGCCTTCTGCGGCCCATGCTTCGGGGCGGGAGATACGCCGGCCAATAATGCATTCTCCATCCGCCACTCTACCAGAAACTTCCCGAACCGGGAGGGCTCCAAGCTCCAGAGCGGTCAGATTGCCTCCGTGGCGCTTATGGACGCGCGTTCCATAGCTGCAACAGCCGCCAATAAGGGATTCCTGACGCCGGCCACAGCGCTGGATGTAGAATATACAGGACAGAAATATCATTTTGACAAGAGCATATATGAGAACCGGGTATTTGACAGCAAAGGTGAGGCAGACCCGGATGTGGAGATCAAGTTCGGCCCGAACATCAAAGACTGGCCGGCCATGTCAGCCTTACCGCAGAACCTGGTCGTAAAGATCGTTTCCGAGATCCATGACCCGGTAACCACGACAGACGAGCTGATCCCATCGGGCGAGACATCTTCCTACCGCTCCAATCCGCTGGGCCTTGCTGAGTTTACACTGTCCAGAAAAGACCCTGCATACGTAGCCCGCGCCAAAGAAGTACAGGCAGCCCAGAAGGCAATCGAGGCAGGCACATGCCCGCTGGACGTTCTCGAGGAGCTGAAACCGGTGATGGCAAAGATCCAGGAATCCTACCCCTCAGCAGGCGAAGGAAACCTGGGTGTAGGAAGCGCCATATTTGCAGTAAAACCAGGAGACGGCTCTGCCCGCGAGCAGGCAGCATCCTGCCAGAAAGTATTGGGAGGCTGGGCTAATATTGCGAATGAATATGCCACAAAGCGTTACCGTTCCAACCTGATCAACTGGGGAATGCTCCCGCTTCTGACCAAAGAAAATCACGAGTCCCTGCCATTTGGGAACGGAGATTACATCTTCATCCCTGATGTCAGAAAAGCCGTAGAAGAAAAACAAGACACCATAAAAGCATACGTAGTAGGCGACAGCCTCAAAGAAACAGAATTCCGCCTGGGAGAACTCACAGACGCAGAACGCGAAATCATCCTAAAAGGCTGCCTCATCAACTACTATAAAGGATAAAGAGAGGTGCTGCTGGCGGAAGGGGGACGCTGTCTGGAATCGTGGCAGGGGTCTTTTGGATACGGGTTTCGAGGATAACTGCCGCTAATCAAAATGGAAGCCAACATGATGAACACCGACGACAAACACGAGAATGCAGGATGCATTCTCGCTGAGTCGTCTTTCCAACAGGACTGGAAGTCCTGTTGGAAGTTCATATGTTGGCTTCCATTTTGATGAAGCGGCAGTAATCCCCGAAAGACGCATCCAAAAGACCCCTGCCACGATTCCAGACAGCTGTTGCATCCGGCCGGCTGTAAAAACTCCGCTCCTCCTGGAGGCGGTCCTTAAACGGGAGCTGCGGATTTGTAACGGCGGCACGTAAAAATCCTGTCTGTTGATGGCTTAAATACTTGCTTCTTCCAGGCTATTACGCATAGTCAACTCAATCCGCCGCCACCGTTATAACCCCCTCAATGGAAATACAATCCCTGCCGTCCGGATGAACCCAGCCTGTGGCAAGCGGACCGCTTTGAAAAAGTGCACAGCAGTTTCCCCCACGCCCCCGGAACTCCCGCTCTCCACAGGCGTCCCCCTAGTTCATCCCCGCCCGCAGCAAAAAAAAACATTTCCAATGCAACAAACCATGGTTTATGATACTCTTATATGTATGAACGAAATATAATATCATTTCGTTCTCATTCATGAATGTATATAACTGCTCCTGCGATGCGGAGCAGGAGAGGAGGGGTGCAGATGTATGATTATGAGAGCTGTTCGGAACTGATCTTGATCAGGAAGGCCCGCAGAGGTGATGTGAAAGCTTTCTCTGAACTGTACGCGAGAATTTATGTGGATCTGTATAAATTTTCACTTTATATGCTGAAACATCCGCAGGATGCGGAGGATGCGGTCAGCGAGGCTGTGATATCTGCCTATGAGAATATTGGGAGCCTGAGGAAAGAGGAGTCTTTCCGGAGCTGGATTTTTAAGATTTTGAGTAACCGGTGCAGGAAAAAGTTAAGGGATACGGGGCGCACAGAAGAGCTGGAGGCAGAGTTGCCGGCGGCAGAGAGGGATTATGCAGGCGCTCATGATGTGCGTGAAGCATTCCGGATCTTGAATGAAGATGAGAGGATGATTGTGGCATTTTCCGTGTTTGGCGGGTATCAGAGCGACGAGATCGGCGGCATGATGGAGATGAACCCGGCCACAGTCCGCTCGAAGAAGACGCGGGCGCTGGATAAGATGCGCCGTGTGCTGCAGTAGAAAGGGGTGTAGATATGAGTTTGGATGGGAAAGATTTAAACGGGAAGAATGGGAGAGAGAATCCGGAGGGAAACAAAACAGAAGAACAAAAGACCGATGAGCACAAAATAGAAGAACAGGTGGAAAAACAGGCTGTGGAGGAGCAGATCCGGGAGATGGCAGATGATGTGGAGATCCCCGAATCTCTGAAACCGGAGAATATAGAAAAAATGCTGACTGAAAAAGGCGGGAAGAAACCTTTCCGGTGGAAAGCAGCGTATAGTGCGGTGGCTGCAGCTGCCTGTTGTGTGATTGTAGTGGGGATTGCCGCTTTCGGCGGCGGCCTTGGGGGACATAAAGATATGTCTAACACCGAGAGTACTTCTGCCGCTGATGCGGGAGGAACGAATGAAGCGAAGGCGGATGCGGAGTCCTCGGGCACATCCGATACGGTTATAGCTTCCGCCGGGGACTATGATGAAATTTATAAATATATTGAGGCGGAGAAGAAGAGTCAAGAGGAGCTCCAGAAGCAGTATAGCGTGGACAGTGCCGCCGACGGCAGTGCATCGAATTTCGCACGCACGGAATCTGCCGAGAGCAAAGCCGATACATCTGCGGCGGGGGCTGCCGACAGTGGTGCGTCCTATTCGGATACAAATATCAGGGAAGAGGGCGTTGAGGAAGGGGATATCGTTAAGACGGACGGTAAGAACCTTTATATTCTGAATGGGCAGAAGGTACAGATTGTCAATATTGAGAATAAAGAGATGAAGGAGATGGCTTCCATCAGGCTGGAGGACGACCAGTACATCTCTGAGATCTATATAAAAGGCGATAACCTGCTTATTGTGTACACGAAGACCGAGTACAATGACGGCAACGAGGGATATGACGGTACTTACAAGCAGTACACTGTAGCGGAGACTTATGATGTGAGCAACCCGGAGAAGCCCAAATCTGTGGGAAAGATTACACAGAGCGGCAGCTTTTATACGGTACGTGTGACGGGAGACTATGTATACCTGTTCAGCAATTTTAACGCCGAGTTGTCGGCTGCAAGGAATGATATTGATTTATACATTCCCCAGGTGCAGGGAAAGGCCATTGACAGCGGAAGCATTCTGCTGCCACAGTATGTGCGGGGAAACCAGTATACCGTGATCTCTGCTTTCTCTCTGAAAGATCCCGGCAGGAAGCTGGACAGCAAAGCAGTATTCGGAAGTTCCGGGCTTGTGTATGTTAGCGGAAGCAGCATCTATGTTTGTGAGTCCTATTACAATTCCGAGGAGTCCGATGTAACACAAACCTGTATCCGTAAGGTGGCTTATAAGGACGGTACTCTGGAGGCAGTGGGACAGACGCGGATCGACGGTACATTAAACGATTCGTTCAGTATTGATGAGTATGAGGGAAATCTGCGGCTGGTAACTACGGTCAGCCCTACAGGCGGTGCAAGTCCGTTTCCGATCGTAACGTTTGGAGAGTCCCCGTTTTCTTCCAAATCCACAAAGAAGGACAGCAATTCACTCTATGTCCTGGATGAAAAATTGAATGAACTGGGAAAAATTGAAGGGCTCGCAGAAGATGAGCAGGTATATTCGGCAAGGTTTATGGGCAGCACGGGATACTTTGTGACATTTAAGCAGGTTGATCCGCTGTTTTCTGTAGATTTGTCCAATCCGGAGAAGCCGGAGGTGATCGGGGCCCTTAAGATACCGGGATTCTCGGATTATCTCCATCCATATGGTGACGGCCTGCTGCTTGGGATCGGGATGGATGTGGATGAGACAGGAACCACTACGGAGGGCGTGAAGCTGTCCATGTTTGATATCTCAGATCCCTCTGATGTGAAGGAGATCGAGAAGTATGTGATGGAGGATTGTTACTCAACAAACGTTTCTTACAACTACAAAGCGGCTCTGATCAATACGGACAGGAATCTGATCGGATTTGCTGCATACGGACAGAGTCAGAAGTATTACTTGTTCTCCTACGACAAGGAAAAAGGGTTCCAGTGTATTTTTGAACGGGAACTGAGTGGATATTCGGAAGGACGGGGATTGTTCAGCGAAGATACTTTCTATCTTGTGGCTGGCAATACAGTAGAATCTTTCCGGATGGATACATTTGAAAAGGTGGATGATATTGTGCTATAATCGTGGAAGCGATTGGGGCCGGACCCTCTTATGCAGGGTCCGGTTTTTATATGCTACAATGTACCAGGGAGGTCACTTATGATTTTTGATACACATGCACATTATGATGATGAACAGTTTGATGAGGACAGGGATGCGCTTTTATGCTCCATGCGGGAGGGCGGCGTTGGGACGATTGTTAATGCAGGTTCCGATGTGGCGTCCTGGGAGGAGATCAGGGCACTGACTGCAAGATATCCTTTCATATACGGGGCGGCAGGAGTGCACCCCGATGATGTGGGGGAACTGAATGAAGAAAATTTTATGCGGCTCCGGGCGATTCTACGGGAAGAAAAGATGGTTGCGGTAGGAGAGATCGGGCTGGACTATTACTGGGATAATGAGAGCCATGAGGTTCAGAAGACATGGTTCATCCGCCAGCTGGAGCTGGCCCGGGAGCTGGAAATGCCGGTTATTATCCATAGCCGGGAAGCGGCTGCGGATACGCTTCAGATTATGAAGGAACATGCTAGGGGACTTAAGGGTGTGATCCACTGTTTTTCTTATTCGGCTGAGATGGCAAGGGAATACGTAAAGATGGGGTTCTTCATTGGCGTGGGGGGCGTTGTCACATTTAAGAATTCCAGAAAACTAAAGGAAGTGGTGGAGGAGACTCCGCTGGAATACCTGCTGCTTGAGACGGATTGCCCGTATCTTGCGCCGGTTCCGAACAGGGGCAAACGAAATTCTTCTTTAAACCTGGTCTATGTAGCGGAGCAGATCGCAGAACTGAAGCAGTTATCTTATGATGAGGTGGTAGAACAGACAGAAAAAAATGCCAGAAGGCTTTACAACTTACTGTAGATGGTATGGTCATACAGGGGACTCCGGAAGATGCCTGAGAAGACATAGAATTATATTTGCCGCCGGCTTGGCAGCCGTTAGAACCGTCAGATTTTATCGGGTGTGAGGCCGGTAGCAGTTTTTTGTTTTTATGCATATAGTGTATAGAAATAAACTGGAGATGTGTGATTTTATGTTTTATGTTAATTCTACGGATGGAGTAAAGATCGCGGTATATGACTATAACTGTGGTGGGACAGAGACTGTGCTTTTGATTCATGGCTGGCCTCTGTCCCATAAAATTTATGAGTATCAGATTCCGATTCTGGTCCGCATGGGATACCGAGTTGTGGCTTTGGATCTGAGAGGGTTTGGGATGTCTGATGTTCCGGGGTGCGGCTATAGTTATGACCAGATGGCAACAGATATTTACCAGGTAGTGAAAAGGCTGCGGCTGTGGTCATTTACCTTAGTGGGATTTTCCATGGGAGGGGCGATCAGCCTGAGATACATGCGTCTGTTCCGCGGATATGGGGTAAAGAAGCTGATTCTGCTGGCCGCCGCGGCTCCGTGTTGGACACAGCGTCCGGGATTTCCTTATGGGCTGACAAGAGAAGCGGTTGATGAGATTATCTGTCAGATCGAGACGGACCGGGCACAGTATGCGGAGGAGTTCAGCCAACAGTTGTTTGCCAGCCCGCACAGCGCATGTATTATCGACTGGTTCCGGCAGATCGCGATGTCGGCTTCAGCTATCGGCACAATTGAATGTGCGCTGTCTCTGCGGGATGAGGACGGCAGGGATGATCTCTGTTACGTGCATGTGCCTACGGTGATCATTCATGGAGAAAAAGATGTGGTAGTGTCCAATGACCTTGCAGAAATTCAGCATGAGTGCATCAACGGCAGCAGACTGTATACACTGCAAGAAAGCGGCCACGGTATCATGTACGATGAACTGGAGAAGTTCAATGATATTTTCCTGCATGCAGTTGAATGCTGAGAGGATGAACAGTAACGGTTCAGGCAGGCCGGGACGATTACGCCGCTTACCCCGCAGGAAAAGAAAGTTTTTGATAATCGTTGCCGGGCATGGGAAAGTATATTATACTGTTTAGAGGAAAAGTTCAACAACATGAACGAGGAGGAGCTTATGAAGGAGCCGACACTAGGCAGCCCGCAGAATACAATTGCTGTTTTACAAAAATACAACTTTGCTTTTCAGAAAAAGTTCGGACAGAATTTTTTGATAGATACTCATGTGCTGGATAAGATTATCCGCTCTGCGGAGATCACGCCGGAGGATATGGTGCTGGAGATCGGGCCGGGCATCGGAACCATGACGCAGTATCTTGCGTGTGCCGCAGGAAAGGTGACTGCGGTGGAGATTGATAGGGCCCTGATCCCTATCCTGGAGGACACCCTCGATGGCTTTGACAATGTCACCGTGCTCAATGAGGATATACTGAAGGTGGATATTGCAGAGCTGGCAGAGCGTGAGAACGGGGGACGCCCGATTAAGGTGGTTGCAAATCTGCCGTACTACATTACAACACCAATTATTATGGGGTTATTTGAGAAGCATGTGCCCGTAAAGAGCATTACAGTTATGGTGCAGAAGGAAGTGGCTGAGCGTATGCAGGTTGGGCCGGGAACGAAGGACTACGGCGCCCTGTCGCTGGCAGTGCAGTATTATGCAAAGCCTTATATAGTGGCAAATGTACCGCCGAACTGTTTTATGCCAAGACCAAAAGTAGGCTCCGCCGTGATCCGGCTGGATCGGTACGGGGAGCCGCCGGTACAGGTGGATGATGAAAAGCTGATGTTTCGGATTATCCGTGCATCGTTTAACCAGAGGAGAAAAACGCTTGCAAACGGCATGAAAAATTCTCCTGAGCTGGATTATGCAAAGGAACAGATTGAAGCGGCGATAATAAGCCTCGGCAAAGGAGCCGGAGTGCGGGGGGAAGCATTGAGCCTGGAAGAATTCGCGGCGCTTACGAATTATCTGATAAGGGTTTGAATGCTGCGGAACAGGGATACAAATGACGGTGAGACCGGCATCTGGCAGGGAAGTGCCTGCTGATGCCGGTCTCACCTTTTCATTGGATGTTTTATCTGATTGATACGAAAGACACTCTTTTTAGGCAGTTCATAAATATTTAATAGACATTTCATTGTATAAAACCCACTTTTTTAGTATAATAGAGGGATCAGACAAGTGAATATATAAGAGGAAGGGAGAGGTTTTATGGCAAGAATACCTAAAGACATTGATAACATCTTTTTTGAAAACACCCCGAAGATTGAAGAGTTAGCCCGGATTTGCGAGGACAACAATGCAATTGAGAAAGAACTTTACACACAGTACGAGGTGAAAAGAGGCCTCCGTGATGTAAATGGTAAAGGGGTACTGGCAGGCTTAACGAATATCTCCGATGTTTGCGCTACTAAGATCGTGGACGGAAAGGAAGTCCCTTGTGCAGGCAACCTCTATTACCGTGGTTACAACATCAAAGATCTTGTTAGAGGCTTTTTGGAAGCAAAGCATTCTGGATTTGAAGAGACTGCCTATCTGCTGTTATTTGGAAGTCTGCCCACTGAGGCACAGCTGGATGATTTTCAGGCAATGATCGCAGAGAGAAGAATGCTTCCTCCGAATTTTGTAAGGGACGTTATTATGAAGGCGCCGAGCAAGGATATGATGAACATGATATCCCGGTGCATACTGAATTTGTATACGTATGATAAGAAAGCGGATGATACATCCATACCGAATGTACTCCGCCAGTGCCTGAATCTGATCAGCCAGTTCCCGATGTTAATGGTTTACGGTTACCATGCATATAATTACAGAAGAGGCGAAGACCTTTATATCTATGCACCGTATCCGGAACTTTCAACAGCGGAGAACATTCTGATGATGCTGCGTGAGGACAGAAAGTACACCGAACTGGAGGCAAAGATTCTCGATATGGCCCTCGTGCTTCATATGGATCACGGCGGTGGTAATAACTCGACATTTACAACACATGTTGTTACATCTTCCGGAACGGATACTTACTCCACGATTGCTGCGGCGATGGCTTCTCTCAAAGGTCCGAAGCACGGGGGTGCGAATGTTAAGGTTACGCAGATGTTTGATGATATGAAACAGAATCTGACAGACTGGAATGACGATGACCAGATCCGCCAGTACCTGACTGACCTTCTGGACAAGAAAGCATTTGATAAAAAGGGTCTGATTTATGGGATGGGTCATGCGATTTACTCTGTTTCCGACCCAAGAGCAGATATTTTCAAGAAGTTTGTTAAGCAGCTGGCTACTGAAAAGGGTTATGATGCAGAGTACGCTCTTTATGAGAAGGTAGAACATATGGCGCCTGAGATTATAAGTGAGAAGCGTAAGATGTATAAGGGCGTTAACGCTAATGTTGACTTTTACAGCGGACTTGTTTACAGTATGCTGGATCTCCCGGCTGCACTGTATACTCCGATCTTTGCGGCAGCGCGTATCGTCGGCTGGAGTGCGCACAGACTGGAAGAGCTTAAGAACGTGGATAAGATTATCCGACCGGCGTATAAACCACTCGCGCCTCACCGTGATTACATAAAATTAGAGGACAGGTAGAGGATAAGATGAAAGATGAATTTTACTTCCCATCAAAAGATGGTAATACAGAGATCCATACAATTGAATGGAAGCCGGAAGGCGAAGTAAAAGCAGTTCTGCAGCTCAGCCATGGGATGGTTGAGTATATTAACCGTTATGATGAGTTTGCGGACTTCCTGTGCAGTAAGGGATATTACGTGGTAGGCAATGATCATCTTGGCCACGGAAAGTCCATACAGGGAAAAACAGAATATGGCTATTTTAACGAGAAGTACGGCAATGCTTGTGTGCTGGGGGACATGCATACGCTGCGTCAGAAGACTGCAGCGAAGTACCCCGGGGTTCCGTATTTCCTGCTGGGGCACAGTATGGGATCAGCCCTTGTGCGCCAGTACATTCAGATGTATGGCAACGGTCTGAAGGGTGTGATTATCATTGGTGTGGTCGCGGATAAGAAACGGGTCACTTTGAAGACGGCCAAAAGGCTCTGCCGTATTATAGCTGCTTTCAAGGGATGGCATTACCGCAGTAAACTGATTGACAATCTGGCGATCGGAGGATACAATAAGGGCTATAAGCCGCCGAGAACCAGGGCAGACTGGGTAACAAGCGATACGAAGATGGCGGATGCATATGTGGAGGATCCTCTCTGCTCCTTTGTATTTACCGTAAATGCTTATTATCATATGTTCTGTGGTATGTTGAAGATGCAGAAGAAAGAGAGCATCTACATGATTCCTAAGACGCTTCCTATGATGATAGCCGCAGGATCAGAGGATCCGGTCGGAGATTTCGGCAAGGGCGTCAGAAAGATTTATGAGAAGTACAAGGCAGCAGGAATAAAAGATGTCACGCTGCGCTTATATGCCGGAGACAGGCATGAACTGCTTAATGAGACTGACAGGGATCAGGTGTATGAAGATCTGTATGAGTGGCTGGAAAGTAAAATATAATTTTCATTTTTAAATATAATTAAAGTATATTTCAGAAGAGTCGGAAATCTTACCGGCTCTTTTTTCTTTTACGGCAAATGCAATAAGTGTGTATACGACTGTGCCTAGTGAACATACTAACTGTGAGGTGACGATATGGATAAGAAAAAACAGGAAGAAATCAATGGGCAGAAGAACAGAAATGAGTTTAACAGCATTACTGAAAAGAAGAAGCCAGAGAATCAAAACCAGGATCACAATGCCCGTAAAGAGGCCTTCGACGTGAAGATGAGACAGGTATAGGCAGGGCCGGAGAAAAAGGAAAAGCAGAAGGCCCGGACAGTATCGGCTGTCCGGGCCTCTGGTTGTTTTTATAGTTATCTAAAGGAATGAGAGTAAAGTGCGACATCCTGGGTTGCCCCAAGATGTCTTTACTTTATGAGGGGGGAGATAGTTGTTTATCAACTATCTGACTCTAGTATAAAAGAAAAATGTGTCCAAAGTATGTTATAAATATTAAAGAAATCGAAAAAATATTATGAAATTCTTAAATGAATCGGGATATAGTGACGAGTTTTAGGCTTGGTGCGGATGGGGGGAAGACGCCAATCGGCAGGAAAGAACTCGTTGCTAAGTTGGGAGCCCGTAACGGGGGCGGCGGATAGGATTGACTATGCGCATTGCGTACCTTGCTTAAAGGGATAGGAGTATAAAACTAATAAATTAAGAACAGCGAAAACCCCTGCAGTATCGGCTGCAGGGATTTCGTTGTTTGTATAGTTATCTAAAGGAATGAGGTAGTGTCTGAATAGTTTATATGTTGTCACACCTTGTTAAAAAGCCCGTGTTTTCGGGATTCTTTTAATTTGTGAAGATTACAGAGTGCTATTAATTGTTATGCAAAACTGTCCACAGATAAAAAATAGCAATATCGTTAATAGGGAAGAGAAATTGTTTAATAGTAAAGTGAATGATATAATGTAAGACATAAAAAGGAAGAAACAGATTTAATTGTTTTATAAAAAAGAAAATGTACGGGGGAGATAAGTAAAGCATGATAAAAACACTAGAAACAATAGCAAATAGTTTAGAGAAAGGATTTATTGATTATTTAGGTATCTTTACACCGATAATTCTTTCTTGCATTGCAATTATAATTTCCATGTGGAATAGCTTTTGGAGTCAAAAAATCAAACGTCTTGAGGCGAATATGGTTTGGGACGATTTAATTTGTTCCTTTTTTCTACTTGTTCAGAATACAGGCAAGCAGACATTAGTGATTAAAAAGGTTATATTATATGTTGAAGATACAAAAAATGGAGAAGTATTTGAATTAGGTGCAAGAGACAATGTATGGGCAGGGAAACAACAAAAAGAGTTTATTAAGGAAAATGAAGTTATAATAATCAAACCAGTATATGGCTCTATTTATGATGTTTTTGGATACCGAGGACATTTTTTTGGGGTTGATGACAATAATAAAGATTATATCGTGAAAATGAAAGTGCTTGATATTGATGATAAACAATGGGAGTTTACAACGCCTTTTACATTAGGGGAAGTAGATGAAAAACTGAGGTACGCGGTTACGGTAAGTGAATAATCGTTAAGTAAAATTAAGGGATTTATTTAGTTTTTAATGGTATTGAGTGGTAAGTTCTTCCATGATATAATTTATCCGTGGGAAACCAAAGCGAGGCGGCTTGCTCTTCTTTTCGGGGGGATGATTCCTTCCAGACGAAAGAAAGGAGGGTGCCTATGTGGTTACATATTCTGATCTGATTCAGTTTAGTATACTCATAGTTGCCCTTGTAGGTCTGTGTTATCAGATATTCAGGGACAAAAAGAAATAGCCGCCACTACTACCAATAGTGACGGCTGCTTTAAATAGTAACTTCACATAATAAAGGGGTAAGCCGCTTTCGGTTTCCCTTTTGTATTTTCACTATACTATATTTACATAGTAATTTCAAGTACTATGCCTTCATTTTGGGATAATATAAACCAATTACAAAAGTAAACTGTAACAGTTCAGGCAAGCATGAACTGTTACAGTAAAAGTACTCTGCATTTTGTTTCCTGATTGTCACTGTATTCATAGACTGTCTATTACAGGCCTGGAATAAAGTTCGTTCTAAAAGTATCTAACAACACAAAATGGTACATTAAGAACAGCGAAAACCCCTGCAGTATCGGCTGCAGGGGTTTCGTTGTTTTTATAGTTATCTAAAGGAATGAGAGTAAAGTGTGACGTCTTGGGTTTCCCCGGACATCAATACTTTATGAGGGGGGAGATAGTTGTTTATCAACTATCTAAGTACAAGTATAAGGGGTAAATGTGCATAAAGTATGTCATTTTCATAAAAGAAGTGGAAAAAGTATTATAGAATTCTAAAAACTATATTACATAAAAAACAAGAGGTCTGATCTTTCATATGCTACAGAAAGAGGGCATAGGACAAATGGATGGAGTCCTTGTTGTTACCAGAATGGAAACACGGAGAATCCAAAATGTTACTTTTCACATTGATTGTGATGTACTATAGTTAAGAAAAGGAGGTTACGCTATGGCATTGAATGATAATATAAGAAAGCTGCGGGAGGAAAACAATCTTACCCAGCAACAATTAGCTGACAGGCTATATGTTTCCAGACAAACTGTCTGCCGGTGGTGCACTATTGCAGGACTTTGTATCGCTGGTGCCGCATTTGTAATAAATTATATCATATCTAAGAAATTGGATCATCTGTAAATTCAGATCCAAAGCGGGATGTCTTAGTTTTAGAGCAGCGAAAACCCCTGCAGTGTCGGCAGCAGGGGTTTCGTTGTTTTTATAGTTATCTAAAGGAATGAGAGTAAAGTGTGACGTCTTGGGTTTCCCCGGACGTCTATACTTTATGAGGGGGGAGATAGTTGTTTATCAACTATCTAAGTACAAGTATAAGAGATAAATGTGCATAAAGTATGTCAATTCTATAAAAGAAGTGGAAAAAATATTATAGAATTCTAAAAACTATATTACCAAAAAATTCCAGAGTCTCCCGGCGTCAATACTTCGGCGTCTGGCACATCTCAAAGTAAAGAATTACACTCCCCCTTCATCATTTATTCAGCCTGACTTTCCAGCCATGCGGAAGGTGTCATTCCTGTTTCGTTTTTGAAGATCCGGCTGAAATAACGCGAGTCTTCGTATCCTACGGATTGGGCAACGGATTTGATATTGATATCCGGGTTTTTCAGCAGGATTTCTTTTGCGCGGGATATTCTTAAAACGGTCTGATACTGAATTGGAGAAGTCCCAAACTCCTTTTTAAAAAGCCTGTTAATATAGGATGCTGTATATCCGAAGCGCCCAGACAGGTCGGTCATGGATATCTGCTGGTTGTAGTTCTTTTCCATATACTCGGCAATCCGTGCGCAAAGTGTACTTCCAGTGTAATGAGAGGAGGCATTTTTCCAAAGTGATTTGAGAGATTCTGTGAGGCTGAAAATACATTCCTCTGGTGTCTTCATAGAGGGTATTCGGCTGCAAAATTCTGCTTCTGCGATGATACATTCCTGCGTACTGATTTGAAAACTATCGTGCATTGCCTGATAGACCAGATGGATACTTGGATGAAATACAGCGGAAGGGGACTGTAGGATGTCCGGAAGCATACGGCTGATACACTGCAGAAAGGCGGCTTCGTTGTTGAGTGTAAACAATATCTGCATATCCCTTAGAACGGCTTCGGACTGCCCGCTTTGCATATCTTCTGTACTGCCCGCTATTGTGGCCTGCTGAACAAAAGGCCGTGCCAGCCGCTGGGTAAGCGAGCGCAGATGGCGGGAGGTTTTCCAGAGATCCTGGTAGCGGATCAAATCCGGACTGGAGAGAACAAAAAACGGTAAATCATGAAAACAGGCGGTGAGATATTTCTTCAACAGTATACAAAAGTATTCTGCGGAAAAATGGACTGTGTCCATATGCAGGATGAGGAATTTCTGTATCGGCAGATGTTCATCGATTAACCAGAGATGCTCGATTTCCCTGGAGTTCTCAAAACACTTGGCAAAATCGGTTTCCTGCCAGAGTAAACCTGCATCTTCCGCACAGAACATAGGTGCTCCGTCTATGGACGGGGGCAGATTTCCCAGTGTTATGTGAAAAAGAAGAAATCCGCCTTCACTGAACATATAGGGGATGTCGGAATCTATGGAATTGTTCAGGGCAAGGGAAAGAATTTCCCGCCCGTCCATTTTCCGCTCATCTTCAATCCGTGAACAGAGCCCGCGCAGAAGGTTGCAAAGCGTCTCCTGCTCTACCGGCTTCAGAAGGTAATCTTCAACGCCGTAGCGAAGTGCCGTGCGCGCATATTCAAAATTGCTGTAGCCGCTTAAGATGATGATATGGACGCCGGGAAAGGAGTCTTTTACCTGACGGATTAGTTCGAGCCCGCTAAGTCCGGGCATTTCGATATCTGTTATCAGTATATCCACGTGGGTATGGCCCAGAATCTCCAGGGCCTCCATTCCGGAGGACGCCTTTCCTGCAATCCGGATGTCTGGGGAGGCGCCCTGTACTTTTTTGGCGATGTTATTTAAAATAATTGGCTCATCTTCTGCGACCAGTACAGAGAATGTATTATTTTGTTTCATCTAGAATTCCTCCTATGGTAATAGATACGCCTCCGTATATGGAATCGGAAGGCATCTTATTTTCCAGCTGAAAGGTGAACTTACTGCTGTAATAAAGTTTTAGGCGGAGATAAATGTTAACCAGCCCCATTCCATTGATGCTGAGGGCCGGATGCTGCTGCTCCGGATTCATATCAGCAATTCTGCCCCTGATAATCTTCAGAGCCTCCTCTGAAAATCCATTCCCATTATCCCGGATATTCGCATACCAGCAGCCATCTTCGCTCCAGATACGTATTGAAATCTTCAGAACCCGGTCCGGGCTGCGGGAATATTTTACACAGTTTTCTACAATAGGCTGCAGAATCAGCCGGGGTACCCGCACCATGTCAAGTGCGGTATCAATCTGATAATCGAATTCAACTCCCTTTCCGAATCTGGTAGTGATCAGGTCTGTATAATTTTGTGTATGCGTAACCTCCTGTGCCAGTGTGGTTCCGTGGGAAATATCCTCCGTTATGTAGCGCAGCATTTTTGTTAGTTTAATACACATGGCTGCCGCCTGTTCGTCATCGTTATCCTCGGCAATAATAGAAATGATGGTCAAAGTATTATAAAGAAAATGGGAATCCATCTGTGCCTGCAGCGCCAGCATCTGAGACTGGATGGTGAGGGTTCTGGAGCTGATGACATCGTCCAGTGACCTTTTCAGCCTGCGCTGCATGCGGGAATATGACTTATTAAGTATTTCCAGTTCATTAAAGGTATCGCCGGACATATTGTCATAGTCTTCCTCGGCGATCTGCTCCAGTTCCAGGCTGGAGATCCGGTTTTTAAGTTCCGTAATCGGCGCGGTGATCCGAAGTGCCAGCCTTCTGGTAATAAACACTAGCAGGACGAAGGTAAAAAGGAAGAATCCGAAGCATATCTTAAGGTAAAACAGTCGGTTCTGCAGAATATAGGATGCCGGAGTAATAAGCATGACTGTACACATTGTTTCGGAAGAGTAACGTGAGGTTATGATTTCTGTTTCAGAAAACAAGGAAGAACGGAACATGGTCTTATTTTCCGTATCCAGGGAGGTATAATAATCCAGTCTCTCCTGCGGTATGTCGGAGGGATAGATGGGATTATTATTATTGTCAAATATTAAGACCTGCTCACCGCCGTTTTCTAAGGCATACAGGTTGTCATTGATCAATTTTTCCAGGGATGCTTCTGTTACCTGGATCTCAATTATCCCCGTTTTTTTAGATAAGGGATATCGGCTGAATGCCCGGCAGACGCTGATGATAGGAACATCCTTGACAGGAGCGTACAGGCATCCTTTGTTGGGCGGGATGATAATTTTTGCACCGTCCAGTTCCAGAGTTGGCTCTATAATATTCTCCTGCACGTTCCTGGTGATCGTATAAGGTTTGTAGTAATATTCCTTGCCGAAAGTATGGATCGTTGATTCATTCAGGTTCACAATGTTCATTTGGTAGAACTCATAATTATAGCCTGTGATGGCATATAAGTTCTTACGGAATTCCCAGTCACTGACAACATTGTGCTGCTTTGCCTCTTCGAATATATATTTCATGATATCTTCGGATTCCAGGATCCGGATCTCCAGATTATTAAAATTGCTGCCCTGAGCATCGATCTGGCTGGAGATGGTCTTGGCGAGCTGCCTCGAAATCCTGGTGTGGTTCTGTAGGAAGTTATGGTAGGCCGTAAAATAATAGATGATAGAAAGTAAAATGATCAGGAAAAAGAAAACAATACTATAGGAGAATGTGATTTTTCCCATGAGTGAGTTTTGATGTAATTTCTTCATGCGGCGTCCTCCTTATGTTTCGACGGCTTCCTGTATATCTAATATAATCACAGAAAAACAGAAGTGTAAAGTAAAAAATTGAAAATAAAAACTGTTCACAGATGTCCACACAGAAGTTCAGAATTGTGCATTTTTGGAAAATGAATTAAAAGCTATAATGAGCCCAGAAAACAAAAAACGGTTTGAGAACCAGAGGAGAAATGGAGGAAGAAATGAAGAAAAGAAGAGTGGCAATTATTGCCTGCATGTTATGCGCAACGATGGCGGCCGGGCTTATGGCAGGCTGCGGAGGAAAGGAAAAAGAAGCGGAGGGCGGCTCAGGGGATGAAAAAGAAAAAGTAACCCTGACACTGGCGGCATCTCAGAACTGGATTGTAGACGTAGACAGGGAGCTGGCGGAAAAGTTTGAGGAAGAGACAGGGATCGCGATTGACTTTCAGCTAAGCCCGGACGACCAGTACCAGACCATTGTAAAATCAAAACTGAACACAGGTGAAGGCCCCGATATCTTCATGTCCTATTCGGGTACTAAGTTAAGAGATTATAATCCGGAAAAGAACATGGTTGACCTCTCCGAAGAGGAGTGGGCGGCAAACCTGGAACAGTGGGCCATCGACGGAAATTCAATCAACGGCAAACTGTACGCGCAGAACACAGCCGGCGTAGATGCAACGAATGCAATCCTTTACAAGCCGGCAGTATTTGAAAAACTGGGCATTAAAGTTCCTACAAATTATGCAGAATTCCAGGAGGCATGCAAGAAGCTTGAGGAAGGCGGTATTACCCCAATCTATGAATTCGTTAAGGATTTATGGCATACACACTACTGGATGGAAGGCGCCAGTGCACTGGCGGTTCAAAACGATCCGGATCTCTATGAGAAGCTTAACACGAATGAAATCGGATTTGCAGACGTGCCGGAATTTAAGGAGGCTATGAAACAGCTCCAGGAAATTGAGGCAGCAGGATATTTCGGTGAAAACCATATGTCTAATATTTATGACAATTCTTATGCGGCAATGAATAACGAAGAGTATGGCATGATTATCAACAGCGGCGCTTATCCGAATGAAATGAAGAACAATCTGGATGACGCTGAGCCGGATGAGTGGAGCGCATTCCCGAGCCCGCTGGTGGACAACCAGTTTGTAACCCTGACGGCAGGCGGAACCACCAAATGTATCAATGCAAACAGCAAACATGTGGAAGAAGCAAAAGAATACTTCAGCTTCCTTGCAGAGGAAGAGAATTTGCAGAAACTTTATGATGAAAAGATTCAGTATGTGTCTTCTTCCGTGCAGGGGATTGAAGCAAGCCCGACGAAAGCATTTGAAGACTTAAAGGCTGCTGAGGCCGGAGAAGCACAGGGAGCAGAGGCGAGTGTACTGTTCTATGACGGAAGTAAGATCAGTGAGCTCTGCCAGGAGATGTTTGTCGGGAACCTGACGCCTGAGCAGGTGCTGGAAGAGTTTGACACACACAGAAGAGCGCTTGCAAAAGATGCGGGCCAGGAAGGCTTTAAATAATAGGCAGAATGTAAAAAATAGTAACATTTCAGATAAGCCTGAACTGTTACAAAAAATGAGCATAGTTCCGGGTTTTTGGTACTATGCTCAAAAAATGAAAGGAAGGAGGCAGTCATGAATCATAAAAAGATTTATCCATCATATTTTCTTGTGATTCCGTTAGTTTTATATGTGGGATTATTCATTATCCCGAGTGCCATGGGGCTGGTACTTTCCTTTACGGACTGGAATGCAATGAATGACGAAATTCACTTTATCGGACTGTCACATTTTAAAGATATTTTTACGGACCAGAGATACATCAAAGTTATTATTAATACTTTGATTTTTGCGGCAGTAACGACAGTATTTAAAAATCTGATTGGATTTACCATGGCACTCGCATTAAACAAAGGGTTTAAGACACGCAACTTTTTGCGGACAATCTTCTTTTTCCCGGTCATGCTCTGTCCATTAATTATCGGGCTGGTATTCAAGTCTATTTATAATTCCCAGTATGGGGTCATTAATGAAGCGCTACGCGCAATTGGGCTGGACGCGCTTGCGAAAGACTGGCTGGGGAACACGGCGACGGCATTAATTGCGGTAATGGCTGTGGAAGTATGGCGCCTGGTGGGGCAGAATATGGTGATCTATATAGCAGGTCTGCAGGCGATTTCAGAGGATTATCTGGAGGCGGCAGACATCGACGGGGCCAGCAGATGGCAGAAACTGCGTTATGTGATTATTCCGGAAATGATTCCGTCAATTACCATCAATCTGGTGCTGAACCTGATCGCGGGCCTGAAGGTGTTTGATCTTGTGTTTGTGCTTACAAACGGAGGCCCGGCGAGGGCAACAGAAGTGCTGAATACACTGGTATATAAAGAATACAGTTCGGGCCGGTATGGATTCTCGACCGCACTGGGGCTGATTATGTTTGTATTTACCTGTATTGTGGCGTTCTCAGTATTAAAGGCTATGACAAGGGAGGAGGAATAAGATGGTCAGAAAAAAGAAAATACTGTCTTTTATCAAAGCATTGATATTATGGCTGCTCTCAATCCTGGTATTTATTCCTCTTCTTATTATCCTGTTGAACTCCCTGAAAACGCAGGGAGAATCCGTTGCAATGGAATTTTCCCTGCCGACCCAGTGGGTGCTGGGGAATTATCAGGAGGTTATGGAAACGGTAGATATCTTTCAGGCATTTTCCAACAGCATGCTGATATCGGTGTTCACGGTATTGATTGCGACGACAGGGGCTGCGCTGGCCTCCTATGTAATGGCAAGAAGAAAAACGAAGTTACATAACAAAATATACTTGTTTTTTCTGGTAGGCCTTGTGGCGCCGCTGAACATGGTTCCGGCCGTGTTGGTGCTGCAGAAAATCCACCTGACTAATTCCCTGGTGGGTCTGGTGCTGTTGTATTCAGCGCTGGTAACGCCGTTTACTGTGTTTTTATATTACGGATTTATCGGATCGATTCCAAGAGAAATTGACGAAGCTGCGATCATTGACGGGTGCGGGCCGCTGACCTTGTTTGGAAAGGTTATATTTCCGCTGTTGAAGCCGGTAACGGTAACGGTGATTATCTTAAATTTTATGAGTTCATGGAATGATTTTGTGACCCCGTTTTATGTGATCAATGAATCCAGGAAAATGCCGCTGACCACGATGGTATACAGTTTCTTTGGGCTATATCAGAGAAGCTGGAACCTGGTATGCGTAATCATGGTGATGATAATAGTTCCAAGCATTGTCGTGTATGCATTGGGGCAGAAATATATTATTGCCGGAATGACGGCCGGGGCTGTAAAAGGATAACGCACAAACAAAGGGGTCAGACCCCTATGCAAAAGGGTCAGACCCCTTTGTGAAGAAGGGAGAAACAAAATGAAACAGCTGAAATTAGGACTGATAGGAGCTGGGGAAAGGGGGGCAAACTGCTATGCTCCCTACGCCCTGAAATATCCGGCGGAAGTAAAATTTGTCTGTGTTGCGGAACCATTAAAGGCGCGCAGGGATGTGTTTGCGGATGCGCATGGAATTGGGGAAGCAGGAAGATTTTCCGACTGGCATGAGATGCTGGAACAAAGCGGGGAACTGGACGGAGTGATTGTTGCAACACAGGACAGGCAGCACTATGAACCTGCCATGGCGGCGATTGAAAAGGGATTAAATCTGCTGCTGGAGAAACCGATGGCAGAAACAGCGGAAAAGACAAAAGAGATTGTGGATGCAGCCGGGGAGAAAGGCGTTTTACTGATGGTGTGCCATGTTTTGCGGCATACGCCGTTCTTTCGGGCTGTAAAAAAGGTGATCGATGAGGGTAAGATTGGGAAAATCCAGTCCATCCATCATATCGAAAACATTGGATTCTGGCATTATGCCCACAGCTATGTGCGCGGAAATTGGCGCAGCAGCGATGAAACGACTCCTATGATCGTTGCAAAATGCAGCCATGATACGGACATTTTGAACTATCTCCTGGATGGGATAAGGTGTACGAAGATCTCTTCCTTTGGATCTTTGTCCTGGTTCAGACCGGAGAATGCCCCAGAAGGTGCGACAAAGCGCTGTGAGGACTGCATCCATAATAAGAGCTGCATGTATTCCGCATACAAATATCTGGAAGATCGGAAGCTCCGCCAAAATTTCCGGGATATTATCAAACGTACGGATGACAATGACGAGTTTTTGAAATATATGCTGACCACACCGTATGCACGTTGTGTTTACCATTGTGATAATAACGTGGCAGACCATCAGGTTGTGATGATGGAATACGAGGGCGGGGTTACGGCTTCATGGCAGGCCAGTGCATTTACTATGGATACGGCGCGCCAGACTAAGATTATGGGCACAGCAGGAGAGATAGAAGGAAGCATCGACGAGGACAGGTTTATTATCCGGGATTTTGCTTCAGGAAATGAAACGACAGTAGAAGTACATATACCAAAAACACTACATTCGGGCGGGGATGAGTGTATTATGGAAACATTCACAAATGCACTGCGAAATCCGGGAGAAAAAAATCTGATGTACAGTGCAAAACTTTCCCTCCAGGGACATGTGATGGCATATGCTGCGGAGGAATCCAGGATGAAAGGAGGGAAGGTAATAGAACTTTGAAAATCACGAAAATGATAGGATAAAAGAAGATGAGAAAGAGAGGAAGAGGAAGTGAAAAAGAGTTTAAAACAGTTTTCTAAAAAGGCAACGGGTTTATTGCTGGCTGTTGCCGTAACGGGAACTTCGTTCGGCCTGCCGGGGCTGACCCGGGAAGTACGGGCCGAAGACCTGGTGCAGCCGGTACTGCAGCTGGGGTTTGACGAGGAATCAGGAAATGCTGCGTTCGACAGTGCCAGCCAGACGTCTTTTGATATTGAAGGAACAGCGCAATTTATAAAGGGGGAGATCGGAAATGCCCTGCAGTTTGACGGCAGTACGCAGATCTATGTCCCCGAGTCCTCAGCGGCGTTTGATTTTAATGTACAGCCCAATTATACATTTTCGGGATGGATTCATCCGGATTCTGTGGGGACAGGCACGTCCATGACAATTCTGAGCCGCCAGACAGAGAATTCATATCGGAATTCCTGGATTCTGGGAGAACATAACGGTAAGCTGTATTTCCAGCATGGAACCAATGACGGCGCGGGCCGTGAGAATATGTACGGAGCCCTGCAGGGCGGAGAATGGCAGCACATTGCGGTGACGGCAGACGGAGATGCCTTAAAATTCTATATTAATGGTGAAGAAGTAGGGCAGGATACTGTGAATGGCCGTACCGGAAATCTCCAGACAGAGGGCAAGCCTCTGCTGATCGGAGATAAGGTGGCTTCACAGAGAAGACCCTTCAAGGGAGCCATGGATGAATTGAAAATATATAACGCAACTCTGAGCGCGGAGGAGATTAAGGCACAGTACGAGTACAATATGAATCCATTTACTCTGACTGCAGAGAACGGAAAACTGGTTCTTGACTTTGAGAAGGACTTCACAGAGACACCGGTCATAGAAGATTTTGCTGTAACCATGCACAACTCGGTGGTAGACCCTACTCAGACGAAGCCGGTGGAATTAATCAACTGCACGGTGGACGGGCTTTCGGTTACGCTGGAATTTGATCCGGTCACAGCCGTGGGCTCTGATCAAGTGATTGATATGGCTGTGACCTACAATCGAGTAACCAGAGACGGGCAGTATGTGGTATCCAAATATGATGACCCCAACCCGCCGTCAGTCTCAAATGTTACAGTTGAGGGAACTCCGGATGTGAAGGCAGGCCTGACAGTGAATTATGATTATGAGGATGCCGACGGAGAGGCGGAAAGCCGTTCAAAAATCGAATGGTGGATTTCCCCTGCAGGCGACAGGGATGGGGAATATACAAAGCTGGAAGGAATCCGGACAAAGGAGATCTACTTAATCAGCTATTATACGGACAGATATCTGAAGGCATCGGTTACACCGGTCAACGAAAAGTATGCGGAAGGTGAGCCTGTCATGTCAGAGCCTGTAGGGCCTGTTGAGAATAAAGGCAATCAGGAAGTAAAGTGGTTCAGAGACGGAGAGTACGGAATCATGCATCATTTCCTGCACGATTATATTACTCTGGCGGCAGCGAATGATGATGAAAAATTAAAACCAGAAGAGAACTGGGACGCTTATCTCGACAGCTTTGATGTAGATGCTTATGTAGAGGACATTCTGGAAACCGGCGCTTCATTTGTGATCTTTACAATCGGACAGCATGACGGATTTTTCAATGCGCATAATCCGGTTTATGACAAATATGCGCAGGTGGAAGAGGGGGAAAGAACGCCGTCCAGTACGGCCAGAGACCTCCCTATGGAGATTGCAAAGGCACTGGAGCCTCATGGGATTAAGATGATGTTTTATGCGGTAGGCTGCCCGCCGTTTCGAGCACACAGAAACTTTGGACCGAACTTTGATGCTGCAACCAATCCACACGACGGGGACTATGGAATCACGGATGCATTTGGACAGACAAGAAATACAGACACACCCCCTACTCAGGAAACACTCAAAAAATGGCAGGAAGTTCTTGGATACTGGTCAGAACACTACGGGGAATACCTGGCAGGATGGTGGATCGACGGAATGTGGACCTCAGAAAACTCTATGCGCGGTAACACCTATGAGGTGACACCGGATCTGACTCCGAATCCGAATGCAAACCCGAATGCGGCTTACGCACCAACAAAGGAGTACAACTGGCATACATGGGTTGACGCACTGAAAAAGGGGAATTCGAACCGTATTCTTTCCCTGAGCCTTGGCGGCAGCGATGAGATTAACGTACCTTATGAAGATTATGTAGGCGGTGAAGCGCATTCAGCTACGAACTTTAACTCTGTCTGCCCGAGGAATCCGGCGCGGTCACAGGTAGACGGATGGGCGAGCCAGGAGCTTGGCATTCAGTGGTTCTTCATGTCCAGCATGGGCGTTCCTGTTCCTTTCTATAGTTATTGGGGACAAAAGGGGGCGGCTGTAGACACAGAACAGGTGACAGGATGGTTTAAAAATAATGTAGAGAAAAAGGCAGTTCTTGTATCAGACTCAAAGGTAAACCGATTCGGACGAATCGACCCTGATCAGATGGAACAGTGGAAGCGAATTAAAGCGGTAGTAAAGGGCAGCGACCACCTGAAGCCAATGGAAACATACAATGACCACTGGTATTTTACAAAATTCTATGACCAGAACGACAACGATGCTGCCGACTGGACCTATGTAAATAATGACGGAAATTACTATCATTCAGATTACACCTATACAACCAATGACGGATCTTATTTTGAATTTGAATTCTGCGGTACAGGCGTGGAGTTCTATACAGCAAAAACAGCAGAAATGGGCGAAGTGGATATCTATATCGATGGTGAATTGCGCGATACAATTAACCTGCAGTCCGGCAATGCACAATTCCAGCAAAAAGTTTATGAAGTATCCGGGCTTAACGAAGGAATTCATACAATCAAGGGCGTGAAGAAAAACGGCAGCAAGCTTGCAGTTGATTTCTTCAAGGTGCTGGGCGAGGTTGAAAGGCCTGCAGAAACTGAAACATTTACAACGACATTTATAGTTGACGGAGTTGAGACAACGGTAGTTACAAACGCAGGAGAGCAGATTCAGATGCCGGCTGATCCGGTAAAAGACGGGTATACTTTTAAGGGTTGGTTTACGGCCGAGACTGGCGGCGAGAAGGTGACAGAATTTACCGCAGCCCAGACTGTATATGCACAGTGGGAAGAGACCGTGGTTACAGAGCCGGTTAGCAAGAAGACGCTGGAATATTTCCTGAATAAAGCAAAAGAACATGTGGCTAATGGAGATACGGCCGATCTGATCCAAACCATTCAGAATCTATTCGGGGAAGCAATTGCAGAAGGCGATGCTGTCATGACGAATGATGCGGCTACGAAAGAGGATGTCACAAAGGCAACTGTAAAATTGATGAAGGCTATCAATTCACTGGATTTCCTGGCCGGAGACAAGACCGATCTGGAGATGGCGCTGGAACTGACCCAGTTAATTGATCTGGCCAAATATGTAGAGGCCGGGCAGGCAGAATACCTTACTGCTAAGTCCGGGGCGGAAGCAGTCATGGGAAATGGCGATGTAATGCAGGAAGATGTAGATGCTGCCTGGAGTGCTCTGGTTGAAGCGATTGACAATCTCAGATTAAAGGCAAATAAAGCCGCATTGCAGGAATTGCTGGAAAGCCTGAAAGATCTGGACCTGAATATCTATACTGAGGCATCTGTGGAAGTCTACATGACAGCTTTGGCAAAGGCAAATGAAGTAATGGAGGATGAAACACTTTCTGTAGATGATCAGAAAACTGTGGATCATGCAGTAAAGGAGCTGAAGCAGGCTAAGGCTGACCTGAAGGAAAAAGAAGGAAATAATGGAAACTCTGGAAATAACGGAAACTCCGGTAATAATGGAAACTCAGGTAATAATGGAAATAACGGCAATACTGGTAATTCTGGCAGCAGTGGAAATAACGGAAGCAGCGGAAATACCGGGACATCTGGGAACGGCACCACAGGCAGCCAGGGAACCGGGAATGTAAAATCTGCAAAAACCGGCGATACGGCAATGGTTGGAATCTGGCTCGGCGTGCTGGGCGGCAGTGTACTTTTGGCTGCAGCGGCGGTATTTCTGATGAGGAGACGTAAAAAAAGGTAATGAGTATCAACAGAAAGTAAATTATTTCGGATTGTTTATATATTGAGAGCATCCGGAATGTATATCAATGAAAACCCCCGCGGGATTGGCTGCGGGGGGATTTTGGGATACAAAAGGAGAGCGTGATGAGAAAAAAGAGGAATCCATGGAATCACAGGGGGAAGGTATTTGTCTCCGCCTTGCTTACTGCGACATTGCTGATGCCGGCGATGGGGACGGCAGTGCAGGCAAATGATACGAAACATCAGGTCGAAGCGGTACAGGCAATCCGCCCGTATATCACTGGCATGGAAATGGTAGGAACGGAGCTTCAGGGCATTTACAATTATTATGACCCCAATGGACGCGGCGAATCGGGCAGCACCCTCCGCTGGCTGCGCAGCGACACCAAGCAGGGGGAATACACGGAAATCCCGGGGGCTGTCGGAAACAAATACACTCTTACTTCAGAGGATGCGGGGAAATACATACGGTTTGAGGTGACGCCCCGTACTTCAGGTGAGACAGGGAGCGCGGAGCAGAGCTGGATGATTGGGCCGGTACTTACGGCAGAGCAGTACGAACGGGTTAACAACCGGTTCGATAACGACAATGACTTTATGGCGAATGTGAATGCAATTCAGAGTGATATCGCCAATCGTCTGGCAGGCTCCGTATATTTCACGGTAGACAGTGAGAATCTGCATGGTTCTGAAGTTGTTTACAAAAACAATGTGAAGGAAGACTTTACATCTGCTACAAAGCCAACGGTAAAAAACGGGACGGTATACGCACCGGCAGAATTCTTTACATCACTGCTGGGCGCTGAGGCGCCTGATGTCGATAAAACAGCAATCGGCGGCGTAACCTATTATGATCTTAAGCAGGCTTCTGAGTCATTGGGAAAATATTATTGGAGCGGTGATGAACAGCAGAGTGAAATTGACAATTTCCAGATGGAACATCTCGGAGAGGGGCTGATTGTAATCAGTGATAAGGAGGCAGTCTTTGACCCGGTTACGGACCGTGACCTGATCAATGAAGCCTGCAACATGCTTTATACACTGCGCGCAACCGAGGAACAGATGCAGTGGTTCAGGGATGCAAAATATGGAATGTTCCTGCACTGGGATCCTTCGAGCCAGCTTGGGATTGAAATCAGCTGGGACCGCAATGCATTCCGCCCTGCAGATATAGGGAGCAACAATCAGAATACCATTGATCCTCAGTATGACACACTTGGCAAGACATTTAACCCTGAGGAGTACGATCCGGATGAATGGATGCAGCTTGCAAAAGAGGCGGGAATGAAATATATCGTTCTTACGGCAAAGCACCATGCCAGCTATTCAAACTTCTTTTCGGATTATGATAACCACACGATAAAAGAAACGCCTTACAACCAGGATATTGTAGAGAAATTCGTTGCGGCTGCTAAAAAGGCAGGCCTCAAGGTTGGGTTTTATTATTCCGCACGGGACTGGTACAATCCTAATTACCTGACGGCTGACCATCACCGTTACCTGGAATATTATTTTGGCCAGATCCAGGAGCTGATGGGGAACTATGGTGATATTGATGTTATGTGGTTTGACAGCATTGGATCCAGTTCACTCAACGATTGGGATCCGCGTACCCTTCTGCGCCGTATGAAGCAGATCAATCCGGATGTCATCATTAATAACCGTTATGTTTCCGTGCTGGGCAACTATGATAAGGCCCCCTATGATGTGAATGGCGACTGGTATACACCGGAAGGACGCCTTGGCGGTTTCGATTCCTCCCGTCCATGGGAGAGCTGTATGGTTGTAGCAGAGTCACCGAAAGGGGGCGGCGGCTGGTCCTATCTGCCGGACGGACGTATCCGTACACTTGAAGATTCCATTCGGTTCCTGATCAACAACGTGGTAAATGATGGGAATCTCCTCTATAATATCGGACCAATGTCCAACGGCAAACTGGATGAAAAGCATGCAGATGTGTTCCGCCAGGTTGGAAGCTGGCTTGAGCCGTATGGAGAAGCAGTGTACGAAACCCGCGGCGGCCCGTATAAGAACCCGCAATGGGGAGGCAGTACGTACAAAACTGATGAAAATGGCCTGCAGACTATTTACCTGCACGTATCACCGCTGTTGTCAAACTATACCCCGGCGGACAGAACACTGCAGATTGAAGACCCGGGGAACGGGCAGTATTACGGGGAGGCCAGCCTTGTTAAGGACGGCAGTGAAGTGCAGCTTACCTATAATGAAGAGGGAATTCTGCTGACGCTTCCAAAAGGTGAGAGCTGGGATGCCTATGATACGGTTATAAAGCTTAGCCCGAATGTCTCAGAGACACTGGAGACCAAGATCGGGGAAGCAAAGTCCTACGCGGAATCTATGACCGATGAACTGCTGGCAGCAGTCCGCCAGGCATTGACGGATCAGGCGGCAGAGGCAGAATCCGTCCTTGAAAGCGGCAAAACCAATGATTTTCCGGAGCAGCTTGGACTGCTCAATAACAGCATGGCACGCGCCCGTTCTGCCGTGGAACTTGTGCAGGCGCTGGCATCTGCCAAGGAAAAATCGGAATCTGTTGCAGTGGGCACAAATCCCTGGGAATGTTCACAATATCTCTATGACACCCTGCTGGGAAATATCAGCGCTGCCAAAGATACGCTGGGCGATGTGCAGACAACCCGGGAACAGTTTGAACGCACTGCTTCGGGCCTGAATACCATAGTCGGATCACTTGATGATTTGATGAAATCACTTACGGTTACATTTACCCCGGAGCAGGGCAGGGTAGATAATGGAACTACATTTTCTATGTCGCAGCCCTGGGAAGGCTTAACCATCCGCTATACACTTGACGGTTCCGAACCGACGGCGGATGCTGCTGCTTATCAGGGGGAACAGCTGGCGGTTCCGACCGGCGTTATGACGGTAAAAGCAGCTCTCTTTGATGGGAGCAATAAAAAAGTAGGCGCCACCTATAAGCAGACCTATATGAACACACAGGCCGTACAAAATCTTTCCCCGAAGGCATCGTCTGTCCAGGCAAGCGTGATGTACACGGACAGCTATTCCGGGGCAAAGGCATGTGACGGAAATATGAATACCCGATGGGCGACTCCCGACGGAACAATCACGGCAACACTGGAACTGAAGTTTGATACCCCGCAGACAGTCAATACCGCACAGATCCAGGAATATCTTGAGTCAGGGGAAACGACGAGAATATCTAAGTTTGCGATCGAATACTGGCAGGACGGCGCATGGAAGGAAGCCTATACAGGCGATAAAGTCGGCGCAAATAAGGTCTTCTCTTTTGAGGAGTTCACTTCCGATCGTGTTCGGCTCAATATCGAGTCCTGCATGAATGTAACGATCTGGGAATTTTCACTGTTTAAAATGGAGGATGCAGTCGGCGTTACGGCTGGAAAGACGAGCCTTCGTCCGAACGAAACGACGCAGCTTTCTATATCCGGACAGCTTGGGACAGGTCAGCCGATTACCCCGGAAATGATCGAGGCCGTAACTTACTATACAGACAGGGAAGACCTTGTTACCATTCATACAGACGGCAGCCTGAGAATGGAAGACTTTACGGAGGAAGCTTCCTTCCATGTATGGGCAGAGGTGACCGTCAATGGCAATACATTAACCACCGACAAACTTGCTTTCTCGGCCAGTGTTCTTGGAGAAAATCTTGCCTTGAACAAGAATGTTTCAGCAAGCAGCTTCCATCCCAATTATGAAGCATCCAAGGCAGTGGATGGGAATGACAGAACCCGCTGGGCAAGTAAACGGGACGAGCCGGAGTACTGGATTGAAATAGATCTGGGGGCAGAGACAGAGCTTAACAGGATGCAATTCCAGGTATATTCGGATCGGTCTGACCCGGCAAATTATGAAGTTTACAATCATTTTAAGATCCAGTACTGGAAAGACGGTGCATGGGAGGATGCCTGCAGTTCTTCCGATCAGGCACACCAGATTACCTATCCGGTTTACGACGGAACCGAAAACTTTGACAATGTATGGTATGACAGCAGCGGTAAGGTAAAATCGACCGATTATCTTGTTCCGTTCGAAACGGTAACCACAAGTAAGATACGTCTTTACAGCGACAGCTGCAAGAAGGATCCGTCAATTATCGAATTGGGTCTTTTTCATGTAGAAGAGCTCCCGGCTATTGATACTTCCGGTCTTCAGACAGCCATGCAGGAAGCGGAGGCATATGAGGGCAGAGAATCGGAGTATACGCCTAAGAGCTGGGAGGATTTCCGAAACGCCTTTGAGGCGGCAAAGTCCATGATGGAGAATACATCCGCATCCCAGGAACAGGTGAATGAGGCCCGTGACACTCTGACGTCTGCTATAGCAGGACTAAAGAAAAAGGCGCAAAAGGAGCTGCTGCTGGCAGCAATTACGCGGGGGGAGGCAGAAGATACCTCAAACTGTACTCCATCTGCGGCCAAAGATCTTGAAGAGGCGCTTATACATGGGCGCGGGGTTATGGATAACGAAAATGCGGAGCAGGAGGAGGTAGATGCTGCTGTTGAATCCATTTATAACGCCATTGATTCACTCGTTGACAGAGCCGATACAGACGACTTGTCAGGACTTCTTAAGGAAGTGTCAGAGCTGTCCGAGGAAGCGTATACGCCGTCCACATGGCAGGCTCTGGCAGTGGAAGCCGAGGCGGCGGCCGCTATCATGGAAGATGGGGATGCTGCACAGGAAACGGTGGATGAGGCATATCGGACTTTAAAAAATGCAATGTGTGCGCTAAAGCACAGGGCGGATAAAACTGCGCTGCAAATAGCGATTAACATGGCGGCGCCTATAGTAGAAAAAATAGAGTTGTATGTACCTTCTACGGTGGAAGGACTGGCAGACCTTCTTGTGAAGGCACAGGAGAGCTATGATGACCCTGAAATCAGTCAGGATGAAGTAAAGAGTATCGCACAGGAGCTTCTGTCTGCTGCCGGCCGGGCAACGCAAAAAGCCGACAAATCCAAGCTGGAAGCAGGAATCCAGAAAGCGGGGTCATATGAAGGTAAAGAGTCTGAATATACTTCCCAGAGTTGGGCAAAGTTTAAGGAGGCACTCGAAGCTGCAAAGACCGTGATGGATAATGATACGGCAAAGCAGAACGAGATCAATACAACATCTGAGAATCTGTATGCTGCGATGGCCGGGTTAACCTTAAGAGCGGAAACATCGGAATTGACGGATCTTCTTGAGGAAGCCGGGAAGCTAAACGAAGCGGAATATACACCATCCACATGGCAAATACTCGCTGAAGCTGTCAGTGCGGCAAAGACGGTGCTGGAAGGGGATCCCTCCCAGGAGCAGGCAGATGCGGCGTCCAGAAATCTGAGGGCGGCAATCGGCGGACTGGTTCTCAAAGAAGACCCGTCCGGATCGGACGATAAGCCTGGCGGAAATGATATATCTGGCGGGGATAACAAACCTGGCGGAGATAGCAAGCCTGGTGGGGATAGCAAACCTGCCGGGAACAACACCCCTGGAGGAAATAACGTGAATGGCGGAAGCAGCACAACCGGTAAGGGGAACGCATCAAATTCCGTGAAGACGCCTGTTACAGGTGATAACGGTGATTCCGGCCTGACAGTCTTTATTCTTCTTGTTCTATCAGGGACGGCAGCTGGGCTTGTCATTAAGAGACGTATTAGCGGACGGCGGCTATTTTAAGAGCATAGAATAAAAAAACTCCCGCGGGATTAGCCCCGGGCTAATAATAAGGTATTTTAGAGAAAATGGTGTACCCTCAGAAAGTGGGGAGGGAGACCATTTTCTTTTGTGCCTGTATAAATAAAAAATACTGGTTCATAACAGCAAATGAAATTTGCAAGTCCCGCTGTCCCACAAAATTATTTGATACTCTTTCTTCGTTCTCCAATCAAGATGAAGGCGGCATTCTCATTTTTGGTGTCGATGAATCAGATAACTATGCAATCAAAGGTTCTTATGTTCGTGTTGGTGAGTCTGACGAGCTGATGAGTGAATACGAGATATACAGTTATGAAGCTTTTCGTAAGAGAACTCGTGATGATATTCTTTGGAACTTATGGGAATTACCAATGGAGGTGTTCCTATGCTTGTTGGACTTATGACATTTTCAAAATATCCGCAGGGTTATTTTCCACAGCTATGTATTACCGCGGTATCTCTGCAGGGAACGGAGCGAGGAACGATTGGCGATGATGGAGAGCGCTTTATAGATAATAAGCGTATTACAGGTGCTATTCCAGATATGCTCGAAGAAGCAGTTGAATTTGTACGCAAAAACAGCCGTACCAAAACAATTATTGATGACAACGGCCGCAGAGCCGACAAACCGGAATATCCGATCAAGGCAGTTCGTGAAGCAATCCTCAACGCTTTGGTACATCGTGATTACAGTATTCATATAAGAAACGCTGCACTTGCTAATATGCTTGAGCTTCTGAACGTGACTGAGAATAGATATTCGGGCATCCCTACTATGCGTAGTGAATTTGCCAACGCCGGACTTTCTGCGCCGATTTTCTCGGCTGTTCACGGTGAATTTAAAGTGGTTATGAAGAACGGCTTATTTGCAGAAACAATGCCTGTTTCCGATTCGCTTGTGGAAAGCGGCAAGCTGAAAATGACAATACCGGAAAAACCGAAAAGTCCAAAGCAACAATTTGTAAAAGCGTAATTGTGATCCCATATATATCTTTTTCTCAAGCCACAGTTCGTCGGGCTTTTACTGTAGCGCTCTAATGCGAAAGGTGCATATATTCCTTCGGTGAATGCCCGCAGAATGCTTTAAACCGCTTACTAAAGTAGAAGACATCCGTATACCCGACCATTTCTGCAACCTCTGCGACTTTATACTGTCTGGTTTTCAGCAGGTTCTTTGCCTCTGTCATGCGCAGGGTCGTGAGAAACTGCAGGATCGAGGTATGATTTACCTTTTTAAACACGCTGCCCATATAAGAAACCGTCAGGTTAAACTGTTCTGCCAGATTTGCAACGCTTAATGACGGTTCCTGGTAGTGTTCCATCAGATAACCGATGATGCCCTGGCTGAGTCGGATGTCCGACGGAACCGCGTCGGCGCTTCGCATATAATTCAGTCCATAGCCGCTTAAGGTAGCCTGGATTTCTTCTAATTGGTATTCTTCTGCTATGACAGATTGTGCATAATCCCGCGGAAGAGGGCGGCAGTTTTTCCGGGAAGAGGACAAAATGGAGAAAACGCTGTATATTTCCATTACTGCCATATGGAGGTAATCTGCGGATTTTGCCATTCCAATCGAGCCAAACAAGGTTACCATATAATCATGGAACCCCGCCGTATCCCCGGCATTGAGTAAACGTGTCAGGGACTGCCGGATGGAATCGATGTCCACAATGCGGTCTGACGGGGAATCCGTCTCCTCAAAAACCTGGCTCACAGCGGAAGAAGAGAGCTCGCCTGCAGCAGAGAAAAAACGTTCGTCCAGCCGGTTTAATGCCTGTTTTCTGTAAGGCATCCAGTCTGTGTCTGCCGCAAAAAGTTCTCCAAAATAGTAAAAGTGAGATTCTGTAAATGCACGGAAAAACCGTTTACAATGATACCGGCAGAGCGGTTCCGGCACATCATCCTCCAGAAAAAGCTGGATATAAAAAATGTGGTCGCTCTCGATAAAATATTCGCACTCTATTTCCTCGGCGCGCAGGGCTGAAATCAGTTCTCCCGCGGCCGGGGCGCTGTCAGCGTCCACATAAAAAGCGTAGAATGCAGAGTAACGGATCCCGGCAAATTCACGGTACAGGGACTGCATGGAATGGAACGTATCTTTTCCACGCAGGACCGCGTTGAGCCGTATGTTTTTTTCATAGTGGGAAAGGCTGTCCAGGCGGTTTTGCTCCTGCCTGCGTTCCTCTATTCTGCGGATGCAGTTTTCAAGGGTAGTATTTAAAGTATCCGCTTCTACCGGTTTTAAAAGATAATCAAATACCTGATAGCGAAGCGTCGTCTGGGCATATTCAAAATCACTGAACCCGGAGAGGATGATGACCTTAGTTTCCGGGCGATTTTCGTGTATAAACCGTGCTACATCCAGGCCGGAGACCTTTGGCATACGGATGTCCAGAAGGACGATGTCGGCGTGATGCCCGGACAGATAATCCAATACCCCCTGGCCATTTTCGAAATCACCTGCCAGTTCCAGCCGGAGCCCACTGTAATCAATAATCTTAAGTAGTTTTTTGCGAATATAAAACTCATCGTCTGCAACAATAATCTTATAGCTCATGTTCTGCTCCTTCCTCTCCCGGTATTATGATAATCGTTCTAAGACCGCCCTGTTCCCGGTTCTGCATGGTAAGTCCATAGTGATCACCATAATACATCTGAATCCGTTTTTGTATGCTTTGGATACCAAAATGCCCTTTCCCGGAAATATTTTGAAGATTCAAAGCTTCTTCCGGTATACCGGGACCATTATCTTCAATCACGAATTTAATGTCGGAATGACACATTAGCACCCGCACCGTGATATGACCGAAGCCGTCCAGCTCTTTTACACCGTGATAAATGCTGTTTTCGATGATTGGCTGCAAAAGCAGCTTCAGGCAGCGGTGCGCCCGGATCTCCCCGGGGCAGTCCACAGAAAAAGAGAATTTGTCCACATAGCGGATCTGCATGATATTGACATATGCCTGCGTAAGCTCCAGCTCCTCTGCAATGGAGACGATCAGATTACCGCCGCTTAAGCTGTGCCGGTAGAATTCGGACAGATTTGAGACAAGCCGGATAAGAAGCGCCGTTTCATCCAGTTCCGCCAGTGATCCGATATTGTCCAGTGTGTTATACAGAAAATGGGGATTCACCTGCTGCTGCAGAAGATCCAGTGATAATTTGTCTTTGGTCTTCTGGGCGACAATCAGATCCTGGGTGAGCTTTTCCTGGGACAAAAGCATACTGTCAAACTCCTGAAATAAAAGATGAAAATCCACGTCTTTGGGAGCATTGTTCAGCGGACTCCAGTTTCCCTGCTTTACCTTTTGGATATGTGCAATCAGGAGATACAGCGGTTTTGTAATCGTTTCGCTGACTTTTCTGGATATCACCATGGAGAATGCCAGGAACAGCAGATAAATCAGTACTGTTATCATAAGAATGCGGTACAGCGGCTGGAAAAAGGCGGAGAGTTTCACTTCATTTACGATAAACCAGTCCAAATCATGGATGTATGATACAAAACAGATAGACCCATTTCCTGTATAAAACTGCTTGGGAATACTGCCGCCCTGATTGGCGATGGGGGCAAAGAGTTTATTTAACGGATAGGTGCCGTCTGTGCTTACAATGTTCCCCGGCCGGTCTGTGATCAGTAGTTTACTGGTCTCTGAGGTATTGGCGGCATATAGCGCCGCGATATCCTGTTCGGCAATGGAGATCTCAATATAACCCAGCTTTTTCCCGGTTGCAATCTCATAGAAAGGGCGCAGCAGTGACAAGGTCTGTATCTCGGTCTTCATGTTGAAATTGGAAAACTTTTGTGTAATGGCATAGACACTCTGGCTCTCTGCGCCGAGGGTCTCAAGAGGCGCGGGGTATAAAGCGGTTGCGGTTGAAGCAATACAGGTATAATCATCCGCATAAATGGTTGCGGAGTGAATATAGGGAATTGTTTGAAGAAACTTCCTCATCTCGGAGCGCAGAAGAGTCCGGTCCGCCTCCGTGTATAGTTCAAAGGGGTCAGACCCCTTTGCGGCCTCCGCGTAGTTCCTTCCGGAATCTTCATACTTGATGACATTTTTCTGGATCATGGTATCGCTGATCATCATTCTGGAATAATTGTCCAGAGAGTCCAGATAAAAATTCAGCTGCTTGTTCACTGCGTTCAGCTGGAGGGCGGAGGATTCCGCCTGTACGGAGAAAAAATGACCGTAAAAAATAAAGGACATGATGAGCAGAAGCAGGACGGTCACGGAGGTGGTCAGGCTGCTCATGGAGAGAAAAAATTTGGTTTTGAGGGGGGCTTCCCGTTTTTGTATCTGCATATATACCCCTGCTTTCTGTAGTGGTAAAATTACTATAATATGTATCTTTTTCGTATGTCAAGAATATCGGACAAGGTTTATTTTTTCACAGGGGAAAAGTACATGCGGCCTAGATTTTGTCCATTTTAATATGCCTGGTTTGCGGTTAGAATAGCAGCATAAAGGTAACAGTTACAGCCCAGTCTGAATTGTTACGCATAAAGTAACAGCTCAGGCTTGCCTGCACTGTTACAGCATAAAGCGGCCGGGGTTCATCCCGGCAGGTTAAGAGTTATAACAAAACATAAGTTAGAAAAGGAGAATTATGATGGCAAGAAGGAGACATGTAAAAAAGAAAGTCATATCCATGCTGCTGGCGGCAGCGCTTGGGGCAACAATGTTAGCAGGCTGCGGAAGCAGTAATAAGGATGCTGCGGATAAGGGGAAAGAAGCGGAGGATAAGGTGACAATCCGTATCTTAACAAGAATTGCGGGAACCTCCAAACAGACGCAGATCTACAATGAGATACTGGACGAGTTCAAGGAAGCCCATCCGGAGGTTGAGATTGTGGATAACTCTCAAAGTGAGGAAAGTGCATTCAATAACCTGATTGCTTCGGATATTGCCTCCGGCGATATGGCAAATATCTTCCGGATTCAGGGTGTTGCAAATCTGGCGGATTATATTGACAACGGCCTGATTAAGGACGTATCAAATTATCTGGAAAAAGACCAGGAATGGGGCGGCGGTTTCACAGAGGGCGCGCTCAATTACTTTAAAGTTCCGGGCCACGATGGGGTATATGCAATTCCAATGGAATCCGGTACGATTAGTTTTTACTATAATAAGGAGCTGCTGAGCAAGGCCGGGATCGATCACTTTCCGGAAACCTGGAACGAGCTGCTGGACGCGGTCGCAAAACTCAAAGAGACGGGTGTGATCCCAATTGCAATGGGCGCACAGTCCACTTATATGGCCGGACATCTGCATGATTCTATTTTTTACAAATGGCTTGGGACGGATGCTGCAAAAGAGCTTGGAAGCAGAGAAATGAACTGGACGGATCAGGGTGTGGTAGAGACGCTGCAGTTTGTGAAAGATCTGATCGATGCAGGTGCGTTCGACCCCAATGCGGCTGGTCTTACCGATGAGATGGCGCTCACCCAGTTCCGGGAGGGACAGGCAGCCATGGTTCTGACCGGGCTTTGGAACAGTGACAGCTTTTTGGATGAGACACTGACCCCGGTTTCTGATCAGATTGAGACTGCAAATTTCCCGTATTTTGAGGAAAAGCCAGAGTTTAAAAATGAAAATATGCAGACAATTGGTTCCTATATGATCAGCGGTCAGCTGGAAGGAAAAGAGCTGGATCTGACAATGGAGCTGATCCGGATGCTGACTGATAAAGATGCGGCCAAGAGATTTGCCGAGGAGGCAGGTGTTCTGATCCCGAGAAATGACATTGATCTGGATGAGACAAAGGTTCCAAGGCTTCTGGCGGACAATATCAAACTCTGTGAGAATAATACCGGTATCGGAGTAGATGTATTTGATTTCGACCCGATTCCTTCTATGATGGACCGGACAAGGAATTCGATTGTGAGTATGTTTATCAATGCATCGGCGGAAGATGCGGCAAAAGAAATTCAGGCGGAAGTGGATGCGGCACAGTAAATGAAAGCCATCTGTCCGGGAGATGCGGCTTGGACCCGCGTTCCCGGCGGATGGCTCGTTTTATACCTCTGGGCATACCATAAGGCAGGGCGCACGAGCGCCCACTGGATCAGGAAGGAGAGGGCAATGCTCAAAATTAAAAATAAGAAGGATATACTGACGGTTTTAGTTTTTCTGCTTCCGGCAGTGATGATATATACCGTGTTCCAGATTATTCCGCTGGTGCAGGCGGGGTATTTTTCGGTAACGAACTGGAACGGAATTGCCGGCTCTGCAATAGAGTTTGCCGGTTTGGATAACTTTAAAACGATATTTAAAAGCCCGGATTTTTTGCTTGCACTGAAGAACATGTTTAAGATGGTTATTTTCAGTGTCTTGTTTCACACTCCGGCGGCGCTGCTTCTGGCAGTGGCTCTGAACACGAGGTGCAGAGGGTTCCGCATATTTAAAGCCATGTATTTTGTACCTACGGTATTTCCCTTATCGGCCGTCGGCCTGATGTGGTATTTCATATTCATGCCTACGGGTGCAATCAACGCGTTTTTAGATGTGATCGGCCTCTCGGATATGATGACTCCATGGCTGGTTAATGAAAGTACGGCTATGAATTCGATCATCTTTGTGAATATCTGGGCTGGTATTGGCTATTATATGGTGATTCTGCTGGCCGGGCTGACATCGATCCCGGAGGATGTATATGAAGCGGCTGCAATTGACGGCGCCGGTCCTGTTAAAAAGTTTTTTTGCATCACAGTACCAATGCTGAAGGATGTGATTTTTGTCTGCATCTTAATTGATATTATGGGTTCGGTAAAGGTTTTTGATCTGGTGTATGCGATGACAGGCGGAGGGCCGAACGGGCTGACGAATCTGCCCACAACGCTTTTGTACAATGAGGCTTTCAAATATAAACACTATGGACAGGGCAGCGCCATCGGGATTGTGATCCTTTTGATCTGTCTTGCAGGAACCCTGGCAACGAATCTGATTCAGGCAAAGATGAAGAAAAACGATTAGGAGAAAGGGAGAACGATGAAGAAAAAACGGGTTGGAGTATATATTTTTCTGTCGGTTATGGCGGTGATGTTTGCGGCGCCAATGCTTTTTACGCTGATGTCTTCACTCAAGACAAAGGTGGAGATCTTCGCCGCTCCATTCGCGCTTCCCAAAACGCCAATGTGGTCAAATTATATAGATGCGTGGCAGGGGGCCCGGATGAGCCGGTATTTTTTGAACAGTATCATACAGTCGGGAATCACGGTGATTGTTCTGGGGATTCTCTCTTCTATGGCTGCATTTGTATTATCCAGGTTCCGGCTTCGCATCAGCAAAGGGGTCATGCTTTTTTTCCTGATCGGGATGATGGTTCCGATGCATACGGTGCTGGTACCCATATCCTATATGATAGGGAAGCTGAATCTATCCGACAATATACCGGCGCTGATCCTGGTATATGTTGCCTTTGGGCTGCCATTCAGTATTTTAGTCCTGACCAATTTTATGCGGGGGGTGAACCGTTCCCTGGAAGAGGCGGCGCTGGTGGATGGGGCAAATTATGTTCAGATCTACTGGAAGGTGATGCTGCCGATGACAAAGCCGGCGATTGCTACGGTATCTATCTTTAATTTTCTGAACGCGTGGAATAATGTGATCTTTCCGCTGATTTTTATTAAGGATAATGATCTGAAGCCGGTGGCTCTTGGAATTCTTAATTTTAATGGGGAGAGAGGCACCGAGTATGGACTGATGATGGCGGCAATCGTCATTACGGTAGCGCTGCCGATGTTCATTTATATGCTGTTCCAGGAAAAGGTAGAGGGCGGGCTTGCCGCAGGGGCGGTGAAAGAGTAGTTGAAGGCTGAAAATATACAGAGCAGAAGGAGACGTAAAATGGAAAATTTAAGATACAGACAGGTACATATGGATTTTCATACAAGCCAGTACATAACAGAGATTGGAAAAGATTTTGATGCGGAGAGGTTTGCAGAACGGCTGGAAAGAGCACACGTGGATTCTGTGACGTGTTTTGCCAGGTGCCATCATGGGTGGCTGTATTATCCGTCCGTGAATCATCCGGAGCTGATACATCCGAATCTGGAAAACAGGAATCTTTTGCTGGAACAGATCGAAGCATGTCACAAACGTGGGATCCGCGTGCCGGTCTATACAACCGTGAGATGGGACGAGCTGGTGATCCGGGAGCATCCGGAGTGGCTGTGCCGGGATGAGCATGGCAACCCGGTGGATAAAGGAAATGTGCCGGAACCGCATTTTTACTATGACATATGTTTGAACAGCGGCTACCGGGAGTTTTTTAAAGAGCATCTGAGGGACATCATTGAGGTGGTTGGAAGAGAGAATCTGGATGGTATCTTTATGGATATCATGTCCCAGACAGAATGCTGCTGTAAGGACTGCAGGCGGTTAATGCTGGAGGAGGGGCTGAATCCGGGGCTTCGGGCAGACCGGGTTTATTTTGCAGAGCTTACTCTGAATCGTTTCCGGAGCGAGATATCGGCTTTGATTCGGGAAAGTGCACCGGATGCCACGATCTTCTATAATGATCCGGGCGTGGATCTGGTCATGAAACGCTCCGTTGATACCTACAGCCACCTGGAACTGGAATCACTGCCGGGCGGGGACTGGGGGTATGATCATTTCCCAATTATGGCAAGGTATGCGGGGCATTTTGGAAAAGAAATGATTGGGATGACAGGGAAGTTCCACACTTCGTGGGGGGATTTCCATTCGCTGAAAAATAAAGCGGCGCTGGAATTCGAATGTTTCCATATGCTTGCCATGGGTGCGGGCTGTTCCGTGGGAGACCAGCTTCATCCGTGGGGGCGATTGTCGGAAGCGACCTATGATTTGATCGGCAGCGTCTATGAAAGTGTGGAACAGAAGGAGCAGTACTGCCGCGGTGCATGCCCGGAGGCGGAGATTGCGGTGCTTACACCGCATGTGTTTTTAAATCCGATTCTGGACGGGAGGGAGCTGCCCAAATCACTGATCGGCGCAGTGCATATGCTGCAGGAGCTGGCGTATCAATTCACGCTGATTGATCCTGAGGAATGCTTTGAAGCGTATCCGCTGCTGCTTTTGCCGGATGATATTCCCTATTCGGAGGAACTGGAGAGGAAGCTGATCGCGTATGTGGAGAAGGGGGGAGCTGTTTTTGGTTCTTTTAATGCGTGTATCAAGGGAGGCGAAAGTGAGCTGTATGGGATCCGTGATAGGAACAAATCAGAGTACAGCCGGGAATTTGTACTGCCGAACGAGACGATTGGGAAGGAGCTTCCGAAAGAGCCCTTTGTCATGTATGAGAGAGGAATGGATGCGGAGGCTGCTTCTGCGAATGTGATCATGGAGAAGATGCGTCCGTGGTTTGAGCGGGGCAGCAGGGGCACATGGTCGGGGAGGCCGGGAAATGTGTCCGGTGATGGTCTGGATGTACACGAAGGACTTCGTTATTGCAGCCACCAGCACGCGCCTACCCCGGATTATGAGAGAAAAGGAGAACTGTTCCAGAAAGGAAATGTGATTTATTGTGCACACCCTGTGTTTGGGATTTATAGGAAAAATGCGCCGAAATGGTGTAAAGTTATGGTGGGTGATGCGATCCAGAGACTATGTGGAAATAAAATGGTTTCCCATAACGGCCCGTCCAGCTTGCTGTGTATATTGAATCAAAAGACACCGGATCAGGCAGAAAAGAATTGTAAAATACTGCATCTGCTTCACTATATTCCGGAAAAAAGATCGGAGGAAATCTATACGATTGAAGATGTGATTCCTTTATACCATATGGAGTTCAGGGTACATTTGGGTGGGCGCCATGTGAAGGAAATGCGGCTTGTTCCGGAGAATAAATCGATTGTTTATGAGGAAACGGGTGGATATGTTGAATTCGAAATCGAAAAAATAGAAGGGCATCAGATGGTTGAGATCAGATTAGAGTAACAAACGGCACCGATGATAAAGGATTGAACCAATTGGATTTCTGAAAGATAGATAAGCGTGCAGGAGGTACAAAATATGCTGATGACAGAAAAATGGAAGAATAAAAGGGTATGCTGCATGGGAGACAGCCTGACGCAGGCAGGCGTATGGACGGAACGGTTAAGCCATAATCTGGGCTGCAGGGTGTACAGACATTGTAAAGGCGGCCTTAAAATGCGGGAGATTGTGGACGGCGGAGTCGGTGCAGAGGGCGTACTCCCCCCGTTGTCCGCCTCAGCTCTGGCGGGAATGGATCTGGCTATTTTTTTTGCGGGATATAATGACAGGGGAGATACGGACACAGCATCTGCCTTGCAATATTGCATTGATACCATTTACGACCGCCTGGAGGAGGCCGGCAATCTGGCCTGCCGGATTCTGATTGTCACACCGCACTGCGTAGGCAAATATTCATATATTGATGCGGACGGGTATGAGGAGTATCCGCCCGGGTCAGGAAGATCCCTGAAAAAAATGGCCGAGATTATGGAAGCAGTAGCCGCAGATAACAGCATACCGGTGTGTAACCTGTGGAAAACAGCGGGGATTAACAGGAGAACATGGTGCGTTTATGGAGCGGTTCCGGGAGAAGATATGGTTCATTGCTCTGATAAAGGTTATGAACTGATCGGGGATGTAATCAGCGGGGCGGTCGTTAGAAGTTTTGGAGGATGATATGTCTTTTCGGCAGAAAAACCGCGCATAAAAAACACAATACACAGCGAAAACCCCTGCAGTATCGGCTACAGGGGTTTCGTTGTTTTTATAGTTATCTAAAGGAATGAGAGTAAAGTGGGCATTCTGTGCATTTCAGAATGCCTTTACTTTATGAGGGGGGAGATAGTTGTTTATCAACTATCTGAGTATCATTATAAGAGATAAATGTGCATAAAGTATGTCATTTCTATAAAAGAAGTGGAAAAATTATTACCAAATTCTAAAAACATTCTTATGAGATTCTAATCGTATTCCCGGCGTAGATCAGATTTGGGTTGCTGATGCCGTTGAGCCTCTGCAGTTCGCTGACCGTAGTGCCGAATTTCTGTGCGATTCCGCTCAGTGTATCCCCGGGCTGTATGGTGTAGTAGCGTGCGGTGGAGCTGCCGTCCTCCGGAATACGGATCGTCTGGCCGGCATAAATCAGGTTTGGATTGGTAATGCCGTTCAGTGCGGCGAGCGTCTGATAGGTAGTGCCGTAGCGTGCTGCTATGCCGCTTAATGTGTCGCCGGGCTGTACCACATACGTAATGTAGTCCTGAACGGGCGGCGGTGCAGGATTGCTTCCTCCGTCAAGATGATTCAGGCCGGCTTTGCGGATGACGGCGGGATAATCGATAAAGCCCGTATCCAGGTCTACATTGCCGCTGATCCCGGGAACACTGCCCTGATCCGTAAACTGCCATATTCCGCAGTTGGTGCCGTCGAACTGGCTGTTATAATAGGCATACCACAGTGCGTAGCGGTCAGACAAATCGGCCGGAAAATAGGTGTTCAAAAAATTACGGTTGCTGTAAAACATTGCATAATATCCACGTTCCTCTATTCTATCACAAAAGCTTCGTACAAACTGTGTTGCAAGGGCTGGCGTAAGTGTCACCCCGTTCTGGGCTGCGTAGTTGACCGTTGCCTGTTCTATATCGTAGCATATCGGATAGTCCAGACGATAGGAAGAGATTGCATTTATACAGCCGTCAGCCTCCTGGCGGGCCGTTTCAGGGCTGATGGCATAGCAGAACCAATATACGCCGATGGGGAGTCCAATTCGGTTACATTCTGCGGCGTTTCTCTGAAACTGCTGATCTAAAGTGCCGAAACCGTATCCGGCACGGAGCATGGCAAACTGATATCCGGCAGCTTTTACCTGCTCCCAGTCTACAGTACCTTGAAATTCACTGACATCTAGTCCTCGTGTGCTCATAAAAAAACTCCTTTGCCATATAAAAAGTGGCTATACTTATCATTTTATTATATGTCTCAGGAGCAAAATTGGTTACTATTGATGCATCAGAGACCGTGAAGCGGGGCGGTATATTGCGGCAATGAATTTTCAGATACGCTCTGGCACAGCGGCCTATTTTCTCTCTTTTTTATATTCCGGTATCTTCGTCAGCAGTTCGACCAGACGGATGGCTTCAGCCTGACCGCTCCCATTGAGTGACTCCATATATTGGAGCACCGTCTCCTGGCTTCGGGTGATTTGAGTTTCTAAAGAAACTGTTTTCTTTTCCCGTTCTGCCATCCTATCCTGCAGAACCTGGCTTCTGGCTTTTTGTACGTGTTCCTTTTGTTCCGGCGCAGTATAGCCCAGTAGGTCATAAAGTTCCACGTTCAGTATCCGGGCGATCTTCATAAGCTGTTCATTGCGCGGCTCCCGTTTGTTCGACTCGTACTGACGTATTGTGATCTCGGCTGCCCCGCATTTTTCCGCAAGCTCTTTCTGGGTCATTCCGGCGCTCTTTCTTGCATTTTTAATATGATCTCCAACTGACATTTTATCCCACCTTTTTCTATTCTCACACTTTTCTATTTCTCACACTTTCTATCTCAAAACTATAACATATTAAGTAGTGTTTGAATAGATTCAAAGTGAATAATAAAAACATGTTGACGATTCAAAATGAATATGATATGATTTTTGTAGATTCGAAGTGAATCTATAAAATGTGGAGACGCGGATAGGATATTATTTGTGAGGGTATCCCGGACTTTCAAATTTTATGATTGTCCGGGGTATTTGTAAAAATGCGGTGTAAGAGCAAAAATAACAGGAGGCGGATGGGATTATGTTAAATGAGCAGTTAGCAGCACGAATTCAAGCAGGAATAGACGAGGCGGATAATATGCTCCGGCTCTGGCAGCAGAACGAACCCTTTATCCGAATGATGGGCCGGCGCTTTGCGGGGCCGGGCAAGGCGGAATTAGAGGATTTGATGCAGGAGGGCTATCTTGCGCTGTGTGAAGCGGTCAGGCACTATGACATGGAACAGGAGGTGCCATTTATCAGTTACGCCGCCTTTTGGATTAAACAGGGAATGAAGCGCTACATAGAAAATTGCTGTGGAACCGTCCGGATTCCCACGCACGCAAGGGACTGGGTCCGCAGATACAGGAAGATGACAGCAGAGTACTGTAAATATTATGGCTCAGAGCCGGGGGATGATACTTTATGCGCGCTGCTTCAGATCAGCCGGGAAAAGCTGCAGGCGGTCAGAAAAAGTGCGGATATGGAGAAGATATGCAGTCTGAGTGAACCTCTGGGGCAGGTGGACGGCGGCCTGGATATGGAGGAGACCATCGCTTCGGGAGAGGATCTGGAGGAGGACGCTGTACGGCGGCTGGATTATCAGAATATGAAAAGTATGCTCTGGGAGGCCGTGGACGGTCTGGAGGAGAAGCAGGCGGAAGTGATTCGCTGCAGATTTCAGGATCAGAAAACGCTCAGGGAAACCGGAGAGGCAATCGGTATTACAAAGGATGCCGCTGCCCATCAGCAGAATAACGCCCTGCGTCTGCTCGGACAGCCCAGCAGATGCAGGAGGTACCGGGGATACTATGAAGAGTACCTGGCTGCATCCTGTTATCACCATGTGGGGCTTGAGGCTTTTAACAGAACCTGGACGAGCGAGGTGGAGAGGGAGGCTTTGAGATAAGGGATGGCGCGGCTGGAAGCGGAAGAAGATGAATCGCCCCATCGGCTCCCTGGGTAAGCATTTTACATCCAGAGGGCATTCCGTAATTCATGCCCTTGCGGGCGGATCAGCAGAAAACTGCGGAATAATGTATAAGGTTCTAATCAATTTAAGAAAAATATAAGATTTTCCCCAATGGGTCTTAAAAAATCACAGATATCATGTATACTGTAAGGGAGGTGATGAAAAATGTATAATATTTTAGTTTGTGATGATGATAAGGAAATCGTAGAAGCAATCGAGATATATTTATCCCAGGAAGGCTATCATGTACTGAAAGCCTATGACGGGGCAGAGGCATTGAAGATGCTTGAATCGCAGGAAGTGCATCTGCTTGTACTGGACGTCATGATGCCCAGGCTGGACGGAATCAGAGCCACCCTTAAAATTCGAGAGAACAACAGCATCCCGATTATTATCCTGTCCGCAAAATCTGAGGACGCGGATAAGATTCTGGGACTGAACGTCGGCGCTGACGATTATGTAACAAAACCATTTAATCCATTGGAACTGGTAGCGAGGGTCAAATCTCAACTGCGCAGATATACCCAGCTCGGAGGCAGTGTTAAGGAAAAGTCCGAGCGGGTGTATGAGGTTGGCGGCCTTGCTATTAATGATGATCTGAAAGAAGTTACCGTGGACGGAGAGGTTGTGAAGCTGACACCGATCGAGTATAACATTTTATTATTATTAATGAAAAATCAGGGGAGAGTTTTTTCTATAGACCAGATTTATGAATCGATCTGGAATGAAGATGCAATCGGAGCTGACAATACGGTTGCCGTGCATATCCGGCATATTCGGGAAAAGATTGAGATCAACCCGAAGGAGCCCAGATACCTGAAGGTCGTCTGGGGAGTCGGCTATAAGATAGAAAAACTCTAGGAAGGAGCGCTATGAAAAACTGGTATAAAAAGCCGGTGACGAAAGGGATTCTGCTGCTGCTTGCCCACCTTACGGTAGTTACAGCTGTTCTTGGCATGGTAATCATGCTGGCTTTTTCCGGAAGCAGAGGGAGCGATAGTTTCCTGAAGTCTGCGAGCAAGCCATATGAAGAATCCGCGAGTTTTAAGAATTTAGTATCCAGTGCCACATGGGATGTCATGGAAGGCATTGCTATGAAAAATAATTTTGAGACAGACGGCAAATATAATCCCGAAAAGTTGGTTGATATTATAAACTTTGCGAAGAACGGAGTGATTGACGGGGAGAATGAAAGCGGTCTGGCATACACTCTGGAGGACCTCGTGAACTGGAGCAGCGAGTACACGGAGGAAGGGGCCAGCTACGATGACAATGGTGTGGTTGTCTGCGAGAAGCCGGACGGAACTTATCATTATTATTATATAGGGGAGTTTAAGGCTCTGATTGAGGATAATAAACTGAGGCTGGAAGTCGAAGGAATCACATCTGAAGATTTTATGAAACAGCTGGAAAACGGATATTATACATCGGGTTATTATAATAGTATGGCAATTAAGAATACCGATGGTATCACAGTGTATACGGACTGCTGGACATTCAGCGAGGCACTGAGGGAGAAGTATACGCCGGCAGGGGCTGCGAATATTTTAGAGGTAGTAAATAAGTCGCCGGAGCTCAATGGGAAACTTTCCCGGGTATACGGCTATCTGCAGAACATTCTGAGTACGCTGTCATCCCAGGTTGACAGATACCTTTATTCAGGTGATACATGGGAAGAAGGGAACACGAATTTCATTTACATGTTTGTAGATGAAAGTGCGAAAAAAGTATATACAAATAACAGCCATCTCCGGGATTACGATTCTGTAAAAGAGAATCTGGAACAGATGAAGGCCGGCGGCAGCAATAAGTATTTGATTGTGAGGCCGAAACTGGCAGAGTTTGAAACAAATATGGATATTTCCGCCAACGAATGGCGTTCTATGGTGAAGTCCTACAATTACAGACAGAAGGCAGACTGCATTTTTGCGGCGGCTGTGGATACAAACTTTCCGATACAGGACGCATTTTATGCGGATGCACAGGATTATAATACCTATGCGCCTTATATGAGTTTGGCGGCGGTAGGAAGCACAATCTGCTTCATCTTATTCCTTGCAATCCTGATATGGATGACACTGATTGCGGGAAGGAGCGGACATGACGGAGAAGTCCACCTGAATCTGTTTGACAGGTGGAAGACGGAACTGGGTGCGGCGTTTGTTATCCTGTTATGGCTGATACCTGTCACCTTTTTAGGAAGCATGTGGGGCGGTGTCGGATCACTTTCTAATACATCGGTTTATCCGGATGGCAGCTATTCGTGGGAATTATTTACGGAGATGGCATACAGAGGGTATGGCAGCTATTTAAGTTTATCTGATCTAATATTAACGGGTATACTTACGGCATTCACTACGGCGTGTTTCCTGTTTGGTTACCTGAGCCTTGTGCGCAGAATTAAGGCAGGGACGGTCTGGAAGAACAGCCTGCTGAGGAGCGTTTGTCTGTTTTTAAAAGAGTTCTGGCTGAACCGTAATGTCACATTCAGGGCAGTATTCTCATTGGGGGTCTTTGTGGTAATACACTGGCTGGCAATTGGGGTAAGAGGTTTTTCCGGCTTCTTTATTCTTATGCTGCTGGCAGAGGCGGCCGCCGTATTTTTGGTAGTAAGAGGGGCTGTTTCCAAGAGCAGGATAAAAAGAGGAATCCGGGAGATTGCATCAGGCAACGTGGATTATCAGATCCCGCTGGACCGCCTTAACGGCGGGGACTTGAAGATGGCCGAGATGGTGAATAATATCGGCAACGGCTTGCAGCGGGCCGTGGAAGAGGGCATGAAGAGTGAGCGTCTGAAGACGGATCTGATCACAAATGTGTCCCATGATATTAAGACCCCGCTGACATCCATCATCAACTATGTGGATCTGTTAAAACGGGAGAATTTTAATGACCCGAAGATAAAGGGCTATCTGGATATACTGGAGGCAAAGGCGCAGCGTCTGAAAACACTAACGGAAGACGTTGTGGAAGCATCCAAAGTGAGCAGCGGGAATATTGTTCTGGAATTCATGGACGTCAATCTGGTGGAGATGATCAATCAGACTGCCGGGGAGTTTGCAGAAAAATTCGCGGCAAAGGACCTGGAAATGATTCAAAACCTGCCGGACGGGCCGGCAATGATTCACGTGGATGGAAGGCGGATGTGGCGTGTACTGGAGAATATCTATAACAATGCCGCCAAGTATGCAATGCCCGGAACGCGTGTATATGCGGATCTGTGGGTGACGGAGGAGAATGTAGGCTTCTCTCTGAAGAATATTTCCGAACAGCCTCTGAATATCTCTGCGGATGAACTAACCGAACGTTTTATCAGAGGTGATATCTCAAGAAGCACGGAAGGCAGCGGACTGGGCCTGTCAATTGCAAAGAGCCTGACAACAATGCAGGAAGGAGATTTCAGACTTTATCTGGACGGCGATTTGTTTAAAGTAACGATAGAGTTTCCTCGGGTGAAGTAAAGCGGGGAAGTGTTCAAAGGGGTCAGACCCTACTGCAAAGGGGTCTGACCCCTTTGCGTTCCTTTTTCAGAATATTCTCATTTTTTCTAATATGTTTTGGCTTTTTGAGGATACTGATATTATAAAGTGTACCCAATCAGGAAGTGTTTCTTGCACCATCCGGTGTTTTGCTTTACAATTAGGTAGGAACGAATGATGGTTGATTTAAGAGGTGCTTATGGAATCTATACAGGATTTACTGGTTGATATTTTAAATATAGATTTTATTCAGGGGATTCTTAGTAATCCCCGTACGAAGGATGGGGTGCTGAAGATTAAGGTGCGGCCGGTGGAAAAGAAGGGAAGCCTTTATTTTCAATTTGAATCTTTCACGGCGACGCAGGCATTTCATGAAAATCTGACGGCGGAGGATGCGGGCAGGCGGATTGTGGAGTATATGGGAGCGTTCCGGCAGCTGCAGATGACGACGAGGTCAATGAATTATACGGTTCTTGTGAGCAAGAAGGGGAAACTTACGATTCAGAGGAAGAGGCAGGCTGTGGAGGTGAAGGCACCGGAATTATCACATAACAGAAGTAAGAAGTATATTGTTCAGGAGGGGACGGCGGTTCCGTTTCTTCAGGATCTGGGGGTGATGACCGGTGATGGGAGTGTTGTCAGAGCCCGGTTTGATAAGTTTCGGCAGATTAACCGTTTTCTGGAGTTTATTGAGGATATTCTGCCTCAGCTTGACCGGGGGCGTGAGCTTACTATTCTGGATTTTGGCTGCGGAAAGTCTTATCTGACGTTTGCGATGTATCATTACCTGCACGAAATGCAGCAGTATGATATACGCATCATCGGCCTTGACCTGAAGCGGGATGTGATTGAGAACTGCAATCGGCTGGCGGAAAAGTACGGTTATGATAAACTGCAATTTCTGGAGGGGGATATTGCGGATTATGAAGGCGTACAGTCTGTGGATATGGTGGTAACGCTCCATGCCTGTGATACGGCGACGGATTATGCGCTGGCCAAAGCCATTGGCTGGAACGCAAAGGTGATTCTTTCAGTCCCCTGTTGTCAGCATGAATTGAATGGGCAGATGGAAAACAGGGAGCTGGCTCCGGTCATGGATTATGGACTTTTAAAGGAACGGTTTGCCGCTCTGGTGACAGACGGGCTGCGGGCAAAGTATCTGGAGGCTTTCGGATATGCCACACAGGTCTTGGAATTTATCGATATGGAGCACACGCCGAAGAATATACTGCTGCGTGCGGTTAAAACCGGTAAAAACAGTACTGCTGCAGAAGAAAAAATCAAGGAATGTGAGACATTGCTTCATGTGAATCCGATACTGGGAAGGCTGCTGCATCCGGATGTGGAATGAGAATGGGAGTTGGGATAATCTTGTTGCTGTGCACGCCCGCAGAGTGTGAACAGTAACATAATCTTTTTTAATAAAGGGGACTGACAAATGAAAAAAAAGAGGTGGATAAAAGCAGGCATTCTGGCGGGCGTGTTTCTTATCGCAATTGTCATAAGCAGTCTGCTGACAAACAGAGGGACGGCCGATTTGACGGTTGACTTGGGTGAGCCTTCTTTGCCGCGGATATCTTTTACGGTACAGGGCAAAAATGTAAATGCGCTGGCCGGTTATGTCAATGAAATGGATATTACCGCTATGCGGGATACGATAACTCCGCTGGAAGAAAACGGAACGCTTCAGATGGCAGTAGATACGGATGGCAATGTAATACAGGAAATTCATTATGAGGTATACTCACTGGACGGGGAAGAGATTTATAAAAAGGGTGAGATTAAGGATCTGTCAGACACTGCAATACAGCTGGATCTGAATGGTGCTCTGGCGGAAGAGATATCGGAAGCTGTTCTAAAGGTCACACTAAAGGTGGAAAAGCAAAACATTTATTTCTATACAAGAATTGAGCGTCCGGATGATCTTGCTGTCGGAGAATGCCTGAATTTTGCAGAAGATTTTCATACCAAGACATTTGACAAAAAAAATGCGTCCGATCTCAGCACATATCTTGAGCCCAACGAAGAAGGAGATAATACGACCTTTCAGACGGTAACAATTCACTCCAGCAGTTCGCAGCTGACATGGGGAAACCTGGCCCCCGAGATTTCCAGTGACGTAGAATGGAGCATCAAGGAGAGCAACAGTGTATATACCTCTCTTCTGGCGAAGTATCAGGTAACATGTGTGGGGGATGGGGAAGAGGTCGAAACATACAATATCAAGGAATTCTTTCGGGTGAGATACAGTGGAGATGAATTATATTTGCTGGATTACAACCGAAGTATGAACCAGGTATTTAATGGCAATAAAAAAGTTTTAAACGAAAATGGTATCCTGCTTGGTATAGCCTCATCTAATGTGCCGTACGAGACGAACAAAAATGGCACAATCGTTTCTTTTGTACAGGAAAGGGACCTTTGGACATACAACCAGGATGCGGATGAGCTCTCATTGGTGTTCAGCTTTGCAAATAAAGAAGGACATGACGTTCGCAGCAGGTATGATCAGCATGAAGTACGGATCATCAGTGTGGACGACAACGGCAGTACGGCATTTGCAGTTTATGGATATATGAACAGGGGAGAGCACGAGGGGGAAGTCGGTGTTGACGTGTATTATTTTGACATCGACAAAAATGCGGTGGAGGAAAAGGCATTTATTCCAAGCAACAAATCTTTTGCCATCGCAGAAGACGAGCTGGGGAAGATGGTGTACTACAGTCATGAGCGGCAGATGCTCTATGTACTTGCTGGCGGAAAGCTGTACCAGGTAGATCTGGATAATAATAAGCAGGAAGTCCTTGCAGAGGATCTGGCGGAGGGGCAGTACACTGCATCCGATGACGGACACATGCTGGCTTATCAGACGAATGGGTCATTGGAAGAAGCTACGGAGATCAGAGTGCTCAATCTGAAAAACGGAAAGGAAAATATTGTGGAGGCAAAAGACGGAGAAACGATCCGTCCGCTCGGATTTGTGTCCAGCGACTTTATATATGGATATCAGAGGCCGGCAGATAAAGGCAGAACGGTTGCCGGGGAGGATTTGCTTCCTATGTATGCGCTGGAGATCCGGGACAGTAAAAATAAAGTTGTAAAAACCTATTCTGTGGAAGAAACGTATATTTCCGATATCTTTGTTGAAGAAAACCTGGTGACGCTGAATCGGGTCACAAAATCAGGAGACACATATACGGGAACGAAACAGGACTATATCAGCAATAATGAAGTAAGAAAAGAGAGCAATATCACACTTGAATCTTATACCACAGATTTAAAAGAAAAGCAGATGAGGCTCACATATGCGGATGGAATTGAAGACCAGTCACCGAAGATTCTGAGGCCGAAGCAGGTCATGTTGGATGAAGCAGTGAGAATTGCCTTTGACGGGAAAGTAAAAGCAGATAAATATTATGTATATGGCATGGGAGAGCTGATTGAAATTTACGACAAGGCGGCGTATGCAATTCAAAAGGCGGAACAGGTATCGGGCGTAGTGATATCTTCGGATCAGTCATATATCTGGGAAAAGGGCAACCGGGATCTGGTATACTACACAGAAGCACAGGCATTTAAGCGGGCCGATGATCAATCCTCTTTTGATGCTTGCGAGGAACAGATGAAGCAGTATCATGCAAAAAGGGTGAATCTGACGGGGTGTTCTTTGGATCAGGTGCTCTACGTTATTAATAAAGGCCTTCCTGTAATTGCAATGACAGATTCCAGCCACGCCATTCTTCTGACTGGATACAGTACGACGGATGTCACGTATATTGATCCGGACAGCGGGGAGGAGAATACCGTCAGCGTAAATGATATGGAGGCAATGACGGCGGGAAGCGGCAATACATTTATAGGATATGTGAAGTAAACAAAAATGTAATATTAGAAGTAGAAAAAGGACCATTTTCCGGAAAATATATCTCCGAAGATGGTCCTTTGCAGATTTAAAAATAACACGCTTTATATTACGCTGTTCTGAAAATTGTGTGCCGATACTTGTTCAGTGCGGTATATACGATCATTCCAAGGACTCCGCAGGATATGACTTCCCCGATGCCTACGGTCAGCATCATAAAAGGAATCGGGAGCGGTACCTGGTATCCGTAGCGAAGGACAAACGGTACGATCAGTACATTAGCAAGAATGGGAGGCAGGGGGGCAAGAAATCTGCTTTTGCGGCGCAGCTGCCATGTAAAGACGGCGCCAATCAAAGTGGCAAGACTGCCAAAAATAATGTCCGGCAGAATACAGCCTCCAAAGATGTTGCTGATCAGGCATCCGATAAACAACCCGGGGATGGCAGCAGGGGTAAACACCGGAAGAATTGTCAGGGCTTCGGAAATACGAACCTGCACCTCTCCATAACTGAACGGCGCAAACACAATGGTCAGCACCACATAGATCGCAGCGATCATCGCTGCCTGTGCTGTGAACAGCACTTTTTTGCTCTGTGAATCTTTCATTATTAAATTCTCCTTTAGTTTTGTTTTACGAGTGGAAGGTCTCGAACACTCGGTTTGAATCAGCCCATAAGACCTTATTTTTCAGGGCTTTGGAACGATTAGTAGTATAACATGGGAGGAGGGGAAAATCAAGCTGTACCCACAATTTACCCACAATGGAGAATGCAGCAGGAAATTATAAAATTAGTGCCGGGTAGTCGCTTATGTGGCTCCCGGCATGTATTATGATAAAGTTTACTTGATTTTGGTATGTTTATAGAGTATTATGGAGCCCCATTTTGCGGGCTTTTTTTCATGTTTTCTGTTTATCTGGTGTTACCTCTGATTATAAAATGTGGTGTAAAAGTGGTGCATGGACTTATTGGGAAAAGGGTTAACTCTATTTTAAATGCAGCGGCATGAAACCGCTGCAAATCCAGTTTTACGAGTGGGAGGGAATTTAAGTTCTATTTTGAGGGAGATTTTTGAGATTGGTAGTAGTTATAATTCCCATTTTTGGTGATTGTTCTACAAAGATGGTCTGCATAATCATCAAGAAAATATAAAGTATGAAAAAACAAATTTGTATCAATTAAAACTTCTTTATCTCCAGCCCCCTCTTTTGCATAGATCTTCATTTCTATAATATTTTCTTCTCTATTATTAAATAATTTTTTCCCTAAAAAGTTAGGATTTAAAGTATGATGATGAGCAAATAATGTAATAGGATCAATGCTAAACTCATTTCCCTCTTCCGATATTAAAATCACTTTAGTGATACAACAACCATGCATAGTCCAGTATGAGTGTTCTATTATGGAATCCTCCTGCACCTTATCTAAATAAAGTTTGTGCCCTTCATCTCTAGTTTTATAACTTCGTCTACCTAATAAGTATGACGGATAGACACCTAAAATATCCCCAAAAGTATCAGCAGCTTCATTGGACATGTTCCGCTTCCCTTGAACTATATTATTTATATGCTGTGGTGTATATCCTGTTAATTCAGCAAAATCTTTCTGAGACAAATTTGCTTCCTTTAAACATTCTATTAATCTTTTGCCTTGCTCTGGGTTTAATTCTTTTTTTCTCATAGCTTATTTCCTCCTTTATTTTAGCACTAATTAACATCAAAAATATATAACTGATGTTTGATTTTTAATATATCATAATGTTAACATTGGTTCAAGGAAAATAACAAATCATATCAAACAACGAAGGGAGAAATTAAAATGAGAAACAGGACAGTTACAGCAGAAGCAGGGAAAGCCAGAATGATGGACACTGAGGAATTGAGGGCATACACCAATCTCGGAAGGAACAGCGCCATGAAACTTGGTGAGGAGATCGGTGCAAAAGTCCAGATTGGACGTAGGGTTCTATGGGACAGGCGAAAGGTAGACGAGTATTTCAATTCACTAACGGGGGTAAAATAGGGGATGCAGAAAAATGAGCATAACAGAGTACATACAGGGAATCAGCCCGGCAAGGCAGAGTTTCCTATAACAAGTCTTCTTCCAATAGGAAAGGAAAATGCTATTCCCACGCAGGAGCTTGTGAAGCTGGCAGGATGCAAAACGTCACGGGAATTACAGCAGTATATTGCATTGGAGCGTAAAGCCGGGGCGGTTATATGCTCTTCCACTACAGGGGGCTATTTCATTCCTGCGAACCATGCGGAGATCGCGGAATTCTGTAAGTCACTGGAAAACAGGGCCAGCAATACGTTTGTAGCGATCCAGAGCGCAAGGCGGGCATTGCAGATGCCAGAGGGGCAGCAGGATTTTATAAGAGGACAAGGGGCGGGTGAGTAAATGGCAGAAACAATGAAGGACTGGGCCTTAAAGTATGCTGATATAGGGCTGGCAGTATTCCCGCTGAAGCCAAAGGATAAGCGCCCAGCAACAGAGAACGGATGTAAGGCGGCTACTACTGATAGTCGGCAAATCGAAACCTGGTGGAGCCGCTGGCCAAATGCAAACATCGGAATAGCAACGGGGAGTGTTTCAGGCGGCTTGGTGGTAATTGACTTGGATGTGGACAAGGACAAGGGCATTAATGGATATGAGAGCCTGGCTATCTGGCAGAAGGAAAACGGAGAACTGCCGGAAACCTGGACAAGCATCACTGGGCGGGGTGGGTACCACTACATTTATATAGATGGAGCCACTAATCGGAACAGAGCAGGGCTTTATGATGGCATCGACATTAGGGGAGAAGGCGGCTATATAGTAGCACCACCCAGCATACACCCAAATGGGCGTCAGTATGAATGGGAGCAGGGGCCGGGAGATTGTGAGATCGCTCAGGCAGACAATAGAGTTATGAACTTCCTTATGGGGCCTGTACCGGAGAGGTGGGAAAAGCAGACTTTCCAAGAACCGGAGATGATACCGGCTGGAGAGCGGACAAGCACTATGATACGGCTGAGTGGAAGCCTGAAAGCAAAAGGACTTGACGATGAAGCCATCAAAGCAGCGGTCAGAGCAGAGAATGAAAAGAAGTGCATCCCACCGCTCACCGATCAGGAGCTTGAAAAAACAGTATTTCCGGCATTAAAAAGAGGATGGAGAACAGAGAAACCTTATACAGCGGTACATGATACCGGGAAATTCCGTCAGCAGAAGAATCATAGCCTTGAAATGTTAACAATGGAAGAAGTAGAAGAGAAAAGCCCAGAGTGGTTGATTACAGATTACATACCGAGATATCAGATCACTACGCTTGCCGGAGATGGTGGCGCAGGAAAGACAACTATATGGTGCGACATAGCGGCAGCGGTTAGTAGCGGAAATCCTTGTTTTCTTGAGGCCGGAATCCCGGAAGACTTTTCCAAGGCAGATCCGGGAACAGTTCTTTTCTTTTCATCAGAAGATTCGGCAGAGTATACGTTGCGTAGCAGGCTGAGAAAGGCTGGGGCCGCATTGGAGAATATACATTCCATCAGCCTGAAAGATGAACGGTTTTCTGATGTAAAGTTCGATAGCCCGTTCCTGGAAAGACTGATTGAACATTATCGTCCAAAGTTGGTAATATTTGATCCGATTCAAAGTTTTATACCGCCAGACATCCAGATGGGACAAAGAAATGCCATGAGATCATGTTTAAACCCTTTGATTGGTTTGGGCGAAAAATACGGGACTACTTTACTTGTGATTGTTCATGCAAATAAACAGAGCGGTGTTTATGGTCGAAAAAGGATAGCTGATAGTGCTGATATCTGGGATATATCCAGAAGTGTATTAATGGTGGGAGATACCCCGGAAAAGGGTGTTCGCTATCTGTCACATGAGAAGTGTAATTATGGCATGACGGGTGATACGGTACTTTTCTCCATTGAAAATGGCAGTATTATAAACAAAGGATATACAGAGAAGAAAGACCGGGAGTTTGTGAGCGAGAATTCTTTTATTGTCCAGCAGAGGCCGCAAAAGGAAGAGGCGAAAGAGTTTATATTGTCATTCCTGGGTGATGGAGAAAAAGAGGTTGCGGAACTGGATGAGATGGCAGCGGCGCAAAGTATAACCAAGAATTCATTGAAAAATGCCAAAGCCGAATTAAGGAAAGAAGGTAAGATAAAATACCGTAATTTTGGCTATGGGAGTGACCGTAAATATTACATTTCTCTTATACCCAGTGAAAAAGTCAACGAGTAAATAAAAAACATAGTATTTATAAGGGTTTGAGATACTAGAGGGGGGTCAACGAGTAAAGCGAGTAAAGGCTATTTACTGGAGGGGGGCCTCTAGTAAATGGAGCCCTTGTAAACAGGGCGTTTGCCCTTTACTGGTTGACCGGTGGCCCGGGTATATGAGAATCAACGAGTAAGGAGAGGAGCCAACGAGTAAGTGAGCGTGAACATATTAGCAGATTTTAAGGAGAATGGTATTGATAAAAATGAGCCACATATTGTGCTGTATACAGATAATGAGTATGAGGCAGGCATGATTATAAAGGCGAAACTGGAGGAGAGAGGCTGTAAGGTTGAATCTCTGATTGTGGTTGAAGGAAAATGGACGCTGGTGCAACTTCATGATATGGCTAATTATGGTACTGGAATAGAAAAGGTACATCCCCGGCTGTTGTATGTGTCTGGCGACATGTTGCAGTATCTGAACGGATTAAGAAACAGGCCGGAAGAAGTGGCACAACTAAAAAATGAAATCAGGAGAAGGGCAAATGGACAGAAAGGAAACAGGGAAGCGCAGTAGGAATAAAGGTAAAGCAGGAGAACGCGAGCTGGCAGGAGTATTAAGGGATTATGGATATGATTGCAGGAGAGGGCAGCAGTTTTGCGGCAGCAATGGGGACGCTGATGTCGTTGGTCTTCCTGGAATACATATCGAATGTAAGCGGACGGAGCGGTTAAGCCTGTATGATGCAATGGGACAGGCTGAAAGGGATTCACGTAGAGAAGAGATACCAGTAGTTATGCATCGTAGAAACCATTGTGAATGGCTTGCGATCCTTCCTCTTGATAACTTCATGGAGATTTACAGAGAGTGGGAGGCAGGACAGATACAAAAATAAAAGAGCCTGCCACAAAGGACAAGCCCACAGCCTTAAAAACCTAACATTTATTGTAAAGGAGTGGGCCGTACATGTCAAATGAACACCGGGTGAACCCCGGCAATTTTCAAAACGAACTACGGAGGAACAACGGGGAATTTCAAAATAAGCAGAGAGGAAGCAGTGAGAACTTTCCAGTTGAACCATTGGTGAACAACACAAAATTACAGATTGAACCGCGGGGGAACGGCGAGAATATTCAGGTTGAACCCCGAACGTACCCCAGGAGTGGCGTAGCTGCGTGTACAGCGGAAAATTCCGTTGTACTATCCAACGAAATGATTGTAGAACAGCTTCAGAGGGGGATTAATGAGAATGATAATATGCTACAGCTATGGCAGCAGAACCAACGGTTCGTAAAAATGATGGCAGTGAAGTTTACGGGCCGTGCTGAATTGGAGGATCTGATGCAGGAGGGATATATTGCTTTGTGTGAAGCTGTTCGACACTATGACCCGGAGAAGGGAGTTGCATTTATCACTTATGCTGCGTTCTGGATCAGACAAGGTATGCAACGGTATATTGAGAATTGTGGCAATGTGGTGCGTATTCCTACACATGCCCGGGAATGGATGCACAAATATAAGAGGATGGAAGCAGAGTACCGGAAATATTATGGCGCGGTTCCAACAGATCAGGTATTGTGTGCGCTCCTGGGGATCAGCCAGGAGAAGCTAAAGTCCATCAGAGAAAGTATAGGAATGGGGCAGATTCGCAGCCTGAATGAACCTTTAGGGGATGAAGAAGGCGAACTGACTGTAGAGGACTCTGTTGGATCAGGTGAGGAGCTGGAAGGGGATATAATCGGCCGACTGGACTACCAAGGCATGAAGAAACAGCTCTGGGAAGCGGTGGACAGCCTGCCAGGGATACAATCGGATGTAATACGCTGCCGGTTCCTGGACAGCAAAACTCTACAGGAAATAGGAGAGAAGCATAATCTTTCACGGGAGGCAGCGCGGAGCTATCAGGACAAAGCCATGAGGGAATTAAGAAAGCCCAGCAGGAGCCGGAAGTTCAGAGGGTACTATGAAGAATATATTGCGGCTGCATCAATCCATCATATAGGACTTAAATCTTTCCGGCGTACATGGACAAGTGAGGTTGAGAGGGATGCCATTGGAATATGGTGACGTTCCGAACGTTCGCAAAACGACGAATGCGAATGGCATTTATTTGCTGGGATCTGGCAGCAGGCTACATTTTGTTGAATCCCCCCTAAAATAAAATGCAGGAAAGCCTATAGTAGGCCGGTTGTGGGGATTCAGATAATGCACGGGTCGCATATATGGGGGTGTGGTATCGAGGACGCAGAGAAGCCCCCCGACCCTTCCAGCACCGATTTAAACGTGATAGGAACCGGAGTGGGTAACTGTTTCCAATAGTGCAGCACTCTGAAAATATTTTTTCCATCTCAATCTAAGAATAAATATGAATACTATTTGAGGTGTTGCAATAATAGATTGGGGACAGGATCAAGACATTCGAGATCCCCTAAAAGGAACGTTACAATGTTGTATACTTAGTATTTCGTATATTTACAAAACAAAGGAGCGGAGAATGAGAAGCTATATTGATGTAAAGGATTGCATAAAGCTGGGCGCGAGGAACATGACTGCCGCCATAGCAAAGATAAACGGAAAAGAGTACAACATACAGTTCACGAAGCAGAGGACAGGATATGGTGAAAAGCTGTTTCTTGTTTGCCCGAAGTGTGGCAGCAGGCGTACAAAGCTGTATCTGTATGGAGATGGGCTTCTGTGCCGGGAATGCTATCCGTTTCCGGTTTATGACAGTATTAAGAATGTATCTATCGGCAGCTATAACTATATTTCCTACAGGATGCTCGGGCTTGTAAGACGTGAACGAATTCCGATTAAGTTCCCGTTCCATTATCTTGAGTATGAGAAACCAAAATATAAGCAATTTGATAAATGGCACATGACAATTACAAAGCTACAGGCATTGGAGAACATGAGGAACCAGGCTATATTTTTCGGTAAGAAGTATTCACGGGCGACCATTAACAGCATCTTTGAAGAACGGAACCTATATCTGTATGTTTGTGATCTGTACGATCTGGATTTGTATTTCTATGATTGGGATGTTGGTTTCTTGAAATATCCGGGAAATGAGCCAGAGGTCAAGCCAACCGGTGTAATGAGTCAGGCAAGTAAATACCAGAGAGCGGTGTTAGGACGGCATCGTTAAGCTGGATAGAGGTAATTCGGACATGGTTACGTTCATGTGGAAATAAATCACTTTTAGGTGAGGTTTTGGTGAGGTATGTGGAAGTGATCATCGTTATCACATAATATGAGCTGATATGGTATGGCTATGTCTGCATAAAGGAGGAAAACATGAGATTAAATGTGAATAGATATAAAGAACTATTGGAAAGTAAGAATTTGGATGAACTGGACATTGAGAGGAAAACAGGACTTTCTATGAGTACAATTAACTGGATATTTGAAAATGAGTATCTGGAGATAAGCGCATTGGAGCGGCTGGCTTCTGTTGTAAAGTGTGGTACAAAGGAGATTGCTCTGCCAGATCATAACAACATTGAGAATGTCATTGAATGGCAGCGAGACAGTAAGATCGCAACGGTGAGCCTTACCCAGGGTAGAACCATTACAAGGGTGATGAGACTGGCAGAGAGCCGCCCGGAGGAATGCCGGATCATTGCAGAGAATAAAGATGGCAGCATTTGTGCCAGGGTTCCGGTAGGATGGATAAGAATAAACCCGGGAATGAACTTGAATGAGGAACAGAGAGAAAAACGGGCTGATCGGATGCGCTGCAATATTTTGAACAACGATTATAATCGTGGCGAAACGGGATAAAATCAATTTAAATGCCTTTAGGGGAGAAATATAAGGGGAAAGGTTTAAAAAGGCTTTTTAATAAGAATTGCATGGAGTAGTGTTGGACATTAACAATTTACATATTAGTGGGATATGAAAGGCTGTTATATACTTGGTGGAACAGCGGCGGGATGCTTCCGCTTTTCATATCTTAAAAACATCCTTCATTTTCTGAGTCCCTAAAAAGGTTCTGGCTATTTTGGATACCCTAAAAAGAGTATCCCGACAAATGCGACACCCTAAAAAGGCTATGCGGACATTTCGGACATCCTAAAAGGAAAAATAATACCGCCCTCAATCCTGATGGATGGGGCGGCAGTGGGTTAAATATTCAGTTGTCCGAAGTCAATTGACAGGTCTTCATAGATGCCTGCTTTTACAGAATCGGAGAAAGTGTATTCGATAGTGTCTTCTGATTCAAAGTTATATACCATAATACGGTTTTTATCAGGGTCAACTATCCAATATTCCCGTACCCCGGCAGTGCGGTATTTGAATAATTTGGTGTAGTAGTCCATGCGTCTGCTGCCCGGGGAAACAATTTCAATGATCCAGTCCGGTGCACCAACACAACCTTTATCATTGAGCTTGTTTGGATCGCATATAACGCTTATATCAGGTTCCACATAGGTTTTATCATCCTCATTAAGGAAGACGGCGAATGGGGCAACATAGGGTTTACATGGGCCATCCTTTGATTTGATGTAGTTATTAATAATGGTTAATAGCTCAACAGCTATTTCCTGATGCCTCCTGTTTGGTGGGGCCATGTAATATATCTGCCCGTCAATTAGCTCGGCATGTTCCCCATCAGGCAGAGAATAAATAAAGTCAGTAGTGTATTCTTTCTTTTGGTTTGGTAATGACATGGTAACACATCCTCTCATGAAATAGTATTGACGGAGTGGCAGTGGTTATTCAGAGATTTCCGAGGCCCTAAAAAGGAATCTGGTTTCGCTCACTTTTGAGCTTTATTCAGTATCGCGTTCCATTCGTTCATCAACAGCCTTTTTAATGTAACCGTTGACTGATTCCCCTGTCATATCTGCATGTTGGCGCACTGTTTCTTTGTAACCTTTTGGGACAACGAGATTAATTCTTTCTCTATTTTCAGACTGCCATTTATTTTTATAGTCTGTTTTTCCTGCCAAAACTATCACCTTCTTTCATGGGGGCGCTCTGATAATGGAGACACCTTTTCTATTATGGTTAGATTATAACATTAATTTCAATCGTGCACAAGATACAAAATGGCCAAATCTTGCACACGATATTTGTGTATAATGTCAATTGAAATAATATCGTGTACACGATATAATATAATCAAGATAAAGGTAAGGCAAACGAACAGCCCGAAAAGCTGTGAAGCTGAAAACCATATACTGATGACCAAGCCAGGAAGAGCAGCGGAATAGTTCAGAAGATGATTCAGCCGGATGCCAGACCAGTATCAACAATAAATAAAAGCAATCGGGGAAGTCGAAAGCCCCCACAAACTTTGAGCCATATACTTGTGAACGGTCTGGAGACGCGGTAATAGTCAAGAAGATGCTCAAGGGATTGCACTGGAAAGGAGATTTTACAATGACAGAGAGAATGATTGTCAACCGCGTAAGAAAGCTGAAAGAGCTGGAAGCGCAGCAGAAGGAGATTGAGGAACAGATCGAGGCACTGAAAGCTGAGATCAAAGCAGACATGCAGAGGAAGGATTTGGAGGAGCAGAAGGCCGGGGATTACACGGTAAGGTTTACAACGGTTATCTCAAACAGATTCGATGGTAAAGCATTCAAAGCGGATCACTCAAAGCTGTATGACCAGTACATGAGGGCAACGGAGAGCAGAAGATTCTCCATCGCTTAAAGAAATAGCCCTTGCCAGTGCCGCAAACACTGACAGGGGCGGCATAGCCGGAGCTACACTATAAAACCAAATACATAGTAGCATAATCCCGACGGAAAGATCAAGAGTGCAATGGAAGAAAGATTCACTGATATAAGCAACCAAGTGTTAGAAATGGAAGTCCTGGCTGAAAGAATTCGTGTCCTTAGTAATGATTTAGATCAGGAATATTTTGGTCGGTGTATAGGAAAGGAGGAGTTGTGGAAAATCGCAGGGCATTACTATGAGCATGCAGGAATAAAGATGGACATGATATTATCGATGACTTGCGATATATGTAATATGTTGGGGGCATTACAAGAATCATTATAGCGGCCCTTGGGGGTTCGGCATCGATGCCGAAAGTGGCAACGTTGCTGTACGGTGGTCTAGAATGAACGTGACCATCCTTTAGGCAATATAATTGAAAGCATTTAAGGACATGGTAACTGATTTTCCCCTTGTTGGAAAAATGTTGTTACAGATTTAGCGGAAAGAAGGTATAGAAGTATGAAAAATGAAGGATATAGGCAATGTATAGTACAAATGCTTTATCTGATGGATAGTGAGGAGGATAACGAGGTTCTGAAAGAGATATATACCATTGCACGCTACAATTATATTAAAATGGCTCCTGATAGAAGGAAGCAAATTGATAAGTGTAGAGGTAAAGTATTCAGGATCATAGCCGGAATGGATAGAGAGCGCGTCAGGGAATTATATAACTTATTAGTTGGACATTACAGATTTTCAGGGGAACGGTGCGGCAACACCTGCCCCCTGGGAAGTAACAGCCATAAATTAAATTATGATTGATAAGTTGGTTGGAGGATTAATCTATGGTTAAATATATAAAACTTAAACCCGGCGAAGAGCTGCGGAAGGCTGAAATTCTGAATGAACAATTACTTTTTGAAATGCTGACTGATGAGCAATTTTCTGAGATTGAAGATGGTAAGTGCTTGGAATTGAAGGGCGAGTACTACATGCAGAAACAGCCATTATACGGAATATCCCCCCAGATAGACTTTGAAAAGAACATGCCCTATATAGAATTGATAGAGAGCTTTGATGCAAATTATCTTATGCAGGAAAGGGGGTGCGAAGCTGTCTTTAACAGCATTGATTATGCTGTTCAGGTTGTTGACATACATAAGATGATAGGGCGGTTTAACTCCCACATAGAAATTGTAAAAAAGATTAGTGGATAGGAGGGCGGGGAGTAATTCAGAAGAGCAATTTCTTACAATGGGAGTACGTAGAGCCCAATACATTAGAGAAAGAAGGTGAATTCTATGAAAGCGGATATTATCGAACAAATATACCGGTATTATGTACAGATGCCGCGCTATAAGGAGTTGCGGGAGATTTATGATTATGATATTCCTGCAGCCCGGTGTGATGATCTGGAAAACAGCATGGGAGCAGAAAACTATTCGAAAGCCCAGGAGATAGCCTTATCTATATCTGGCCAGGCTGAAAGGGTGGGATTCATACTTGGCTTCCAGATTGGGACAAAGCTCATGTGCGAGTCCATAGGAGAATGGGGGGTGGGCGAATGACCGGAAAAGCAAAAACCCCAAGGGTGCGGCAACACCGATGGGGCAAAAAATAAGCATAACCCAATACACACAGTACGGGCTATATTGATTATATACCGTCATATAGCCCAATTGCAAGACAAGATTACCTGCTGCCAGACAGCGGTGAGAGAAAGGACGGTTATATGTCAAGAATAGGAAATATATATACAGAATCATACAGTAAATCATCGGCTGCCATATCAGCGGATGGCGAATTGTCCGAAAGGATCCATGAAGAAATCATGGACATGATCGAGGAGCCTGCCAGCATGACAAAGGAATCCGTAGCAGATTTAATTTATGCCGGGAGCAGCTATGGACAGAAAGCAGGCTTTGAGAGCGGCTTTAACTATGCAATAGCCCTGATATTTGAAAGCCTAATGAGTTAGGCGGTGGTTACATGGCAGTCGATAAGAACGGGAAAAAGTTGCCACCAGGGATAAGGCAAAGGGCGAATGGTCGATATGAAGGCCGTATTAAGTATCAGTATAAAAGCTATTCTGTATATGCGGATACTATTACCGATACAAAAAAGAAAATGAATGATTTAAAGTATAAGCTGCAGCACGGTTTATATGTAGAAAGCAGCAAAACCACCCTGGATGAATGGTTTGAAACCTGGCTGAATGTGTATAAGAAGAACAAACTTAAAAAAGGAACTATTTCGACATATAAGAAACAATATAGTTACATGGTGAAGGGCAAAATAGGCAAAAAGTATATTACCGATATCAGAGGTGAGCACATTCAAACTCTTTACAATGATTTGGTTGAAGAAGATTATGCAGTCTCCAGCATCAAGATAATAGCGGCTATATTAAGTGGATGTTTTAAACAGGCATTCAAAAACGGTCTTATTGAACGTAACCCTGTTAAGCTGGCAGAGGTACCAAGTGAAAAGGACAAGAATGCTAGAAAAGCAATGACCAAGGAAGAACAGCACGTGTTTATGGAATACGCAAAAGACAGCTATCTTTTTAATTTCTATTCAGTGTTGCTGAGAACTGGATTGCGTAACGGGGAAATACGGGGACTCAAGTTTTCTGACATCGACAAGAAAAAAAGAGTGATTCACATTCGCAGGACATTAAAATATGAGGAGGGAGAAGGATATTATGAGGATACGCCAAAAACCAAGTCTTCCCGGAGGGACATTCCTTTAACACAGGATGTTGAAAAACTATTAGATGCACAAAAGCACTACTGGGGAGAGAAGATCGTAAATATAAGCAGGTATGTATTTTGTACATCAGATGGGAAGCCATTAAGCCGGGATCGGGTGCAGTATGAAATTGACCGCATTATAAAGCAGATCAACCAAAGCGGAAAGGAGTTTGAGCGTATAACACCGCATGTATTCCGACACACATTTGCAACACGTGCCATCGAGTCGGGAATGAAGCCGCAGACGCTCAAGGCGATCATGGGACACAGCTCACTGGCAATGACAATGGATTTGTACAGTCATGTAATGCCAGACACCAAGGCAACAGAAATGGAATTGATAGCGGTGGCATTTTAGGGCAGGAGAAATCCTGCTCTTTTATTTGTTTATGTACCCACTCTGTACCCACAATGGGGTAACAATTAATAAACTGTGATAAAAAATAACCCCGCACAAACCAGCGTTTTTGCGGGGAAATAAACAACGATAAACCTATATAAATAGGTAGCTTTATAAGTTTTGTTTTACGAGTGGAAGGTCTCGAACACTCGGTTTGAATCAGCCCATAAGACCTTATTTTTCAGGGCTTTGGAACGAGTAGTAGTATACCACATGGCATGGAGAAAATCAAGAAATACCCAGGACGAAAACCTGCTAGCACAATTTCGTACAACAGTGATTGATAATGCCGCATATATTTGCTACAATTTCATTGGTAGAACATGCAGAAAAAAGAATTAAATATATTGTGCTCATGCATGAAGCAGCAGGATCACTAACAGTAAAGACTTAAAGCAGGATTAGTAGGAGGCGGCATTATGAAATTAGGAATAGTAGGAAGCAATTTTATCAGCGACTGGCTGATTGAGGCAGCCGGACAGGTACCGGAGGCGGAGATTTGTGCGGTATACTCAAGGAAGCAGGAGACCGGGGATGCATTTGCAGGCAGGCACGGGATACCAAATGTATATACAGATTACGATAAATTTTTGGAATCGGAGATTGACGCTGTGTATATCGCCACACCAACGTATGCACATTGCGGGCAGGCTATTGAGGCGATGAAGCACAAAAAGCATGTCCTGTGCGAAAAGATTCTGGCTGTTAATGAGAGAGAAGCAGCGGCAATGTTTACCTGTGCAGAGGAAAACGGAGTCGTCCTTCTGGAGGCGATGCGCCCGGATTTTGACCCGGCTTATAACCTGATCAGGGAACATCTTCCGAAGATCGGAAAGCTGCGCAGGGTGACGGCAGAATACTGCCAGTACTCTTCTCGTTATGATAAGTTCAGGCAGGGAGAGGTTCTGAATGCCTTTAACCCGGAGCTGTCAAACGCGGCGATTATGGATATTGGGGTATACTGTATTCACACACTGGTCAGAATGCTGGGAATGCCGAAAGAAATAAAAGCGATTTCCACCAAATTAGAAAATGGCTTTGAGGGGAGCGGTATTGTCCTTATGCAGTACGATGACATGATGGCTGAGGCTGTTTATTCAAAGATTACCGATTCTGTGAATCCTGGTATATTCCAGGGAGAAGAGGGAAGTATTCTTATATATGGCATTGCGATGCCGCAGTCTATGGAAATTGTATACAGAGACGGGAAAAGGGAAGCGATTCCCTACACACCGGCTCCAAACAATATGGTATATGAAGTCAGGGAATTTGTAAGGCTTGCGCAGGAAAAATGCAGCGGGCATCCTTATCGAAAGTATTCACTGGATACACTGTGTGTTACGGATGAAGCCAGAAGACAGAACGGGATTGTATTTCATGCGGATTCAGTGTTATAATAGTACCAGTGTGTAATAAAAGGAAAAATTTGATGGAATAAGGAGTATTTGGTATGGATTTAGTTACAATTCGGGAATTATTTAAAAACAAAGAGAAATATCTGGACAAGAAAGTGACAGTTGGGGGATGGATTCGCAGTATTCGTGATTCAAAGACGTTTGGTTTTATTGTGGTCAATGACGGTTCCTATTTTGAACCGCTGCAGATTGTGTACCATGACAGTATGGAGAATTTTGAAGAAATCTCTAAGCAGAATGTAGGCGCAGCCATTATTGTTACAGGAACTTTAGTCGCTACACCACAGGCTAAGCAGCCGTTTGAGATTCAGGCAGACGAGGTGGAGATTGAGGGGACCTCAGCACCTGACTATCCGTTACAGAAGAAACGTCATAGTTTCGAATATCTCAGAACGATTTCTCATCTCCGTCCAAGGACAAATACATTTCAGGCGGTGTTCAGAGTGCGCTCTATGATTGCATATGCTATTCACCAGTTTTTCCAGGACAGAGGCTTTGTCTATGTGCATACGCCTCTTATTACGGGTAGTGACTGTGAGGGAGCGGGTGAGATGTTCAGAGTGACTACCCTGGATATGGACAATGTGCCGAAGAATCCGGACGGAACGGTAGACTACAGCCAGGATTTCTTTGGGAAAGAGACAAGCCTGACTGTTAGCGGGCAGCTGAACGGGGAGACATTTGCCCAGGCGTTCAGGAGCATTTATACTTTCGGACCTACTTTCCGGGCGGAGAACTCTAATACCACACGCCATGCAGCTGAATTCTGGATGATCGAGCCGGAGATTGCATTTGCAGATCTGGATGATAACATGGATCTGGCCGAGTCAATGTTGAAATATGTGATTTCTTATGTGCTGGAGAATGCGCCGGAGGAAATGAACTTCTTTAATTCTTTTGTGGACAAGGGGCTGCTGGACAGGCTGAAAAACGTGATAAACTCGGATTTTGCGAGAGTAACATATACCGAAGCGGTAGAACTTCTCGAGAAAAATAATGATAAGTTTGAATATAAAGTAAAATGGGGCACAGACCTGCAGACAGAACATGAGCGTTATCTGACAGAAGTGGTGTACAAGCGCCCGGTATTCGTAACAGACTATCCGAAAGAGATCAAGGCATTTTATATGAAGCTCAACGAGGACGGGAAAACGGTGGCAGCAGTTGACTGTCTGGTGCCGGGAATCGGTGAAATCATCGGAGGCAGCCAGAGGGAAGACGATTATGACAAGCTGATTCAGAGAATGAAGGAGATGAATCTTGAGGAAGAGGATTACAAGTTCTATCTGGATCTGAGAAAATATGGTTCCACCAGACATGCGGGGTTTGGCCTCGGATTTGAAAGATGCGTCATGTATCTTACCGGAATGTCCAATATCCGCGATGTTGTACCATTTCCGAGAACTGTAAATAACTGCGAACTGTAGATTTTATTTCCACAAGGGCTGGGGGCCGTCGATCCTATAGCCTGCCGGGATGCCAATATTAGATATTTATTGCCCAGCCGCCTGCGGCGGGGGAAGATGGATTGAGGACGTAACAGACCGGTCATTGTTACGTCCTCAAGTCACTTTTTAACAGTATGTTATTATATGGAGGTACCTATGAAATTTATCCACATTGCCGACACTCATCTGGGAGCGCAGCCCGATGCAGGGACTGCTTATAGTGCGGGACGCGCCCGGGAACTATGGGATACTTTTTCACAGGTGGTTACACTGTGTGAGGAAGAGCAGACAGATGTACTGCTTATAGCCGGGGATCTGTTCCACAGGCAGCCGCTTCTGCGGGATCTGAAGGAAGTAAACTATCTGTTCTCCACATTATCACATACAAAGGTAGTTCTTATTGCAGGAAATCACGATTTTATGAAAAAGGGCTCTTATTACCGGACTTTCCAGTGGAATGAAAATGTGTATCCACTGCTGGGGGAAAGGATGGGATATGTGCTGCTGCCTGACCTGGATCTGGCGGTGTACGGGTTCAGTTATCACGCCAGGGAGATCCGGGAAGAGCGCTGTAATGTGAGGGCCGGGGGACATGCACGATACGAGATTCTCCTGGCTCATGGCGGTGACGAGAAGCATGTTCCACTCAAAAAAGAGGACCTGGAGGCCTCCGGGTTTGATTATATCGCGCTGGGGCATATCCATAAGCCTCAGGCCCTGATCAAGAACTTTGCTGTATTCGCGGGAGCTCTTGAACCTGTGGATAAAAATGATACGGGGCAGCATGGTTTTGTGCGCGGAGAAATAACAGAACAGGGAGTCCGTGTGGAGTTTGTCCCGTGTGCGGTAAGGGAATACATCCATCTGGCGCTGCGCGTGAATGAGCGGATGACGAATGGGAGTGTGAAAGACTATATCCGGGAGACGGTGGAGAAAAGAGGTACGCAGAATCTTTATAAATTTATTCTCCGGGGCCTGAGGGATCCGGATGTAGAGTTTGAAACAGAATACATGGATTTTTACGGGAATATTATAGAGATTGAGGATGAGACTTGTCCTGCATATGATTATCAGGCGCTTTATGAGGAAAACAGGGATAATGTGCTGGGAAACTATATAGAAGAATTTTTAGGATGTGAAGAAGGAAGTGTGGAACATCAGGCACTACAGGCAGGTGTGCAGGCACTTCTGGAGAATAGTCTGTCCTGATCCGGAGAGAGTTGAAGAGTATGGTAATTAAAGAGTTGTATTTGGAGAATTTTGGGAAGTTTTCAGATAAGCATTTTTACATAGAGGAAGGAATCCATGTTTTTTACGGAGAAAATGAATATGGCAAATCTACGGTCTATGCATTTATAAAGGCAATGCTTTTCGGCATGGAAAGAGGGCGCGGACGTGCCGCTCAAAATGATGGGTTCAGCAGATACGAGCCATGGGTTAACCCCAATTACTATGCCGGATCTATGCGGTTTTCCATAGCGGGAAAAAACTTCTTTCTGGAACGGAAGTTTGACAGATATACAAAGAGTGCGGGCCTTGTCTGTGAAGATGATGGGGAAGAATTATCTGTGGATGACGGAGACCTGGACATGCTTTTGGGTAAAATGACGGCCGAATCTTTTGAGAATACTGCGGCCGTGGGACAGCTTAGCGCAAAGCCAGGGCAGGGTCTGGCAGAAGAATTGAAAAATTATGCGGCAAATTATTATGAGACAGGAAGCAGTACCGTTGACCTTGGAGGCGCCCTGGAGACTCTTCGCCGGCGCAGAAAAGCTGCAGAACAGGAAATCAGGTCCCTTGGGGAAATGCAGGAAACAAAAAAGGATACAATACGGCAGGAATGCCAGTATGTATCTGAGGATGCCGGGAAACTGCAGAGAGAACTGGAAGAAAATCAAAAGATATTGAAAAGTTTACTGGATGAAAACGCTGAAGATTACGAGGGTAGAGGGCATTTACGCAAAGAGCACCTCCCGGCTGATTCATTAGAAACGATTTCGTTTACGGAAGATGAAGCAGAGAATCACGAGGCAGACCAATATAAAAACTTGATAGCAGTGGGTGGATTAGGAATTGCTGCAGGGGGATTGGGACGGCTCTGGAGCGTACTTGCCGGCAGTGGAGAAGTATTTGCCGGAGGCGGGGCGATCTCCGTTCTGTCATGGATTTTTCTGGCCGCAGGACTGCTGCTTCTCGGTACCGGTGCTGTAAAGTATGGAAAGTACAGGATGCAGAGCAGCAAGAGGCGAAATGCCGGGCAAAGAGTGGTCACCCGCCAGGAGTATACGGAAAACGATTACGAAAAGAAACGCCAGATCGAAGAGAACAGGCAGAAACTGGAGTGGGAAAATCAAAGAATCAAAGCACAATGGAAAGAGAAGCAGGTAAGATTCCAGAATTTACAGGAGCAGCTGGCCGAGCTGGAAATGCCGGATAAAAGAATCAAAAACCTGCAGAACTGGGGCGCTGCACTGCTGCTTGCCGAGGAAAAGATGATTCAGGCATCCCGTAATATGACGCAGGGGTTTGGGAACATTTTAAATCAAAAAGCATCGAAGATATTAGAACAAATAACCGGCGGAAGGTATACAAAACTTCTTGCAGATGAAAATCTGAACCTGACCTTATTTGAAGGCGGGCGGCGGATACCGGTGGAGAGGGTATCGCGTGGAACCATAGAACAGGTATACTTCGCACTTCGTATGGCAGCCGTGGACATGCTCTATGAAGAACCGCTGCCTGTGATTTTTGACGACGCATTTGCATGTTATGACGAAAAAAGATTAAAATCTACTTTAAAATGGTTGAGTGAACAGCAAAGACAAGTTATAATATTTACTTGTCAAAAGCGTGAACAAGAAATTGTAAAACAATTCTGATAACGGAGTGCAAAAGGGTCAGACCCCTTTGAAAGGAAGATATAGATGAAGATAGAGTTGCCGAGAAAAGTGATTATGATTATCAATAATCTGCAGCTGCATGGCTATGAGGCTTTTGCGGTGGGCGGATGTGTTCGTGATTCTATTCTCTGCCGCAAACCGGAGGACTGGGATATCACGACTTCTGCCAGGCCGGAGGAGATTAAACGGCTTTTTAGAAGGACAGTAGACACGGGGATTGAACATGGTACTGTGACAGTGATGATTGGCAGGGAAGGGTTCGAAGTGACCACATACCGGGTTGACGGACTTTATGAGGACAGCAGGCATCCGAAAGATGTGACTTTTACGACCAGCCTGGAGGAGGATCTGCGGCGCAGGGACTTTACGATTAATGCGATGGCTTATAATGACGAGGTGCGTCTTGTCGATGTGTTCGGGGGGATGCGGGATCTGAACCACCACTTGATCCGGTGTGTGGGCGACCCGATGGAGCGGTTTACGGAAGATGCGCTTCGGATTCTGAGGGCGGTCAGATTTTCCGCCCAGCTGGCTTTTCCAATTGAGAAGAATACCGCGCAGGCGGTGCGAGAGCTTGCGCCTACTCTTCAAAATATCAGTGCAGAGCGGATCCAGGTGGAATTGGTGAAGCTGCTCATGTCCGATCATCCGGATCTGATTCAGGATGCATATGAATTGGGGATTACGAAGGTCATTCTGCCGGAATGGGATGCTATGGTCGGTGTGGAACAGAGAACACGGCACCATAAGTATGACGTGGCAGGCCACACCCTCCAAGCCCTGAAAAATGTTAAGAAGGATAAAATTCTCCGTCTGACTATGCTGTTCCACGATATGGGAAAACCTTCCATGAAGACAACCGATGAAAAGGGGGTGGATCATTTCAAGGGGCACGCGCTTGTCAGTGAGGAGATCGCGCGCAGTGTGCTGCGGCGCCTCAAGTTCGACAATGACACCGTGAAAAAGGTGACCAGACTCGTCTGTTATCATGATTACCGGATCGAAGCCACCCCGCCGAATGTCCGCCGGGCGATGAACCGGATCGGGGTAGAACTTTTCCCCTATTATCTGGCTGTGCGCATGGCAGACGTGAAGGCACAGAGCCCATACAAGCGCCGTGCCAAGATTGAAAATATTGTGGCTATGCGGGAAATATACCAGGAGACGCTCATCAATGATCACTGTGTGACTCTCAGGCAGCTTGCGGTCAGTGGAAGAGATCTGATGAATCTGGGGATGCAGCCGGGAAAGCAGATGGGAGATATGCTGAATGAGCTGTTGGAGCTGGTATTGGATGAACCGGAGATGAACGAAAAAGAAAAATTATGTAATTACGTCAAAGAAAAACAAGGCATATAGCATACTCGGGCTGTCCCTTTCATACATTAGAAAGAGTCAGAATCGTAGAATCAGGGGGCAGCCATGAGAGAGTATGAATTAGAAGTCTTGGAACAATATGATATAGAAGTGAAAGGCACCCGCAAAATAAGGGGTGCGTTTTTTTGCGACACGAAAGAGGGCACTATGCTGTTGAAAGAAGCGGACGTTTCAGACAGGCGTGCCCCTTTGCTTTATGCCGTTCTGAGCAGCCTGGAAAAGGCGGGATATCCCAATGTTGATATCCCGGTCTATAACAAAGAAGGCCAGCTGGTCAGCGTATCCCGGGATGGCTCCAGGTACATGCTGAAAAAATGGTTTTCCGGCAGGGAATGTGATGTTAAAAAAGAATTCGAGATCCTGCAGGCATCCAGGAACCTGGCAGATCTGCATTGCAGGATGCAGTGGCAGGAATTGTGTGATCCGGAAGAAGAAGCGGTGATACGGCCGCCAACGGGCCGGCATCTGCAGGAAGAGTTTGTGCGCCATAATAGGGAACTAAAAAAAGTGCGCGCATTTATACGCAATAAAGTTTCAAAAGGTGCATTTGAGTTTCTGTTTCTGGAATATTTTGACCGGATGTACTCGCAGGCGGAGCAGGTGGTCAAAAGACTGAAACATTCCGGATATGACAGCTTGTACCAGGAAAGCATAGAACATCACAGGCTTGTGCATGGAGATTACAATTATCATAACGTCCTGCTGACCTCAAACGGGCTGGCAACGACAAATTTTGAGCATTTCAGGATTGATGTGCAGGCCCAGGATCTCTATTATTTTCTGCGGAAAGTCATGGAAAAACATCAGTGGCAGGAAGCCCTTGGCCAGTCTATGCTGGATGCCTATCAAAGCATCAGGAAGCTGGACGCAAGAGAGTTGGAATATATCGCCCTGTGCCTAGCCTACCCGGAGAAATTCTGGAAGACTGCGAACACATATTACCATTCTAATAAGGCCTGGATACCTGAAAAAAATGTGGAAAAATTACAGACAGCTATCACCCAGACGGAAGAAAAACTGCGGTTTTTAGAAAATATATTTACTTTCATTTTATAGGCGCCTGTTGTATAATAAGGACATACTATTAAGGCAGGAGGTACCAGTATGGATTACAAAGAGAGATACAATGAGTGGTTGTCAAACCCATATTTTGATGCAGATACGAAGGCGGAACTGGCGAGTATCGGGGAAGATGAGAATGAGATAAAGGAACGTTTTTACACAGATCTTGAATTTGGTACGGCTGGCCTGCGCGGCATTATCGGCGCAGGTACCAACCGTATGAATATTTATACAGTAAGAAAGGCCACACAGGGGCTGGCGAATTATATTATGAAGAGCGGAAATGCCGCAAAGGGTGTGGCGGTTGCCTATGATTCCCGCCGGATGTCACCGGAGTTCGCGGATGAGGCAGCGCTCTGCCTGGCGGCAAATGGGATCAAGTCCTATGTATTTGAGTCCCTGCGTCCAACTCCGGAACTGTCTTTTGCAGTGAGGAAACTGGGATGCATAGCTGGAATCAATATTACAGCAAGCCATAATCCACCGGAATACAATGGATACAAGGTATACTGGGAAGACGGCGCACAGATTACGCCGCCTCATGACAAGGGAATTATGGATGAGGTAAAGGCTGTAGAAGACTATACAACCATGAAGACGATGACACTGGACGAAGCAAAGGCAGCAGGACTTTACGAAGTAATCGGTGCAGAAATCGATGATGCATATATTGCAGAGCTGAAAAAGCAGGTATTGCACCAGGATGCCATCGATGCTGTTGGCAAAGAACTAAAGATTGTGTACAGCCCGCTGCACGGAACCGGAAACATACCGGCGCGCCGTATTTTAAAGGAACTTGGATTCGAGAATGTTTACGTAGTAAAAGAACAGGAACTGCCGGACGGCGAATTCCCTACTGTATCTTACCCGAACCCGGAAGCTGCGGAGGCATTTGACCTGGGGGTGAAACTGGCCAAAGAAATCGATGCAGATATTGTGCTTGCAACAGATCCGGATGCGGACAGGCTTGGCGTCCGTGTGAAGGACAAGAATGGGGATTATCATACTCTGACAGGGAATATGTCAGGCTGTCTGCTCGCGGATTATGAGATCGGACAGCGCAGAGAATTAAAGGGACTTCCGGATGATGGATATCTGATTAAGACGATTGTTACCTCCAACATGGCAGACGCTATTGCTAACTATTACAACGCAGGCCTGATAGAAGTCCTGACTGGTTTTAAATTCATCGGACAGCAGATTCTCGGGTTTGAGACAAGCGGTAAGGGAGAATATTTATTCGGATTTGAAGAAAGTTATGGCTGCCTGATTGGTACCTATGCAAGGGATAAGGATGCAATTGTAGCTACAATGGCTCTCTGCGAGGCGGCAGCATATTACAAAACAAAAGGAATGAATCTGTGGGATGCGATGATTGCGATGTATGACCGTTACGGATATTACAAAGATGATATCCAGTCCATCACGCTTAAGGGGATCGAAGGACTGGCGAAGATCCAGGAGATCCTGGAGACGCTCCGCAAGAATCCTCCGACAGAGATTGCAGGTTATAAAGTCCTCAAAGCCAGAGATTACAAGGCGGATACCATAAAAGATATGGAGACTGGGGAAGTCACAGCAACCGGTCTGCCAAATTCCAACGTGTTGTATTATGATCTGACAGACGATGCATGGCTGTGTGTAAGGCCATCCGGAACAGAGCCGAAGGTGAAGTTCTATTACGGTGTAAAGGGGACATCTCTTGAAGATGCGGATGCTGTTTCAGAAAAAATGGGTAAAGAAGTCCTTGCAATGATTGACAAGATGATGTAACATATCGTGTCAGGGATAATTTTCCAACTAAAAACCGGGCCTTGGAAATGTTAAAAAAGCCTAAAAAAGTGCCCAAAAACGCGGGAATGCCGGAAAAATCCTTGACAAAAATATGGGAAACAGTTATAACAGTACATAAGGGCTGATCATGTGAACGCCAGTACATGAGCGCCTTTATTAAACTGTTAGAATATTATATTCTAGTACAATAAAGAGGAGGAATTTATCCATGAACAAAACAGAATTAGTAGCAGCTATTGCAGAAAAGGCAGAAATCTCCAAGAAAGACTCTGAAAAAGCACTGAAGGCATTCATCGATGTGGTATCCGATCAGTTAAAAAAAGGCGATAAAGTACAGTTAGTTGGTTTTGGTACATTTGAAGTAAGCGAAAGAGCAGCAAGAGAAGGAAGAAATCCTCAGACTGGCAAGACAATGAAGATTGCAGCTTGTAAAGCACCTAAGTTCAAAGCTGGCAAGGCTTTAAAGGATGAAGTTAACGCTTAATTGTAATGGATCAATAAGAGATAAACATACAGAGAGCACTTATGATGTACGCATTGTAAGTGCTTTCTTTTCTCTTTGAAGAGTAAGATGCATAAAGATGAATGAAAATAAAGTGAGATTACATGAAATCTATTCATAAGCAAGAAAGGAAAAAGAAATGCGGTTAGATAAGTTTTTGAAAGTGTCCAGGCTGATCAAAAGACGAACTGTGGCTAATGAAGCCTGCGATGCGGGGCGTGTGCTTGTAAACGGAAATGTTGCCAAAGCATCACTGCAGGTTAAGCCGGGGGACGTCATTGAGATCCAATTTGGCACCAAGACTGTGAAGGCGGAGGTGCTTCAGCTGCAGGATACGACAAAAAAAGAAGAAGCAAAAGAGCTGTTCCGGTATCTGTAAAAGGAACAGACGGCGAAAGCGCCAGGGATCTTCCGCGGGCGTACATATTTTGATACAACCCCTCATATATATAGTGAAGAGTTCTATAGAAAAGCAAAGTTGAAGGGGGAAAGTGTATGGAAGAGCGGCAAATGCCCAAGGCGCATAAACTCGTTGTAAATAACAGAAAGACAAGTATGGTCACAGGTGTCCTGGATGTTCTTTCTTTTGATTTAAATGAAATCCTGCTGGAGACGGAACAGGGCATGCTGATGGTTAAAGGAACCGATCTGCATGTGAACCGTCTCAGCGTAGAAAAGGGAGAAGTGGATCTGTCAGGCAATATCGACAGCATTGCATATTCCAGCGTAAATCAGGCCGGCCGGCAGAATGAAAATTTCTTTGCAAAATTGTTTAAGTAGGCACGCCTATGATGCTGGGAATCGGAAAAGAAGCGATTATATTTTTTTACGCGGGGCTGTCCGGGATAGTGATACTTTTCAGCTACCAGATACTTAGGTTGATGAGGCGTCTCATACCTCACCATATCGTGGTTGTAAATCTGGAAGATCTGCTGTATTGGCTTGGAGTGAGCGTGTATCTGTTCCGACAGATGTATATGACAACATATGGTAGTATAAGGTGGTTCTTCATACTAGGTGTGGTATGCGGAATAGTGCTGGCGAATTTCATACTCTCAATTGCGAAAAAAATATACGGGAAAATGAAGAAAAGCCTTGAAAAAAGAAAGAAAAACCGATAGAATGAATTTATTAAGCAGGGGTGTTTAATAAGATGATAAGTTGGGTGAGTATGAATGGCAAATAAGAAATCTACAGGGACGCATCGGCGCAAAAGCCGTAAGCGGAGCTCTGGTTTTGGTTATCATCGGCGCAGTGCAGCCTTAATTACTATGATATTAGTATTACTGGGATGTGTGCTGACGGTGAATGCAGTGACCCTGCAGGCCAAGAACAAGAGCTATAAGCAACAGGAGGCAGAGCTGAAAGCTCAGATCAATGAGCAGAAAGAGCGCGCCGAAGAGATAAAAGAATACGAAGAGTATGTTAAGACAGACGAGTACATAAAAGAAGTTGCTGAAGAGAAGCTGGGTCTTGTTGACCCCAATGAGATTATATTTAAACCGGCTCAATAACAATACTACGAAAGATAAGCTCCAGGAGAATTCCTGGAGCTTTTGTCGTGGTATAGAATATTCCGGCGGATATACCGTATTGCCACAAGCCGGCGGGGGAGATGCGCAATACGGCAGATACCACAGAGATTGGTTTCTGAAACGAAACTCATATTTATGTTTTACAGAAAATACGAAGAATAGGAGGGGAAAGCATGGAAGAAGGACAAGTATTACATTCCAGCCCCTATGTGGCCCAGATTGAAAAATTTGCAGATTCCCTGAAACAACTGTCCCACACATTTTTAAAACTGGAAGAAAAGAAAAAAACATTCAGCAGCGAAGAAATAGAAGAAATGTTCGAGAAAGTGAAAGGAAAAGTCTGCAAAAACTGTGAAAAGTGTTCCTGGTGCTGGGGAGAGAATTTTGTTCACACCTACCAGATGGGATACGAGATACTGTCGGCAGTGGACAGTTATGGCAATGAACTGAACACGGAGACAAAAAGAAAGCTGCAGCAAAGGTGTATTATGGCTCCCAGATTTCTGCGGGAGATGCTGGAGGCTTTCCATGAAGCGCGGCAGAATATGATCTGGATTAACAGGATTGCCCAGAGCCGGGAAGGGTGTGCCGTGCAGATGGATACATTTGCAGATATGATCCGCAGTACGGCAAAAGAGCTGGAGGACAGCATGTTTACGGATGAGCGTCTGGAGAAGAAGATCAGCGCGCACCTGAAACGGAAAGGAATACGGGTATTATACACGAACTTTTTTATGAACCGCGAAGGAAAGTATGAGGTGCATATAACCGCCCGGGCCATGCAGAATGAATGCGTCACAACAAAGGAGCTGGTCAGGGGCGTATCAGAAGTAATGGGGCGGCGGTTCGTATTGGACGGAGCCCACTGCCAGATGCTGGGGAGAGACTACACAACCGTAGTATGCATGGAAGGCCCCGCATTCTATACATTGCAGGGAGTTGCGCGGATTGGAAAAGGCTGCAGCCAGATATCAGGAGACAACTTCATGATGATGGAGCTGTCCGGAGGCCGTCAGGGAGTTGCCTTATCGGACGGCATGGGTTCCGGAGAAAAAGCGTGCCGTGAAAGCACGCTCGTAATTGAGCTTCTGGAGGAGCTGCTGGAAGCCGGATTTCCGGAAAAAACCGCCATCCAGATGATCAACACAACCTTGGTTATGGGGAGAGAAGAAATACATTTCTCCACAATAGATATGAGTGTATTTGACTTATACACAGGCACATGCGAATTAATAAAAGCAGGTGCGTCCTCCACCTTCATCAAAAAGAAGGACAAGGTAGAACACCTGAGTTCCACGAGTCTTCCAATCGGCGTACTGCACACCATAGAAATAGACTCCGTAAAACGTCAGCTGGAGGACGGCGATTTCGTCATCATGGTAACCGACGGCATCATGGATGCCCTCCCCGTAGGAGAGCAGGACATCCTGCTGGAGACAATCATACAGGGAACCGCCATGAATAACCCGAAAGAAATGGCACATCATATCCTCGAACAGGTACTGAATTGGAATGGGGACGCGGCGCCTATGGATGACATGACGGTCCTGGTAGTCGGCCTCTGGGAGTGCTAGGGGGCGAGCGGTATTAGGCGGAGGGGGGCGCCTTGGGAAGCGGACATAGTGTCGTCTGGAAGCGGGGGATGACTGTAAGCTGGCGTAGTGTAAAAAAGCAGGAAAACCGGGGCAACCTGGACACATCACGGGAAGCCCTGATGGCTTCCCGCGCTGGGTCCAGGAATTTTTGTGATTCGGAATCACAAAAATTACCCCGGTTTTCCTGCTTTTTTACTTTACGCCAGCTAACAGCCATCCCACGCTTCCAGACGACACTATGTCCGCTTCCCAAGGCTTGGTGCATCCGGCCGTAATAGGCGCCCGCTTCGCGGATTGCGCACGGATGGGGATGGCGGATGGCTGCAGCCTGCACGGGACGGTCCGGGCTGGGGCGGATTATTGCCGAGGGGTCAAGATGATTCACTGGCCCCGCCAGTGAATCCCCATCAAACTAATTTTCTTAGTAAAAGGATGAACATAGCCTGGCTGAAATGGGGAGGAGGATGCCGGGGAAGAAACGGGGAAGGGCACGGGAAGTGTAGAGCGCACGGTTTAGAAGTACTTACGCCAAAGACACCGCCCGCGGGGGATGGGAAGTGATTTTCCAAAATCACTTCCCAGTACATCCTAAGGCGAGAAAGCATCAGGCTTTCTCGCTGCATGATGTACGTGCCCCCGCGGGCGGTGTCTTTGGCGTTAGTACTTCTCCGTAAGCGGGTCACTTCCCGTGCCCTTCCCCGTTTCTTCCCCGGTATCCTCCTCCCCATTTCAGCCAGGCGTACTCCCCCTTGCATTTCCCCACAAAATTAGTTATAGTTTACTTATGGAAAAGGTTTTGGGGTTTATTGGGCGTTATCAGATGATTGTTAGTGGAGATAAGATTGTCGCAGGTATATCGGGCGGAGCGGATTCGGTATGCCTTCTTTTTGTGCTTCTGGAACTTCGTGAGAAGATGGGGATTGAGATTGTGGCTGTACATGTGAATCACGGGCTCCGCGGGGAGAATGCTAAGCGCGATGAGGTGTTTGTGCAGGAACTGTGCAGGAAACATGATGTAAAATGTGTGGTTTATCATGAAAATGTGGAATCAATTTCCAAAAAACGGAAACAATCTGTTGAGGAGGCCGGCCGTGTTGTGCGCAGGGAGGCTTTTGAGAGGACTTTGCTTGCGTGTGGGGGAACTAAAATTGCTATGGCTCATCATCAGAATGACAACGCGGAGACGCTCCTTATGAATCTGGCCCGGGGAACCGGGCTGAAGGGGCTTGGCGGGATTCAGCCTGTGGCGGGAAATATCATCCGTCCGCTGCTCTGCCTGAACCGCAGGGAGATCGAGCGGTTTGTGGAGGAGGTTGGCTGCGGGTTCTGCCAGGATGAGACGAACGAGGAGGATGACTATACGAGAAACCGGCTGCGCCATCAGGTGATCCCTGTTCTGGAAGAACAAGTTAATGCGCAGGCCGTGCGCCATATGAATGAGGCGATGGAGCAGATACGCGGACTGCAGGATTATATGGAGATGCAGACGGAGCAGGCTTATCAGGACTGCGCGGCCAAACAAAAGGACGGAGGCATTTGCATTTATGAAGCCGGATACCGGAAGCTTCACCGGGTGCTGCAGGGTCTTCTGATCAGAAGATGTTTGACTAGGGCCGCGGGCGCAGAAAGGGATATTACCATGGCGCATGTGGAAGCGGTGGCCGGACTGTTTGAGAAACAGACCGGCAGAAGCAGGGATCTGCCATATTCGGTGAAGGCCGTCAGGAATTATGACGGTGTTGTGCTGAAGAAGAAAACAGATGTGCAGAAAAAGGGTTTCTCCCCTATACAATTACGTGTACCGGGAATTACCCGGGTGCCGGAACTGAATCTGACGATATGCTGTAGTATACTGGAAAAATCGGTTGATTTTTCGGCAAAACAAGCACCCCAAAAAACCTACACGAAATGGTTTGACTATGATATAATAAAAGGTGACCTGATTATCAGGCCCAGACAGGGACGGGACAGCATCGTGATTGATAAAGACGGACGGAGCCAGAAGATCAAGTCCTATTTTATTAATGAGAAGATACCGTCCGAAGAGCGGGACTGCGTTCCGCTGATTGCAGATGAGAAGCAGATTATATGGATATTGGGGTATCGTATGAGCAGTGCCTGCCAGATAACCGTGCAGACGCACCGGGTGCTGGAGATAAAAGTAACGGAGGAAAAAAGTGATGTCAGAGAAGATTACGGTTTTAGTACCAGAAAAAGAAGTTGACGAAAGAATTGAATTTTTGGGGAAACAGATCAGCAAAGACTATGAAGGGCGGCAGGTGCACTTAATCTGCATCTTAAAGGGCGGCGCATTTTTTATGTGCGAGCTTGCCAAGAGGATTACCGTACCGGTATCCATCGATTATATGAGCGTAAGCAGCTATGGCAACAGAACATCATCCAGCGGAGTTGTACGTATTGCCAAAGACCTGGATGAGTCGATCGAGGGAAAGGATGTCCTGATTGTGGAGGATATCATTGATTCCGGAAGAACGTTGTACTATCTGATGGAAACTTTAAGACAGCGCCACCCAAAGAGCCTGCATCTGTGCACGCTTCTGGATAAGCCTGAAAGAAGAGAAAAAGACGTGAAAGTAGATTATGTAGGATTTGAGATACCGGACGAATTCGTAGTCGGCTATGGCTTGGACTACGCTCAGAAATATAGAAATCTGCCATATATAGGTGTGGTGGAAGGAGTAGAATAGGAAGGAGTACACACCATTGAACAACAAAAAGTATAAAAGCATGGGCGGTGCGACATTTCTTACATTTATTGTGATTGTCTTCCTTGCACTGTGGCTTACAAACAGATTCCAGGTGAAAGACCAGGAGATGACAAACCAACGCTTTGTACAGGAAGTAAAAGATAAAAATGTACAGGATGTTATCATTAAGCAGAATAAGACCGCTCCTACCGGTGTTGTGACCGTGACGCTCAAGGACAGCGGGGCTGTAAAACAAGTTACTACATCTGATGTAGAGAAGACGCAGGATATTCTGGATAAGGCGGGAATAGAGTATAAACTGCTGGATGTTCCCCAGGATTCATGGTTTACAACGATACTGGTACCGCTTCTGATCACATTTTTGGGAATCACGGTGATCTTTATGTTTATGAACCGTCAGGGGGGCGGGGCCAATGCCAAGGCGATGAATTTTGGCAAGAGCCGCGCAAAGATGACCACGGATACGGACAAAAAGGTGACATTTGCGGATGTGGCAGGTTTAAAAGAGGAAAAAGAGGAGCTGGAAGAGATCGTAGATTTCCTCAAGTCTCCTAAAAAATATATTCAGGTTGGTGCGAGAATTCCCAAGGGCGTTCTGCTTGAGGGACCTCCGGGAACCGGTAAGACGCTGCTTGCAAAAGCCGTTGCAGGGGAAGCAGGAGTTCCGTTTTTCAGCATCTCGGGTTCCGACTTTGTGGAGATGTTTGTCGGAGTCGGTGCATCCCGCGTGCGTGACCTGTTCCAGGATGCGAAGAAGAATTCCCCCTGTATTATTTTTATCGATGAGATTGATGCTGTTGCAAGGCGCAGGGGAAGCGGTCTGGGCGGCGGACACGATGAACGGGAGCAGACGCTGAACCAGCTGCTTGTGGAGATGGATGGTTTTGGTGTGAATGAAGGCATCATCGTGATGGCGGCAACCAACAGAAAAGATATTCTTGATCCTGCGATTCTAAGGCCGGGACGATTTGACAGGAATGTAATTGTTGGGCGCCCGGATGTGGGCGGACGCGAGGAGATCCTGAAAGTTCACGCAAAGAATAAACCGCTGGGAGACGACGTGGATCTGAAGCAGATTGCACAGACGACGGCTGGATTTACCGGCGCAGATCTGGAAAACCTGCTGAATGAAGCTGCCATCCTGTCTGCAAAAGAGGGACGCGTATTTCTACAGCAGTCCGATATCCGCCATGCTTTTATAAAAGTGGGAATCGGACCGGAGAAGAAGAGCCGTATAGTGTCAGATAAAGAGCGCAGGATTACAGCATACCACGAGGCCGGCCATGCGATTTTGTTCCATGTACTGCCGGATGTGGGGCCTGTCTACAGCGTATCTATTGTTCCGACAGGAGGAGCGGGCGGTTATACGATGCCTCTGCCGGAGAAAGACGATATGTTCAATACAAAGGGGCATATGCTCCAGGAGATTACCGTGTCACTTGGAGGCCGTGTGGCGGAAGAGGAAGTGTTTGATGATATCACCACAGGCGCATCACAGGATATCAAACAGGCAACGGCGATTGCCCGTTCCATGATTATGAAGTTTGGTATGTCTGAACGTCTGGGGCTGATCAACTATGATAACGACAGCGATGAAGTATTTATCGGCCGGGATTTTGGACACACATCAAGGGGCTACGGCGAGAAGGTAGCCAGCACGATTGATGAAGAAGTGAAGAGAATCATTGACGAATGCTATTTGAAAGCAAGATCTATTCTGAAGGAATACGATTCTGTATTACAGGCTTGCGCTAATTTGCTGTTGGAAAAAGAAAAAATTACGAGAAGTGAATTCGAAGCACTTTTTGGAGAGTAGAAGAGTAATGGGGCAAGTACTTCCAGAGGAGGGAGGGCTTGCCCCTAAGGAGGTTTTTTATGAATAAGGACGCACTATTTTGTGATGGAACGTCCAGCTATGTGATTCCTGCAGAGCCTGATGAGTATGAGAAAGTGAAGCTCAAGTTCAGAACGGCGAAGGATGATGCAGATGAAGTCTGTATTTTAACCAAGACTGGTGGGTATAAAATGAAGAAGACAGACTCCCGTGGGGAGTTTGATTATTATGAGATAGATTGGCAGCTGGGGAAAGACCCCTTTTCCTACAGCTTTGGGGTGAAAAAAGACGGGGAGACCTGCTATTATAACAGGTGCGGAGTGGCGAAGGAAATCGTGGATTTCTACGCCTTTGTTATAGTTCCGGGATTCTCTACGCCGGATTGGGCAAAAGGGGCTGTTATGTATCAGATCTTTGTTGACAGGTTCTGTAACGGCGATAAGTCCAACGATGTGGAGGACTGGGAATATATTTATATCGGGGAGCCGTGCCAGAAAGTTACGGATTGGGATCAGCTGCCTCAGGCCATGGATATCCGGAGATTTTACGGCGGGGATCTGCAGGGAGTCATGGATAAGCTGGATTACTTAGAGGATTTGGGCGTGGAGGTTATTTATTTTAATCCGCTGTTTGTCTCGCCGTCCAATCACAAATACGATATACAGGACTACGATTATATAGATCCACACTATGGGAAGCTGGCAAAAGACGGAGGGCTGGTTCTCCCTGAGTGGGCAGCGGATAATATTGAGGCCACCAAATACCAGAAGCGCACCGGTGATAAGGCAAACCTGGAGGCATCCAACCAGCTGTTTATCGATCTGGTGGAGGCTATGCACAGCCGGGGAATGCGTGTGATTCTGGACGGGGTATTCAATCACTGCGGTTCCTTTAACAAGTGGATGGACAAAGAACGGATCTACGAGCAGCAGGCGGGATATGAAAAAGGGGCGTTTGTCAGTGCGGAAAGCCCGTATCGCTCATTTTTCCATTTCTTTAATGAAAGCGACTCTGCCTGGCCGTACAATTATGCATATGACGGATGGTGGGGGCACGATACGCTGCCTAAATTGAATTACGAGGATTCTCCGCTGCTGGAGCAGTATATCATGGATATTGGGAAGAAGTGGGTTTCCCCTCCCTTTAATGTAGACGGCTGGCGTCTGGATGTAGCGGCAGACCTTGGGTACAGCAATGAGTATAACCACATGTTCTGGAAACGGTTCAGGCAGGAAGTGAAGAAGGCCAGGCCGGATGCGCTGATTCTTGCGGAGCATTACGGCGATCCTACGGAATGGCTGCAGGGGGATGAGTGGGACAGCGTTATGAATTATGACGCATTTATGGAACCGGTAACATGGTTTTTGACCGGAATGGAGAAGCACAGCGATGAGCGGAGGACGGATCTCTGGGGCAATGGAGACAATTTTGTGAAAACAATGCGGCATTTTATGGCGACTATGCTGACACCGTCGCTGCAGGTTGCGATGAACGAACTGTCCAACCACGATCATTCCCGTTTTCTGACCCGGACCAACCACATTGTCGGAAGAGTGGAGCATTTAGGCTCAAGAGCAGCGGAGGAAGGGGTCAACCATGCGGTTATGCGGGAAGCAGTTGTGATCCAGATGACATGGATCGGTGCGCCTACCATATATTACGGGGATGAGGCGGGCCTTTGCGGATTTACGGACCCGGATAACAGACGGACATATCCATGGGGAAAAGAAGACCGTCAGATGCTGGAATTCCATAAGGAAATGATCCGCATTCATAAGAGCGAGAAGCCTCTGAGGCAGGGTTCGCTGCGGATGCTGTACTGGGCGGATAATATACTGGCGTACGGCAGATTTCAGGGGGATGAGCAGATTGTGGTAGTCCTCAATAACAGCAAAGAGCTGCGGGAAGTGACGGTACCGGTCTGGATGGCGGAAGTGCCCGTGACGGGCAGGATGGAACGCCTGCTTTACAGTTACGAAGAGGGCTATACGGTGGAGCCGGATGTTTATCTGATCCACAGCGGGGAGGTCGTGCTGAATATGGGACGGCATTCAGCGCTTGTTATGAGAACAAAACGTGAAGATTAAAACGAAAGGATGTTTATGAAACAACTTTATACCAAGTGGGGAAGGGAACTTGACAGGGAGCATGTGCTGGAGGAGTATCCGAGGCCCCTTATGGTAAGGGACAGCTATATAAATCTTAACGGGGAATGGGAATACGCTTTTACAAAAGCTTTTTCCAGGCCTTCGGAATATGACGGACATATCCTGGTGCCTTTTTCTCCGGAATGTGTTCTGTCCGGTGTGGGGAGGCAGCTTCAGCCGAATGAATATCTTTGGTACCGGAGAACCTTTGCTATGCCGCAGCCGGATGACTGCCGGGTTAGCGAAGAGACAAAAAACGGCGGGAAGGGCGGTAGACGGCTGCTTCATTTTGGAGCGGTGGATCAGTCCTGTGTAGTTTTTGTTAACGGCAGGAGGGCGGCGCGGCATACAGGCGGTTATCTGCCTTTTGAGGCGGATATCACGGCATATTTAAAGCCGGGAGAAAATGAAATCGTGCTGGCCGTGAAGGATCTGAGCGATACTTCCTACCACGCCAGGGGAAAGCAGAAGCTGGACAGAGGCGGCATGTTCTACACGGCGCAGAGCGGGATCTGGCAGACCGTTTGGATGGAGGACGTGCCAGAACAGTATATACAGAGTATTCATGCGGAACCGGATTTTGACGGAGGAAAGGTGCGGATTACGGTGGAGGCAAATGCGCATATTCCGGTTGAAATCCGTGTCAGGAAGCCAGGGGTATATAGCAGTCCTATGTGCGCGCCCGTCGACGTGGCAGATGGGAAAACCCAGGAAATACAGGATTGGAGCAGTGCGCAGGGGATGCCGGGAGAGGGCATCGAGGTTTCTCTGCCCGCGGTATGTCCGTGGACGTGTGAGGAGCCTTTTCTCTACTATTTTACAGTGGAATTGGGGGAGGACAGGGCAGAGAGTTATTTTGCCATGCGTACGTTTACGATTGAGCCTGACCGGACCGGGTGCCCCAGAATCTGCCTGAACCATAAGGTGCAGTTCCAGAAAGGCGTGCTGGATCAGGGGTACTGGCCGGACGGACTTTACACGGCGCCATCCGACCAGGCGATTATATTCGATATACAGTCTATGAAGGATATGGGCTTCAATATGATACGCAAACATATTAAGATTGAACCTCAGAGATGGTATTATCACTGTGATCGGCTGGGGATGGTTGTGTGGCAGGATATGGTGAATGGGGGCGGAAAGTATAAACCGTGGTTCGTGACTTATGCAGCCACCATATTGTCCTGGAGGAGCCGGAGGATCAGGGATGTGTACACCAGGCTACTGGCCAGAGAAAAAAAAGAAGGGCGCCTGGAATTTATAAAGGAGATGAAAGAGACGGCAGAGCGGCTGAAGGGGCACCCAAGCATTGCCGTATGGGTGATATTCAATGAAGGATGGGGGCAGTTCCAGACTGAGGATATGACGCAGATTTTGAGAAAATCAGATCCCTCCCGACTGATCGACCAAGCCAGCGGATGGTTCGACCAAGGAGGTGGAGACTTACAGAGTCTGCACAATTATTTTTTTAAGCTTCGGATAAAACCGGAGGAGAGAAGGGCTGCGGTTCTGTCTGAATACGGCGGATATTCGATGAGACAGGAGGGCCACAGCACCTGCCTGACTCAGTATGGGTATGGAATATATACGGATAGAGGAAAGCTCAACCGGGCGTATAAAAAGCTGGAAAAAGAGGTAGAAGCGTTGATACCCGAAGGACTGTGTGCAAGTGTCTATACACAACTTTCGGATGTGGAAGAAGAAGTGAATGGGATATTTACGTATGATCGTGAGGTTAAGAAGATAGGGGCACGCTCTATATAAGTGCAAAACATATTTGTGGTCTATTGTGTTTTGGAAAATAAAATGTCTGGTTAAGAAATATAGCATGTGAAAATTGTTTTCATATTAGAAATAATGTACAAGGGAATATCACGAAGAAACATTCGTGCGATATTCCCTTGTTTGTCATTTTTGAGACTTTTTTAGAAATTAAGGCATTGAGATTGTGTTAAAAGAGGGAAAAACAGGGGGATTGTCTGGCTAATAAATCTAAGTCGTGAAATAAAATTTCCAAAGAGAGAAAAAAATATTTCATGAGATATTGTTAAATATATAACGAAATTGTGAATAATACACAAAAATAAAGTAATCAATCTGCTTAATATTGACTTATTGTGAAATGGTGGTAAAATAAAATTACACAATATAACAGCCGAACATGCATGATGAAAGAAAGCTGGCACTAAAAGAAATGAAACCCAGCAGTTCATGAAAATAAATTACATGCATAGAGGCGCAAATATTAAAGGAGGAGTCATTATGAAACTGAGTACGATCATGAAAAAGGGGCTTGCCGTTGGTATGATGGGCATTATGGTGGTAAGTCTGGCAGCATGCGGCGGAGGCAAGGAAGAAGCAAAAACAGATGCCAAGACAGAAGCAAAAGCTGATGAAGGCGGATCCGACGCTAAAAGTGATGTGACACTGAAGTTCCAGCAGTGGTGGGGGGCAGAGCTCCCGGACGGATATTTGGATGATATTTGTGCCAAATATGAAGAAGAGACAGGTGTGAAAGTAGAATTATTAACAGCACCCTGGGCCGACACCAAGACAGCGATTACAGCAGGCGCAACGAACGGCACCATCGCAGATATTATCAGTGTAGACGGCGCATGGCTTTCAGAATTTGTTGATATGGGTATTCTGACTGCTGCTGAAGACGCTGGCGTAGACAGCAGTCTTGCAAGCGATACATGGAAAGTTGACGGCACCAGCTATGTTGTCCCGGTTCTGAATTTTGCATATCCAATGTATGTGAACATGGACATCCTGAAGGAGGCCGGAGTTGAAGCGATTCCAACTACATGGACCGAGCTGAGAGATGCCTGCAAGAAGATTACAGCAGCAGGAAAATCCGCATTTGCATTGAACCTGGGTACAACAAACGCAAACGGTATCCAGAATGTCTTCATGGGAACCGGCTGGGGATCAGGAATCAGCCTGAAGGACGACAGCGGCGCGTACAAGACAAAAGACAACGCGGATCTGGCGGCACTTGCTGAGATGTTCAAAGGACTTTATGACGACGGTTCCTTATATCCAGGTATGAGCACACTGGAAGAATCCGAGATGACAAGTAACTTTGCAGCGGGCAACTGTGCATTTACAGTAGCATCTGCAGCTACTATGAGCCAGTTTACGGACATCAATTTTGAAGCTACTACGATTCCGGTAAAAGATGATTACAAAGACCAGAGCGGTATCTGCTATGCCAGCTGGGCTGTAGGTATTACAGAAAACAGTGAAAATAAGGAAGAAGCAGCTAAATTTGTAAACTACCTGCTTGGCGGTATGGACGGAAAAGATGGTTCCGCATCTGCAGGACTGGCAGCTACTATGTCAGCATTCCCGAACAGTACGGTTGCTGAGCCGGATTACAGCGAAGCGCCAAAACAGTTCCAGTCTTACTATGAGTTATATAAGAAGAACTATGTAATTAATGAATTCATTGGCCTTCCTAACGCATCAGATGTTATGACTTCTATGACAAACGATCTGACTACATATCTTGAGGGTGAAATTGACAGCGCTACACTGCTTTCAAATTGGCAGGGGTACCTTGACGAAGCAGGAAAGTAAATAACTTAAAGGTAAATAAGAGTGGGGAGCAGGGGGGAATTCCCTGCCCCCCATTTCTAAAAAGAGGTTTTAACTTTTTTATAAAAGATTTTTGCGTATGAAGTTAGAACAGGATAATAGGAGGGACTGATTTTGAAGTTAACAGCAAAAAAAACTGCACCATACAGATATCTTGCCCCAACAATACTGTTAATGATTGTTTTTATGGTTATCCCTATCTGCATGGTAATCGGTTACTCTTTTGTGGATGGGGCTGTCGTCTCAAAGAATACGGATTTTGTCGGATTGGCAAATTATAAGGCCATATTTGCAGACAGCGAGTATTTAGGCGCAATATCGAACACCATCATCTTTGTGGTGGTAAGCGTTGTTGCACATTTGGTTCTGGGTATGTTATTTGCGATGCTGCTGAATACCAAATATTTTGGGACCAGAACCAAAACAATTGCCCGTGTTATTTATATTCTTCCGTGGGTATTTACGGCATCAGTTGTTGCGATTCTGTGGAAGTTAATGTTACAGCCATCGGGTATTGTTAACTATCTTCTGTCCGTTTTTCCGCAGATATCCCAAAATACGGAGTGGCTGAGTAATAGAGAGCTCGCGTTGGCGGTGATCTGCTTTATCAACATCTGGTGCGGCTATCCGTTTTATATGATTAGTATTCTTGCAGGCCTGCAGGGAATTTCCGGGGATTTGTATGAGAGTGCGGCAATTGACGGGGCAACAGGTGTTAAGAGTTTTCTGCATATTACCATACCACAATTGAAACCAATTTTGATTAGTATCGCAATGTTGGATTTTATCTGGACGCTGCAGTCCTTCAATGTTATCTGGATGTTGACAGGCGGCGGCCCGGTAAATGCAACAGAGACGGTGAGTATATATATTTACAAAAAAGCGTTCCAGAAGGTTGATTATAGTATGGCGGCAACGGCAGCCACAATATTGCTTGTAGTCTGCATATTCGTTGCAATCTTCTATGTGAAACAGCAGAAGAAAGTGAGGGAATAGGAGATGGTTGGAAGTTATAAAAAATCGACGAAGGTCATAGTTTCTATTCTTTTGGTTTTGGGAGGTTTATTTTCGGCATTTCCGATCTTGTGGATGATCTGCTCTTCACTGAAATCCAATTCGGCTATTTTTTCGTGGCCGCCCAAATTTATTGACTCATCAGCCAGTTTAGCGTCCTACATAGCAGTGCTGACGGATTCCACGAAGGTAAGATTCTTCATTAACAGTTATATTGTAGCGGGCTGCGTAGTTCTGCTGACATTGTTTGTGGGAATACTTGCGGCATATGCATTCAGCAGGTTTGATTTTCCGGGAAAAGAGATTTTTAATTCCCTGATAGTCAGCGTACAGGCGATTCCGCCGATTGTACTGCTGATTCCGTACATGGGCATGATTGTTGCAATGAAGCTTTTTAATACATATCTGGCATTGATTCTAACCTATTTGATTACGACACTGCCGTACTGTATCCTGATGATGACGGGTTATTTTAATACCTTGTCCAAGGAGCTGGATGAGGCGGTAATGATTGACGGCGGGTCCAGATGGAAAGCTCTTTGGTCTGTATTAGTGCCCATCTCGATACCTGGAATGGTCTCTGTAGGGATGTACACCTTTATGCAGGCGTGGAATGAATATCTGTTTGCGCTGGCATTGACACAGACAACGGAAATGCGTACGGTTCCGATCGGGATCAACTTATTGATGGGACAGCATGCATATGACTGGAGCCAGATGATGGCTATGAGCGTACTCGGATCCATACCGGTACTGATTCTGTTTATCTTTTTCCAGAAATACTTTATTGCCGGCATGTCTTCCGGCGGTGTAAAGGGCTAATGGAAAATGGATATATTATATTAATTTGAAGAAAAGAGGAGAATGACTATGTTAATGAACATGAAAGAATTACTTGCTGTAGCGAATGAAAATCATTTTGCCGTACCTGCATTTAACATTAGCGACTATAATATGTTTAACGGCATCATGGAGGCGTCTGAGGAGAAGGATGCACCTGTGATTATTGCGATACATCCGGATGAATTAAGCCATATCTCAACGGAGATGGTGAAGGGAATTGTAGAGAGAATACATAATTCTTCCATACCGGCGGTTATCCATCTGGATCACGGCGGAACTTTCGATCAGGTAATTACGGCAATCCGCGCAGGATTTACCTCTGTTATGATCGATGCTTCCAGCCAGCCCTACGAAGGAAATGTTGCAACATGCCAGAAAGTCTGCGAGGCCGCACATGCGGTGAATGTATCCGTAGAAGGTGAACTTGGTACCATTGGAAATACGGATTCCGTAGAGACAACGGCACCTGATGAGATCTTATATACAGACCCGATGCAGGCAAAGGATTTTATTGAAAAGACAGGAATTGACTGTCTGGCAATTGCGATCGGAACATGCCATGGCATTTATCCGAAAGATATGAAACCGGAACTTCGTATTGATATTCTGGATGAAATTAAAAAAGTAGTGGATGTACCGCTTGTACTTCACGGCGGATCTTCTAACAAAGATTCGGAAATCGCAAAATCTGTAGAGCACGGCGTGAATAAGATCAATATTTCCAGCGATATTAAGGCGGCTTATTATGAGAAAATGAGAGAGGTTCTTCAGGATGCATCTCTGCGCGAGCCAAACCAGATTCAGCCGATCTGTGTGGAAGCGATGAAGAAAGTGGCTTTTGATAAGATTGACCTGTTCCAGGCAGCAGGCAAGGCATCATTATACTAAAAAGTTATCCGTTTCAGGATAATTTATGAAAGAAACATTTTATGAGACCGAAGGAGACTGCAGAATGAATGAGAGAATTGCACTGGGCTTTCATACATGTGTAGATTATGAACTGAAATGGGATACACAGGTGGTAGAAGAGCAGATTAAAGCATTTGATATTCATGCGGATGAGCTGAAGCTGGATATCGAGGTTGATTCGGAACGCGCAATTTGGATTATGAGCCTTGCGCATTTGCAGGCGGGAATCGGATGCGAGATGGTTCCTTCCACGTCGGAGGTGTGCATTGCGTTTGCGAATCATTTTGAATATGAAGTGACGCTGGGGGGAACCCCTACCCGCGCGGGAATTATTCTGGACCGATTGGGGTATTCAAGCGTATTGCAGACCAGCTGCTACAATGATCATGTAAAACGGCTGCTGCCGTCAAAGATCCGGGCTCTGCCGGGGGTGGGGCCGGATCAGAATAAGATATATCCGCACGTTGTATTGCAGTGCCATAAGGGCGTGAGGATTCAGGCAAACGACATCGATTTTGTGACTCCCAGAGAGAACCGTATCCTGATCTCGCGGGATGAAGACAGTCTGAATATGCCTGTTCTGCCGGATGAATTCGGTAAGATGATCGGCGGGTGTGAAGTGTTCCTGCTGGGTTCTTTTTCGGAGCTTTTGGATCCGGACGTGCTGAAAGACAGGATGGAGAAGACGAAAAAACTCTTATCCTATCTGCCGGATGATGCAGTTGTAGTCATGGAGGATGGGTGTTATGTGAAGAAAGATTTCCGCAGCTATGTCCACCGGCAGCTGGCGCCTCAGATCGATGTGCTGAGTATGAATGAAGACGAACTGCAGCAGTATATTGGGAAGTCGATTGATATACTGGATCCAAAGGCAGTTGAGGAAGCCGTAAAATATGTTTATGACAATTCGGGCATCAAGCTGATTCTGGTTCATTCTGCCGCGTGGGCGCTGGTCTACGGGGAGAATGCAGGCACAATGAAAGCATCTCTGGAGGGCGGGGTCACGATGGCGTCAACACGCTTCCGGATCGGTGACAATTTTACGCCGGAAGACTATGAACAGACCAAAGATATACCGGTTAAAACAAAAAGCGCAGCATTTTGTGATTGTATGGGAGAGAGGCTGGGAGAGAAGATCTACTGTATCCCCTGTAAAGATTTGAGCTATGTGGAGAATCCCACGGTAGTCGGCCTGGGCGATTCTTTTGCAGGCGGGCTTCTGCCGGGCCTGTTGAAGGAAAACAGACGAAATTAGACATCATTTGAAGGAGAAAACACAATGTATGAAAAAACAGAAAATATATTAAAGATGGCGAAGGAAAGCAACACTGCGGTGATCTCATTCATCTGTATGGATTATACGATGGCAAGATCAGTCGTATATGCTGCAGAGGCAGCCAACACACCGGCAATGGTGATGCTGTACCCGGAGCATGTTACGGTTCAGCACACAACCGGATTTGCCAATTATGCGGCTATGGTAAAGGAACTGGCAGGCGAGGTGAAGGTGCCGATCGGGCTGCATGCGGACCACGATTTTACGTATGATGCCATTATGAATACGATAGGGGCCGGTTTTGAGTCGGTTATGATTGATGGGTCTATGAACGATCTGGAAACTAATATTGCACTGACCAAAAAAGTGGTGCTTAAGGCCCATGAGTCAGGCGTATGTGTAGAGGGCGAGATCGGACATGTGGGAGCTGCCGCTGCTTCTGATAATGCAAATGAGGATCTGTTTACAAAAGCGGATGCGGCAGAAAAATTCTGCAGGGAGACGGGAGTGAATTCCCTGGCTGTTTCTATTGGAAATGCACATGGTGAATATAAAGACACTCCGCATCTGGATATTGCGCGGCTGGAGGAGATCCATGCGGCTACAGATGTATCGCTGGTACTTCATGGAGGAAGCGGTATACCGGACGATCAGCTGCTGACGGCATTCTCAAAGGGAATCAACAAATTCAACCTGGGGACGGAATTTTTAGGCAGATATTATGATGCGGTGGCGGCATTTACCCAGGAGAATGCAGGCAATCCGGATCCGGTTAAGATTATCAATTTGCCGGAGTATGTGCAGTCCAGGTTACAGCCTTACTTAGAGGAACGTCTGAAGACCCTTTGTCACTTTTAGGTGAAAATAGGGAGCAGTCCGGGCAGGCCTGGACTGTTACCGGGAGAGAATCTCAAGGTGCTGTGCGCAGCAGAATATTAGTGACAGAGGGCGGCATATATGATACTATAATAACGGAACACTCTCGGAAACTCTAACGATAGTTATGAGGTCAATATGCACATCTATATTGGATGTGGCCGTCCTCTGTGAAATTGCCGGGCGTGGATCGAAACAAGTATATGGAGTAGAGAGCTTTGAAAAATGATAATATTTTACAGAGGGAAGTCCTTGATGTCATAAAAGAAAAGTATGGGGAAATATTTGCAGCAGAAAAAAAGGTTGCGGATTTTGTTTTGCAAAACCCACAGAAAACAGTGGACTCCAATGTATCGGAGATTGCAAAACAGAGCGGGGTAAGCGATGCTACAGTTGTGCGTATGTGCCATCATATCGGATATACAGGATATTATCAGTTTCGGATTACTCTGGCAAGAGACTTGGGGAAAAAGCAGTACGAAGGCATCGTGATTCCGAAGAGCAGCGGGGCAATAGAAAAACTGTTCCACGATTATGCAGAGAAGCTGATAGCGATTGGCAGGAGAATAGATGCCGAAACCATGTGGAACTGTGTGAACCTCTTAAAAATATGCAATGTGGCACATATTATAGCAATCGGTAATACCTGTTCTGTATCAAAGTATATGGGGTTCCGGCTGGGAAGGCTTGGAATAAGAAGTACCTTTGAAGCCTCAGCGGAATTTTTTATGAACCATATCAACCTCGCGGATCCGGGAGATATTGTGATAGCGATCTCAAAATCCGGCACGTCAAAACCCGTAGTTTTGGGAATGGAACTGGCCAGGGAAAAAGGGCTTAAGATCATTGCTATTACAGACCATGTGGAATCTCCGGTCTCGGAGCTTGCAGATTATGTACTGCTGTCCAGCGGGGAAGAGGAACCTTTCAACTACTACAAAGACTATGCGCAGACTAACGTAATGGCAACGATTGACGCACTTTTGAATTTTGTTACGAATGAAGACTGGATAAAGATAAAACAGGCAGACAGGCCTGAGATGATTCTATCAGAGTATAAGATATAAGTTTGCTATATTTAATAACAGATAGCAGGGACCAGGTGCCCTGCTATTTGGATATAGAAAGGATGGGGTTATAGTATGAAACGTTCAAGAATCAATGCAGTGATCAAGGACATGGAGGCGTTAATTGCAGAACACAGGTTCGAGATTCCGCCGTTCGCAAAGCTGACTGCGGAGGAGTGGCAGGACATTGGCCATGAATACGATGAAATCCGTGACAACTGTCTGGGCTGGGATATTACGGATTATGGCCTTGGTAATTTTGATAAGGTGGGATTCTCTCTTCTTACGATTCGAAACGGGAATCAAAAGATGCCGGATAAATATCCCAAGCCGTATGCGGAAAAGCTTTTAATGCTGTACGAGGGGCAGACTGCTCCGATGCATTATCACTGGAACAAGATGGAAGACATCATAAACCGCGGTGGAAACGACATCTATATCACTGTGTACAATGGAGCGGAAGACAAATCTATGCTGGATACAGATGTTGTCGTACATACGGACGGAAAAACAGAAGTGGTTCCTGCGGGGACGAAGATCTGTTTAAAACCAGGCCAGAGCATTACGATTACTCCATATATGTATCATGATTTCATTGTTCCGGAGACCGGCGGTTCCGTATTACTGGGAGAAGTATCCATGTGTAATGATGATGAAAATGATAACTGCTTCTATGAGCCGATCGGACGTTTTCCGGAAATAGAGGAGGATGAAAAGCCTTACCGCCTGCTCTGTACGGAGTATCCAAAGGCGCGGTAATTGGGATGATCGGGCTATAGAAGCCATATGCATCGCACCTAAGCGGCCGAAATACGGCCACTAAGTGCTCGCAGCTATAAAAAAATAAAACAGGTTCTTCTGACACAGGAACGGGGGAAATCCCGTACCCGGGAGTCGGAGGAACCTTTTTTGGTGATACAGTAAATTCCGATGGGATTTCCTATACATAAAACCATTCGGGAGATGCAGACGGTGTTCTGAGAATTTAAGTGGCCTGGTTAAAATATGCATAACTGGACATTTAGAGTAAACCAGTCATGTGCTATCATGGCATGTAGAGCCTGGAGCGTGTCTGAAAATTCATTGCCGCAATATGCCGCCCCACTTCACGGTCTATTTACTGCCAAATACAGAGGGCGTAGCCCACTACGCCTCCTGAATTTGGCAGTAAATACCTCGTAAACTGGGAGAACATCTTGCAACAAGCAATTTTCAGACACGCTCTGGGGCAGAAAGGAATGAGGGAATATTATGACTAAGAAAATTGCAGTCATCAATGATTTGTCGGGATTTGGGCGCTGCTCCCTTACGGCCGCCATCTCTGTGCTATCGGTCATGGGAGTACAGCCATGTCCGCTTCCTACGGCGGTTCTGAGCGCACAGACAGGATATCCCAGTTACTATTGCGATGACTATACCGATAAGATGCAGTATTTCCGGCGGGAGTGGAAAAAGATGGACGCCCGGTTCGACGGAATCTACACAGGATTTGTGGCCAGTGAGCGGCAGATTGAAAATATATTTGAATTTTTGGATACGTTCAGGAGGAAGAAGACCTTTCTTCTGGTAGACCCGGTGATGGGGGATAATGGGAAAGTGTATACCATGTTTACAGAAAAACTGTGCAGCCTCATGAAGGAGCTGGTTTTCCAGGCCGATGTGGTGACGCCCAACCTGACAGAGCTTTGTCTCCTGACAGATACGGACTTCAGAATGATCCGGGAATTAACCGATGAGAAGCATCTGCTTGTTGTAGTTGAGCAGATGGCCGCAAATCTGATGAAGAGGGGACCGAAGAACGTAGTGGTGACGGGCATACATTTCCGGGACGCAACGGACGGTGTTGTGAAAATGGGAAATCTGGCGGTAAGCGGAGGAAAGAAGAGTTTTTCCGCGTTTCCATATATCGGGGGAAGTTATTCCGGGACGGGTGATCTCTTCGCGTCCGTTGTTGCGGCGGGGATGGCGAGAGGAGACGAGATATCCGCCAGTATAGAACTTGCCGGAGCTTTTATTGAACGGGCAATCACAGATTCTGTGAGGGAAGGCATCCCGCGCAATGATGGTGTGGATTATGAACAGTACCTTGGTATGCTGCTTCCCGAGCAGTGCTCATAAATGAAAAACAGTATTTTTAATGAGTTTAGAACATACAGAGAGAATTAGTTTAATTAAGGAGAGTGGGACACATGAGGAATAATACATTAAAAATAACGGCAGCCGGTCTGTTTGCAGCTATGATTACGATTATGACAGCCTACATCTGCCATATCCCTTACGGGGCAAACGGCGGATACATTCATTTTGGGGATGCGCTGATCTATCTGGGGGCGGTATTCCTCCCCAGGCCGTACGCGTTGGCTGCCGCAGCGATCGGTGGGGGAATGGCGGATCTGCTTACCGCACCGATGTGGGCGCCTGCCACAATTATTATAAAAATGCTGATTACACTGCCATTTACAAGCAGGGAAGGCCGGATTATGGCTCCCAGAAATATCGCGGCCCCATTTATTGCTGCGGTCATCTCCGCGGCGGGATATTATCTGGCAGAGGGGATTCTGTTTGGTTCCTTTGTGGCTCCGCTGGCATCGCTGGCCGGAAGCGCGGTGCAGTCCGGCGGAAGCGCGGTGATCTTCCTTGCGCTGGCAGCAGCGATGGATAAGGCGCGCGTAAAGGATAAGACGCAGAAATTACTGCATCTGTGCTGATGGCGATAACAGTTATTAGGTTTGAAAATATTTAGATTAAGAGGTAAATGAGATGGCTGATATTTTATATACGTATAAGAACCAGGTGTATGCCAATATTACAAATTTATGTGACTGCCGGTGCGAATTCTGCATTCGCAGCCACGAGGACGGAGTAGGGGATGCGGAGACCCTCTGGCATAAAAAGGATCCCTCTTTGGAAGAAATCATTGCGGCTATGGATGAGTTTGATTTTCAGGGTTATAAAGAGCTGGTATACTGCGGGTATGGAGAACCGACCTGTGCGCTGGAGAATCTGGTAAAATCCGCGAAGTATGCAAAAGAAAAATATGGCGTTTTGGTACGGATTAATACTAACGGGCTGGGTAATCTGTACCATGGAAAAGATATAGTCCCCATACTGGCGGAGGTGGCGGATTCCATATCCATAAGCCTAAATGCGCCTACAAAAGAAGAGTATACCCGGGTTACACGGCCTAATTTTGAAAATGCATTTGAGGCCTTGCTGGAATTTGCCGGGGAGTGTGAGAAAATGATTCCTCAGGTAAAGATGACTGTAGTGGATGTACTGCCGGAGGAGGAGATAGAGGCAAGCAGGGAACTGGCGGAATCCATAGGGGTGGAGCTTCGGGTTAGAAGATATGCGTGAGGGAGCGGAAAGGCACTGTGGTGGATATGTGAATTATGTGAGATTAGAAGAATGGGGGTAACAAAGACACAAAAAGATTTTATTTGATATAGACTTCCAATCAAAAAGAAGCAGGTCTTTATGACTTGCTTTTTTTCAGTACTTTTGTACTCTAAAGCTTCTTACTTTAGTTATCTTGTACAAAAATGAGGTGATCCATATAATTTGTTATATAAAATAATGCCGGCAAAAAAGAAAAAGGAGGAGATTGGAATGGAAGAAGAGAAAAGAGGATTCAGTCAGGAGGAGATTGATCACTTCTGTGAAGAGCTAAAACGGTTCAATTCGCCCCTGGTCTATGACGCATTGTTTTTTAAATATGGCCTTAGAAACCAAATATTAAGGAAAGAGGTCAAGCCTGTCTTAAGAGATATGAAGATGGCAGGGCCGGCTTTAACTGTCAGGGGGAATGTGAAAGCCGTTTCTTTGGATGAAGAATTTGACAGAGCAGGCCGCGGGCCCTTGGGTGGCATGTGGGTGCGCGTGGCAGACATGGTAGAGGAACATCCCAATTGTATTGTATGCGTACAGCCGGGGTATACGGAGGTTTCCGTGCTGGGGGATATTCTGGGAATGACTTGGAAATACGCTGGAATGCAGGGACTGGTCTGTGATGGACCCGTTCGGGATACACAGGGATTTTTAGAAGAGAACATCCCTGTCTTTTGTACAGACACTTTTCCGATTTGTGCAGAAGGGCATTGGCAGATGCTGGAGGGAAATGAGCCTCTGTGGATGCATGGCCAATTGGGAGAAGTATTGGTGAATCCGGGTGACTTCATTTTTGGCGACTCGGACGCGGTATTAATAATTCCGAAGGAATGCGTTGAGGGAGTTATTGAAGATTGTTTAAAACGCGCAGGCAACGAGACGGTTACTAAACAGTCTATTAGGGAAGGTATGAAAGCACGGGAACTGTGGGGAAGAGACGGCCACGGCGGCCAGATCGGATAGGGAGAGTAAAGGAGAAGATCATATGAGAAAGCAAGTTATATCAATTTTGCTGACAGCGGGTTTGATACTGGGACTGGCTGGCTGTGCCGCTACACCCGAGAATAATAGCAGCCGTAAAGAAAGCGGTTCAAACAATACTGTAGATCTTGTAATTTGGCAGCATGAGGCAACGGATCAACGAATCGAAGCGTTTCAGGCTGTGATCGACAGGTTTATGAAGGCGAATCCGGGAATCACGGTTACACAAGAAGTGGTTCAGTGGGATGATGACCAGATGAAAATGTTAAGCGCCATTAGCAGCGGTGAGACGCCCGACATGAATGTCACAAAGGATACGAACTGGCAGGCGGCATACCAAGCAGGCGGGCTATATCCGATGGATGAGATTGTCGGGGCTGTAGATGAGAAAGAAACTATTTACGACGTATCTTTGAAGAGTTTTAAGGCCGATGGAAAGTACTGGGCTCTGCCCTTTCAGAAGATTTCTCATGTATTAATGTACCGTCCGAGTATGTTTGAAGCAGCAGGAATTGAAGAAGCGCCAAAGACCTGGTCTGAACTGCTGGAGTGTGCTGAAAAACTGACGGTTGATAAAAATGGAGATGGACAACCGGAGGTATATGGCGCCGGAATTACCACCGGGCGGGTATCGCTTACAACAGATATGTTTGCTTCATTTTTAGTAAAATCAGGTGGAGATATTTTTGATCAGGATGGAAAGGTTGATTTTGACACAGAAGAGACGAAGGAGACATTAGAGTTTTATAAAGAGCTGGCCCAATATTCTCCGGAGGCGAGCAGTTCCTGGTCCTGGGGAGAATTGGAAAACAACTGGGCGGCAGGAAAGCTTGCAATGATTAATTATGCTTCTCCGAACTTATCAAAATTCTTTGAAAGTGAAGACTTTGATATTGCCTCTGTTGCCATGCCTGTTCCAGACGGGCTGGAAAATCAGGAAACAGATACATTAGTTACGAATCTCGCCATACTCTGCTTTAAGGATGCGATGGAAAAAGAGGGGCATTACGAAGCAACAAAGAAGTTTCTGGAATTCTGTATGGAGCCGGAAAACAACTGGCTTCTGACTGTAGCGATGGAGCCTGCATTCTTCCTGCCAGTAACAGAAACAGGGGCCGAATTAGTTCAGTCCGGATATTTTGAAGAGGAATATTTCCCGTTAAAGAACTTTGATTTTGCCGAGGGAGCAGAGAGCAGAGACGTATACGAGCAGTTTGCCAAGACCGCTTTGGATAATACAAAGAAGGGGTATGCGTTGGGAAATAAATATGGTGCAGTAAATTCTAACCTGGCAGAAATCTATAATTCGTTAATTATTTCAGATATGGTTCAAAAGGCCGTTTTGGAGGACGTACCAGTTGATGAAGCTGTGGATTGGGCACAATCCGAAATGGAGAAACTGTCAAATTAAAAATATGGGATTTGCTGGAAGCCTTCTTCCAGCAAATTCTGTTTCCGGAGGTGACTGGTTTGAAGAATAATCAAAAAATTGGATATCTATTCTTGCTGCCTATATTTATTATGGTATGTATTTTCTTGCTATATCCGTTTTTGAAAGGGTTTTCATTATCTTTTTTTGAGACTAAATATGGGTTTGGTGAAATGAGCTTTGTCGGATTGAAGAACTATAAAACAATATTTCAAGACGAACATTTTCTCATTGCTTTAAGAAATTCAATGATATGGGTTGTCGGCGTAATCGTTTTAAACACCATTGTGCCGCTTTTTATAGCGATTCTTCTAAACAGAGAATTTTTGGGGAAGGGAATAGCAATGGGACTTTTACTTATTCCCTGGCTTACACCGGTTGTTGGAGCGGCAATGCTAAGCAAATGGCTATTAGAACCGGAGATCGGCGTTATAAATGGTATTCTGCATTCCTTGGGTATGATAGGAAGTATTAACTTTTTAGGCTCGCCTGCCACAGCGCTGATTACAACGATTATTGTTAATTTTTGGCAGTTCTGCCCTTTTGGGGTACTTCTGTCTTTGGCAGCGCTGAGTACGATCCCAGAAGAGCTGTATGAAGCAATGCGCGTGGATGGAGCGGGAAGATGGACAATTCTAAAAAGGCTTATTATGCCTTTAACAGGGAAAATAGTGGGCTTTCTGGGCTTTTTGGGTTTTGTTTGGACATTCAGCAACTATTCTCTGATTTATATGCTGACGAAGGGCGGGCCATCCTTTTCCACATATACCATTCCGCTGATGATTTATGAAAAAGCATTCAGCGAGTTTAATGTCGGACAGTCGGTTTCGTTGGCAAGCGTTGTTGGCTTTGTTCTGATTGGACTTGGAATGATTTTTTTCCGGTTTGTTTACAAATCAAATGAGGATTAGGGAGGGGTCTATGAGAAAGAAGAAAAATACGCTGCAGAATGTAATTGTCTGGCTGATTGTAGCCTGTACGGTATTCCCATTCCTTTATGTAATTCTCGGATCTTTTCAAAATGAAAGAACCATCATGGTTGGCGAAGTGAGCCTTCTGCCGACGAATGTCACGCTCCGTAATTATGTTGGATTGTTAACCAGCAAGAGTGGAGCAACGGCGTTTGGAATGAACTTGAAGAATAGTTTCATTGTTTCTCTGGGAGTTGCTTTTCTGTCGCTTGTAATTGCAATATTTGGAGCATATGGATTATCAAGATATCAGTTTAAGGGCAAGGAGCTTATTGCTAAGGGCATGCTGTTTATGTATGTTTTTCCAACAATCTTAACAATTGTGCCGATTTATAATGTGGTTACGCAGATGGGGCTGATTGATACACACCTGGGTCTGATTCTAGTGGAAACTACCTTAGTAGCACCATTCTGTACATGGTTGCTCCGTTCGTTTATCGATGCTATTCCAAGGGAGATAGAAGATGCTGCAAGGGTAGACGGAGCGAACCGCATTCAGATTATTGTGAAGATTATTCTTCCACTTTGTGCGGCAGGATTATTGGCGGCGGGGATGTATGCACTGATTTATTCATGGGGCGAATATACATTTTCTGCAATCCTGCTTAACTCGTCTTCTAAAAAGACAATACCCCTAGCATTGGCGGGATATATGTCTCATACTGATCAGCAGTGGGGAAGGCTTTTGGCCGGATGCTCACTGAATTTTATTCCGCTTTTAATTATATTCGTGCCGTTTAGTAAAATATTCTTAAAAGGATTTATGGCAGGAGCGGTAAAAAGCTAAAGGAAAGGAGAACAAGCTTATGAAAACAATAAAAACAGGCGTAATCGGTTGCGGGTTAATTGCTCAAATGGAATGGCTGCCGTATTTACATGAATTAGAAGAATACGAAGTGGTGGCGGTACAGGATATCTCAAGAAGGGCTGCAGAACATTGTGCAAAACAATATCAGGCGCCATATGTTTTTGATGACTGGAGGGAACTGATCCGGCATCCAGAAATTGAGGCAGTTGTAATTCTGAATCAATGTCATACGGAAGTCTGCATAGAGGCAGTTAGAAATAAAAAGCATGTTATTGTTGAAAAACCATTATGTGAGAATGTTAACCAGGCAAAGAGAATAGAAGAAGCGGTATGTGAGGAGAATATTGTCTTTATGATAGGCGAGATGAAAAGATATGATCCGGGATTTCTGTATGCGGCCGATATCATTGCTCAGATGAAGTCTATCAGAATGCTGCGTTTCAGGGACTATTGCGACGGTCTTGTCAGATCTCAAAATGAAATATTAGAAACGGTAAGAAGAACAGATGTAGATGCGGATTTAAAAAACAAACTGAACCAGGAGTTTTGGGAGGGTATGGATGCGGCAACAGGAGATATACCAACAGAGTATTACTACCATTTGTTGACAGGAGGAGCACACGACATTGCAATGCTGCGCGCGATTATGGGCGATCCGGAACGTGTTTCGTATTGTGACATCTGGAACGGGGGCAATGAACTGGAAGCAGCAATGGTATATGGTGACAAGACGCGGGCGTTTCTGGAGGTGGGGTATACAAATCACAAATGGTTTGACGAAGAGTTTGTAGTTTACGGAGAGGATCAGACCGTCCATGTACAATTTCCGAATCCATATTTAAAGAATGCCCCCACGATGATTACTGTAAAAAGGATGGAGGGGAATATGGTCGTCGAAGAAAAAATAGAGACTTCTTACCAGGAGGCATTTCGAAATGAACTATTACATTTTTATAATTGTATCTGTAATAATTTGGAGCCTGTCACAAATGTGCGCGAAGCAAGAATGGACTTAGAGCTTATGGCCGGTATCTTAAAAGCATATCAGAAAGAATGAGGAAATAATAATGGATCACAGTATCAGATTAACCACAATAATAGATGCTCATGCGCATCCCCTGCGGGATGAGAAAATGACGGCAAATGAGCTGCCTTCAAATTTTGAGGAAGAACAGCGGCTGCTTCACAGGCAGGCAGAGCATATTATTTCCAAAATGCAGCAGCTGCAAATTCAAAAAAAGGTTATGATGGCCATGCCGCCGGATGTTGAGAGTGGGTTCTATTATGGGGCGGTATCACCTGTGACTGGGTATAAAAATCGTACCTCGCAGGAATGGATCAAAGAAATTATAAAATTATATCCGGAGCATTTTTATGGAATTGCATGCCTGAACCCATTGGGGGAAAGGGCAGTTAAGGAATTAGAGTCACTTGTAGTTCAAAATGGCTTTAAAGGAGTAAAGATCCATCAGGGGCATTATAACATCAGTGCCGATGATCCCAGACTGATTGATTTCTATAAGAAATGTATTGACCTGGATATTACAGTTGCATTCCATACAGGATTTTCACCGGTGCAGCACATTGACCGATACATTACAACAATGCCGCTGACAATTGATGAATTGGCACATAGGTTTCCAGAATTAAGGATCATGATGTGTCATGCGGGCGGAAATTGGTTCCAGGATGGTATTATGATAGCACTTCGGAATAAAAACGTATACGTGGATCTTGCAGGAATTCCATGGCTGTGTTCATTTCTGGTTTACCCGGAAGTTGACTGGAGAACACTGATATGTAGAATGGTAAAAGTCCTGGGAGCAGACAGGATAATATATGGAACGGATAACATGGATGACATGATGACTCCGGAAATGATAATGGAATTAGATATCTTAGAGGAAGAAAAACATATGATCTTAGGCGGCACGGCGAAAAGGGTTTATAATTTATAGGAGAAAATCTATGAAAATTGCAGTTAATTATGGAGAATTTGATGATTTACCGATTCTTGACAAGAGCCGTGAGTTAGAAAATTATCTCGGTGAAGAAATATGTGTTGAAAGTCTGAAGTCAGAACCTTTTCTCTTAACAGTAACACAGGACATGAAAAAAAGAGCCTCTACTTATGATGTTATTTCCTTTGCGCCGGTTTGGATCCAGCAGGTAGTAGAAAAAAGAGGAATATTAGATTTGGGTGGGCTAATTGAAAACAAGGCAACAACCTATGACACGATAGAAGGGTTAAACGGAGATTTCTTTGAAAATTATTTGGGGTATAATGCCTGGTACAATGAAAAAACACAAATGCCGGGGCAAGCACGGGGCTCCGGATTGATTGCTATACCGGGCGCACATTCGGGAGGTGCTGTCTTGAATTATCGGCAGGACATATTAGACAAATACCATATCCCGGTGCCTCAGACGTGGGAAGAGTTTAATGAAGCTGCAAAAAAAATCACTTCCTCAGAAAGTGGAGTTTATGGAGCAACAATTTATGGAAATACAAAAGGATTTTTCCCCATATTCGATTGGTACAATCGGCTGGTTTCATTAGGGGGGAAACAGTTTAGGGGGACTGTCGGGGGACGTAGCATAACCTCTTGTGCAAATAGCACGGAAGGAATAAAAGCTTATAACTTAATCAAGGATTTACTGCCATTTATGCCAAAGGATGCGTTGGATACGACATTAGAAATCGGAAAAGAAAAAATGCTCCAAGGTGAAATCGCTATGCAGATCAATGTAACTTCATTTACTATGCCGGGAGACTTTTATGATAGAAATTCCTCTAAAGTATACGATACTATCGAAACGGAACAGATTCCCGGAGAAAAGGGATTCCGCGGCGTTGGTTATGGCGGTGGGCTGTCATGGTCTATTCCTAGAAATGCAAAAAATATTAATAATTCCTGGAAATGTATACAATTTTTAGCCTCTAAGACATTCGACAAATACAGATGTATGAAATACGGAACCACCCCGATGAGGAGGTCGACTGTCCAAGATACAAACGTGCAAAAGGCTCAGCCCTGGATTAGATGTATGGAACCGATTATAGACCGTGCTGTTGAACCTGAATATTTTTATATACCGGAGGCATTCGAAATAGCTGCAATTATAAATGATATCATAAGGACTGGTTTACAGAATGAACTGGAAGCTTCACTTGTCATGAAAGAGTTGGATAAAAAGATTAATGAGGTATTAATCCGGGGAGGCTGGAAATTGAATGGATGATAAAAGAAAATATGTGCTAAAACAATTAGAAAAAGAGAAACTCATAGCAATTATTAGAAATATAAAAATTGCAGAATTTCTAGATGTAATAGAAGAATTACGGGAAGGCGGAATCAATTGTGTAGAAATAAGTGTGAATACAACGAATTATGCGGATATGATAAAAATAGCAAAATCGAGAGGTTTTATTACCGGGGCGGGCACTATTTTGAAAGAAGAGCAGTTCAATTGCACTTCAAAATTGGGAGTGGATTTTATATTGTCTCCTGTTTTAGACATCAATCTTATCAAAGCCTGCAGCAGGCATCATATTGTGTCGGTTCCCGGTGCGATGACTCCGACAGAGATATATGAGGCTGAAAAGAACGGTGCGGATATGGTAAAAGTATTTCCATGTTCAGCACTGGGATCACGCTATATTAAGGATATTCTGGCTCCGCTGTCAGGACTGAAAATTATGGCAGTTGGCGGTATTTCAGAGGTAAATGCAAAGGAATTTTTAGCTGCTGGAGCGAGCTGTCTGGGAATCGGGTCATTATTAGTTAACAGGGAAAATGCTTCGTTACATAAGAGAAATACGATTAGAGAAAAAGCGATTGCTTTAAAGGCGATGTGTGGAGGTGTTTAAGATGATAGCATACTTTGACTGCGGTACTACAAATACCCGTATATACATCATCAACAATGGACATATTATCTATGAAAAAAAAGTTGAAAAAGGGACGCGGGATGCTGTGCACGGCGAATTGCAATATGAAAAGCTCCTAAAGGCATTATATCAAACTGCATTGAGTAAAATAAAAATTTTAAATAAGGATATTTACAGGGTATATGCATCAGGAATGATTACAAGCAGATCAGGTCTGTATGAAGTACAGCACGTTTCATTGCCGGCAGGCATAGAAGTGCTTAGAAATAACATGGTCACTTACAATCTTAAAAACGAAATTGGAAAAGATCTCACTTTAATCCCTGGAATGAAAACGTGCGGTCAAAACTTACGTGTGAGTCCGGATGAGTGTGTTGACGTTAACAATATCCGTGGTGAAGAGATGGAAATATTTGGGGTAAACAAATGGGCGGTTATGAATAAGATATATAATTATGCTCTCGTACTTCCAGGTTCACATACGCAGACTGCATTTGTTAAGAATGGGACAGTAAATGACCTTTTTTCTTGCATATCGGGTGAATTGTTCGATGCAATTACAAAACATACTTTTATAGGCGCATCTGTCTGTGAAAATGACTGTCAGATAAACGTGAATGAAGTCGGAATGGGCGCACGGCTGCTGGAAAAATATGGATTAAACCGAGCATTATACCTAGTTAGAACGTTGGAGATTTTTTCCGATACATCGGCTTCAGAAAGGATGAACGTATTAGAAGGAATCATTCATGCGGATATCGTTAAGGGTGTGCTTGCAAAGCTGGATGAATTGAAGGATATTACAAATATTATAATTTATGGTAATACGACGCAGGCATCAATCTTGGAAAGCCTATTTGAAATGTATGCCAGAAAAGGGTATAATATTTTTGTCCTGGATTTACCCGTTCAGGCATCTGTTATGGGTGTGTGTGAACTGGATAAAAGAGAAGGGGTTTAATGAAAAAAGACCAGAATATTATTTATTATCTATTCAGCATAAGCCTAGTTATTGTACAAATTGTTTTTTTCATAATAAAAAAGAAGCACTTTTTGGAATATATCTGGGGAAGCTCATTTATTATTTTGTCAATCGTTGTTTTCGTATTGATTTTAATTATCCCGATAACAAAAAAAATACCAGAAATGCCTTGACTGCTATTGTTTTAGTAATGATAACGGTTGTAACATATCCCCTTGGCGATGAAATATTTCCTTTGCTGGTATTCTTAGCGGCTGGCAGTACTTGTGGGATGCTGGCAAGTGAAAATTGGGGGTTAAAAATTTGTACATTTGTGTCCTGCATTATTATATGCGCCCGGCAGTATCCGCATAACAGATGGGATAACAGTATTGCAGAGATGCCTGTTGACGAAGTGGGGGTACTGTTTCTTTTCATATTGATTTATTTTGCATGCCTTCACATTATAAGCCTCTATCTTCAGATCTTCGAAAGAAATATGGACCTAATAAAAAATCAAGAACAAAATATTGCAAGGCTAAGCTCTGCAAATCTGGAATTTCAATGCCATGCTACCAGCCTGGAAAAGAAGTCCATAGACAGGGAACGAAAAAGAATAACCAGAGAGCTTCATGATTCTATCGGTTACACGCTTACAAATATTACCATGATGATGGAAGCGGCCTTAAGAAAAAACAATAACAATAAGGAGTTGGATCAGCTGCTGGAGCTTACAAAGGAGCAGGCAAAGGAGGGTTTGCGGGAAACCAGAAAAGTGTTGTACTTTCTCCGGGAAGAGAATATTGAGACAAGCGGATTGATTGCGGTAACACGGATGCTGGAAATATTTGAGGAAAGCACGGGTATCCATATAGAACAGACGTTTATTGATATTCCAAAAAGTATGTCTAAGGAATCGGAAGATTTTATTTACCGCTTTGTACAGGAAAGCGTAGTGAACTCTTATAAACATGCACATGCTAATAATATTCATATTATTTATTCATACATTGACGGCATTTTGTATATCCGGATTGAAGACGATGGCAAGGGATGTAAACAGTTAAAAGAAGGAATTGGAATAACAGGTATGCGGGAGAGGCTCAGGTATCTCGGCGGCAGCCTGAGTATATATAATCAAACGGACTGCTTTGCGGTTGTAGCAAGTATTCCTATTGATGCGGGAGGGAAGGCATGATAGACATATTGATTGTTGACGATCAAATACTATTTGCAGAGAGTCTAAAGCAGGTGCTGGAAGGAGAGCTCGATTTTAATGTCGTTTTTGTTGCTTTACATGGGCAGGAAGCACTTGACTATTTGCAATGTCATTCTGTAGATATCATTTTAATGGATGTCCGTATGCCGATAATGGATGGTATAGAAACCGTAAAGCAGATACGAGAGAAAGATGCAGATACCAAGATTGTCATGTTAACAACTTTTGATAATGATGATTATGTTTATCAGGCGATTAAATTTGGTGCGAATAGTTATCTCTTAAAAGATATGGCGCCGGAAGTATTTTTTGAATCGATACGAGCAGTGCTAACAGACAATGTCATGATGTCGGAAAAAATACTGAAAAAAATTACGAACAGGCTTACTAATGGTGAATATGAGAAGGAAGATTTGAAATGTGCCGAAAAGATAGGGAGGCTGAATCCAAGGGAAAAAGAGATTTTATACTTAATATCATGCGGAAAAGAAAATAATGAAATTGCAGATATAATATTTGTGGGGCCGCAAACAGTGAAAAATTATATAAGTATAATATATACAAAATTAGAAGTAAAAAATAGAGTACAAGCTGCTAAATTAGCGTTTGAGTATGGTTGTGACAGGCTTAAGGATAGTATTAAGTAATAGAAAGGCCAGGATTAAGGGGTGATATGAGACTCCTTTTCCTGGCTGTCTTTGTTTAAAACAATATTGGATTTCAAATTATCATCTTTTCCATGCAATAAGGTTTACGAAGTAGAGTAATCAAAGCAGTACTTCTTTTTACTGACTGGCTTTTCTAACGCGTTTCTTATTTTGCTAATACTTCAACCCCGTCCTCGGTGATCATGACCATATATTCGATCTGTGCGGATAGCCCGTCATCAATAGTATAAACGGTCCAGTCATTCTCTTCATCGATAAAGAAATCAGGACTGCCCTCATTAATCATCGGCTCAATGGTGAACATCATACCAGGCACAAGAAGCATCTCGCTCCCCTTAGGCGTTACATAGCTGACAAATGGATCTTCATGGAACTGAAGCCCAATGCCGTGTCCGCCGATCTCTTCCACAACGGAATACCCGTTGGCCTGGGCGTGTGTGTTGATTGCATCTGCAATGTCGCCCAGATGTCCCCAGGGCTTAGCAGCAGCCAGGCCCAGTTCTACGCATTCTTCAGTTACCTTTATAATGCGTTCGGCGCGCTCGGAGATTTTCCCCATTTTAAACATACGGGAGGCATCTGAAAAATAGCCGTTCAGAATGGTTGATACATCCACATTGATGATATCGCCCTCCTGGAGAATGATATTCTCATCCGGAATTCCGTGGCATATCTCATTATTTAATGAAGTGCATACACTTTTCGGGAATCCCTGATAATGCAGGGGAGCGGGGATGCCGCCATTCTTTGTTGTTACATCATAAACGATCTTGTCAATCTCCTCGGTACTCATTCCAATGTGGATCTGCGCTGCGACCGCATCCAGCACCGCGGTATTCAAAGCGGCGCTTTCTTTGATCTTTTCAATCTGGAATGGGGTTTTTAACAGCTTGCGGTTCGGGACGATCTCGCCTCTGTCCGCATGAAGCTTTAATTTTTCTTCAATTGCCATGTGGCATTTTTTATATTTCTTTCCACTGCCGCACCAGCAAAGGCCATTTCTTTCCATTTAATACATCTCCTTTTTTAATCATATAATGGAACTGTACCTGCAATCTATCTTTCGAACTGATGGATAAAGAATCCGCTTCTGAGTTTGGGCTCAAACCAGGTGGACTTGGGCGGCATAAGCAGCCCGGCGTCTGCCACTGCAAGCAGCTCCTCCATAGAAGTCGGATACATGGCAAATGCAGCGCCGTCACCCGCCCTGTCTACTGCCTCTGCAAGTACATCAAGCCCCCGTATACCGCCTACAAAGCGGATCCGGCTGTCTGTTTTGGGATCGCGGATATTCAGCAGCGGACCAAGGACTACATTTTGCAGGACGGATACATCCAGCCTGTTCACGGGATCTTCCGAAAAAAGATGCGGATTTGCCGTCAGCCGGTACCAGCGTCCGTTTCCATAAAGTCCGATCTCGCCCTTACAGGAAGGGCGACAGACCTCGTGCCCCATATCGGTAATGTCAAAACCGCTTCTGAGCAGATCCAGAAAATCGTCAAATGCATAACCGTTCAGATCCGCCACCACCCGGTTATAATCGTAGATGTGCAGCTCTTCTGCCGGAAACAGGACGGAAAGGAAGTAATTGAATTCCTCCTCACCGCTGAAGCCGGGATGTTCCTTGCGGCGCTTCAGTCCGGCCTTTACGGCGGATGCAGCACGGTGATGGCCGTCTGCTATATAGATATTATCAATTCCCTCGAAAATATGAGCGATTTGGGTGATATATTCCGGACTGCTGATCTTCCAGACCTGATGCCTGACGGAATCTTCGCTTGTAAAATCATAGAGAGGAGCAGTCAGTTTTACTGCTGCTATCATAGTATCCAGCTCAGGGCGGGCATGGTAGGCCAGGAAGATCGGCCCGGTCTGTGCGCTTAATGTGTCCACATGACGCGTCCTGTCCAGCTCCTTGTCTTCCCTGGTATTTTCGTGCTTCTTGATTCTGTTCTCCATATAATCATCGATCGAAGCGCAGCCCACAAGCCCGGTCTGGGTCCGCCCATTCATCGTGAGGGCGTAGATATAGTAACAGGGATCTTCATCTCTGACGAAAGAACCGTCCTGAATCATCTCCTCCAGAGTGTCTCTTGCCCTGTCATATACAGGCTGTGAATACATATCCGTATCCGGTGCAAACTGCGTCTCGGCTCTGTCAATTTTTAAAAAAGAAAGCGGGTTCTTGTCCACTACTTCCCGGGCTTCTTCCCGGTCATATACATCGTAAGGCAGTGCGGCAATAGATGAAGCCAGTTCTTTTGCGGGCCGCACGCCCTGAAAGGGTCGGATGACTGCCATAATTGTTCTCCTTAATATTTAATCTAAATTTGGTGAAAAGGGTCTGGCAAAGAGTGCCAAAACCCTTTTTATTCTAGCACAAACATAATAAATTTACTATAGGAATTTAAATGTGGCTGTAGTACGAAGGAATCTAAATCGGGATTTAGTCGGCAAGCTTTAGACTTGTCGACGGACGGGGACGCTTCATGACAGGGAGGCTGGAAAGGTGCTGGGGCTGTATATGCCGTTGTGATATGTACCCATGCTGCTAAGTAATTCTTGAACACCCGATGCCGGATAGGCGGGTACGCTGAACATATTACGGGAAATCTGATGATTTTTATGAGCCGTTTCATCTTATCGTAGAGCTGTTCAGAGCCGCCGCAAGAGGCAGACACTTCATAAAATGTTGCGCCGATTTTGTAAATGACTGTTTCATTTGCCGGATTGTCCTGTTTCTGCTTATAATCTGCTGTTTCCTGTTCTTGTTTCCATTCTATTCCTTTTCCGTCCTTCCTTTACTTTGTAATGTGATAAGTTTCTTAGCAAGCATAGGAAAAGGGTACCCTTTTCCGAAAATGCCCTGCATTTTCTTACTCCTACTACGGAAAGCAAGGAGAAAATGCCAAACTCATAGAAAAAATCAAAAATCTATTTTAAAATATTGACAAAGTTTTTGATTTGCAGTATCATATAACAGTGATATATAACAGTGTTACAAACAAGGAAGTGAGACAATGAGCGAAGCAGAACAAACAGCAACACTACACCTAATTCTATCAGCAGCCATGCAGGAATTTCTTGAAAAAGGGTATAAGTCTGCTTCTTTGCGAAACATTGTCAAAGCAGCAGGCGTGACAACGGGTGCGTTCTATGGCTACTACGACAGCAAAGAGGACTTGTTTGAAGCACTGGTAGGCGAACACTACAACTTTTTACTGGAACGATTCTGCAAGGCTCAAAAAGAATTTGCTGAAATCCCGCCAGAGGAACAACCCGACAATCTTACTTCTACTTCCGGCGAGTGTATGTATGAAATGCTCTTGTATGCCTATGAACACTTGAATGAATTTAAGCTCATACTTTGCTGTGCGGAGGGAACACGTTTTTCAAAATTGATTGATGAAATGGTAGAAATTGAAACAAAAGGAACGCATGATTATTTAGCGGTTCTTGAAAAAATAGGCAGAGCTGCACCGCCTATTGATGAACGATTAGAGCATATCTTGATTACAGGAATGTTTAATACTTTTTTTGAGCTGATTATACATGAAATGCCGCTTGAAGAAGCAAAGCATTACTTGAAAGAAATGAGAGCTTTCTATACTGCTGGGTGGATGAAGATTATGGGGCAATAAAAAACGAATAAATTCGTTAGGGCAATCTGCCCTATAATTTTTATAAGAGAGTTAGTTACAACTAACCTCATAAGGTCCCTACTAACCAAAATGAGGATATTCGAGGGCAAACATTCTGTTCTCATATCATAAAAATTTTTCAAGGAGGTTTTTTTCAATGAAAAAACAGTCAAATCTATCAAGATTGATGGGCTATGCCGGAGCGCATAAGATTTTAACCTATCTTTCTTGGGTATTGTCCATAATGAGTGCGCTGTTGGCTCTTGTACCTTTTTGGTATATATGGCGTATCATTCACGACATACTGGAAGTTTCCCCTGACTACTCAAAAGCAGGGAATGTTACAAGCTACGGTTGGTCTGCGGTATTGTTTGCGGTTATCTCTATTGCTGTCTATATAGCCGCTTTGATGTGTTCGCACATAAGCGCGTTCCGGGTTGCCGCAAATATCCGAAAAGAGCTTATGCGCCATATTACAGCCCTGCCACTTGGAGTAACGGAAAAGTATGGAAGTGGAAAACTGCGGAGAATCGTAAATAGTTCCAGTGCTGCTACGGAAACGTATCTTGCACATAGACTCCCCGACAAAGCGGGGGCGATCGCCACCCCCATAGGTCTGCTTTTCCTGTTGCTTACCTTTGACTGGCGGTTAGGACTTTTAAGCCTTGTTCCTGTTATACTTGGTTTCTTGATTATGATGAAGATGACAGGATCAGGAATGGAACAAAAAATGAAAGAATATCAAAACGCACTTGCTGATATGTCAAATGAAGCCGTTGAATATGTACGAGGCGTACCCGTAGTAAAGACTTTCGGACAGACAATTTTTTCTTTCAAACGCTTCAAAAACGCGATAGATAATTATGAAACATGGGTAATCGCATACACAAAAGCGTTGCGTCTGCCTATGATGTTCTATACAACGGCAATCAACGGCGTATTCGCATTTTTGATTGCCGGAGGTATTCTCTTTACAAGGGGCGGTGTAACAAATGAACTGTTGCTAAACCTTATCTTCTATATTGTGATTACGCCTGTTATCGGTACGACACTCACAAAGATTATGTTTATGAGTGAGGACGCAATGATTGTAGGGGACGCAATTAACAGGATTGATGAAGTGCTGAACGAAAACCCATTGTCTGAAAGCAAAGTGAATAATATCCCTAAAGATAATGGGATTACATTAGAATACGTTAGTTACAGCTATGACGGAGAGAAAAACGCGCTCAATGATGTATCACTTTCAATAAAGCCGGGACAGACAGTGGCATTAGTAGGAGCGTCCGGCGGCGGCAAGACGACACTTGCAAATCTTGTCACAAGATTTTTTGACCCGCAAAAAGGACGCATACTGATAGGGAATATCGACATACGCGACATTCCGAAAGAAACATTGATGAATAAGGTATCTTTTGTATTTCAGAACAGCCGCCTTATCAAAGCGTCCATATTGGAAAATGTGCGTATGGCAAAGCCTAACGCTACACGAGAAGAAATCGCCCATGCTCTGGAAGCTGCACAGTGCTTGGATATTATCGAAAAATTACCGAATGGCATTGATACGGTTGTCGGCACAAAAGGCGTGTACCTATCCGGTGGCGAACAGCAAAGAATAGCGATTGCCCGCGCAATTTTGAAAAATGCGCCTATCCTGATTCTTGATGAAGCGACCGCATTTGCCGACCCCGACAATGAGGTGCGCGTACAACAGGCGCTATCCGCGCTCTCAAAGGGAAAGACAGTAATTATGATTGCGCACAGGCTATCGTCAATCACAGACGCGGATTGCATTTATGTATTGCAAGACGGCGAGGTTGTAGAAAGTGGCACACATAGCGAACTGATAGAGAAAAACGGCATATTCACAAAAATGTGGAAGAATTATTCCGAAGCGGCAGAATGGAAAATTTTGAATGAAAACAAAGGATTGGAGGTAAATGCATGATTAAGACATTACAAAGACGCTTTGCGTTATCAAGACAGGGGGCTGTCGATTTGATAAAAGGCTGTATTGCTTGTGTGGCACAGGATATATCCTTTATGCTCCCTGTTGGACTACTCTATAACTTTGTTATTGATACCATGAACGGGAATGTAAATGGAAACCGTATTGCTTTCTATATAGTTGGTGCTTTGGTTTGCCTTTCCCTTATCTTTGTTGTGACTTGGTTTCAATATAACGCCACTTATTTAGCTACTTATGTGGAAAGCGGTGTAAGGCGTATCTCCTTAGCAGAACAGCTTCGTAAAATCCCGTTATCCTTTTTTGGAAAAAAAGATCTTGCCGATTTGACAAATTCAATTATGGGCGACTGCGCCACACTGGAAACAGCGTTTTCCCATTATGTACCTGCATTGGCAGGCTCCCTTATTTCAACAACGCTGATTGCAATCTGCCTTTTTGCTTATGACTGGCGTATGGCTCTTGCGGCGGTTTGGGTTTTACCGATTGCATTTACAATCACATTCTTTTCAGCACGCATACAGGAATACTTTAACCGTAAATCCGTAGAGGCAAATGTTGCGCTTGAAAGCGGCGTACAGGAGTGTATCGAAAACTTACAGGACTTGAAATCAAACAATGCGGAAGAAAGTTATCTAAAAGGGCTTGACAAAAAAATTGACTATGTAGAAAAACGGCACATTATCACAGAACTTGGGACAGCACTTTTTGTTGTTTCCTCAACACTGATATTAAAGTTTGGGATTGCTACGGTTGCTCTTGTAGGTTCTGCGTTGCTTATTCTTGGGGAGATTGATATTCCGCTGTTCTTTATGTTTTTACTTGTAGCTTCGAGACTGTATGCCCCGCTTGAGGGTGCATTACAGAATCTTGCTGCGATAATTTCTACCAAAACGAACATAAACCGTATGAATGAAATTCTTGACCACCCGATTCAGACAGGAAGCAATGCAATGACAAATAAAGGCTATGACATTGTATTCGACCATGTAGGATTTGCCTATAATACGGGGGAAACTGTATTGCAAGATGTTTCCTTTACGGCTAAACAAGGAGAAGTTACCGCCTTAGTCGGACCGTCCGGCGGCGGCAAAACTACGGTGTCACGCCTTGCCGCGCGGTTTTGGGACATAAACAAAGGAAAAATCACTGTTGGCGGTATGGATATATCAAAAATAGAGCCGGAAACATTGTTGTCGCTGTACTCTATCGTATTTCAAGATGTGACGCTGTTTAACAACACAATTATGGAGAATATCAGAATAGGCAGAAAGGATGCGACCGACGAAGAAGTGATTGCAGCGGCAAGACTGGCAAATTGTGAAGAATTTACGTCAAAGCTACCTGATGGTTATAACAGCATGATTGGGGAAAATGGTTGTGAACTTTCCGGCGGCGAAAGGCAGCGTATTTCAATCGCTCGCGCTTTCCTTAAAAATTCTCCGATCATCTTACTTGATGAAGCAACAGCAAGCCTTGATGTGGAAAACGAAACATTGATACAGGCTGTTTTATCAAGGCTGATAAAGGATAAGACCGTACTTGTTATCGCCCACCGTATGCGTACCGTAAGCGGCGCGGATAAAGTAGTTGTGCTTTCAGACGGTTCTGTTGCTGAACAGGGAGCGCCGGAAAAACTGCTGAATACAGGCAAGATTTACCCGCATATGGTAAAGCTGCAAATGATTAGTCAAGATTGGGGCATTTAGTATGAATATCGAATGGATAATATGTCCTATAGGTCAAAGAAAAACAAGATGGAAGATACGTGGCGATACCGAACTGAAGAACTTTCCTCTGTACTGCCCGAAATACAGGCAGGAAACCCTTATTAACGTCCAACAACTGTTTCCTGTAACGGGCTTTTACGACCATAGAGATGAATACACAAATCATTATAATTGCTTAAATAATTCATATTACCAAAATGCCTATGCGGCTTTATGCTGCGTGGGCATTTTTTATGATATAGGAAATTCCTCTGGAATTTCCTATATCATAAAAACCCTCAAGGGGATACACACGCCGCGATAAGGTATATAGCCGCAAGGCGGCATCGCGGCGGCGCCAAAGCGTGCAAGCCCCTCATGAGTGAGGGGGGAGCTGAGGTGGGCTTGCCCACTTTGTTCTAATAACCCCCTACTGGGAAGAAAGGGGGTGAAAAAAATGAGCTATTTCAAAGAATATAAAGAGCATATAGAATATACTTTTGCTGCCTTTTGTAAAGTCGAAAGCAAATACCCTTTGAAATCATTGAAAATATATATCAGGTTATGGCAGAAGAAAAAATCAAACACGGAACAGAGAGTCGGATCAGGATCGCCCAGCTATGAACATGGGGATGTTTTCGTGAGAGAGAAACTTGTCCCGTATAAAATACAAAACATTCTTGAGAAATTACCAGAAACAATACCTGTGCTGTCTTATCCTAGTTTATATAGACGCTGCAGAAGCAGCGGCTTTTGAAGAGAATAACTTGGGCCGCAAGAGACTGACCGGGGTCTGCGTGGGCGCATGAGAAGGAAGGCGGTTATTGATAATGTTGGACTTGGAATTGATTGAGTATGCGGAAAAACGAATTCACAGCAAGGAGGTCTTAAGTAAGGAGCAGATTGTTCAGCTGCTTAGTATTGAGCCTGGAAGCCGGGCATGGGAGGCTCTGGGGCTGGCAGGGCGCAGGGCGGCTAAGGAGCTTACAGGGGAACGGGCCTATCTTTGGGGGGCAATTGGTGTGGATTTTGTTCCCTGTTCTATGAACTGTGACTTTTGTTCGTTGGGAGAAAAATGGGGGATTGTTGGTGAACGGCGGGAATATAATGCAGAGGAGACGGTTCGTCAGGTGCGTGAGTATGCAGAGAACGGTGTGAGGTGGATCGTTCTGCGCACTACGGAGTTTTATTCCCAGGCTCAGCTGGGGGAGATGATCCGGTATATACGGGAACAGGTACCGGGAGCTTACGAGATCGGACTTAACATCGGAGAGTTTGGAGTTGAGACGGCCTACTGGCTTGCAGAATGCGGAGTAGATTTTATTTATCATTCCCTGCGTCTGGGTGAAGGGCGTGACACTCGTTTTGAGCCGCAGACACGTATTGATACGCTGAGGGCGGTACAGGCTTCCCCTTTGAAGCTGGTATTTCTTGTAGAGCCCATTGGAGTGGAGCACACGAATGAAGAGATTGCGGATCTCTGCCTGCTGGCAGCGGACTGTGGGGCGATTGTATCGGGCGCTATGGCCCGGATCCCCGTGCAGGGCACGCCTCTGGGCGTACATCTCCAGGTCAGTGACGAACGTATGGCTCAGATCATTGCCGTGACGCGGCTGGCCTGCGGCGCCTGTGTGCCCGATATCTGCATCCATCCCGGAACTCAGCTAGCTATGGAGTTTGGGGCAAATGTGACCGTGGTGGAGACGGGGGCCATTCCCAGGGATACCTGCTGCTGTTCCGGGGGCAAATGGAATCAGTTTGATACGGTACGGGCCAGGGAATTATTTGAAGCGGCGGGATATACGGTCCATCAGACTGCATAAATGGAATACGATTTTGGAGAGGGAGGAATAAAAAGATGAAAATCGGGAAAAAAGTGATTTCACTGCTCATGACAGGCGTGCTTCTGGGCGGGCTGTGCGCTGGGTGCAGCCCGGTAAAAGAGGGGACAAAAGAACAGAAGAAAGACCCGGCGGCAGCGCAGGGGGCAGAACCGGCTGCCGAAAACATGAAAGCTACGGTGGGTACCTGGAAGACGGCACAGACGCTGACACCATATTTTTATGAGGAGGCACTGGGGGACGGCGCGGTGATTGAGGTGAAGCCGTTTACCAATCCGGGCGATCAGAAGACCGCGCTTCTGGCCGGCAGCCTGGATATGACCGGTACGACTATCCCTACCGCGATTACTGCAGCGTCAAAGGGGGAACCTGTCAAGGTTGTGGTCAGCCTGTGCAATAAATGCTCTGCCCTGGTGGTGGGAGCAGAATCCAAAATAGAGAGTGAAGCGGACCTGAAAGGGAAGACCATTGCCTATGTCCCGGGTACGATGCACCATGTTCTTTTGCTGGATGTGCTGAAGCGGGCAGGGCTGGATCCGGATAAAGACGTTACCTTGGTGCGGATCGACTTTTTCGATATGGGACAGGCATTGTCTGACGGTACGATCGATGCCTTTCTAAGCGGTGAGCCATACCCCTCACAGGCGGTAAAGGACGGCTACGGCAGGATTCTCAGCTATCCATACTTTGACGACAGTATCGGAACCATTAATGCGGGGATGATCGTGACAGAAGATACCATTGAAAAGAACCCTGGGCTGGTTCAGAGTCTGGTGAATGCACATATTAAAGCCACCCAGCTGATGAACAGCGATACGGATGCGTGGCTGGAAAAAGCGGCGTCTTTTGGCACGGACAAGGCTCTTCTGGAGGCATCGGCTAAGAACATAGAGTTGTGTTGGGATATTGATGAACAGTACATTCAGAATACAAAAAACCTGGCTCAGCAAATGCTGGAGCTGGGCATGATCGATACTGTTCCGGATATCGACGCCATGTTTGACCTGAGCTTCCTGGAACAGGCAAAAGAGGGGCTCCAGTGAAACGGGCGTCCCGCAAGGCCGGAGGTTTTGATCCCGCAGGGCTGATTCTTCCGGCTCTGATTCTGATCGTCTGGTTCGCCGCGACGACCTGGGGCGGGATGCCGGCGTATAAGCTGCCCTCGCCTCAGAAATTGCTCTGCGTGCTGGTTGATTTTGCTACGGGGCAGCTTGGGATTACCCCCTATTCCGGAACGCTCTGGGGACATCTGCTCCACAGCCTGAAACGAGTGGCCAGCGGGTTTGGCCTGGCCGCTGTCTTTGGCCTGATTCTGGGTTTTCTAAGCGGAGGAATTCCGTTGGTGCGGCGGCTGGTGGATCCGCTGATCCATCTCGCACGGACGATTCCCGGTATAGGCTGGCTGCCGGTTGCGATCGTCTGGTTTGGCATCGGAGAAGGCAATACACTGTTTCTGATCGCACTGGCCTCTTTCTTCCCAATCTATATGAATACCGCACACGGCACCTCCCAGGTGCCGGAGGTAACCTTGCGCGCCGGGCAGATGCTGGGCGCTAAAGGATTTAGCCTTTTTCGGACGGTCATTCTGCCCGCTGCTTTTCCCGATGTGGCAGTCGGTCTGCGGCTGGGACTGGGAGTTGCCTGGGCATATCTCGTGCTGGGAGAAGTGACCGGGGTGACCGAAGGACTGGGCGCGGTTATGACGGATGGCCGGATGCTGGGGCATGTGGACATTGTCCTGGCAACGATGATTGTCATTGCCTGTGCGGGAAAGCTGACGGATCTGCTGCTGCTGGCAGTATGCCGTGCTGTCAGCCCCCAGATGCGTAAAGGAGGAAATAAGTCATGAATGAACAGGGCCTGTTAATCGATCAGATCTGCCAGAACTTTCAAAATGAAAACGGCACGCATACAGAGGCACTGGATCATATCTCCCTGCACATACGTCCAGGAGAGATCGTTTCCTTGCTGGGACCCAGCGGCAGTGGAAAGAGTTCTCTGCTGAACATCATTGCCGGTTTTGATGAGCCGGTATCCGGAGAAGTGCGGCTGGACGGGGAAAAGGTCACTGCACCCTCAGCTCAGCGGTGCGTCGTATTCCAGACTCCGGCGCTTTTTGAGTGGCTGACCGCCCGGGAAAATGTGGCGTTCGGCTTGAAACGCCGCGGGGCTGCCCCGGGCAGGCAAAAGAAAGAGGCTGATGAGATGCTGCGTCTGGTGGGCCTGCAAGGCTCTGAAGACAAGTATCCCCATGAACTGTCAGGCGGTATGCAGCAGCGCGTGGCGCTGGCAAGGGCATTTGTGCTCCATCCGCGGCTCCTGCTGATGGACGAACCATTTGCAGCCCTGGACGCCCAGCTGCGCTGCCAGATGCAGGACCTGTTACTTCACCTCTGGGAGAGCCGGAAACAGACGATTCTCTTTGTAACCCATGACGTAGAAGAGGCCATCCGTATCTCCCACCGTATCGTCGTCCTGGAACGCAGTCCAGGCAGGATCAGGGAAGAATTCACGGTTCCTTTCCCCATGTCCTTCCGGGCAGGGCTGCTGGGAGACTCTGCGTTTCAGGCACTGCGGAAACAGATTCAGGAGTTCATGTTTACACTATGATCCACAGAAAAAGATTACTTTTATTATTATGAATCGCTTCACGGATGGGGGGACGCTCCATAAATGGATAGCCGAAAACCTCCCGGAGAACATCCATGTCCTTTCAAAAACGCGGCCGCGGACCTAAGAAATTCTAGGCGGGAAACAGCCCTGAAAATGGAGCACCACTGACACATCACGAGAAATCCGATGATTTCTCGCGCTGGGTCAGCTGATTTTTGGATTCGGAATCCAAAAATCTCTCCATTTTCAGGGCTGTTTCCCACCAAGAATTTCTAAGGTTCGCTTTGAGCGTTTTTGAAAGGACATGGATGTTCTCCGGGAGGTTTTCAGCTATCCCTTCATGGAGCTGGTGCATCCGACCGGCAGGAAAAGGATTCGTTCCTAAGGTGGAGCCTCAAACGGGGGCAGCGTATGGATATAGAATTGGCGGGACTTTTATGTCCCCATTAGGTGTACATAAGCAAGGGGATACGGTTCCAGTATCAAAATAATTCAATACGCATCTTGAAGATGAAAAGACACGCATAGCCAATCCACATCCGCTGCCCTGGTCCGGGATCCCACCTGGTTGGCGAGTTTTCCTGCCGATTGGATGAGCCAGCTTCATGACAGGGAGGCCGGGGAGGCGCCGGGGCTGTATATGCCGTTGCGAAATGCTGGAGTGCGCTTAGTGATTCTTGAACAGCCGCTGCCGGATAGGCGGGGAACAACTTGATCTCCAAATCAAGTTGTTGCTGAACCCAGCGCGGGAAATCATCAGATTTCCCGTGATGTGTTCAGCGTACCCGCCTATCCGGCAGCGGCTGTTCTAGAAACACTTAGCAGCATGGGTGCATATCGCAACGGCATATACAGCCCCGGCACCTCCCCGGCCTCCCTGTCATGAAGCGTCCCCGTCCGTCGACAAGTCTAAAGCTTGCCGACTAAATCCCGATTGAGATGTTGGCTGGGGGATTAACAGTAACGTTTAAGTGGATACATTATATTATTCAGTTACAAACTGTTTGCTTAGTTATGCGAAGTATGGTATGCTGAATTCATCTTGAGTGGCCGGTATTCATATCGATTTCAAGCCACGGGATTTCTTTTTTATTCCGGTACTTCATTTTCGAAGTGTTATCCGCAATTAGAACAATTTAACTTTTTACAGAGGAGGAGTCTGCTTATGGCAAAAACACTGAAAGATTATTTTACGATGATTCGGACAAGAAGGGAGGTGCTCGATGAGATTGGAAGCCGTGAGAAGCAGCTGGCTGTTTTTAAATCCTGGAGAGAAGGGCAGCAGGAAGAATTTCTGAATTTTTGCACAGGAGTAAAAGGCGTAAAGATATTGTATGATTCTTTTTTTAAGGAAATTTTTAGTCCGGAATATCATCCGGAAAGAATAGAACGTTTGCTTTCTGCCATTTTAGGGAAGTGGGTGAAAATCCGCTCTGTACTGCCCAATGATTCAGTTAGGATTGCCGATGAGCAGAGTCTTTTAATTACAGATATATTAGTGGAATTGGAAGATGGTAGCTTTGCCAATATTGAGATTCAGAAAATAGGGTATGCTTTTCCGGGACAACGGGTTGCATGTTATTCTGCAGACACGTTGCTGAGACAGTATAAAAGAGTAAGAAGTGAACGGAAGAAGAAGTTTACATACCACGATATAAAGACTGTATACACAATAGTATTTTTTGAAAATAGTACACGTGAATTTCAGAAGATAAAAGATAGCTATATTCATAGATCACGGCAGATTTTTGATACAGGGCTGGAACTAGAAACGCTGCAGGAGTATGTTTTGATTCCACTTGACATCTTTAGAGAAACGCTGCACAATAAAATAGTAGAGAATGAATTGGAGGCCTGGCTTTCATTTCTGACATTTGATGAACCGGAACGTATTATGCAGTTGATTGAGCGATTTCCTCAGTTCAGGGTTCTTTATGAGGATGTTTATGAAATGTGCCGTAATATCGAGGGAGTGATGAATATGTATTCAAAAGAATTGGCTGAGCTTGACCGGAATACGGTGAAATATATGATTGAGGAACAGGAAAAGGTAATTAAAGTACAGACAGAGGTGATACAAAAGAAAGAGGAGCAGCTGGATATGACAAAAGAACAATTAGAAGCTGCTAAGATATCATTAAAAGAAAAAGATGACCAGCTCAGCAATAATGAGGAAAGGTTAAATATGCAAGCCAGGGAAATTGCAGAGCTGAGAAAAAGATTGGAAGAATTAATAAAGAAAAGTTAAGCATTCTCAAGAAAGTACAGTAACTTTCAGACTGCCGTTGGGTATCAACAAAACAGAAAATAAAGATTAAAACATGATCTCTAAAGAGAGTGAAGAGGGACGATATCGAAAATGGATATCGTTCCTTTTCGTTTACATTATTTTAATGTTTCTGCCAGTACAGCATTGCACTAATAATTCAGCAATAAGCACCTGCTCTCTACACCATAGCTGTACCTGCTTACGCTAGACGTAGGAACCACTACGCCGTCGCGAAAGCAGGCACAACTCTGACGCAGATATCAGGCACTTATTACTGAAAGATTAATGCACTGCTGTACTAGTTATCTGATCACTGCCTACAAATAGACATCCATATCCGTCCGCTCGGTTATCCCTGAGCAACATGAAATCTGACAACAAAAGTGCACCCGCCCCCCGGTGTATCCTGTACGTCCAGATCCAGCCCCTGGGCATTTGCCAGTTCTGCTGCAATGGACAGACCCAGCCCAAAATGTTCTTTGTGGCTGCGGGATCTGTCGCCCCGATAAAAACGGTCAAATATCTGCAGTTTATTATCGTCGGGGATACCCACGCCGTAGTCAGTTACTGAGACGCACACAGAGCCGCTGCAGTAGTCTGCCTTCAACAGAACCTTCCGGCGGGAATTCTGTTCCAGTCCATACGCAGCCGCATTATCCAGAAGAATCGTGAATATCTGCAGACAGAGCTGCGGATCACCCTGGACGTAAGGCAGCGTCTCTTCGGGAAGTTCCAGCAGCAGCCTGGCGTTTTTTGCAAGGAAGACTGGTTCATACAGTTCCAGCAAATGCAGAAGCAGGTCGTCTATTTCCAGGTTTTGCTTATGCAGGGACAGACTTTTGCTGTCTGCAGTAGCAAGAAGCAGCAGGTTTTTGATGAGGGCGCTTCCACGGTCGCATTCACTTTGAATCACAGCCAGAAGCCGGGGGCTTTCCCAGGGCGCATCCTGTATGGCCGAGGCATTTGCCTGTATGACGGCCAGAGGCGAGCGCAGTTCATGTGAGGCTGCTGAGACAAAGTCTCTCTGTTTTTCGTAAGTTTCTTCCAATGGCTGTGTAGAGCGGAGGACAAACCGCCTGCCGCTTAGATACAGCAGGAAGATCCCGATTAGATCCATTAGAAGGTAAAGCAGCCCTGTTTTTAAGATACTTCTGCGGTTTTGGGTTTCATCGGATAATAGGATCATTTTCTTATAACCTGAATCTGTACGGATAATCAGCACATTACCAAGCCAGGTATCATAGTGTGCACCCTTAATACGAAAGACAGAACTCTTCAGCAGGTCTGAGGAAATGGGCTGGGAGCCTTCATAGATGCCCTCTTTTTTGGCTTCGGCAGCCGCACGGTCCAGCAGGGCATCCCGCCCGCCGTCCGGCTCCCAGGCACCGGGAAAAAAGAGCGGGTGCCCGTTTTCTTCTATGTATATCAGCAGGCTGTTCCTCAACTCCATTTCCGCCAGATAAGCGTCTGTAAACTGGGAATCGGTCTGCAGTTTGGATGTCAGAGAAAATAAATTGTTCTGAAATGCAGCCTCCCGGCGGTTATTCTGGGAAAAGGCAGAAAATAAGAAAGCCATAAAAACAACCAGCGTCAGGATCAAACCCGTGGTCAGTGTATATAAAAAGATAAGGTTTTGTTTAAATTTATGAAACATGATGTGCCTCCAGTGCTGCTATTCACGATGCCGTGCACCACGTTGCACGGCATCCGGGCCAGTAAGGTGATGGGGCCGGGCATCTGGCTCTTCGCCGCTGGCGACTTTAAATGAGCCAGATGCGGTTACTATGTACGGTTCACAGGCTGTGCATAGTAACCCTCCAGGCGGTAGCCAAGGCCATGTATGGTAGAAATGACACTCCGGCTGTGCAGCGTTTTCAGGTGTTTTCTTAAGAAATAAATGTAAGTATCCAGATTGCCGTCCTCCACTGCGGCATCCGATCCCCACACGCGTGCAAAGATCTGTTCCCGTGCAAGAACCATTTCCGGATTGCGCAGAAAGTATTCCATCAGCAGCGCTTCACGTCCGGACAACTGCGCTTCTCTTTCCTGGCACCGCAGTGTACGGCTCTCTGGTGTGAAACTCAGGTCAGAAAAGTGAAGCTCCTGATGTTCCTGTAGCACACCCGGACGGCGGGACAGCGCACGGATGCGTGCCATTAGTTCTTCAATTGCATAGGGCTTGACCAGATAATCATCAGCGCCGCAGTCAAGGCCATCGATCCGGTCGTTTACCGTATCCAGTGCCGTAGTCAGGATAACGGGGACGTTTATATGGTTCTGCCGGATAGAACGCAGAATGGAGAGCCCGTCAATCTCGGGAAGCATCCGGTCCAGCAGAATCAGGTCATAGGAATTCTTCATAGCAAAGTATAAAGCCTCACTTCCCTTATAACAGCAGTCAGAAGTGTGGTTTCTGGCCTTGAGCTGTAATTGAAGGGCCTGGCTTAATTCTTTATCATCTTCCACGATCAGTATATGCATCATAATACCTCTTTTCAAAACATTTTGGTGTGTATTAAATATAGTATAACAGATAAATCTCAAAAAAATCTTTAAGAAATAATTCCAGGCTTTCAAGATTTTTTGAGATTCTGTCTGTATGATTAAGAGTATTGATGGAGCATTCTTGGAAATCATCTCACAAAGCCGGGCACAAAGAGTTTCCGAGAGTACTCTGATATAGAAAGGGAGGTACAGCAGTGAAAAACAGAATAAAACAAACACTGGTATTTATACTGGCGCTGGCTCTTACGGCCGGTTTGCTGACAGGGTGCGGCAAAGGGGATACAAAAGATGATAATGCGGGAAAGGGGCGGTATATAGAAAAGGATATTGAACTGCCTTTTAAAGACGGAGAAGGCGGGATCAGCTTCTCCAAATCCAAAGACGGGAACCCCCTCTTGTTTGGGTCCAAAGGATCGGAAATAAACCGGTACGAATATAAAGATGGAGAATGGAAGGAAACTCCGGTTAAATGGATAGCGGAGTTATACCAGGATCATCCCCCGTATCTGGTTGATATGGAGGAGACAGCGGATGGCACACAGGTACTTTTGAGTGTAAATATGGAGACACAGCAGTTTCAGCTGGCCCTGGGAAAAGAGGGCGGTGCAGGGGAAGCGCTGGATGCAGCCTATTTTAAGCAGGAGACGGAGTACGGTACGTCTATGATAGCGGATCTGCTGGTCGATGATGCGGGGAATTACTGGCTGCAGGATATGTACCAGGAGAAGATCGTGATCCTTTCACCGGATACACTGGAAACTGTAAGCGAGATCCAGACGATCCAGTCGGTCAGCAATACACAGAAGCTAATGGCAAAGGGAAGTGACGGGATCGTGGCAGTGAACACAGAGGAAGGAATCTATACTTTATACCAGAGCGGCAGCCTGGCTAAGAAAGGGACACTGAAGCAGGAAAACGGCGAACAGGGACAGCTTTGCAGTGACGGCAGCAACTGGTATACAGTTTCAAAAGACGGAATCAGCAGAAAACAGAGTGGAAATGACATCAGCGAGATAGTGATGGAGGGAAGCATGGGCGCTATGGGCTCCCCTGTAAATAGTCCTGTCTCGGTGGTTATGGGCAATAAAGAAGACTTCTATGTACTATACAGTCAGGACAAAGTGGGAACAAACATCCTGGAGTATTATGTTTTTGACCCCAGTATTCCTTCTGTCCCGGAGAAAACACTGAAAGTTTTCGGCCTGTCAGAAAATGATACTGTGCGGCAGGCAATCATACGGTTCCAGAAAAAACATACCGATGTGAAAGTAGAGTTCCATACTTCCGGTAAAACAGCAGGCGAGGTGAGCACAGACGATATCCGTACTTTGAATACGGAACTGCTTAGCGGGAACGGAGCTGATGTGCTGCTGCTGGATGGCCTGCCGGTTGATTCCTATATTGAAAAGGGAGTGCTGGAAGATCTGACAGACCTTGCTGCTGACCTGACGGGACAGGATTCTTATCTGGAAGAGATTTTGAAGAATACTGCCCAGAGTGGAGGAAAGATTTACGGGATGCCGTTAAAGTTCAAGATACCGATCCTGTTCGGCGACGAAGAGGTAAAAGCAGCTCTGGAATCCATCGATACACTCCAGGCCTATATGGATGCCAATCCGGATGCATCCGTGTTTGGAGTTGCAGACTATGATTATATCCGTAATTTCCTATTCCAGCTGTACCAAGGCGAAATTGTGGATCCTGACGGTAAAATTGACCAGGCCAGGCTGGTGCAGCTTCTGGAGTTGGAATCAAAAATCAGCGTGAATGCACGGGCAGCAGAATTTGAGGGAGAAGAATACAACACTTCTTATGAATATGTTCCTGGGCCGTTTGACAATATTATGGGCGCGGGCATCATGAAATATCCGGACGCAGTGTCCGCAGAAGAGATATCCAGTGTGCAGAATATGATACTGCCATACGCAATGATGCGGGAGCTGAACGTGAAGCCGTCCGCAGTTCAGAATATGTATAATCCGGTTGGTGTTGTGGGGATTAACGAGAGCAGCGGTGCGAAAGACCTTGCGGAAGATTTCGTAAAATATTTATTCTCCGAAGAAATACAGTCTGCACAGCTTGACGATGGATTTCCGGTTATGGAAAGCGCGATGGAGGGGCTGGCCGCCGAGGTGGACAGTGAGTATGCAAATTCATTTACAATGATGTCCAGCACGAAGATCGGAGATGATATCGTTGAAATATCCGCAACCTACCCTTCAGCAGAGGAAGTGGACCAGTTAATGGAGCTTGGCCAATCCCTGACAAAACCGGTTAATCAGGACCGGGTCGTATGGAACATTTACCAGGAGACAGCGGACAAATATCTGGAGGGAAGTATTGATGCCACAAAAGCGGCGGAGACAATCGCGCAGAAGGTGGATACCTATCTCGCAGAATAGAAAAAAAGAAATAAGAACGGCATACCTGTTTCTGCTCCCAAGCCTTTTGGGAGTAGGAGGGTTTGTCTTCCTGCCGTTTCTGGATGTGATCCGGCGGTCTTTTCTTCAGGCTTCCGGAAAGGGGTTTGTAGGAGCTCAGAATTATCAGTCGGTGCTGCTAAACGAGGCGTTTAAAAGGGCTGCGGGGAATACTGCACGGTTTATGGTGATCTGTATTCCGCTGCTTCTTTTACTATCACTGTGCACGGCGTTGGCGCTTCGAAATACCGGTGTGTTTCAAAAAGCGGCAAAGACCGGAGTGCTTCTGCCTATGGCTATGCCCGTGGCGTCTGTGGCAGTCTGTTTCCAGATGATTTTTGACAGGCATGGCTGGCTTAACCTACTGCTTCAAAAGTATGGAGGCGGGGGACAGGACTGGCTGGCATCGGACCAGGCGTTCTGGGTGCTGACGGCATGCTATATATGGAAGAACCTGGGATATGACATGGTGCTGTGGCTGGCAGGCTTGAGCGCCATACCACAGGAACAGTATGAGGCTGCCCAGGTGCAGGGCGCGGGCAGGTGGAGCTGTTTTCGGTATATCACAATGCCCCAGATGAAAGAAACGGTATTCGTGACAGCACTTTTGTCTTTTATCAATGCATTCCGCGTGTTCCGGGAAGCATATCTGATTGCAGGGGATTATCCCCACGACAGTATATACATGCTGCAGCATTTATTTAATAATTGGTTTACAAATCTGGACATCCAGAAAATGACAGCGGCGGCGGTACTGCTTATGCTGGGAATAGGAGGTGTCTTGGGCGGTGAGGAATTGTGGAGAAATCACAGAGAAAAGCGGGAGAGGCAGCTCGGTCAGTTATAAATCAGCCTCCGTGAGAGGAGCCGTTGTCCGGCTGTGTCTGATTCTGGTGCTGGCGGTCATTCTGCTTCCCTTGTTCCTGCTGGTTTCCTACTCCTTCATGGGAGTGCAGGAATTGAGAGAACTGTGCGGGCCGGTGCTTTCCGGCCTGGAAGGGATGTCTGGCTTCCGGCTGATCCCGGCTTACCCCACACTGCGTGCATATGTGCGGCTCCTGCTGGATTCGCCGGAATTTTTTACGGCGTTTTGGAACTCGTGTATCCAGACCGGCGGCATACTGGCTGGACAGCTTCTGACGGCAGTTCCTGCAGCATGGGCATTTGCCAGATTCCGGTTTCCGGGAAAAGGGTTGCTGTGGTTTCTCTATATGCTTTTGATGGTTCTTCCCTTTCAGGTAACTATGGTATCCGGCTATCTGGTGCTGAGTGCGGTACATCTGATGGATACGCCGGCAGCAGTGATTCTGCCGGGAATGTTTTCCACTTTGCCGGTATTCATATTGCGAAAGAGTTTTTCCGCCATACCAGGGGAAATGATTGAGGCTGCTAAGGTGGATGGCGCGGGGAGCCTGCGGATCTTTCTGCATGTGGGCCTGCCGCTTGGAAAAGCTGGAATCTTTGCAATATTGATTCTGGGATTTCTGGAGAGCTGGAATGCAATCGAGCAGCCGATGACTTATCTCAAGACAAAGGCATACTGGCCGCTTTCGCTTTACCTGCCGCAGATAACAGCCTCAAAGGCAGCCCTTGCATTTGCTGCGTCTATTATCATGCTGGCTCCGGCGTTGTTATTGTTCTTTTTCGGACAGGATTATCTGGAACAGGGAATTGTTGCATCAGGGATTAAGGAGTAGATCATAGATGGATAAGAATAAAAAACGGGCCATACGGATATTGGCAGTATTCCTGGCCGTGATGGCGCTTTGTACTGTAATTTCCAGAGCCGCTGCATCCGTACTGGTTGCACAGGTAAAGGTGGAGAAAATAAAAAAGGGACGCCTGACTTACACCTGGGAAGGGAAAGGGCAGATCGTACCGGCACAGGAGACAAAACTTTTTCTCTGGCCCCAGCAGCAGGTCGAGAGCGCCGCGAAGGAAGGCAGTACGGTAAAAGCAGGAGACTGTCTGGTACAGTTCAGGGCGGAATATCTCCAACAAACCATTGACAAGAAACAGGCCGAAGTAGAGAGACTGCGCCTGCAGAGGGAACAGCAGCAGGTTTCCGCCCGCGGGAGCCAAAGAGTATCCTCGGCTGCAGGGGCGGCCCTGACGCTGCAGTCTGCGCAGAACAGACTGGCAGAGGCAGAACAGAAGGCGGCAGAGGCACAGGCTGCATACGACGGGGCAGAAGCCGGCGGGCAGGGAGAAGAGGGGACCGGCGGACAGCCAGGTGCGGAAGAAGACCCGGGAATCCAGGAACAAAAACAGGCACTTTATCAGGCGCTCCAGAGTGCACAGGCAGAAGTGCAGTCTGCGAATCAGGCCCTGGAGGACGCCCAAAATGCCTATGACCTGGCATGCCGGGAAGATGCCGCCCAGGAGGCAAATGATGCCAATGCCCGGGAAGCGGCCGAGCTGGGGGTACAGGACCTGAACGTTCAGACAGAGCAGGCGGAGAGTGAGCTTCAAAAGCTCCGTGAGTATCAGGATTCCGGAGGGAAAATTTGTGCGGAACAGGACTGTGTGGTACTGCGGTCAGGAATCCAGGAAGGCGCTGTTACCACCGGATCGGAAATACTGGTTCTGGGAAGCGGAGGCTGGCGGCTGCGTGGAAGCGTAAGCGGGGAAGATAAAGAGCAGTTATCGGCAGGGAAAGAAGTAGAGATTACGCTGCCATCCTCGGAAAAGAGAATCCTAAAAATCGAGTCTGTGGAAAATGCGGACAGCAGCCAAAGCAAAGAAGAGGGACAGAGCCAGAGCGAAGGGCAATCCGGCAGCGGTGCGTCCGGCGAGACAGGAGCATTCTGGTATGCGCCGCTTCCAGAAAGAGTCGAGGGCGTATATAACAAGGCATTTACCTGGACGGCAAAGACCGAGTCTCAGGAGGAATATGAGCAGATGATACCGCTGAGTGCACTGCGCGAAGGCACTGACGGTACGTACTGTCTGATCCTTACCGAAAGTTCAGGCATGCTGGGGACGGTACAGAGCTCTAAAAGAGTTCCTGTAAGCGTACTGGAAAAGGACAGCCAGAACGCCGCTGTTATAGCAGAGCTTAGCAGAGAAGATCAGATTATAGTTTCATCGGAGAAATATGTGGAAGAAGGTGACCAGGTACGGATAATAGAAAACGCAAACTGACATTCTATCTATTGCTTGCCGCAGCGCTGATTCTGGCGGATCTGTGGCTACTCGGCCGCACACAGGCTGCGGAGACGTATTCCGGTTATCTGTCCCTGAGGTACCAGGAGGGGATGGTCCCGGAGGAATCCTTTGACCAGCTGATGGACAGTGAAGAAGCAAAAAAGCTTGCCTCAGCCGCGGTGTGGAAGAATCATGGCCGGAAGGAGATATCCGCAGAGCAGACGGGCAGGAAGCAGCAGGCAGACTGTTACAGTATCAAGGGACAGCCGGAGGCAGTGTTTGGAAAGACACTGCAGTCCGGCAGGTATTTTCTGAGCAGTGAAACCGATGTCTGCCTGCTGGATCAAAAGACTTCTATAGCCCTGTTTGGCGTCAAAGATGCCTCCGGAAATGTAATTCAAACAGGCGGGAAGACCTACCGCATAACCGGAATATTATCAGGAGAAGAGGCTGTCTGTATGATCCCTGCGGAAAAGGGAAGCGCATTTGACGGCATTTCTGTCCAAAGAAAAACGGACAGCAAGTCCGTGCAGAGTATTGTCAGCATGATGGAAGTATATCTGGGAGGATCCCATAAAGAAATCATAGACGGGCAGTTCTACTCGGCCACGGCAAAAATCATATTTGCAGTCAGTCAGGCTATGCTGTGCGCCGCCCTCTGTATTGCCGCTGGGGTATACGCAAAAAAAACCAGGAAACCGGCAGTTCTGTCCAGGTGCCTGGTGGCAGCAGGCTGGATCATGCTGCTGGTAATTGTAATTCTGGGAATCATGTTCTCCGGCCTGGGAAGAGACTATCTGCCCACTTACTGGTCGGATTTCGAATTTTTCAGCAGTCTTTGGAAAACGAAAACAGAGGCTGTCAGACAATTTGCAGCCTTTCAGCAGTTCTGGCCGGAACAGGAGCTGTACAATAATTGGAGGTTGGTTATGGGGGGCGGGGCAGCGATGACGGCAGTGGCTGCAATTGGAACATTATATGGAATCGTAGGCTTACGCCAATATAGAACTGGACAGACTCAGATATAAAAGAGAATATATTCCAACCGGGCAGAAATCCTTTCGGATGACTGCTCGGTTTTGCGTTTTTATCATATAAAATATAAAAATACTATGATATAATAAACGCAAAGTGAAAGCGGCATTTTTACTATAATGATAGGAGTACATCGTAAATGCGGCCTATTGAAAGGTGCCGCTGTTTGATTGGCGGTGTACAAGAGAGCAGAGGAGTGTGAACTATGAGTACAAGAGGCTATAAGTGCCCGTGTTGCGGCGGCAGCCTGGTGTTCAGCAGCGATACCCAAAAGCTTCAATGCCCGTCCTGCGATCATGAGATTGATATGGAAACAGTCCGTCAATATGCGGAGATCGTAGAGTCAGTAGAAGCGCAGGGGGATACATTCGAGTGGGGTGATGATGCCGGGGAGAGCCAGACTGAATGGGGAGTGAAAGAAGAAGAGGGAAGGAAACTTTATATCTGTCCTTGCTGCGGCGCGGAGGTGGATACCGACGAGACCACCGCATCTACCACCTGTCTTTATTGTGACAGCCCCGTAATACTGCCGGGGCAAGTATCGGGGGAATACCACCCGGATCTGATTATACCTTTTCAGATGGATGAGGAGGGGGTAAAAGAGATATTTAAAGAGTACTGTAAAGGAAAGAAGTTTTTGCCAAAAGCTTTCCGGTCCGGGCGTAAAATACAGGAGGTAACCGGTAGTTATGTTCCAGTTTGGCTGTTCAGCTGCCGGGCAAAGGGAACTTTTATTTATGATGCTCAAAAGATAAAAAAATGGCAGGATGATGATTTCGAATACACCCAGAGAGATTTATACCTGGTGACCAGAAAAGGAGATATGTTCTTCGAATACCTTCCTGTAGGCGGTTCCTCTGAGAAAGATGAAAGTTATATGGAATCCATAGAACCATATGGGATTGATAAAGCGGTTCCTTTTGAGGAAGGTTACCTGTCCGGTTATGAAGCAATTCGGTACGATGTGTCTAAAGATGAGTGCCGTAGCGTGGCAGAGGAAAGGATAAAGAGCTCACTTCAAAGAGCTATGAGCAAGTCAGTCAACCATAATGAGTATTATTCTATCTTTCAAAAAAGCTCCAGCATTGCCTGTACGAAAGGGAAGGTGCAGTATGCCTTGCTGCCGCTCTGGACGTTTCATGTGAAATATAAAGACAAAATATACCCCTTTGCAGTGAACGGACAGACCGGAAAACTGTCAGGTGATCTGCCGACTGATAAGGGGATGTACAGGAAAAATATGCTGGGAGTGTTTGCGGGAAGTACTCTGATTGTATATCTTCTTTTGCTTCTTATATTTTTCTAAGTCATAGACTTGCAGCGACATTAGGAATATGAAAACTACATATTACGGAAGAGGGACTGAGAATGAAACAAATACGGTTTATGGCAGTACTGCTTATCCTGTTTCTGGTAAATGGAATGCCTGTTTCTGCGAATGAGGAGAGTAGCCCGCCGAAAGTGATTGATGAAGCGGAGCTTCTGTCCGAGGCAGAAGAGGCAGCACTGACAGAACAGATTTATGGCATTGGTGAAGAATATCAAATAGATGTAATTCTGGTAATGAAAAGGCAGATACAGGAAGCTGATTTAAATGCCGAGGCAAAAAATCTGTATAACCAGAATGGATATGGGATCGGGAACGACAAGAACGCAATTATGCTCATAATTGAATTGAACAGCGGCAATTGTAGAGTTGTTCAATTTGGAAATGAAAATACGTTTCTGTCCGGTGGTGATTTAACGCAGCTGCTTAAGAATGTGGCTGCCAATTATCTAAGCCCGGGTCAGTACAGCGAGGGCTTTCAGATTTATCTGGAGGGGATTGCAGAACTATATGGAAAAAAGCAGCCGGCAGACGGAGGCGCGGCCAAAGATACAAGCCAGACTCAGGAGGATGTGAAAACTGCTCCGAAGAAAAAATCCCCCTTAATTTACCTGATTCCCGCAATGATATGCGGAGGGATTATCACCTTAATTTGGAGGGGATTTATGAACAGAAAACCTGAGTCGGAGTATGATCAGAGTAATGCAGATGCATACCGGAACACAGATGCGTCGTTTCATACTCGTAAAACGGCGGTATTCTTAACAAGCGATATCACGAAAAAACCTATTGAAAAGGAAAAGGATCAGTCCGGAGAAGAAAAGAAGAGAGGGTAATATCAAATTCTCAATGGCTATGATATAATAAATGCAAAGCAATATAGCGAAAACGATATTTCTACTAAAATAAGACGAATGAGAATAGGAGTGTGGAAGATGAGTACAAAAGGCTATAAGTGCCCATGTTGTGGGGGGAGCCTGGTGTTCAGCAGTGATACCCAGAAGCTTCGGTGCCCATCCTGCGGCAATATGATTAGTATGGACGCAGTTCGGCAATATGCGGAGACCGTAGAGTCAGTGGAAGAGCAGGGGGATACATACGATTGGAACGAAGGTTCCAAGAGAAGACAGGGAGAATGGACGGTAAAACAAAAGGATGGCAGGAAAGTCTATACCTGTCCGTCCTGCGGCGGAGAGTTGGATGCGGCAGAGACTACGGCAGCTACGAAATGTCCATATTGTGACAGTCCTGTAATACTTCCTGGACAAGTATCGGGGCAATTCCAACCAGATTTGGTTATTCCGTTTCAGCTGGATGAGAACGATGCAAAAGAGGTATATAAAGATTTCTGTAAAGGAAAGAAACTTATACCGAGGGCGTTCCATTCTGAGCACAATATAAAGGAAATGACAGGGGTTTATGTTCCGTTCTGGCTGTTCAGCTGTCATACAAAAGGTACTTTGGTTTATGATGCGGAAAAGATGAAAAGATGGAGAGATGATTACTACGAGTACACTCAAAAGGACTTATATTTAGTTACCAGAGAAGGCAGTATGTTTTTCGAAAATATTCCGGTAGATGGTTCTGCTGAACTTGACGACACCTATATGGAGTCTCTTGAACCATTTGATATGAGTAAGGCAGTGCCGTTCCAAGAAGGTTATCTGTCTGGTTATGAGGCTCTTAAGTATGATGTACCTAAAGAAAAATGTCGACGGCGAGCAGAGGAACGGATAAAAAGTACATTTATAGATGTTATAAACAGTTCAATTAACAGAGGGGAGTATTATAGCATTAGGCAGAAAAGTTCAAGAGTTGCCTGCAATAGGGGTAAAGTCCGGTATGCTTTGCTTCCGGTATGGACATTTAATGTAGAGCATAAAGATAAGACATACCGCTTTGCAGTGAATGGGCAGACAGGAAAACTGGTAGGTGAACTGCCTGTTGATAAGGGACTGTTTTGGAAACATGCAATAGGAGTATTTGTAGGAAGCAGTGTGATTCTAAATTTACTTTGGCTGATTTTTCGTTAGGCTCATGCAATTATGGAGCGATTAGATATTGAGACGACATAAGATGGAAGAGGGATAGACAATGAAAAAAATACGATTTATGGCAGCACTGCTTTGCATGTTTCTGGTAAATGTATTACCAGTTTCAGCTACTGAAGAAGCAAGTCTGCCGAGAGTGGTTGATAATGCAGAAATTTTATCTGATGCAGAAGAATTGGAGTTGACATCGCTGGTCAACGATATTGCTACAGTATATCAGATTGATGTAGTCCTGATAACTGAAAGCCAGAGACAGGAAGCCGATATCCAAGCGGAAGCGGATATGTTGTTTGACACGAATGGATATGGCATAGGAGAAAAGAAAGATGGAGTGCTGTTTGTATTGGATATGGGGAATAGGGAGTGGGCGATTTCTACACACGGAGATACGATTACGCTGTTTTCTGACTACGATTTGAATTCGCTGGGCCAAACTGCAGCACAGAATTATTTTGCCAATGGCCGGTACCGAGACGGATTTGTGAGCTATGTGGCTGGGATTGTAAATATATGTGAGAAAAAAATGAATGTTCAAGGGAACGGACAAAGTGCTGGAAATGAGAGTACAGAGGAAAATGGAGCACCAGCTGCAGAAACGAATGGGGCAACAGATGGAGAAACAAATGGGACAGCAGATAAGGATGAGAAAAATCAGTCATCAAACAGTGCGACAGCAGGTACTAACCAGGATCAGACAGAGATGGAAACCTCATCAGAGTCATCTGAAAATAATGGCTATCCGGGCTTTGCAGGCGCATTAATTATAACCATCATATACATGATCAGAATGAAGAAAGGGATGAAAAAGGCACGTAAGCAGCAAAATGCAGATGTATATCAGAGTAGAGATGCATCAATGCAGATACGTAAAAGCGATGTATTCCTAACTACCAGCATCACGAAAACTCCGGTGAAGCAGAAGGATCCAGATCCACCGAGACGCCCGGATCCGCCGCGCGATTCTGATTCACAGAGATACAGCAGGACAACAACGACAGTTCATACAAGCGATAACGGCGAAACACATGGTGGCGCCAGCGGTAAGTTCTAGATTCAATAAATATACGTCGGGACGTACTCAAATATAAATCAGGAGGTATCTAACTATGGGCTTATTAAAAGCAGGAATCGGAGCAGCATCAGGAGTGCTGGCGGATCAATGGAGAGAGTATTTTTACTGCGAATCCCTGGGGGACGGCATCATCGCTGCAAAGGGGATGAAGCGCACATCCAGGAGAAGTTCTAATAAACGCGGAGAGGATAACATCATCAGCAACGGTTCAATCGTAGCAGTGAATGAAGGCCAATGCATGATGATCGTTGATCAGGGTGAGATTGTCGCATTCTCTTCGGAACCGGGAGAATTTGTATGGGAGAACTCCACGGAACCCTCTATTTTTTATGATGGATCTGAACAGGGAGTAGAAGAGGCATTTAATACCTTTAAAAAGCGTTTTACAATGGGCGGAGACACAGGAAAGGATCAGCGAGTCTATTTCTTCAACACAAAGGAACTCATGGGAAACAAATACGGCACACCGAATCCTGTGCCATTTCGTGTAACAGATAAGAATATAGGCCTGGATATGGATATTTCAGTCCGCTGTTTTGGAGAATATTCTTACCGCCTGAGCAATCCGATATTATTCTATAAAAATGTCTGTGCAAACTTTGAATACGAATTTACCGTTCGGGATCTGGAAAGCCAGCTGAAAAGTGAGCTGTTGAACGCCTTGCAGCCCGCATTTGCACGGATATCAGAAATGGGTATCCGCTACAGTTCACTGCCCGGGCATACAATGGAGCTCACCAATGCATTAAAGGACATCCTGTCCGATAAGTGGAACGGTACAAGAGGAATCGAAATGGTATCCATCGCCATCAGCAGCATCCGGGCATCCGAAAAAGATGAGGCATACATAAAGGAACTGCAGAGATCCGCAGTCTTCAGAGACCCGACTATGGCAGCGGCGTATCTGACAGGAGCTCAGGCAGCTGCCATGCAGTCCGCAGCCAAAAACGAAGGCACAGGTTCAGCCATGGCATTTATGGGGATGGGGATGGCAAACAATATGGGCGGAATGAACAGCCAGAACCTTTACCAGATGGGACAGCAGCAAAAAGCCAGCCAGCAGCACACAAACCAGGCAGGCCAGCCTTCAGGGGCGGTCAGCCAGGCTCCGTCAGCAGACGGCTGGACCTGCAGCTGCGGCTGTGCAGGCAATAAAGGGAAGTTCTGCGCAGAGTGCGGCGCCCCAAGGCAAGTGCCGACAGAAGGCTGGAATTGTTCCTGCGGTACTATAAACAAAGGCAAATTCTGTACAGAGTGCGGTGCGAAAAAACCCGCGGGCGTCCCCCAGTACCGCTGCGATAAATGTGGCTGGGAGCCTGAAGACATGGCCCATCCACCGAAATTCTGTCCCGAATGCGGAGACCCCTTTGATGACGGGGATCTTATATAGAAAAATCATATGAACATCTTCTGCTTACCAGGCAAGAGATAAGACAACTGGGGCTGTCGGGAAATGATATTTACTAACTACATATTGAGGCGGACTATGAAGTCAGGCTGCAATATATAGTATGAATCAATCATTTCCCGACGGCCCCATTCTCTTACTAACTCCGCTAAATGGTATCTCCCCGTCTGATATACCCCGGCCTCTCCGGCGGCGCAATCAGTTCCTTTGCATGGATCAGGTTCGCTCCCTTATCCACAACTTGATTTTCAATATGCACATCCCTCCCAATCACCGCCCCGGGCAGAATCACACAGTTTTTAACAACAGCGCCCTTTTGGATGGTGCATCCCCGTCCGATCACCGAATTCTCTACAGTTCCTTCTATCAGACATCCGTTAGACACAACAGAGGTCTTAACGGCAGCCGTCTCGAAATACTGCGTCGGACAAGAGTCATTCGTCCTTGTATAGATCGGCCATTCCTCGTCAAACAGATTCATGGCATTCTTATAATTTATCAGCGACATATTTGCGTCATAATAGCTCTTAAAGTCAGTAATTGACGCAAAATAACCTCTGTGGGATACCCCGCGGATATCCAGTTCATTACACTGGTTATTTACAATCTGTGCAAGCGTATACATGGAGGAAAGGCTTTTCGCCTTATGGATCAGCTCAATAAACAGCTCCTTTTTCATGATATAGGTATCCATAAAAATATTTCTGCTCTTTGCTGTTCCGCGGTTTTTCTCTATAGAAAGAACGCCCTTCTGGCGGTTCAGGTTTAACAGGTCACAATTCAGGAATGTTTCCTTGGCATTGTCTGTGGAGTGATACAAGAGCGTAATGTCAGCGCCTGAATTTATGTGCGTATCCAAGAGCTTGTCATAATTCTCCGTATACACCATGTAGTTCGGTACAATCACCACATACGGATAATGCATTCTCTCAATGCACTCCAGGTTCTCGAGGAAAGCGGCAATATCCGTATTGTAAATATCATTGTCAGAGCTGTTTTCAGAGAAAAGGACACGCAGCTTACCCCGCTTGGAGTTGATGTTATAGTGCCGCCCTGTTCCCAGGTGTTCCACAAGCGAACGCGGTTTACTGCGGGCATAGACCTGGATCTGGTCGATTCCGCTGTTGCTCATATTCGAGATTGGGAAGTCGATAACGCGGTATCTGCCCAGGAATGAAAATGCCCCGATGGTGCGGTATGACTGAAGCCCTTCTACTGAGATGTGGTTTCCGGCAGGATTTACGATTCCAAATGCTTTATCCATATTATTCTTCCCCCTTTACATTTTTAGAAACGAGTTCGATATGCTCGCTTCCTGCGCTGCCTACAACAGCATTCTTACCGACCTTAACGCCGTCGGCGATGAGCGCCCTCGTAATGCATGCGCCCTCCTCAACATCAACGCCCGGCATAAGCACGCTGTCTATGACCTTTGCCCCGGTTCTGACCGTGGCGCCTGTGAACAGGACGGAATTCTTTACCTCGCCGTTGATCTTGCAGCCCTGTGTGATGAAAGCGCGGTTGATATCGGCGTCCGGCCCGACATAATGAGGAAGGGTATATCCGTCTTCCGTGTAAATCTTCCAGGTGGAATCATTGAGATCCAGCTCATTATTCTTGTCCAGGAGATCCATATTGGCTTCCCACAAAGAATCAATGGTTCCCACATCTTTCCAGTAACCCTTGTATTTATATGCGAACAGCTCTTTCCTGTCGTTCAGAAGCGTTGGGATGATATCCTTTCCAAAGTCATGGCTGGAATCCGGATTCTTCATGTCTGCAAGAAGCATTCTGCGCAGCAGCTTCCAGTTGAATATGTAAATGCCCATGGAAGCCAGGTTACTCTTGGGCTGCGGCGGTTTTTCCTCAAACTCTACAATACGGCCGCTTTCGTCCGTATTCATGATCCCAAAACGGCTGGCCTCTTTCATCGGTACCTCGATTACCGCGATTGTTGCGTCTGCCTGGTGTTCCTTGTGATAGGACAGCATCTTGGCATAATTCATTTTGTATATGTGATCGCCTGACAGTATAAGGACATATTCCGGTGAGAAGCTGTCGATAAAATCAATATTCTGGGAAATTGCATCTGCGGTTCCGCGGTAGACGTCCAGATTGGCATCTGCTTTTTCACGCGGCGGAAGGACATATACTCCACTGTCCTGGGCATCCAGCCCCCAGCGGCGGCCGGCAGCAACATAGCTGTTTAATAAAATGGATTCGTACTGTGTCAACACCCCTACGACATCAATCCCGCTGTTGGCACAGTTGCTCAAAGGAAAATCGACAATGCGGTATTTGCCGCCATATGAAACTGCCGGTTTTGCCACCTTATTGGTCAGTTCGTGCAGGCGTGAACCCCGGCCTCCGGCTAAAATCATCGCTAACATATTATTCTGTTTCATAGTGTGTCCTCTCTTTCGTATTACTTGTTCATATTGTACAATTTTTTGGAAGATTTTACAATCCCTTTGTGCAAAAATGAGATAAATATAGACATTTTTTGTTGGAGATAATTTAGGTTTGTCGGCGAATGGAGCGCATAATGAAGGGATAGCATCCAGTCTCCAGGGACTTCTTAGGTCCGGGGCTGAATTTTTGTACAGCCAGTGTGCATTTGGACGAGTCGAATCGAACCCGTGAAATGAATATTTTCTTGTTACGGTATCCAAAATGGGGTATAATCATAAGAGTAAGAGCAGCTTCACCTTACGGTGGAGCTGATTGTAGTTTATAAGATCTGCAGCGGAAGCGGCAGAAGCTTAAATAAGGAGGAATCGATTATGTTGAGGATTGGTATGCTGACGAGCGGCGGAGACTGCCAGGCATTGAATGCCGCAATGCGCGGTGTGGTGAAGGGCGTATGTTCCAAACGTGATGATGTAGAGATATATGGATTTAAAGATGGCTATAAAGGTTTAATCTATGCAAATTTTGAGATGCTGACTTCCAAAGACTTTTCGGGAATTCTGACCCGGGGCGGTACGATCCTGGGGACATCCAGACAGCCGTTTAAGCTGATGCGGGTACCGGATGAGAACGGGTTGGATAAGGTTGCGGCTATGAAGCATACATACCATAAGCTGAGCCTGGACTGTCTTGTGATATTGGGCGGCAATGGTACGCATAAGACGGCCAATATGCTGAGGGAAGAGGGGCTGAACGTGATCACCCTTCCCAAGACGATTGACAATGATCTCTGGGGAACGGATATGACCTTCGGATTCCAGAGCGCAGTGGATATTGCTACAGATACAATTGACAGAATCCACACAACGGCTACCTCACACAGCCGTGTATTTATTATAGAAGTAATGGGACATAAGGTGGGTCATGTAACACTGCATGCGGGGGTTGCGGGGGGCGCGGATATTATTCTGCTTCCGGAGATTCCTTATGATATTGACGTCATTGCTGATGTGATTCAGAAGCGTTCTGCGGCGGGCAAGCCATTTACCATACTGGCGGTTGCCGAGGGAGCGATTTCTAAGAAGGATGCTCAGCTGAAAAAGAAGGATTATAAGGAAAAGCTGGCTAAGAGAAAGTACCCGTCTATTGCCTATGAACTGGCCGAGCAGATTCAGCAGAAGACAGATAAAGAAGTGCGCATTACGGTTCCGGGACATACCCAGAGGGGTGGTTCTCCATGCGCGTACGACCGTGTATTTTCCACAAGAGTGGGTGCCGCGGCAGCAGAACTGATTCTGAAAGAAGAGTTTGGCTATATGATCGCCATGAAAAATGGAGAGACGACTAAGGTGCCGCTTCAGGATGTGGCAGGGAAGCTTAAGACAGTGGATCCGAATTGCAGCCTGATTAAAGAGGCGAAGATGACGGGGATCAGTTTCGGGGATGAAGTGTTCCGGTAACTGGTGAACCGGGGTAACTGGTAAGCTGCGGGATAAATAAGATTAGACAGAGGTGTGATTCATGTCGTATACGGCGCTTTACAGAAAGTTCCGTCCCACCTCATTTGAGGATGTAAAGGGACAGGACCATATTATTACAACATTGCAGAACCAGATTAAGGCAAACCGGATCGGCCATGCCTATTTGTTCTGCGGAACCCGGGGAACCGGGAAGACTACGGTGGCGAAGATATTTGCCAAAGCAGTTAACTGCGAGAACCCGGTGGATGGCAGTCCCTGCGGGGAATGCGCGATGTGCCGATCAATAGCGGCGGGAACGTCGATGAATGTGATTGAGATTGACGCTGCTTCCAACAATGGTGTGGATAACATCCGGGAGATCCGGGAGGAGGTGGCCTACCGCCCCACGGAGGGCCGGTATAAGGTATACATCATAGACGAGGTGCATATGCTTTCCATAGGCGCTTTTAATGCGCTCTTGAAGACGCTGGAGGAGCCGCCGGAGTATGTCATCTTTATACTGGCAACGACAGAGGTGCATAAGATACCCATTACGATCCTTTCGAGGTGCCAGCATTATGACTTTAAGAGGATCAGCATCGAGACGATATCGGCCAGACTCCAGGAGCTGATGGTGACAGAGCAGGTGGATGTGGAAGATAAGGCGATCCGGTATGTGGCCAAAGCTGCGGACGGTTCCATGCGTGACGCGCTGAGCCTCCTGGACCAGTGTATTGCATTCTATCTGGGGCAGAAACTGACCTATGACAATGTGCTGGAAGTACTGGGGGCAGTGGACACGGATGTGTTCAGCCAGCTGCTGCGCAATATCATAAAGCGGGATATACCAAGGGTATTGGACACGGTGGAAGACCTTGTGATGCAGGGGCGGGAACTGACCCAGCTTTCTTCAGATTTCACATGGTATCTCAGGAACTTGCTTCTGGTGAAAACATCTGATAATATAGAGGATGTGATTGATGTATCTACGGAGAATATGCTGCAGCTGAAGGAGGAGGCTCAGATGATTGAGCCCGATATGCTGCTCCGCTATATCCGTATTTTTTCCGAGCTGTCCGGGCAGCTCAAATATGCAACGCAGAAGAGGGTTATGCTGGAAGTTGCGCTGATTAAGCTGTGTACACCAGCCATGGAAGTGGAGCAGGATACGTTGCTGGACCGCATCCGCGCTGTGGAAGAAAAGTTGGAGAAGGGAATTCCAGCAGGCGCAGTTACGGAAAAGGTTGTTTATGTCAGCGGCGACGGCGGTACGGCTGGCCGGCCTGAAAAGCAGGCAGAACCGGAGCTGCCCAACGCAATTCCTGAAGATATCCAGGAAGTTGTGAAGAACTTCAGACCTATTGCAGATGAGGCCTCCGGAATGCTCCGCACCTTTCTCAAGAAGGCCAGGCTGAGCCTGGGGGGAGACAACCGGCTGATGATTGTGATGCCGGGAACACTGGAGGCAGAGGTGGTTGGCACAGAAGGGCACCGTAAGGAGCTGGAAGAGCTGATTGAGAACCGGATCGGAAAGAAAGTGGAAGTGGAGGTCCGTCATGTAGAAGAAGGGCGGCACTTTGAGGATACATTTGTAGACATCGAAAAGAAAATTAATATGGAAATCATAGTGGAGGATTAGTCATGGCAAAAAGAGGTGGATTTCCAGGCGGCGGAATGCCTGGCAATATGGCAAACTTAATGAAGCAGGCGCAGAAGATGCAGCGCCAGATGGAGGAGCAGGCAAAAGAGCTTGAGACAAAAGAATACACGGCAACAGCCGGTGGCGGCGCAGTAGAGGTAACGATGAACGGTAAGCGTGAGGTACTGCGCGTGAAACTGGAGGAAGAAGTAGTGGATCCGGAAGACATCGAGATGCTTCAGGATCTGATCGTAGCGGCAACCAACGAAGCCCTGAGAAAAGTGGATGAAGAGTCCAATTCAGCAATGAGCAAGCTGACGGGAGGACTTGGCGGCGGAATGCCGGGAATGTTCTAAATATTCTGACAATGGTGCTCAAAAGGGTCAGACCCCTTTGCAGAAGGGTCTGACCCTTTTGGACTACTTTGTTAAGGATGTAACAAAGAAACAGGAGTGATACGAAATGGATTATTACAGTAACCAAATCAGCCGGCTAATCGAAGAGTTTTCCCGCCTGCCCGGGATCGGGACTAAGTCTGCGCAGCGCCTGGCTTTTCATATTATTAATATGCCAAAGGAACAGGTGGATAATCTGGCTAAATCGCTAGTTGATGCGCGCAATAATGTGCGGTACTGCGCACAGTGCTGCACGCTGACGGACCGGGAACTCTGTCCGATCTGCAATAACCCGGATCGGGATCAGAAGACAATTATGGTGGTGGAGACGCCCCGGGATCTGGCGGCCTATGAGAAGACAGGAAAATACAACGGCGTTTATCATGTCCTTCATGGAGCAATATCCCCCATGCTTGGTATCGGGCCGGGAGATATCCGGCTTAAGGAGCTTATGGAGCGTCTGCAGGGGGAGGTCGATGAGGTGATTATAGCCACCAACTCCAGTCTCGAGGGTGAGACGACGGCTATGTATATCAGCAAGCTGATTAAGCCCACAGGGATTAAGGTCAGCAGGATCGCCAGTGGTGTTCCGGTGGGCGGCGATCTGGAGTATATAGATGAAGTGACCCTCCTTCGGGCTTTGGAAGGCAGAACTGAACTGTAAGCAGATGAATCAGGTACGAAGGAAGTGGGATGATGTATAAGAAAAAGGTGACATCTTCAGATGTGGCGCGCAAAGCGGGGGTATCACAATCCACCGTCTCCATGGTCCTTAATAAGAAGTATAACGTTTCCTTTTCAAAGGACGTGGTGCACAAGGTCGAGGAAGCGGCCCGGGAGCTGGGATATGAACTGCCTAAGAGAAAACGGAAAAAGGAAAATAAGCGGGAAAAGCTGCTGGTTGTGCTCTGTCCTAATCTGACAAACCCCTATTATGTGATGCTGCTGCAGGGAATCGAATCCCGCGCGACAGAGCAGGGATTCGGGCTGTTTGTCTGCAATACACAGAGGAACCTTGAGCTGGAAGAGCGTTATTTGAAAATGATGCCGTCGCTGAACCCACAGGGCGTGATCTATACCTGCAACCCAAGCAGATGTTTTATGCCCATTGTGGAGGAAATGTCGGAGCGGATTCCATTTGCCATCATTAATAATCAAAATGAAAAGCTGGATGTGGACGCCGTAGAGCTTGACAATTCCAAGCTCGGCAGAATTATGGCCCGGCACCTGTTGGAACTGGGGCACAGGCATGTGGCATATATAGCGCCGCCTTTAACAGTAAGGCAGAAGCAGCGCTCAAAGCGGGTGGAAGGATTTCTTAAAGAATTTAAAGATGCGGGCCTGGGGGAAAACGTGATTATCAAGGCTGCCAATGAGCAGATTGATAAGGATATTCCGGGAATTGATTCTGAGTACAGAATCGGGTATGACCTGACTAAGGAGCTGCTGGCGGAATATCATAATCTGACGGCCATTGTAGGGCTGAACGACATGATTGCCTTCGGCATCCTGGATGCTCTATATGATGAAAAGTACAGAGTACCCGGCGATATGTCTGTAATGGGCTGTGACAATACACTGTTTGCAAGAATGCATAACATATCCCTAACGACGATAGAGCACTTTGTAATTTATAAAGGCCGGGATGCCTGTGATATTATTATGAAGAAAATAAAGACGCGGGACAAACAGTATTCCGAGATGGAGCCTGTCAGCATTTATCATGTAGAGTATGAACCCCGGATCGTTACAAGAGGGACGACCTCATATCCCCGAAGCAGAAAAAAGAAAAATTAATGCGGTGGAAAAAATTATTATTAATAATTCAATTAGAAAACAATCGTGTTCATAAAAGCTCGCCTTATAAACAACTGTAAAAGGCGTGTATGAATTTTACAGGGGTATTATAGAGGAACAATAACCACTTAAAGACAATTAATATTTTGATTATATTAATAGAATAAAATTATTAATAATTTTCGGGCTATTGACCCGCCCTATACGAGCGCTTATAATTATAATATAGAAACTAAGGGATTTTCGTTCAAGGAGGAACAAATCATGAAATTTTTTATCGACACAGCAAAAGTAGAGGATATTAAGAAAGCTAACGATATGGGCGTTATCTGCGGAGTAACAACGAACCCTTCACTGATCGCAAAAGAAGGACGAGTTTTTGAGGAAGTAATCGCAGAAATCGCCTCGATCGTAGACGGACCGATCAGCGGCGAAGTTAAGGCTACCACAACAGATGCAGAAGGCATGATTGCAGAAGGCAGAGAGATTGCGAAGATTCACAAGAACATGGTCGTTAAGATTCCGATGACAGTAGAAGGCCTGAAGGCATGTAAAGTCCTTTCTTCTGAAGGGATTAAGACAAATGTAACATTAATCTTCTCCGCAAATCAGGCTCTTCTTGCGGCGAGAGCCGGAGCCACATACGTATCTCCGTTCCTGGGACGCCTGGATGATATTTCGGTACGTGGAACAGATCTGATAGCAGAGATCGCACAGATATTTGAAGTTGCAGGCATCAAATCAGAGATCATCGCAGCAAGCGTGCGTAATCCGATCCATGTAACAGACTGTGCACTTGCAGGAGCAGATATTGCAACCGTTCCATACAGCGTGATCGAGCAGATGACACATCACCCATTGACAGACGCAGGAATCGAAAAGTTCCAGGCAGATTATAGAGCGGTATTTGGTGAATAATTTAACAAACAGGGGCAAAGGGGTCAGACCCCTTATGAAGCAGGAGGAATTTCAATGAATAAGTTAGAATTGATGAAGACTGCAAATGAGGTCCGCAAGGGCGTTGTAACAGCAGTCCACAGCGCAAAATCAGGCCATCCAGGCGGTTCTTTATCCGCAGCCGATATTTTCACATATCTGTATTTTGAAGAAATGAATATTGATCCGAAGGATCCTAAGAAGGCGGATCGTGACCGTTTTGTATTGTCTAAAGGGCATACGGCTCCCGGATTATATTCCGCACTGGCTAACAGAGGATATTTTCCGGTTGAAGATCTGAAGACACTGCGCCACACCGGCTCTTATCTTCAGGGACATCCGGATATGAAGCACATTCCGGGTGTCGATATGTCATCCGGTTCTTTGGGACAGGGAATCTCGGCAGCAGTAGGTATGGCAATCGCAGCCAAGCTTTCAGGAGATGATTACAGGGTATATACCCTTGTCGGTGACGGCGAGATCCAGGAAGGACAGGTATGGGAGGCTTCTATGCTTGCAGCACACAGAAAGCTGGACAATCTGGTTGTAATCGTGGACAATAATAACTTGCAGATTGACGGAGCAATTGATGAAGTTAACTCACCATACCCGATCGATAAAAAGTTTGAGGCTTTTAATTTCCATGTAATTAACATTGATGGAAATGATTTCGATCAGATTGATGCTGCATTTAAAGAAGCGAGAACTGTAAAAGGGCAGCCGACTGCAATCATCGCGAAGACGGTAAAAGGAAAGGGCGTTTCCTTTATGGAAAATCAGGCTTCCTGGCATGGAACGGCTCCTAATGACGAGCAGTATGAGGTTGCCATGAAAGATTTAGAGAAAGTGGGTGAAGCATTATGTCAGAAGTAAAGAAGATTGCAACAAGAGAAAGTTATGGCAATGCTTTGACTGAACTTGGTAAAGAACATGAAGATGTGGTAGTACTGGACGCAGACCTTGCAGCAGCGACAAAGACAGGTGTATTCAAAAAGGCATTTCCTGAAAGGCATATCGACTGTGGTATTGCCGAGAGCAATATGATGGGAGTTGCAGCGGGGCTGGCGGCAGCCGGGAAAGTGCCGTTTGCCAGCTCATTTGCCATGTTTGCGGCAGGGCGTGCTTTCGAGCAGGTGCGCAATTCCATCGGATATCCGAAGCTGAATGTAAAGATCGGCGCTACACATGCAGGGATTTCCGTAGGAGAAGACGGTGCGACGCACCAGTGCAACGAAGATATTGCCCTGATGAGGACGATACCGGGTATGGTTGTGATTAATCCGTCCGACGATATAGAAGCAAAGGCAGCCGTGAAGGCAGCATATGAACACGTTGGGCCGGTATACATGCGTTTCGGAAGACTGGCCGTGCCGGTGATCAACGATAATCCGGACTATAAATTTGAGATCGGAAAAGGGGTTGTGCTTCGTGAGGGAAAAGACCTCACAATTATCGCAACGGGCCTTCCTGTAGCAAACTGCCTGGAAGCAGCGGAAATGCTGTCGGCAGATGGAGTCGATGCAAAAGTGATTAACATTCATACCATTAAACCTTTAGACGAGGATTTGGTAGTTGCAGCTGCGCAGGAAACCGGCAAAGTCGTTACAGTTGAGGAACATTCCGTAATTGGGGGACTGGGCAGTGCTGTGTGTGATGTACTCTCAGAGAAGGCGCCCACAAAAGTTATGAAGATCGGCATTTATGACACTTTTGGAGAGTCAGGGCCGGCAGTAGAACTGGTTAAGAAATATGGACTCGATGCTGAAAGTATATATAAGAAAGTAAAAAGTTTCCTTTAGGTTCGAAAGAATAGCAAATGGGTCAGACTCCTCCGCAGAAGAGTCTGGCCCATTTGCACTTTGAACTACCGCTGGCTTGTCTCCAGAGTCCCGCAGTACTTATCTGTGAAGGTGGTGATCCATCCTTCTTTTGTCCGGGGAATACGAAAAAGTGTTACCGGCCACATGTGGCTCAGTATAATATCTTCTTCCTTATGGTTAAGTTCAAAAAATTTTTTGGCATGCTTAAACGCACATTTTGGATGTGTCATTCCATGAAAATGGTCTCCGGTCCGGGCAGCATGTGTATGCCAATCATATAGAAACAAGTCGTGAAGCATACCTCCACGGGCGGCCGACCGCGCATCAAGCTGAAAAAATCTGCACCAGACATAGTTGTAATAAGCGACATGAAGGCAGTGCTGATAGCAGCTGGTATGGCCATGGTGAGGATACAGCTTCATACGTAATACAACGGGATGTTCGGCAATATCCTTAATGCATTCATAAAATTCATCCCCCCAGTCCCGGCGCAGGTCTTCCTTCTTATAGGAAGCCTCACGGCGGAGGTTATGCAATAATTTATTTTTAAATCTCATGACAGACACCTCTAAGTATTTATTTATGTGTAAACATTATCTATAATTTATATCCAAATTTATATCCATAATAACACTTCATATATTCAGTTTCAATTTTTCATAGAAAATTTAAGAAAAATATGATATTCTATTTTTAATCTGATTCTATTCTTTAATGCAAAAAAAATAAACCGTTCGGGAGAATATCCGATCATCAGCGGCGAAAGCCATTCCCATTATTTTCAATTCCATTTCGGAACAACAATTCACAGTAAGCATATTTAAAAATTTACTTTAGACAATTGTTTCAGGCAAAGACAGAGGAGGAGTTATATGCCGAGAAAGAACAGAAGAGAGAGCAGAACAGAAGTCTACCATATTATAGCCCGCGGCAACAACAAAGAAAAAATATTTGAAAAGAACAGTGACAAAATAGCATTTATGAATATTTTGAAAAAAAGGCAGGCAGACTATTTAACTGAAATATATGCCTACTGCGTTATGTCTAATCACATACATATCATGATGAAAGCCAGGTATGACATCCTGCCCAGGTTCATGCAGCGCATCAATTCGACATATGCTGAGTACTATAATGCCAAATACGACAGAACTGGACACGTATTCCAGGGACGTTATTACAGTGACTGCGTAGAAACAGAAGAATATTACTGGTGCTGCCTGCGTTATATCCACAATAATCCGGTCAAAATTAACCTGGCAGCACACCCTTTTGACTATGAATTCAGTAGTGCAGCGGAATATCGCGCGGGAACTGCAGAGCTCATAGATGAGGGCTCATACAACATGTTAAGAACCCGATTTCCCAACCCGGAGGACTTCTGGGGATTCCATCGCCTGTTTGAAGAAAAATCATTTCTCGACACCGTTGAAGATGAGAGGATTCATAACTATGAACGAGTTAGAATTTTAGTTCAGAAATACATGTTCGAAAAACAAATTGAAGATATTCAGATTGTATTAACAGTCAGGAAGATAAGGCGGGAATTCCTTGAAACATGCATGCTGGATACAGGACTTTCAGAGCGGAAAATTGAGAATATTCTGAAAACGGAGTGCAAAGGGGTCAGACCCCTTCACAGTATTTTTGTCGAACGCACCTGACACCAAGCGATAAATTCAGCCTTTTCGTTATGCTATGCTTATGAAAAATTTTATTCAGAGGTGAGTGTAATGGAGAGACAAATTCCTAAAAATGTGCGTCAAATCGGGAATGTCAGTGACAGCCCGAAGATTTATGTAGAAGATTATGTAGATACATTTTTCGCCCAGTTGTGCGAAAAAGCGGGGGAGGGACCGATCGGTGCATTCCTGGTAGGAGATATCCAGAAAACAGATGATGAGGAGTATGTATACATATATGGAGCGATCCAAATGCACGATTTAAAATTATCGGGCAGCGATTATGTAATAGACGAGGATACATGGAAAACAGCCTACGAGGACTGCAAACAATATTTTGAAGACGGAGAGATGCTGGGCTGGTTTGTTGCGCATCAGGGGGTACCGCTGACGCCGGAACACAGTACGGTGAAGCTCCACAGAAAATCGTTCCCGAAGAAAAACACGGTGTTTATCATGAAAGATCCTGTGGAGAAGGACGAGGTGTACTTTGCACTGAAGTTCAATGATCTGATGGAAATAGGCGGACACTATACATATTATGAAAAAAATCCATGTATGCAGAACTATATGATCTCGACTAGAAAGAAGAATGGGGTGTGTCCCTCGGAAACTGTTGAGGATAGAGCTGCGAAGGACTTTCGCAGTCTGGTTAGAACCCGCGAGGAACAACAGCAGCAGAAAAGAAGCAACCACCTGATGTACGCTGTCAGTGCGTGCCTGGTGCTGATCGTCATTATCATGGGTGTCACCACGATCAACAATTTTGACAAAATGAAATCGGTGCAGACCGCTTTGAACAATCTCACGAGTACCACGTCTTCGGACAAGCAGCCTGTGGAGGCGAAGGAGACCAGTGGGAATGTAACAGCAGTTACCAATGAACCGTCGGGTGAACCACTGCAGCAGGAGGCCGGGCAAAAGGATGCTCAGGAGGATACCGGGCAGAAAGACGATGAAGGACAGGCTCCCGCCGATTCGGATCAGCCGCAGGATACTGACGAAGGCGGTCAGGATGCCGATGCGGCGAAAACAGACGCGGGTGTCAACGGCAGCGATGGCGTATATATCGTGGAACAGGGCGATACACTGGCAATAATAAGCCGGAAAACATATGGAGATGTCACCCATGTGGATGCGATCTGCAAAATGAACGGTCTGACGGATGGAAATCTGATTTACGTCGGGCAGAAATTGCTATTACCATAAAATGATGTTATAATCTTTTGGTAAGACGAAAGAATGCATTAAGGGGACAGACATGACGCAAAAGAAAAATCCATATTTGAAACTGGCCGGCCCGGTGGATTTGGAGAAAATAAAACAGTCGGCAAAGCGGCACAGAAAAGATGCGGTAAAGCGATGGAGCATAGCCGCTCTGCTGATCATCATGATCGTAAGCGGATCGTACCTGCTGGTAAAAAACCGGTCCTACACCAGTGTACGTACGGCTGCATCATACGAAGAAGAAACCTCGGACACCAACCGGTATGCCCAGTTCGGCGACGGAATCGTGCGTTACAGCCGGGATGGTATCGTATATTTGAACAGAAAGAATGAAGAGCAGTGGATTCAGCCATGCCAGATGAAGAATCCGGTGATCGATGTCAATGAAGAAACATTTGCCGTGGCAGACAGTGGAGGCAACGCCATATTGGTATTCACGGAAACGGGCCTGAAAGGCGAGATGGAGACGACGCTCCCAATTGAAAAAATGTCGGTATCCAGCCAGGGAATTGTAAGTGCAATCCTGAAAAATGAAGGCGCCCCAATGATTGTATCATACGATGCCACGGGAAATATTCTCGTAGAACATCAGGCCACATTGAACAGCACGGGGTATCCGCTTGCTCTGGACCTGTCACGGGACGGCATGACACTAGCCGTTTCCTACTTGTCAACGAAGGACGGAACTGTGAAGTCCAGAGTTGCCTACTACAATTTCGGCGAGGAAGGCAAATCCAGGACCGATTATGAAGTGAGCATGGAGGAGTACGACGGGAGTATCATCCCGGAGGTATATTTTATGGACGATACCACATCTGTTGCGGTCAGTGACAGTTCCTTTATCATATATGAGGGAAAGGAAACGCCGCAGAAGAAAAAGGAAGTGGAGATTAATCAGGAAATAAAAAGTGTATTTCATACAGACAAATACATAGGCTTTGTGCTATTGAATAAGAATAAGTCGGGCTACGAGGCCCGCCTGTATAATAAGTCAGGCAAACAGGTCATGAACAAAGCATTTACCGGAGAGTACAGCAACGTCAGAATGCATGAGGATGAGATCATCATGTTTGAGGGAACCAAGTGCTGTATTATTACAAAGAACGGAATCATGCGGTTCAAAGGCGACCTGCAGACCAATGCATTGGAAGTCATCCCTGCGAGGGGAATAAACAGATACCTGGTGATGAGCGCCGATGAACTGAGAATCGTTTATCTGGTGAAATAGGAGAAGATATGAATAACTGGTTATTAATCATGGTCGGCGTTATATTTATAATCTGCATGGCAGTGGGATATCTGAGAGGCTTTTTCAGAATAGCGCTTTCTTTGTTATCCGTTGTGCTTACAATCGTACTTATGATTGTACTGAACCCTTACGTAGCTCACGCACTGACCAAATATACACCGATTTCTGAAATGATAGAAACAAAATGCACTGAGGCATTCATGCCTGAGATCTCGGCAGATGAACTGTCAAAAGTGGATTTAAGCGGTACCCCCCTTGCCGGGCTGAGCGGAGACGATCTGGCGAACCTGAAAGAACTGGACTGGGAACGGCTGGGGATTACTGCAGAGGATGTCCTTAAGGTAGTGGGGGAGATTCCAAAAGACGCACAGATAAAGCAGATCGAGAATTCGGCGCTGCCATCCTTTATGAAAAACATCATTCTGGAAAATAATAACTCAGAGATATACAGCGAGCTCAATGTATCCAGCTTTCCGGAATACGTGGCCTCCTATATATCCAGAATGGTTATAAAAATAGTATCATTTCTGGTGACATTCCTGCTTGCCATCATCATCGTAAGGGCATTGATGGCCGCTGTGGATATCATCGGAGAACTTCCGGTCGTGGGCCTGCTCAACCGTTTTGCGGGTGCACTGGCAGGAATTTTTGTGGCGCTCCTGATTGTGTGGATTGCGTTCCTTATCCTGACTCTCGTATATACGACGGCAGTCGGTAAAATGTGTTTTGACCTGATCGAGGACAGTGCAATACTGACGTTCTTGTATGATAAAAATATCCTGCTTCAGAAATTACTGAAGTTTTAATATAGATGCAACAAAGTTTTTTGGTGTTTTAATATATGGGGTGCTGTAAAATAACTGGGGAACCAGTTGTTTTATGGCGCCCTTTTATTGGAACTGAATGTAACAGCTAAGGTTACTATATCTGATATAAAATATATAAGAAGATTCATTTACAAACTTGAAAAAAATGGATATAATGAAAATTGTCGTAACAGTTCAGCCAAGCCTGAATTGTTACAAAGTGTCAGCCTGTTTCAAATATTTTGCTGATTATGATACAACTTAGAGCATAATAAATTATTGGGAGAAATAATATGGGATTTTATCAAAATGCATGTAAGCCCGAAGGATTAGACGGGAAAAAGATGATTCATCAGATGAACAGCCGCCACATCGCTATGGCAGAGTGGGGCTTCAGCCATATTACAATACACGAAGGTGACGCAGCTTTAGATATTGGCTGCGGCGGCGGGGTAAATATAAAAACGCTGCTTGAAAAAAGCGTTTATGGCAAAGCAAAAGGGATTGATTACTCGGAAGTCAGTGTAGAAGAGTCCAGGAAGATGAATGAAGAGGCAGTTAGATCCGGACGATGTGAAATCCTGCATGGAGACGTGATGGACCTTCCGTTTACGGACGCATCGTTTCATGTGGTAACCGCATTTGAGACGATATATTACTGGCCTGACCTTTCCAAAGCCTTTGCACAGGTATATAGGGTTCTAAAAGAGAGTGGAATTTTTATGATCTGTAATGAGTCCAACGGTGAAGATGAAGAAGGGGAACAATGGGCGGAAATCATCGAAGGGATGACGGTATATAATTCTGAGCAGATTCAGATTTTATTGCAGCAGGCTGGATTCGCAAACATCAAAATAGATAAAAATGATAAGGGCTGGCTCTGTGCAGTTGGCGAGAAAAACAGCAGATAGGTTATCGCGGACGTATCTGCGGCCTCTGTTGGGGAATAGGGGGGATCCGGAGTGTGCGGTCAACACTCCAGATATTTTACCATAATATATTCCTCCTGATTCTCACGTACAACCTGAAAACCTAGATCAAGATACATTTTTGCGGCATAATTGGCCTTCTGAACAGACAGGGAAACCTGTCTGTAATTATTTTCTTTTAGTAGAGAACACATGCTTTTCATCAGAGCGGTTCCGATTCCAATACCCCGGTACTCTTTATAAACAGAGACGGCTAATGACGGAGTTTCATCATCTATATGCCCATAGTCGTTCATAATACGTACCCAGACTGCCCCCACGATTCTACCGCCGGCTTCTGCCATCAGGCATTTATCAGCCTCCTGTGTGCCGAAGCCAGAGACATAAACCTGGAGATCAGGCGATGCTGTAACGGATCTTGGCGGCGCTTCTGTTCCATCCGGAATAAAGATTGCTTCGTACAAAAAAGTATCTAATAAAGGGTATTCTGAATCAGTTATTTCACGTATCTGGTAATTCATATCCATCCTCCTGATTAGTGAATTCATTGTAATGTTAACAGCCTGAATACATTTTAGTATAACTAAAAAACTCGTAAACAATCATGCTTACGAGTTTTTTCAGCTCCCCGAGTTGGGCTTGAACCAACGACCCTTCGGTTAACAGCCGAATGCTCTACCACTGAGCTATCGAGGATTATAATTTAATTGTCTCCCAGTGCCTTTGCACTGAGTGATAGTGGAGAATACGAGAGTCGAACTCGTGACCTCCTGCTTGCAAGGCAGGCGCTCTCCCAACTGAGCTAATCCCCCATGAAATGTTATTGTCCCCAACAACTTTTATAAAATACCATATTCCATGGGAGCTGTCAATATATTTTATGATATTTTCTCATTTTTATACATAAAGTTCTCAATATAATTTTAAAATGGAAGTTCGGCCGCCGTTAGTCTTTGTAAAACAAACGGCAGTCATCCTTATTTTAACAGTAATATCTTCTCTTCCGGAACCTGCAGATAATCAGGAATTCCCTTTTCGTCCAGCATATTCCAGTCATTCCTCTGCACAAACCAGCACACTTCCTCCGCGCAATCTTTGGCGCCTTTTAAAAAATATTTTCTTTCAAACTGCAGTTCCGCCATGCTGTTTACCTTTACGGGAAGACAGTTTTCGGCAGTATCGCCCCACCGCGGTATAAAATCGTGAGCGCGGATACCGATGTACCGGATGTCTGCGGGAACTTCCCGATGTAATTCCAGTGCCACCCCCCAGTCAGGGGCCATAAGGGTGTTTGTTCCCAGATGTGTGACCTGCGTGATGTTTTTACAGCCGGTAAGCCGGGCTGCTTCTTTCCACTGTGGATTTGCAAATATTTCTTTTGTATTCCCGCAGCAGATGACCTGGCCGCTGTCCATAATCAGGAGTTCTTCGCTGAACCGGTAGATCTCATCCCTGCTGTGGGATACCAAAATAACAGTACCCTCATAATCGGCCAGTATTTCGATCATTTCCTGCTGGAGTCTGTCCTTTAAAAATACATCCAATGCGGAAAATGGCTCGTCCAGCAGGATCATATCCGGCTCGTAGGCCATGATTCTTGCCAGAGCAGCTCTCTGCTGCTGACCGCCTGACAGCTCGCCCGGGAGCCGGTCCCCCAGGCCGCTCAACTGGAACTTTTCCAGCATCTCCTCCACTCTCTTTGACTGTTCAGCCTTCGTCCCTTTTAACCCGGCCGCAATGTTAGACCTTACTGTCATGTTCGGGAACAGGGCATAATTCTGAAACAGGTATCCAACATTCCTCTTCTGAGGTTTCCAGTTTACTTTCTTTTCTGAGTCAAAGATTTCTTTTTGATCTATTATAATTCTGCCTTCATCCGGTGTAACAATTCCTGCAATACTTTTAAGCGTCATACTTTTTCCGCACCCGGAGGCTCCCAAGATACCGATGCGGCGGCTGCAGCTTCTCAGGTGCATGTCCAGTGTAAAACTTCCCAGCTTCTTTTTAAAGGTCATTTCAACAGCCATGTCAGTGATCTCCCCTGTCCGCTTCCCAAAGCCCGCTTTTTCCTCCTGTTTTCCTCAGTAAACGTATCTCGCCCAGCTCCATGCCCTTATCAACTGCCTTACACATGTCATAAATGGTGAGCAGTGCGACGTTTACCCCTGTCAGCGCCTCCATCTCCACGCCGGTCTTACCGACAGTCTTCACAGTGCATATGGCTTCTATTGCACAGCATTGGTTGTGATATGCAAACTGAAGCTCTGCATTTGTCAGATTCAACATATGGCACAGAGGGATCAGTTCGGAGGTTCTTTTAACGCCCATAATTCCTGCAATCCGGGCCACCCCCAGGACATCTCCCTTTTTAATATCTCCGGTTTTTACCAGTTCATAGCATTCCCTGGACATCCATATCATTCCGCTTGCAGCTGCTTCCCGTTCAGTATCCTGCTTTTGGCTGACATTTACCATGATGGCATTGCCCTGGGTGTCAAAATGTGTAAACTCTCCCATATATTGCGCCTTCTTTCCCGCCTTATTCTATCATGCCGCCCGTATTTCAGCCGTGCGGCTTTTCTTTGTTAAATCATACCTTACTCTATTCGAAATGTCCAGACGCTATTACTGTTATTACTGTGCACGCCCGTAGGGGGTGCACAGTAACCAGGACCGTGCATAGTAACAATAGTACCCCAGTTTTTCGGTTCATGGCAGGGAACCATCCTCCGGCAGATCAGTCACTACTTCCTCTCTCCATGAGAGGGACTGGATATTTTGAACCACATAAAGCAGGGGACTGAAACGCTCTTCATACAGTTACACTCTAGTGTTAAAAATCATTTAACACTATTTTTTTTATCCTGGGGAGTGTCGAAAACAGAAAAAGTTTCGTATTTAGTGTTATAATTTTTTAAAAGAAAAGAAGTGAAAAAGGTTTTGAAGTATGATTGTGCCATAAGGAAAGTAAAGGAGGTGATAAATATGGTACATGTAAGTTCAAAAGAACAAGTTTATGAATATCTTGAGAAACAGACAAAGAAATTTGATATGAAATATGTATCATCCTATACAACGGTAGATATCTGCAATCAACTGCATATGTCGAGGTCTCTTGTTTCCTTATACTTGAATGAAATGGTAAAGGAAGGAACCGTTATCAAAGTGAATTCCAGACCGGTATATTATCTCAACCGTCTGGTATTGGAACAAAAGTACCACATGCAGATTGAAAAAAATGAATATCTAAGTATTTTAGAACTTACAAAAGAAATTGAAAAATTTGTTTCAAAGGAAAGTGATTTTGACAAGGCAATTGGAAACGAAGGGAGCCTTAGTTACTGTATTGCACAAATAAAGTCTGCGCTGCTGTATCCGGGCGGGCTTCCGATTCTTCTGAAAGGGGAAATGGGGAGCGGAAAAACATTTCTGATGAAGTTAATCCAGGAGTACTGCGTCAACCATAAGATTTTAAAAAATCCTCAAAACTTTCAAAGAATCAAATTCAGTTCCAGGGAAAATGCACTTTATTATGAAGAATTACTTTTTGGAAGTGAAGACACGGAAGGCGGCCTTAAGGCCGGACTGCTGGAGAAGCTGGACGGAGGGATTTTGTACTTGGAAAACATCCCGGAGCTGGATGAGCGGCTTCAGGAAAGGCTTGCGGATTATATTACGACAGGGGGGAAGAACAGAGACGGAGAAAAAAAGAGTGCAAAGAGAGTTGGTGTCCGGATGATTTTAAGTATGGACATCAAATCAGGCAGACGGATGTCGCCCGGTCTCCTGGTGAATATCCCCGTGGTTTGTGAAGTGCCCTCATGGATTGAAAGGAATGAGGACGAGAGGAAAGAATTTATAGTCCGCGCATTCAGGGAAGAGCAGGACCGGTTGAACCGCATGATTTATATTTCTGAAAAGCTGATTTTCAAGCTTGTCAACTACCGGTTTGAAAATAATATTACGGAACTTAAAAAATGTATCAAAATGATCTCGGCAAATGCATATGCACAGTGCAATTCACCCCAGGAAATGAGCATCTACCAGTATCATCTTCCTGCCGGTATGCTGGAAATATTAAGCCCGGATGAGAAAGATTCCGCTATGGTCCGGCTGGATATGATTCAGGCAGACTCTTCGGGGGACAAGATTTTGGAAATGTGGCAGAATCTTGCGGACAATTATAAAGAGACAATAGAAGTGGAAGGTTCTTTTTCAGAATTTTTAGAACGAAGCAAAAGGACGCTGAAACACTATTACGATATTTTGATTTTTCAGGAGTCCTTTCTGGATACCCGGCTGCATCCTTTGGAAAATATTGTGGCAGGTATGATTGCAAATATCAGAGGAACATATCATATCAATTTTCCGGCCAATTGTTCGTATGTGATTGCCAGAATGCTGATTGCCCAGCAGAATCACAATTCAAAGCTCAAAATCTGGGAGAGGGAGAACCAGGAAAGAATTCAGAAGATGTATCAATTTCTGGTAGAAAATATGCCGGATCTCCATTATTTGGCTGATTTGCTTGAAAAGCAGATTTTATCAAATATTAACATGGTGCTCTCTCCCATGAACCGGGTATTTATTATGATTAATATTCACTCGTACAATAACAAATTAAAACTCATGGATACAACAGGGATTGTGCTCTGTCACGGGTATACCACAGCAAGTTCCATTGCCGATGTGGTGAACACAACACTCCAGGCGCAGCTTTTTGAGGCGATTGATATGCCGATGGAGAGCTCCATTGATGAAGTGATTCAGAAATTATCCGTATTTATTAATGAAAATAAATATTTTAAAAATATTATCCTGATGGTAGATACCGGCTCTCTCGAAGGGCTGGGCGATATGATAGACAGAACGGTGAATTTAGGAGTCATTAATAATGTGTCCACGATCCTGGCCCTGAATATCGGAAATATGATTCTGGCAGGGGACAATATGCAGGATATACTGGAGACAGCCTGCCGGGAAAATCAATGCCGCTTTAATATTATCTCCAGAGAAAAAAAGGAGAAGGCGATTGTTTTCACAAGTGAAGTAGGAAAGAATATTGCGGAAAAGTTAACTCGAATGTTTCGCGGAAGCCTGCCCAAGTCTATTCCTTTGGAAATGATAGCATATGATTTTGACAAATTGGAGCAAAATGGAAGCAGTGACCTGCTTTTCGAAAAATACGAAGTAGTGCTGCTTGTAAAAACACTCAGCCTAAAGATAGAAGAGGTCAATTCAGTTTCTTTGGAGGAAATCATTAACTTCAAAAAGATCCATATTGTGGATCATGTACTTTCAGACTATCTGAATCAGGAGGAGATTGAAAAGTTTGACCAGGCGCTTTTAAAAAACTTTTCGCTGCAGTCCGTAATGGAAAATCTAACAATCTTAAATGCCCAGAAGTTACTGGATTATGTCAGTGATGCCACTATGCTGCTGCAGCACATGCTGAAACGAAAGTTTCTGAGCAAGACAGTTGTGGGGATCAATATGCATATCTGCTTTTTGATTGAACGGCTTGTGACAAAGACACCGATAGAAAAATACAAAGAAATTGAAAAATTTAAGGGAGAACAACAAGAGTTCATCCGGATTGTAAATGAAAGTTTTCGGACACTTCTGGAACAATATAATGTGAAACTGCCGGACAGTGAAATTGCGTATCTGTTTGAATATATAAAAAATGATGTGGAAGTGGAAGAAAACGACAATAATTTTTGATAACAACTCTATAAGGCAGGAAAAGGCCGGATTCATGAAGTTCCTGTCCCCAGAGATGTTGAATATAAAGGAAAGGAGCTCACATGCTTAGATTGGTGCTGGCATCCCACGGCAGACTTGCTGAAGGGATGAAAAATAGTGCGCAGTTTATTGCCGGTAAAACGGCAGAGATATATACAATCTGTGCATATTTAGAAGATAAAGTAACTTTGGAGAGTCAGATAGATGAATTATTCAGCAGATTTGCTGATACGGATGAAATCATCGTAGCGACGGATATTTTTGGGGGGAGTGTAAATAATGAATTTCTTGCCCGTATTCGGAAACAAAACTTTTGGCTTGTATCCGGCATGAACCTGCCAATGATTGTACAGCTGACGATGATCAAAGAAACGGATGATATCCAAAGTAAAATAGAAGAGGCCGTGGAAGGCGGAAAGGAAATGACCTGTTTCTGCAATCCAATGGTGGAGGATATGTCTAAGGAAAAGGAGGAATTTTAAAGGAGTGATATACAGGGAACAACTATACGCCATGAATATTCATTACCGGTATTATGATTTGGAGTATTTTTTTGAAAAATGCCAGAATATGCAGTTTGTGAATGCAGAATTATGGTTGTGCCCCCAACATTTTTACATAAACAGTTATTGGAGTGAGAGTTCTGATAAGCTGAAAAAACTAATGGAAAAGTATGGCGTAAAAATTGCCTGTCTCTGTCCGGAGCAGAATAATCCAAAACCAAACAATATCGCAGCCAGATCAGAGCTTTTGGTTCATAATACGGAAATGTATTTTAAAAAGGTCATCAGTCTGGCCGGTGAAATCGGCTGCAGAAAAGTGCTGGTGACGCCTGGGTGGAATTATCATGACGAAGAGGCAGAAACAGCAAGGGCCAGATCTGTAAAAATGCTGCGGCGGCTGTGTGATTACGCTGCGGATCTGGGGATAGAACTGGCGTTGGAAAGTATCTGGAATAAGTCTTCGGAAATTGCTAATACAAGGGAGAAGATTCAGGTACTGAAGGAAGCGGTAAATCGAAACAATCTGAAGCTGACCATTGATCTTGGAGCATTGGGAGCTGTGGGAGAATCCGTGCAGGAGTGGTTTGATCTGTTTGGAAAGGACATCATTCATTGTCATTTTACAGATGGAAACCCGACCGGACATATGCCATGGGGACTGGGGCAAAGAGATATGAGGTCGGTTCTGAAGAGCTTTGATAAAAATAAATACAAGGGAGGCTTTTCAATGGAATATGTGGATTCCAGGAGTTTTAAAGAGCCGGAAAAATGGGATGATCAGACGCTGAAAAAGTTTGAAGAGTGTACTGAAAGAATGGGAGGTTATGCAGATGATTAAATTATGCAGGGTGGACCATCGTCTGCTGCATGGACAGGTAGCCTACGTCTGGTGCCGTTCGCTGGACGCAGATGCGATATTAATTGTGTCAGACGCAGCCGCTAAGGATGAAATGCGGATGGCAACAATGCGGCTTGCAAAGCCGTCAGGAATAAAGCTTGTCATTAAAAGTGTGGAAGATTCTATTAAAGCGATTAACAGTGGAGTAACAGATAAGTATAAACTGCTGGTTGTTGTAGAGAGCGTGCGGGATGCACACTGCCTGGCAAAACAATGTGAGGCCGTGAAATCAGTCAATTTAGGCGGCAGTAAAATCAAGGAAGATTCGAAAAAATTAGATGTTGCCTTTTATGTGACAAAAGAAGAATGCACGCTGCTGAGAGAAATGCTGGATGATTCGGTCGAGCTTGAAATCCGGCAGGTGCCGGAAGATAAGAAGAAAATGGTTACAAAAGAAATGTTGGGCTAATAAGGAGGGAAAAACAAATGTTACAGGCACTTTTGGTTGGTCTTGTAGTATTTATCGGAAAAGCGGATTATTTTGTGGGGACCGCGATGCTTGGCAGGCCTCTGGTACTGGGGGCGCTGGTTGGAATTATCCTGGGAGATGTCAAGACCGGCGTCATGATCGGCTTCCAGTTGGAACTGGTATTTATGGGAATGTATGCCATTGGGGCTTCCATTCCTCCGGATATGATCGTTGGTTCTGTACTGGGTACTGCTTTTGCAATTACAACAGGGAATGGAATGGAGACTGCAATTACGATTGCCATGCCGGCAGCAATTTTATCCGCATTTGTTGTCAATCTGTTTTACGGAGTCATTACACCGATAATGGCAAGGGCGGCAGACCGGTTTGCAGAAGAGGGAAAGTATAAGAAAATAGAAGCAATTTTCCTGTCCAATGGTTTCCTCTTTGATCTTACATTTGCAGTGATTGCGTTTGTTGCATTTTTGTTCGGAGGGGATGCTGTACAGGCAGTAGTATCTGCGATTCCGGGCTGGCTGACATCTGGAATTACCATTGCAGCAGGAATTCTTCCTGCACTTGGTTTTGCACAGCTGATCAGCATGATCATGTCCAGAAAGGTTGCGGTATTCTTCCTGTTTGGATTTTTATTAAGCGCATATTTGGGTGTGTCTACGGTAGGTATTGTATGCTTTTCAGTTGTAATAGTAGGTATTTTACTGATTGCAAAAGATTTTATGCCGGCTCAGAAATCAGCAGTACAAGGAGGGATAGATGATGACAACGAATTCTAGAAAAACATTGACAAAGAAAGAACTGAAAAAGGGGTTCTTTCGAACATTTACCACTTCTCACGCATGGCATTATGAAAGGCAGCAGCACATGGCATTTGAGTATGCCATGATTCCTGTAATCAATAAACTGTATGACAAGGAAGAGGACAGGATTGCGGCATATGAGAGGCATATGGAATTTTATAATTGCCAGACCACAATGCAGCCTTTTATCTTTGGTATCACTGCCGCCATGGAAGAAGAGAATGCAAATAACGAAAATTTTGATACCTCTTCCATCAGCGCGATGAAAGTATCTTTAATGGGGCCGCTGGCAGGTATCGGAGACTCCCTGATCGCCGGGACTCTGCGTATTATTGCAACAGGAATTGCGGCAGGGCTATGTATGAGCGGGAGTATTCTGGGACCGATTTTGTTCCTGCTTATCTATAACATTCCGACAATTGCATTGCGTTATTTTGGTATAAAGTTCGGGTATGGTCTTGGAAATAAGATTATCAGCAAATTGTCAGAATCCGATTTAATGAATAAGCTGACCCTGTCAATGTCCATTGTAGGGTTGATGGTGATTGGAGCCATGGTGGCGTCCACAGTGGCGGTGACAACTCCCATTGCATTTAATATCAGCGATACAAATTTTTCGCTGCAGGAGACATTGGACAGTATTTTCCCGAGTTTGCTCCCGCTTGCCGTCACGCTTGGCTTGTACAAGCTGAATAGAAAACATGTGAATGTTTTAGTGCAGGTGATTGGAATTATGATATTGGCAGTTATATTGGGCGCTCTAAAAATTTTAGGATAACATAATAGTGGAGGGAGACAAGACATGGAATATTGTTTAGATACGGGTGATTTGGAAATGGTAAAAAAGGTGGTGGATCTATACCCGGTCCGGTGTTTCAGTATGAATCCGAGTATTGCTGTCCGCTGCCTGAAAGGGACGGGGAGAACATTTCTGGAAAATGCCAGAATGATACGCGAAGTCATCGGAGAGGAATATCCCTTTTATCTCGAAGCGATGGGGGATACGGCTGAGGAAATGATAGAAGATGCGCATAGAATCCGGGAAGAAATCAAGGGGAATACGTTCATAAAGATTCCGGCATGCCCGCAGGGGTATAAGGCGATCCGCCTGTTAAAAGAAGAGGGGATCTTATGTTCCTGTACTGCTATTTATGATTTTAACCAGGCAATGCTCGCGGCAGAAGCGGGTGCTTACTGCGTCGCAGTATATGTCAGCCGTATTGACAATGCCGGAGGAGATGGAATCGGAGTCGTGAAAAAAATAAAAGATGCCTTTGTGCTGGAGGGACTGGAATGCAAGGTGTCGGCTGCATCTCTGAAAAGTGCAGTTTATTTGGAAAAAGCAGCTTTGGCCGGTGCAGATAATGTTACGGTTACTCTGGAAATGCTGGATACAATGGCGGTTCATCCTATGACACAAAAGACGCTTGATACTTTTAAAGAAGACTGGGAAGGGTTATTTGGAAAAGGAATCCGGGTAGCAAATATGGAGAAATAGGACGCGGCCGGTAGAAATGGCAGGATAAAAAAAGAATGAGAAGAAATACAAATTACCGGGCATGGGGGTCCGTAGGACATTACATACAGGGCCCCGGCCTTTTGGAAGAGATTGAAAGTTACGCGAGTGAATTTGGACAAGCACACTTTTATATTATTGATGTATTTTTTTATGATGAGTGGAAAGAAAAACTGAAAGCTTTGTACCGGAACAGTAAAAATACGTTCAGCTGCAAGGTGTATGAAGGAGAGATTACACACCGCAAAATAGCAGAATTCCAGGAACAGGCAGTAGGGACTGAGATTGATACAGTGATTGCAATCGGAGGCGGAAAATCCATTGATGCTGCAAAGGTGATCGCGGCCCGGATGGACTGTGCGCTTCTGATCTGCCCGACAATTGCATCCACAGATGCGCCGACCAGTGCGATGTCGATTCTTTACAGTGAAGACGGTAAAATGAACGAGATAATGCTTCATAAAAGGAATCCGGATCTGGTACTTGCAGACAGCAGGATAATTGCACAGGCTCCGGCAAGATTCCTGACTGCGGGAATGGGCGATGCGCTGTCAACCTATTTTGAAGGTTTGTCAAATATACAGAGCGGACATGAAAATTATGTATGGTGTGATAAAAAACCGTTTGTTTCAACAGTAAGCGGGCGGGCCATTTCGAAATGCTGCTATGATACACTGATTCGGGATGGATATGCGGCTAAACTGGCATGTGAAAGACATTTGTGCGTTCCCGCATTGGAAAATATCATCGAATGTAATATTCTAATGAGCGGGCTGGGGTTTGAGAATGTAGGATGTTCGATTGCCCACGCGATAGGAAATGCCATCACCGTGCTTCCGGAGGGGGAAAACCTGATGCATGGAGAACGTGTGGGATTCGGTGTAATATGCCAGTTGGCTGCCGAGCATCATGACAATAAAACGCTGGAAGAAGTTCTTGACTTTTGTATTATGATTGGAATACCGGTCTGCTTTGATGATATGCCAATTGAACTTACGGAAGAAAATTTACAGAAGATTGCAGAAGAGTCTCTGGAAGCAGACTCATGGCAGGCATGCAGCAGAACTTTCGGAAAAGAGGATATTGTTCAAATCATGAAGATTGCAGATGCGCTTGGAAGTGATTATAAAAAGAAGCGCGCCTTGAAATGAAATTGAAGAGAGTAAAAAGGAGCTGCTGCAGGGATATCCTCTGCAAGAAGCAGCCTGTCTGCCTATGGAGCAGTATTAAAAAATTTACTGGTAATAACGATTTCGATACTCAAAAGGCGTGCAGCCTATGTGTCTGCGGAATACTTTGCCAAAATAACTGCTGGATGCAAAGCCGCATCTGAGTGCAATATCTGTTATTTTGTCTGAGGTATTGCGCAGCAGGCCGCATGCTGTCTGTACTCTGTATTCACCCAGGTAAACAAACGGTGACGTATGGAGGCCCCCCTGAAAACAGCGCAGCGCCTCACGCTCACTGATGTTTGCGGCGTTGGCGATGTCTGTTAATGAAAGTTCGTCCATGTAGTGCTCCTGAATATACAGGAGCATTTTTTTCAGTCTGTCTTCCCGGAGCGCAGAGGAGGCTGAGCTCGGATCGGGCGCTGTATTACTAATCTCTGCCATGTGCAGCCAGATGTCGGACATGAGATTTCTGGATTTCATGTCATATCCAAAGGGCCTTCTCTGATTCAGTTCGGATAGCTCAAGCAGCTGCTCCAGAATCTTTTTCCGGGCAGGATCAGACCGGGACAGCAAAAGGGAGGAAGCGGCATTCGACTGGAGCAGAGGACTGACATACTTTTTATCGAGATAACTTCCTTCTTCTGCTAGAAAATTTCTGCGAAACATAAATACTTCATAGAAGATTTCTGAATCGGGTTCAGAGGAAAGAACCTGGTGCAATACGTTGCTGTTTGTGAAAAGGCCGTTTTTTTCTTGGATCTGCAGACTCATCTGTGGAGTATGATAAGTCACGGCTCCCTTTTGGACATAAATCAGCTCCAGTTCCTCGTGCCAGTGCCACGGGGCGATTATGGATTTTCCGCGCTGCGGATAGACATGCCTGATAATAAAAGGATATTCTGTCCTCATTTCAAATATTTTTTCTTGTTTATTCGAAGTAAACATTAAGTCTTCAGGAAACATCCGATTTCTCCTTATGGTTTATTCCGGCAGCCGCTTTACGGTGACGGATTTAAAGATGGGCCTTTCATTATGGCGATATTTTACCATAAAACAGTCGTTAAGGGAATATATTTTACGTGTACTGTGCGGTAAAATTATAATCAGAAAAAAGCAAAACCGGATCTGATTGTGAAAGGAGGCGCTGAAATGCAGAATGTAATATTTGAAATGCTGAGGTATATTGAGCAGAACAGTGGGAATGAGTTTTGCGAACAGCTGCCTCAACTAACGGAAGAAGAGGCTGTGAGGATATATGAGGAAGAGTTTCAACAGAAAATATTTCTTTCGCAGAAGGTTTAGAAGAGGGGAATTGCGGAAGAATACAGGGACGATTCAAAGAAAAAGTAAATATTGAACAGGAATATTTCCAGGGCCTTACAGCGTTTTCTTAAGAACTGCGTAATGTAAGGTCCTTTTTGCATGAAAGACAGGCGGGAGAGTACGCAGGCATCGGACAATTTTATCAAAAATGTTTGTTATCACATCCTTCCCGAACACTCCTCCTGAAAATGGAGGAATCCCTACAAAAATGGGGATTCTGAGGCTGGTAATTCAAAAAATCCATTGCTATAATGTACCCATAAACAACAGAAATCGGGCGCGCAAAAGATTTCCCCAAAAACTTTCAGGAGGTATTGAATATGAGTTTTGAATTCAGAAAAGAATATATAAAAGACTATGTTGCTCCTTACGGACAGGAAATCATGCATGGCAAGATTGCTCTGGAAGAACACTACGAGTCCCCTCAGTGGGAAGCTACGGGCGATCCACAAAATGAGACCGCCAGAAATAAAGAGGATTATTTTGAGGCCGTTAAGGCAAGATTACACTCTGCAGATATCCGCATTGCGGATATGGACCGCAACGGAGTTGAAATGTTTATTATGTCCCTGACACAGCCGGGTATTCAGGAAGTACTGGAAACAAAAGAAGCGGTAAAACGTGCCCATGAGATGAATATCTGGATTTATGAAAATTACATACAGAAATATCCAAAACGATTTAATGCTTTTGCAGCAGTAGCAATGCAGGATCCCGAAGCTGCCTGCGAAGAGCTGGAATTCTGTGTCAAAGAACTGGGATTCGTCGGGGCGCTGATTAACGGCTATACCATGAAAAACGACAAGAATAACGTAGAGTATCTGGATTGTTGGTGTTATTATCCTTGGATTAGGATTGATGGCATATTTGGAAGCAGATATTATGGCTATTCCGCCTGATGCTTTGGCGGTTGCATTTGCTTGGCTGGTTAAGAAACCTTTGGGCAATGTAA
>NZ_LN865148.1:61371-393925 GCF_001244405.1 Eubacterium sp. SB2 | reverse complement strand
TCAAGTTAGTAAGACCCCTTGAAGACGACGAGGTAGATAGGACAGAGGTGGAAGTATGGCAACATATGGAGCTGACTGTTACTAATAGGTCGAGGGCATAACCAAGCAAGGTGATAGGAAATGGATGGATTTAATTCTTTGTATGCAGTTTTGAAGGTATATACATATGGAATGAGGAGACGGTACCAGAAGGTATCGTTTTTTTGTTGTGTTAAGCGTTGTTAAGTTTAGAATATTCAGAAAACGGTGCGCAAACGGGTCTGACCCCTAAGAACAAACACTCACAATATATAAATCTAACAATTGGATAGGTCTGGCTCTGCAGCATATGCTATAATCTCAAAACAAAAGGAGGTTATGTTTTATGACAGCAAGTATTATTTTTCATGAGGATTCAAGAGAGTTTCATTTATGCAATGATAAGATAAGTTACATTATGACTATTCTAAAAAACGGTGAATTAGGACAACTTTATTTTGGAAAGACTTTGAGAGACCGGGAAAGTTTTGGGCACTTACTTGAATTGCAAAAGCGTCCCATGTCAGCGTGTGCTTTTCCGGGGGACCAGCGTTTCAGTATGGAACATATCCGACAGGAGTATCCATCATTTGGACATGGAGATATGAGATATCCGGCATATGAAATAGAACAGGTTAACGGGAGCCGGATTACGGAGTTTGTGTATCGGAGTCATAAGATTTACGCCGGGAAGCCGAAACTAGAGCAACTGCCTGCTACATATACAGAGTTAGATGAAGAGGCCCAGACGCTGGAGGTTGAACTTGAGGACAGCTTGATACGTACGAGGCTGGTACTTACTTATACGATCTATCGGGACTATCCCGTGATTACGAGGAACGCCAGATTTGAATGTGGTCTTCCGGAGGGAATCAGGCTGAACACTGCGATGAGTTTAAGCCTGGACCTTCCGGATATGGATTATGAAATGGTTGAGCTGACTGGTGCATGGTCAAGAGAACGGGCAGTCAGGAACAGGAAACTGGAGCATGGTATCCAGAGCATTTACAGTATGAGAGGGTGCAGCAGTAATAATTATAATCCATTTCTTGCTTTAAAAAGGCCTGGCACAGACGAAAATAGTGGTGAAGTATATGGGTTCAGCCTTGTATACAGCGGAAATTTTCTCGCACAGGCCGAAGTAGATACGTATCATGTGACAAGAGTACTGCTGGGAATACATCCAAGCGGTTTTCAATGGAGACTTCAGGACGGAGAGAGCTTTCAGACTCCGGAAGCAGTTATGGTCTATTCCGATGCGGGCCTTAATGGTATGAGCCAGACGTATCATGAACTATATCGGACAAGGCTGGCACGGGGAGTATGGCGTGACAGGGTGCGGCCTATCCTGATTAATAACTGGGAAGCAACTTACTTTAACTTTAATGAAGAAAAGATACTGGCATTGGCGAATACGGCTAAACAGCTGGGGATAGAGCTGTTTGTGCTTGATGACGGATGGTTTGGAAGGCGGGATGACGATACGTCTTCGTTGGGAGACTGGTATCCTGATAAAAGAAAACTTCCGGCTGGTGTAACCGGGATTGCGGAAAAAGTAAAGGCGCTGGGAATGGATTTTGGGCTGTGGTTTGAGCCGGAAATGGTAAATGAAGACAGCCAATTGTTTAAAATGCATCCCGACTGGGTACTGCAGACGCCAGGCAGGTACACATCCTATGGCAGGAATCAGATGGTTCTTGATTTTTCAAAAGTGGAAGTCGTTGACTACATTTATTCAATGATGGAAAAAATCCTGACCGAGGCGGATATTTCTTATATCAAGTGGGATATGAACCGTTGTATGACGGAGATCTTTTCATCGGGGAAGAATGCAGACGAGCAAGGAAAAGTTTATCATCAGTATATACTCGGAGTGTACAGGCTGTATGAACGGCTGGTTGAAAAATTCCCTGAAGTTCTATTTGAATCCTGTGCAAGCGGCGGCGCCAGATTCGATCCAGGGATGCTCTATTACGCCCCTCAATGCTGGACTTCAGATGATACGGATGCAATGGAACGTCTTAAAATCCAATATGGAACATCCATGGTTTATCCTTTGAGCAGCATGGGATCTCATGTTTCGGCGATTCCAAATCATCAGCTGCATCGTAACGTTCCAATGGACAGCAGGGCGAATGTGGCCTATTTCGGCACCTTTGGATATGAACTGGATTTAAATGAACTAACAGAGGAAGAAAGAGACACCATAAAGGATCAGGTTCAATTTATGAAAAAGCACCGCAAGCTTATCCAGCAGGGTGATTTTTACCGTTTAATCAGCCCCTTTGAAGGGGACGGGAATGAAACAGCTTGGATGGTAGTTTCACCGGATCAAACGGAGGCGTTGCTGGGATATTACAGAGTACTTCAGGAAGTGAACGTAGGTTACCGCCGTCTCAGACTTCAGGGACTTGATGAGAATATGCTGTACCAGACAGAATGCGGTGAAAAGAGCGGCATATATTATGGGGATGAACTCCTTCGCGCAGGATGGAACCTTTCGGATGAATCCTGCGGCGAAGACAGCAGCTTCTATAATGGAGTAAATGGGGACTATCAATCACGTCTTTATTATTTTCATAAATATTAAACCTAAAGATTTCTGGAATTGCTAATAAGTATCATCTTCATGAGGATTCTTTGTACATATAGTGCGTGACGTAAGTTTATTTCTCCTGCGGTACTCACTGGGGGTTAATGAGGTTACCTGTCGGAAGGCTTTTGTAAAAGCCAGTTCGCTGGTATATCCACAGGAAAATGCAATATTCCTGATTAGATGATCAGTATTTGCAAGTAGTTCAGAAGCCTTGGTAATCCTATATTTTTTCAAAAACTGCTGCGGAGAGAAATGCACATTTTTTTGAAACAGGGTGGACAGGTAGCAGCGGTTTAATGAAACATAGTCTGCAATTTGCAGTACCGTAATCGGAGACTGATAATTCACCTTAATAAATTCGATTGCTTTGGCAATGTACTGGCTTTCCGTGTGCTGCTCACTTGGCTTATATACGCCTGGTGATTTAGCCAGATAAGAAAAAAATTGATATAGAAGTCCCTGATTATAGAGTTCGTTACTGTAATCTGCGTCATAATGTTCCAACATATCCAGGATGATATCACGCAGCTCCTGGACGTAAGGACAGGCGATGACAGGGGTTTCCGGCGAAAGACCGCAGAGGGAGAGATGGTGTTTCACCATGTCTCCCTCTACTGCAATCCAGAGATAAGTCCAGGGCTCTTTTTCGTCCGCCTGGTAGAAGGTCAGATCTCCGGGACAGATAAGAAACCCCTGTCCTTTTTGGATACGGTGGCAGACATTACCCGCAAAAAACTGCCCCTTTCCTTCCAGACAGAAATGAAATAAATGATATTCCCTCATTGCAGGGCCAAAGGAGTAGGAGGGACTGCAGGCCTGACATCCACAGAACAGAGGATAAAAATGTCGGTTATTATGAATTTCTAATTGGGTAAATGTGTACATTTGCGGGGGATCTCCTTTCATAAGCCAATCAGCATAAGCTCTAAAAAATGGCGGTTAATGCATGCGGATTCGTTATCTATTCAATAAATATAAATGCTGCAGCTTGTCTGCAGCATAGATTTTTTATGCTTATCTTAACCTGTCTGCAACCTACTGTCAAGCAAATACATAACGGAGCGCAAAGAGGTCTGACCCCTATGGAGAATTTAAGCAAATATTAATTTATTTATTGGAGAATTCTGATATAATATAATAAAGAGTCCCTTTGTCTGGCATTATTCGCATTCAAACACAATCTCAAAAGGAGGTGGATTTTATGAAATGGAAGGGTAAAAGAGGATTGGCTTTACTGTTAACTTTTGTTTTGATAGGCGCCGCAGGGATACTTCCTGCATTTCCAGTATCGGCAGAGACTGTAAATGTGACGCAGGATACCGGTGTACAGAAACCAGAAGTAATAGAAAAGACAACAGATCGTATTAAGCTGCGAACAGAACAAGACTATGAATATGCCATAGAGACCGAGAAAAACAATGCCAGGATATGGAAGTGGGCGGAGGCGGGACAGTATGATAAGGCAAGCAGAACGGTTGTGTTTACCGGGCTGCAGCCCGGAACACAATACAGTTTTGCATGTCGGCATACCGGAGAAGATGTTATATTATATCAAAATACGGCTGCAACAAATGTAATTGCTGGGAATGTGGTTACGGATACTCCCCAGAACCAGCCGCCTGATCCATCTGAAAATATGGCTGCTCAACCAGATGAAACGCAGAAACTGACGGACAGTAATCAGAATTCAGAGGTGGGAGAAGAGAAGCAGAGTCCGATGGATGAGCCACAGAATTTGGCAAATGATACAGAAATAACATCGGAAGGTACAAAAGATACTCCTGAGGCTAAGAAGCAGGTGCCTGATGATACTAAAAAGGAAACAAATAACAGTCAGAATTTTTCAGATGCTATTAAAAAGCCGGTAAATGAAAAACGGAGCAAAGTCGAGGCAAAAGCTCCGGCGCCATCGCTTATAGCTCCGGAGGCACCAATCGTTAAAGAAGTAAAAGATACAGAGATCACATTGGAACTCCCCAAGAATGCGGATCCTAAGTATAAATATGAATTCAGTATTAATGGAACAGATTATCAGACAGATCCCCAATTTGATAAGCTGACGCCAGATACCCCCTATAAGTGTTATCTCAGGATTGCAGCAGGTAAATATGAAGATGTAACTTACCCCGCAAGCGACAGCAGTATACCAGCTGATGTCAGGACAAAGAAATCTGCGCCAGATAAACCGGCATATGCTCCGGAAGTGACAGACAGAACGAATACGAGCGTATCGTTAAAAGTACCGGATAAGGAGAAAGACCCGGATAGTATGGAATTCGGGATGTTGGGTACCGGGACAGACGTTGAATGGAATACCATGGGTGTATTTGACAACCTGACTCCGGGTACAGAATATCAATTTGTTATGCGCCGCAATGTAGATGAAAAGGTACAGATGCAGGGGGAGAATAGTGACATACTCCGTGTGGCAACATTACAGAACGCAGCAGCAGCGGCTTTGGCACCAAAGATTTTGAAACGTTCCGATACTTCTATTGTGCTTAGGGCAGCTGATAAGCTGGAGTATGGTATGCGAATGGCAGACGGTACAATCAGCTGGCAGGAAAATGCGGAATTTGACGGGCTGGAGCCAGATACGGAGTATCAATTTGTAACACGTGCTAAATATGATCCTGATAAAGCCATGGAAAGCCTTCCCAGTGAAACGGTAAAATATAGGACCGCGATAAGTTCTGATGGGGCAAAGATAACCGGAATCGAACAAGGCGGTACCTATGAGGCAGAAACTGTCTGGACTGCTACAGCAGTCGGTGTTGGTATGGAAAATACTTCTCCTGCAGCGGGAGATACCAGATGGGCGCCAAAGACTTGGACCTGGGGCGGAGCAATAAAAAGCTGGGAGAATCCTCCATATACGGTTAAATTCAAATGCACAAGGCTTGGAAGTTACGAACTGACGGCAGGATTTCAACTGGAAGAGTATACCGGTAATGGCTGGGAAGAAACTGAATATACAAAATCAGTTAGCACATCTTTTAATATAATTGAGAAAAAGGTTACCGTATATACCATTACAGCGGAGGCCGGGGCAAATGGTAAGATAGATCCGAATGGCAGAGTGGATGTGGAGCAGGGAAAGAACTGCGAATTTACATTTACCCCATATAAGGGCTACCGTGTGGCAAAGGTTCTGGTAGACGGCAGAGAGGTGACCGTGAAGAATAACCGGTATACGTTTACAGACATCCAGGATAATCATAAGATATCTGTTACATTTGAGAAAGACAAACGCACACCGAAGACTGGGGATAATACTCAGTTTGTATTAATTCTTGGCGCCTTCCTGATATCAGGACTGGCCGTATTAATGCTGGCATACCGGAAGAGGAAACGTTAGGCAAGCAGATGGGTGGAGATCGTGAGGGAGGAATCATGGAAAAGTAGAAAAACTATCATAACATCATTACTCCCGCCTGTTCCTCTCCGTCCTATCAAACCCGATCCACTGCACCGGCCCCTCCCGCGTGGAAGCGCATAGCCTGAAGACGGCAAAGACGCAGGGGCGGCCCGGAAATGCCGTGGGTGGTTCAGAAGGCTTTTAGAGTGTGATTAGAAACACTTAGGGCAAATCAGGGAAATCCTGGGGACGCAGATTGATTTACAAAATCAATCTGCGAGGCCGGCTGAGCTGAGAAAGCATCAGGCTTTCTCAGTGAATCCGGCCTGTGCCCCAGGATTTTCCTGATTTGCCCTAAATGTTTCTTCACAAAGCGGCTGCCTTCTGAACCACCCACGGCATTTCCGGGCCGCCCCTGCGTCTTTGCCGTCTTCAGGCGTCCCCCCTTGCGTCTTCATATTTTCCTAAGAATTTTATAAAAGAATATTTATTTGAAAATTTTATAATTTACTTAGCTTGCGATGGAGGAGGATATGTATGAGGGAGAAAATCTTAATAGTAGATGATGAGAAGGAGATTGCGGATTTGGTGGAGTGCTATCTGCAGAATGAGGATTTTATCATTTATAAGTATTATGATTCCAGGGAGGCCTGGGAGTGTATTGTAAAGGAGCCGCCGGATCTGGCTGTTATGGATGTGATGATGCCGGAGATTGACGGCTTTACTCTTTGCAGGCAGATCAGGGAGCGGTATCATTTTCCGGTGATTATGCTGACGGCGAAGGGGGAGGAGATTGATAAGATTACCGGACTTACGCTGGGGGCAGATGACTATATTGCAAAGCCCTTTTTGCCTCTGGAGATGGTGGCGCGCGTGAAGGCGCAGCTGAGGCGCTATAAAAGATATAATCAGGGGACTGAGCGGGATGATTCTGTGATACTGGTATCGGGGCTTATGCTGAATGTGAAGACTCATAAATGTACCTTAAATGAGGAGCCTTTGCCGCTGACGCCGACGGAGTTTGATATTCTGCGCATTCTCTGTGAGAACAAGGGGGCGGTTGTGAGTGCGGAGAGTCTTTTCAGGCAGATATGGGCGGATGAGTATTATGTAAAGAATAATAACACGGTTACGGTTCATATCCGGCACCTGCGGGAGAAGATGAAGGACTCTTTTGAAAAGCCAAGATATATTAAGACCGTCTGGGGGTGCGGATATAAAATTGAAGGATAAAGAAAAGAATATGAAAAGACTGGCCGAAACGGCGGCTTTATTACTTCTGGTACTGGCCGCCTGTTTTGGTATTTATTATTTTGTGGACTATATCTGGAATGGCAGCTTTGTGAACTGGTTCCAGGATAATTATATGTGGACCCGGATGGGAACGGATCATCTGTCAGGTCAGGATATGCTGATAACTGAGGTGAACTGGCCTAAATTTAAGATGCTCATTCTGACGTCTGTCTGCGTTGCGGCGGTGGTCTGCCTGTTTCTGGTGCGGGGGATTTCTGCCTTTTACGGCCGGAAAATGGCAGGTCAGGCTGTGGTAAAATCCAGTCAGATGATTCACTCCTTTATGGAGCATGAAGTAGAGGCAGATCTGGTGTTTCCTCCCGAATATGCACAGCTTGCGGTTCAGATGTCACAGATTAAGACGAGGATAGAGCGCAATACCCGTGTGATTAAGGAGGAGGAAAAACGTAAAAATGATATGATCACGTATCTGGCCCACGATCTCAAGACGCCGCTGACATCCGTTATCGGCTATTTAAGCATGCTGGATGAGGCAAAAGATATGCCGCAGGCGCAGCGGGAAAAATACACCAGGATTGTTTTTGAAAAAGCTCTGCAGCTGGAAGGGCTGATTCAGGAGTTTTTTGATATTACAAGGTATAACCTGAATCAGATTGTGCTGGAAAAAGAGACGCTGGATCTGTCCTATCTGCTTGTACAGCTGGCCGATGAGTTCTACCCGATTCTTCAGCAGGGAGACAACCGGATCGAGCTTGAAACCGGGCAGGAGATTCTGGTCTATGGAGATGCCGTAAAGCTGGCGAGAGTGTTTCAGAATGTTCTGAAGAATGCCGTGTCTTACAGTTATCCGGGAACCGCAATCGTTATCCGGACCGAGACAGAAGGGGACTATGTGAAGATTTTTATACAAAACAAAGGGAAGACCATACCGAAAGAAAAGCTCCCATATATTTTTGAAAAATTCTACCGGACGGATGAGGCGCGTTCCGGAAATACAGGAGGTGCAGGGCTTGGACTTGCAATTGCCAGAGAAATTATCATTCTGCATGAAGGAGATATCCATGCAAAAAGCGAGGGGGAATTGACGACTTTTGTTATAAGTATCCCCTGCCTGTGAAAACGATTAACAAGCTAAAGAAATGTAATAGTATATTATAATAAACGAATATTAACTTTTCTTAGGAAATTATCAATAGTAAGTTAAATTATCTAATATTGGGATTTTGTATAATTTTCTTAGAAAGGCAGGGATTTTAATTGGACAGAAAACAATACGAAAAAGACTCAAGATATCAAACTGAAAGAAATAAGATACAGCTAAGCTCAAAGAATCAGCGGAAAAAAAGAAGACGTATGAAATATCTAAGGAGGATGCTAATTTTACTGGTTCTTCTGGTACTGCTGATATTAGCGGCTGCAGCGGTGCTGTCCATAATAAGAAGGCAGGAACCGGGCATACACGTAGATAACAGTACGCTGCATTCAGAGAACATCAGCATGGACAAGCTGAACAGCCCGAATGCAATATTGACAGAACTGAAGTCCGGAGAAACCATAGCCCAGAGGGGGGCAGGGGACCGGATCTATCCGGCATCACTGACCAAGATTATGACCGCTTTAGTAGCGATTGAAAATATTTCTGATCTCGATGAACCAATGACCAGCCCATACGATTTTTACCAGTATCTTTATCAGATGGATGCATCAATGGCTGGTTTTGAACCAGGCGAAACCGCGAAGGCCAGGGACTATATATATGGTGTCATACTTGCATCGGGGGCGGAGTGCTGCCTGACTCTGGCAGAGGCAGTTTCGGGATCAGAGCAGGGCTTTGTGGACCTGATGAATCAAAAAGCGGCCGAACTTGGGATGGATGACACACATTTCAGCAATACGACCGGACTTCAGGATGCAGAACATTATACAACGGTCCGGGATCTGTCCCTCCTGCTTGACAGTGCACTGAAAAATGCAGAGTTTCGGGAAGTATTTACATCCAGAAGTTATACGGTGCAGCCTACGAATGTGCATCCGGAAGGGTTCACCATAGGGAGTACTTTGTTTGAAAACGCCGGGAATACCGGTCTTAAAAACGGCGAGATCCTGGGCGGCAAGACCGGTTACACGGATGAGGCTGGTTTATGTCTGGCAAGCCTGGCGGAGGTAGACGGAGAAGAGTATATCCTGGTCACCGCACATGCTCCGGGATCCCATGAGACAGAGCAGTATCACATTCTGGACGCAATAACTGTTTATAATGAAATCGCTGATGCCAGGCGGGACTGACTCTGCTTATCCAGGATATACTATCATATCATCCAAAGCATTTCCGGGAGGAACAATTGGAAGAACGTTTTCTTCCCTTTCAATTATAAATTCGATGAGGACAGGTGCAGCCGTGGACCTTCCGGCCTCTGTAAGCGCCGGAAGAATCTCTTCTTCACGGGTTACGCGGATTCCTTTTGCTCCATAGCTTTCCGCCAGCTTTATAAAGTCCGGAGTATATACGGGACAGTGTTCAGACGGGGCAGAGCAGGCAGAGGGACAGCTTTTTCTATAACGCATACATGTGCCGGAATACCTTTTTCCAAAAAACATTTCCTGCCATTGTCTTACATTGCCCAGATATCCGTTATTCAAGACACAAATAACAAGCGGCAGTTCATAAGCTACGGCTGTTGCCATTTCCTGAATGTTCATCTGCAGGCCGCCGTCTCCGGTTATCAGTACGACCCTGGTGTCTGGATTCCCGATCCTGGCACCGACCGCGGCGGGCAATCCATATCCCATTGTGCCGAGCCCTCCGGATGTAAGCATCTTCTTTTTATCATTCAGCTCCAGATACTGGGCAGCCCATAATTGATTCTGCCCTACATCGGTGGCTATAATCAACTTTTGAAAGGTACTGTTAATGGTCCGGATGATTTTTTCAGGGGTGATACCGTTTCCCTTCATCACAAGAGGGTGCTCTTTCTGCCATGTGCGGATCTGCCGGATCCAGTTTTCAAGCGGCAGATTTACAGCCCGTCTGGTAAATGCACGGATTGCTGAACCGGCATCAGCCAGGATTGGGAGATCCGCGGGGATATTTCTGGATATGACCGAAGAATCGATATCCACATGAATAATCGAGGCATTTGGCGCAAATTCTTCGGGCCTGCCCGTGATGCGGTCATTAAAGCGGGTGCCGATCGAAAAGAGCACATCACAGCTGCTGACAGCCATATTCGCGGCGTAGGAGCCGTGAATGCCGAGATTGCCGGCATAGAGCCCGTGCGTTGTTGGAATTGAGCCTCTTCCCATAATCGTGGTGACGGCTGGAACGCCTGTTATCTCGGCAAGATGCTGCATGTCTTTTTCAGCCCGGCTGATATGAACGCCGCCTCCGATCAGGAATAATGGCCTTTGGGCACGGGATAAGAGCGTCATGGCCTTATCTGCCAGCTCCTCAGAGATGGGACATTCAGACCGGAGGCTGCAGGCTGCATGGCCTTGATCGTATCTGCTGTCCCCTAATTCGCGCTGGATATCTTTTGGAAGATCCACTACAGCGACTCCGGGTTTACCTGTTCTGGCAATATGGAATGCTTTTTGGATGGCTGCTCCCAGATCTTCCCGTTTTTTTACTGTTACAGCATATTTGCAGACGCTGGAAGTCATACTGACAATGTCAACCTCCTGAAAAGCATCTTTCCCTAAAAGGCAGCGGGGCACTTGTCCGGTGAAGCAGACAAGCGGTACACTGTCATAATTGGCTGTGGCGATTCCGGTGACCAGATTCGCTGCTCCCGGCCCGCTTGTCACGAGGCAGACCCCCACGTTCCCTGTGGAACGGGCGTATCCGTCAGCGGCATGGATCAGCCCCTGCTCATGTCTTGGTATAATCAGTTCGATGGTATCTTCCCCGTAAAGGGCATCAAACATATCAATCGCCTGCCCGCCGGGATAGGCAAATACAGTGTTTACATGTTCGGCTTTCAGCGCTTTTACAAATAATCCGGCTCCTGTTATCATAAGTTTATACCTCCTTGAATGCATGTACTTGCTTGCATGTTATTTATATAAAATGGTACTGCCGATACAGTACCACTGTCAGTTCTTCACGGATCCGTTTTAAGAAAGCCCTTTTACAAATACGGATACGCTATTTTTTACAAATGTTTCCGGGCTTATCTCTGTCAGTTTATTATCAAAAGAGGCTTTTAAAAATGTATAGCCAAAGGTTGCGGAGAAAACAGTCATTGCCATGCCCTCAAAATCTGCATGCGGTATCTTTCCTAATGCCTCCATCTTGTTCAAATAATCGACAAGAGTCGATACAAAGGCCTGAGGGATCTTCAGAATCATCGGGGCAGTCTCTTCATAGAGCTGGGGCGCCCTCAGTCCGATAGACAGATTAACAAAGTCCGGGGTGATTCTGTCCATATAGGCCTTCATGAACATTTCCAGGTCGGGCTGCAGTTCCCATACCACATTCTGAAAGATATCCGGGGTAACATTGGCCCGCCATTTTTCCTGTTCTATCCCACTCATGACAATGTCTTTTTTACTTTTAAACTTCCTGAATAAGGTGCATTCATTCACACCGGCCATATGCGCGATATCCTTTGTTGTAGTTGCAACATATCCTTTATCGCGGATCAGGGACATGGTTGCATCAATTATTTTCTGCCTGGTTTCATCCAATTTTCTTTCCTCCATGCAAGTGCTTACTATCATTTTATGCCCATACATGCAGTTTGTCAACAGTATTTTGCAGTTCTACCCACCGTAGACCGGGTAGAACTGCCCGTGTATTGTAAATTCTGGGGTTTCTGGTATGATTATGATTAAGAAAACAATTGGCTAGTACAGCAGTGCATGAATCTTTCAGTAATAAGTGCCTGATATCTGCGTCAGAGGTGTGCCTGCTTTCGCGACGGCGTAGTGGTTCCTACGTCTAGCGAAAGCAGGTGCAGCTATGGCGTAGAGAGCAGGTGCTTATTGCTGAATTATTAGTGCACTACTGTACTAGGTTGGGAGGCACGAGATGGAAAATAAGACGGGACAATTGATTGCCAGAAGAAGAAAAGAGATCGGACTGACACAAAAAGAACTGGCTGAGCGGCTGGGGGTGACGAATAAGGCTGTATCCAAATGGGAAACAGGCGGAGGAATGCCGGATGTCAGTGTACTGGAAACGCTGGCTGACGCGCTGGAGGTCAGTGTAGACGAACTGCTGAGAGGGGAAAGAGAGACCGGGCAGGTGCTGCTGCCGCCGGTTCCAAAAATGAAAAGAGGGCGTCAGATCATGGGAGCAGTTACAGGCATCCTGGCCCTTGCCGTTTTTGCTCTTCAGATGTTCTACCTTATCGTAGGAAGAACGCAGCATTTTGAGTACATAATAGATATTCTGTTCTATATCGTAAATGGGTTTATTATCGTGATGGCAGCTGTCAGTCTTGGCATGCTTGTGCGTAAGAAATGGATCAGGAATATCGGCCTGGCAGCAGGCGGCATCCTTTTTTTAACGAATTTCGCGTATGGGTTCCATTCGGGAGGAGGGCAGTCGTCTGTGATCAGCGTATCACCGGATCTGAAACACATGGCAGTACTGAAATACGAAGAGGAAGCAGGCAGAGTCACAACCTATCTGAATCAGAGGCTCTGTTTTGCCAAAGTATCTGACCAGTTTCCTTATACCGCAGACAGGGAGATGAAGCTGCAGTGGCTGGCTGATGATGTCTGTGCGGTAACCTACACTTCTCCCGACGATGGAAACGTGCACCAGTATGTTCTGACTTACGGGGATAGAGGGAATGGGATTACCTCGGATTATGTGTACACGGTGATCACCGGAAAATGGGCCGGAATCGGTAAAAATCTGGCAGACTGGGAGATCGAAAGAGGAATAGACGGCATCACGATACGCGCTGCCTCACAGACTGAAGAGACCTACACATTCGATGAATGTGTACAGTTCGGAACTCTGGCGGTTGCCCTGTGCCGTAATGGGCTTCCACAGTGGACACTTGTTCTGGATGAGGGCTGTGTAATAGGGAAAAACAATTTTCTGGAAAAAGGAGGAACCATCACATTATGCAGAGTGACTATGGATAAATCGGCCCCCATGCAGTTCTATCAAACCCAGGCGCCGGTAGTCTTTGACACCGAATATGAGCCTATGGACAAAACAGAGAGGGGAAAAGATCTGCAAAAAGAGATGAAATCGATCTTAAAAGAGGATCCTGCACTGACAAATTATGACGCAGATATTTATGGAAGTGCCAAAGTCGTGACTGATTCGGAAGATATTTTCTGGATTGCAAGATGCGCTATGGAGGAAAATGATAAACGGCAGGCAGTGAATGGAATCGATGTAAGCAGACAGATTGAGCATATGGAACTGATGGCAGGCGACAGATTTGACTATCTCATGAAAATCAATTCACGGGATATGTATATAGATCCAAACCATCCGGCAGAAAAATCTGAGACCGAGGGGGAAACTACATATCGGATTATGAAAGGAGAAGGGGCATACCTGGCATTTCAGGTGAGTTATGGCACAGACGGAAGTGTGGGACTCGATCCTCCGGCTATGAAAAAAGAAATCGATACAAGAGAAAAGAAAGAATATAGTTACTATGTGCCGGGAGAAAAGGAGGACACCCCATGATAGCAGAGCAAATAAAAGAAGAGTATACAAAAGAATGGTTTGTCTACGATACTGTGCCTCAGAATCTCAGGAAGAGGGCCGAAATATTAAACCAAAAGAGAGGAATATGGGCAGGTCCCCTTACCAGCCTTGGGATCATATTGATTTACTTTCTGCTGTTTGCCTGGCTGATACCAAAGGAGCACTTTCAAATACGCTATATTCTTCTTCTGGCTGTCATATCAGAAGTACTGCTGACTGCTGTGGTAAGGATATCCGTCAGTCTGCAGAAAAGCAGTATAGAAGCCAGGATAAAGGAATTCGAAGAGAAAAGTTTAAAAGGACAATTTAACACAGAGTATATTCTGATCCGGTACTTCTCAGGCGCACAGGAGTGTTACTATTATAATGACCTTCCGGACGTGGAGGAAAATGCAGATGCGTTTCAGATCACCGGGCCTGACAGGGAACTGAGACTGGACAAAAGGTATCTCTCCAGAGATGATATTTTGTATGTGAGGAATCAGATGGCGCATTACTGCAGAATTTTTCGGGAATATGAAGAAAAGCAGGGCGGGGAAAAAGTGGAACTGAAGATTTTGCATACAAGAGACATCAATAGAAATAAACGCGCACGAAAGAAAAATGATCTGCTTCTTTCTCTAAAGTATAACAGAGGCCGCGGCTACAGCGAGTGGAGAAGGCATATACTGGGCGCGTTTCTCACATCACTGTTCTGCATGTGCGTTTTTCTGCCGGATAATTATAACGTGTTTCTCAGAATCGTTGTGGCGGTGCTTGTACTGTTCAGGCTGTTTGTAAAAGTATTTCCTTATATCACGGTGAGTATAAAGCTGCGGGGAAAGAAGAGCGTGGACCAAACCGATATTATAATCAATGAGAACGGTATAGAGTTCCTGCAGGGGAATAAGAGAATCCGTCAAACTTATGAATCGGTGAAAGAAATAAGAGAAGAAGAATCTTCCTTTTATGTGGGCCGGGTGTATTTCTGGAAAGACAGTATGACTACAGAGGAAATCAGCGCGGTTCGGAATATCTTAAAAAAATATGGCCGGGGAAAGTATCAATATATTGTAAAAGAAGGAACATCTGCCTGGAAAGAGGACCTGAAAACAGCGATAGTTCCATTTGCTTTATTGGTTTTGGGGGTATTTATGTTTGTTTACAGAGACTGGATGATAGATGCCGGAAAGGTATCCGGTATCTATCAGAGGAACAGCTATGAAGGGTATATTCAGGATCCGGACAGCAGCTCCCTGGAGTCTGATACGGAAGTGGAAGGAAACGGCGGTGAGGAAGGGCAGAGCGCAGAAACAACGAACGGAACACAGGAAAATAAGGATTCTGTCTTTGTCTCTGCACCAGACAAGAGTTCCTTACATTTGTCATCCAGAGAACTGAGACTGGATGAATGTTATTCTGATAATACGGTAAATCAGGAAAGCCGTTTCTTTATAGAAAATGGAACGTTATTCGGAATCTCTGCCAACAGGCATGGGGAGCTGGGGATTGGCAATACGGAATCCGATCTAACGGCCAAAGGATTCTACCGAATAACGGAACTGGCGCCGGACGTGAAACATGTGGCTCAGGGAAGTGAGTTTATGGTCTATCTGAACAATAATGACGAACTATGGGGGGCAGGCAATCTGCCGGGTACCGGCCAGTCCCTGACGCCGGCTTTGATTATGGAAGACGTGGCGTTTGCAGACTGCAGTGAATACGGCCTTGTCATCCTGAAAAATGATGGAACGGTCTGGTGTATGGGAAGTCTCCTGGACTCAGCAGGAAATCCGGTGGTATCATGGGACGGGGCCGTCCAGGTAGCAGATCATGCCAGATATGTCACCGCCGGATGTTACGCTATGGCTGCCATAAGAGAAGATGATACCCTTTGGATGTGGGGGGATAACCGGCACGGGCAGTGCGGCGGTTCTGAAGCAGAGGCGGATACACTGGCAGACCCTAAAAAAGTAAGAGACGGGGTGAAAGCCGTGTGGATCGACCGGCTGGCCTACAGAGACTATGAAGAATACCCTCTCTATGGCGCGGAACAAGCCCGGGAATATATGGATCACTGCACATATATACAGCAGACCGACGGGCAGATGTATGCCTGTGGTATGTCAATAGGGGGAAGCGGATTCGTGGCGGTGGTGGTGGGCGGCTAGGAGGACTCCAGGCCGCTTTTGGACCGGACACGCGCTTTTTAGGGCTGGATTTATATGTAATATCTTTTTAATAAGCGGGTCAATTCTACAATGTCGATCGGCTTTGCTATATGGGCATTCATACCGCACTCCAGGCAATGCTGTATGTCGTCTGAAAAAGTATCTGCACTCATGGCAATAATTGGAACGGATAGGGCATCAGGGTGATTCAGTCCCCGAATTGCTTTTGCTGCCTCATATCCTGTCATATGCGGCATTCGTATGTCCATCAGAATAAAATCGTAATAACCTTCTGGTGATTTTTGAAACTTATCCAGGCATATTTGTCCATCTTCTGCCCAATCCAGCTTCACGCCCAAGTCGGACAACAATTCACTTGCAACTTCCCAGTTAAGCTCATTGTCCTCGGCAAGCAGAATACGGCGTCCGGATAGATCCATATTGGGGCTTATTATCTGGTCATGTTCCGTTTCAACGTCCATATACTGACGCAAAGAATGATACAGCGTAGATTTAAAAAGCGGTTTGGCAATAAAGCCACTGATACCCGCTTCACGGGCCTCGGCTTCAAATTCACTCCAGTCGTATGCAGAAATCAGCAGAATCGGCACTTCATCTCCCAGATTGCGCCGGATTTCTTTTGCAGCCTGAATTCCATTCATGCCAGGCAGTTTCCAATCTAATAGTATAATTTGATAATCCTCTTTCTTATTGTGGTGTTGGTTTACTAATTCTATGGCCTTTTCACCGCTTAATGTCCATTCAGCTTTAATCCCGATGGATTTTAGAGCGTCTATGGCTGTCTTACATAATAATTCGTCATCATCAACCACCAGCATTTTCCAAGGGGGAAGAACCATATCCATTTCCATTGCAGCCGCTTTTTCAAAATCAAACATGAGAAGAAATTCTGTCCCTTTATCAGGCTCGCTTTGTATATCAATGGTTCCATCCATTGCGTCCACAATGTACTTTGTAATCGCCATTCCCAAACCGGCGCCCTCAGTTTTATGTATTCTGGCTCCATCCGCCCGGCTATAGGATTCATATATCCTCTTCAAAAAATCTGGCGTCATACCAATTCCATTATCCTTGACCTTGATATGAATTCGGACATAGTTTTCTCCTTTCGGAGATTTTTCCTCAGAAAGCGATAAAAGTATCGAACCGCCCTCTGGTGTATACTTAGTTGCATTCGATAAAAGATTCAGCAAAACCTGATTCAAGCGTACGCTATCGCACCACACATTTTCTGTTAAGATATTTTCTACGTGTATGTCAAAATTTTGCTTTTTTGTCTTAATCTGTGGCTGCATAATGTTAACAATGCCTTCTACAACTTCCTTTAATGAAATTTGCTCTGTTGTTAAAGTTAACTTACCGCTTTCAATTTTAGACATATCCAAAACATCATTAATCAGCCCCAATAGATGTTTACTCGACAATGTGATTTTTCTAAGGCAGTTCTGCACCTGCTTCCGGTCATCTATGTGGGCGGTTGCAATCGCGGTCATTCCTACGATTGCATTCATAGGGGTACGGATATCATGGCTCATATTTGCTAAAAATTCACTTTTGGCTTTGTTCGCTTCAAGAGCCGCCTGCCGGGCCTTCTCCAATTCATGCAGCTGAGAACGGGTTATGGAGAAATACCGGAGAAAAATCAATGTCAGAATGATTAAAACAGAAGCACAGGACAATAATGTCATGAACATACGCTGGCTGCTCAGATTGTTTATGGTATCATCCAATATACTATAAGGCATTACCGATACTAAATACCATTCAGAATAGGGCAATGATATACCATAAATTTGCCGTTCTTCACCATTTACTTCAAATGTTGTAGCATATTCTTCATGATTTTTTAATGCAGCGCTAAATTTCTCAATAGAATTTTCTACAGATGATTCATTTGCCGGGGATTCAAGCTGCTTCTGCAGTTGTTCAAAGAAATGCGACAACTCAGTGTTAGGGTTTTGTATCACAAAACTACCGTCTGGCCTGATAATATGATAATACATCAGCTGCTCTTCATCCTCTAAGGAAAGGAAACCGGTGATATAATCCAGCGGAACGGCTGCAATGAGTCCGGTGCACCTATCACCATTGTACATAGGATAAGCAGCATCAACTCCAAACAATACCACTTCATTTCCAGCAGAATCAACGCCTACAGCAACTCTTTGTTCCCCTTGTAATAATGCTTCTACAAAAGGTTCCGGGTTAAGCGGCTGAATGGATTGTCCATAGAGTGTCTGAAAATCCCCATCGGCAGAACAAAGTGCTAGATAGTCAAAACCCCTGACCTGTGCCCTGTAAATAAGCTCCCTATATAGCTCATCTTGACTGTTTTTATCTGTTGAGACAACGGAAACAATGCCGCTGACCTGATCAAAACGCAGTTTAATGACAGTTTCAAAGTGCCTGGACATTTGTTCATTCATTCCGGACATATAAATTTTACCAATATCGTAAACTGCCTGTTTACTCTTTCGACTCATATAAATTCCGAGCAGACTGAAAATAATAATACTAAAGATCAAAAGCCCAATAAAACTGCATATAAGAAAGTGTGTTGTAGGATTCTTCTTTTGATTGTTTCCCATTGATGTTATTCCTCCTTTTTAGATGTTGTCCTCTTTCTAGTCCAGAGTGCATATAGTCACTTGGTTTTTTGTGTTTTTTGACTGATACATCATAATGTCTGCAGCTTTGAAAAGTTTTTTTGCAGTTCCAGTTCCATATGCTCCACCTATACTAACAGACATATGTAGTTCGGGATGATCATCAATTATCAGACGATCAACAGAGTGCCTGATCCTTTCCAGTTTTTTTCCAAATATATCTGCAGGTATACTGTAAAATATAATTACAAATTCATCGCCGCCGTAACGGATCACGGCATCAGTTTTTCGTACACAGGATAAAACGGTTTGTGCAATGTTTTGCAACACGGTATCGCCTACATCGTGGCCATAATTATCATTGATCTGCTTAAAATTATCTACATCAATTACGACCATCGCTTGAATATCATTTGCGCCTTTAAAATGCTCGTCATAATAACGTCGGTTATAGACCGTGGTTAACGAATCAATATATAATAATTGCAGGTGCCGCTGTTTGCTCGACAGGAAGGTGTATTTTTCATATGAAAACAACCTATCGTAGTCTATTTTACTTCTTATATTCTGACTATTTTTAGTCTCTTGTTCAGGTGAGGTATCCAAAAGCTCACTTTCAAGTGTATCCGCGATTTCTTGAAGGCATAATAAAAGTGTAGGATTAAAGGCACCACATTGTCCTTCTAAAATCATTTTCAAAGCTTCTTCATGTAAATAAGCTTTCTTATAGCATCGCTTACTGGTCAGGGCATCGTATACATCGGCCAGCGCAACTACCTGGGCAGCTATAGGAATTTTTTCTCCCACTAATCCATCAGGATATCCCTTTCCATCGTACCTTTCGTGGTGCCATCGACAAATCTCAGAAGCTACTTTGACAAGCGGAGCTTCCTGCTGCTCAATGGGCAGGTCTAATAGCATATTGGCGCCGACCATCGAGTGAGTTTTTATCACGTCAAACTCCTCCTCCGTAAGGCGTCCGGGTTTGTTCAATATTTCATCTGAAATTGAGATTTTCCCAATATCATGCAGCGCGGAAGCGGTACTGATTAAAGAAATATCAGCTTTGGACAAAGGATACTGATCCGTACGCTGAACCAGCTGCTTTAGCAAATATTTTGTAATAGTGTTAACATGCAGTATATGTAAGCCGCTCTCCCCATTACGGAATTCTACAATATGAGACAGGATTGAAATCATCAGCTTATTATTTTTTTCCTGCTCGTGAAATTGTTCTGCGATAATTTTCTCAAGACGATGCTGCCGTGCATATAAAAACATCGTATTAGAAATACGGCGCTGGATAATGGTCGAATCAAAAGGACGGCTGATATAGTCAAAAGCCCCCAAGTCATAAGCCCGTTTTATATTCGCGGGGGAGTCATCAGCAGAAATCATAATAACTGCGAAAGTATCATTCCAGTGATATTTGTTTATATGGGTCAATACTTCAAATCCATCCATTTCAGGCATCATAATGTCCAGAAGAAGAAGTGAGAAATCTGCTTTTTGACTTGAAAGGAGCGAAATTGCTTCTACACCATTACAAGCCTCCACCACATCATATTGTTCTTCGAGGATATCTGCCAAAAGAGCGCGATTCATTTCTGAATCGTCTACGATTAAAATTTTTTGTTTTTCCATGATACCGAAACTCTTTTCTCATAATTTTACGGTTTTATTATAAATGTTAGCTTGCATACTGGCAACACCCATATTGGTAAGGTGTACATATAGGTTGGGGCGATTTGATACTGACAAGAACGGTTCTTCATGATATAATTCAGACAGACAGGAGACAAATTATGAAACCACAAGAAACAAAATTTACATTTGTATATAACGAAATTAAGCAGTGTATTTTGGAGGGCCAGATACTTCATGGAAGTGCCTTACCGTCTTCAAGGATGTTTTGCGACCAGTTTCATGTAAGCAGATATACTATTAACCGTGTCTTTGACGCATTGCGGGAGGAAGGGCTGGTAGAAATTCAGCCTCGTCTTGCACCAATCGTTGTTTCAAAAAAAGATACTCCTAATCAGTCAAATACGGTTTTCGAAATTTTAAGACATAAGGAAAGTATTTTACAGGTGTATCAGACTTTTTCTCTCATACTGCCTTCACTGCTGGTTTTTGCTTTGCAGGGGTGCGATGTAGAGATAATGCCTCACTATAAACAGGCTATAAGAGTATTGCGTTTGGGAAGTTCTGCTGGTGGATGGCGCCCTCCATCTAAATTGGGATATGATATACTAAGAATAGGCGGCAATCCTTTATTCAGCGAACTCTATTCCACATTTGGCCTTTACAATAAGCTTACATTTTTTACAGAAGATTGTCCCTATTTTTCAGAGCACTTTCCACAGGGGTCTGTATCTGTAACCAGTGTGATAATAGATGTATTAAAAGGCGATGATCCACTCACAAAGTACAACCAGTTATCAAATATGTACCAAATGCTAACGGATTACATTGAGAGTACACTAAATTACTTGTCGGACACGACGCCGAAATGTCCTCCACAAACGGGTATGCCGTTTTCGTGGAATCCCATGCGTGGTCAGGATTACTATTACTCAAAAATTGTTGATGAGTTGAATCGAAAAATTGGCCTTGGAGAATATTCTGTTGGAATGTATCTTCCATATGAAAAACAGCTGGCCAGCCAGTACAGTGTCTCTTTATCGACAGTCAGAAAGGCACTGTCAGAACTCGAGCAAAGAGGTTTTGTAAAAACATTAAATGGGAAAGGCACTATGGTTATAGAACCGGATGACACGAAGCTTTATCAGCTGGCTCTTAATTCCGGATATGTAGAAAAGGCATTACGTTACCTTCATGCCCTGCAGTTAATGGTAATAATTATTCGACCGGCTGCTTTAGCTGCGGCTCCGCAGTTTACCAGAGCAGAACTGGATGAGTTAGCAGACAGATTTAGTTCCTCAAATTCTATTTATTTAGCAGTTATTTTAGAAGCAATAATGAAACACACCACTTTAAAACCTTTATACGTTATATTATCTGAAACCAATCATCTTCTTGAATGGGGACATCATTTTGCATATTATCCGTCCAAGAGACATACGCTTTCACGTCTCAATAAGCAAGTCATTACAGCGTTTCAGCAGTTAAGTAAAGGGAATGCGAGTTCCTTTGCAGATAGCATCGCGGATTGTTACCGTTACAACTTGGTTTGTATGAGGAAGCATATGGTAGAAAAATATAAGTTTCATAGTGCAGCCAGTGTTCGGATTCCAGAAAAATACTAGCCGCGGGCAATGATTACATTGGAAGAATGGAACCATGACATAGATCATATCCATGTGATGTTCGTTGTATATTGAAAGTCAGGGTGAGAAGAGTGAACGCTGCATACAAGTTTCGCATTTATCCAAATGAAGAACAGAGAACAATGATTGCTAAAACCATCGGATGATGCCGCTTTGTCTATGATCATATGCTTGCAGACAAGATTGCCTATTATGAAGAGCAGAAAGCCATGCTCCATAATACACCCGTATCCTATAAGAGGCAGTTTCCATTCTTGAAGGAAGTGGATGCACTGGCACTTGCTAATACACAGTTACATTTGGAAAGAGCATATAAGAATTTCTTCCGAAGAAAAGAAAGTGGGTTCCCGAAGTTCAAATCCAAGCATCGGGGGACAAAGGCTTATACAACAAATGTGGTAAATGGGAACATTAAATTATCCGGGAGACACTTGAAACTTCCCAAACTCACACCCATCCGTATCCGGATACATAGGGACATTCCAGATGGCTATATTCTGAAATCAGTTACCGTAAGCTGTGAAGCATCCGGCAGCTATTATGCAAGCCTGCTGTTTCAGTATGAAAACCAAGTAGTGGAGCAACAGGGGCATTTGGAAAAGGTAGTGGGGATTGACTTTCCCATTGCCAAAAAGGAAGCAGGAACTATGGGAAACAAAAGCGGAAAGTTGGAAAAGTGCATGAGAAGATCCGGAATCAGAGAAAGGATTTCCAGCATAAGCTAAGAAGCTTGTCAGACAGAGTCTATATCTGTGAATGTGGAAACAGAATGGACCGTGATGTAAATGCTGCCATAAATATACGCAGAGAGGGAATGAAAATTTTATGTGCGTAATGCACAAAGCGAATAAAAACAAACCGCGGGACACGCGGGGATAGCTTTTTAAAATAATGCACAATGACGGTCTGATTCCCGCTTGCTAAGGGGATTTTCAAATTTTATACTGAGAGGTAGGCGGGAATAACATATGGAGCAAATGCAGGCTGAAAAGCAGCGCAGGGAAAGAAAATGGGAAAATTCGGAGAAGTCTTTAAAAATAATCGTCTAAGAACGGTATTATATGGGATATTGCCGGAACTTCCGGTGTTTCCGCTGTCCCTTGTGATGTCGGGGACGGCGTGCTTGCTGAGAGGCTGTATCGGGACAGATCAGCCTGTCTGCCCAAACAGAGGACGAGACGTTGCTTCTTTCTGTTACCGATGACGGATGCGGAATGGACGAGGACACGCAGCAGTACATCTGGGGAGCCGGATTTTCCACGAAATACGATAAAGAGACTGGGGCGATGTCCACGGGAATCGGTCTCTGCCATGTGGCAAATAGCCGGATATTGTGCTTCTGGATCTGCTTCTGCCTGGAAAAGACGGCATTCATGTACTTGAAGAGCTTTTGCAGGGGGGATTTACGGGAAAGGTTATCATGATTTCCCAGGTGGACGATGAAGCCATGATGGAAAAGGCATATGAGAGAGGGATTATGTTTTATATCAGCAAGCCGCTGAATGCCATAGAAGTTATCAGTGTGATTTCTAATGTTGCGAAGCTGGTAAGCCTGCAAAAATCTATGGAGACTATACAGGGGGCGCTCATGGGGATTCAGGAGGCGCCGCCCGTCAGCAAGGGCATGCTTGGTGACCGGTTCCAAAAAATATGCACTGATATCGGGATCTGGGGAATGAAGGGAATTGATGAGCTGAAAACGATTGTGTTCACTGTGATGGAGTTTCAGAAAAAGGAAAAGAGTTATCAGATAAAAGAAGTATATGAAAAAGTTGCAGGAGAGATGTACGGGGAGGAACAGCTCCAGTTGAATAAAAAGGCGCTTGAGCAGAGGATCCGAAGAATTATGCAGAAGGCTCTGGATAATATTGCGCAGATGGGGGCGGAGGACTACTATGATCCCATATTTGCAGATTATGCCAATTTACTGTTTGACTTTGGGCAGGTTCGGATCAAAATGAGAAATCTAAAAGATCAGTCTGTGGAGCCGGGAAGAATCAGCTCGAAAAAGTTTATCGAAGGATTTCTCCTGCGGATGACTGCACAATAGCAGTAAATAAATTTATTGGAAATGCCGCCAATATTTTACTTTTTTTGCCGGACAGGCCATGCTATAATACCTGACAAGCATTCATGAGGAGGAAATTTTATGAGTAAAAAAAGAAAAATATCAGCTATTTTGCTGACGGCAATGACACTGCTACTGTTGGGAGGCTGCGGGAAAAAGTTTGACGCAGCCGGTTATACGCAGGCCCTATTGGATGTCTCATATAAGAACGAGACGGACAAGTATATGGAATTAACGGGATCGTCTAAAGAGGCGGCTGAAAAGATTTTCGAAAAGCGGATGGATATCACTATGGAAGGTTTTGAATCTCTGGACTTTCCGGATGAGCTGGAAGAAAAGTTCAGGGCACTGTTTGAAAACCTGACAAAGAATGTAAAGTATACAGTAGGGGAAGCCGTTGAAGATAAAGAAGGAAACTTTACTGTTGTCGTGTCAATCGAGCCGGTTACACTTTTTGATGATACATATGACGAGTTTCAGAAACAGGCCAAGGACTACGCAACAAAAGTCGCAAACGAAGTAATGAACGGGAAGGAAATGCCTTCCGACCAGGATATGCAGAACAGTGTTTATGAACTTTACTACGACATACTGAAAAGAGCTGTGGATGCAGGAATTCAGTATGGTGAGGTTCAGAAGATTACGGTGCATGTCAATAAGACAGAAGGGGATATCTATGAGATCCCGGAGGCAGATATGACGGCAATGGATAAGGCGATGATCTCCAGAGAGGTGTTGGAGTAGAAAGGGAGGCCGCCTTCCAGGCAGAAGGAGAGGGCAGGGTTGTTTTATAAATAATAATTCAGACTATTAAACAGAGCATTTTTGCGAGGGCTATGAAAGCTATACAAGTCTTTCACGGCCTTCGCCTTTTTTTACTTGTAGAGGTATAATATCGACATAGTATAGGTATATCATTAAAGCAGCAGTACCCGGATGGTCTGGTTTACGGAAGGATTTATTCGGAGGAAGCTTTTATAACAACGGAGGGAGAGATTGGAGGCTATGACCGACTCGTATGTAAACGTTTGAGTGACTTATTTGGCTTGAAGATTACGCCCAGAACTCTGGAATAGGACGAACTGACTACTTCTCTGGATAACGGTACTGTTTGAAGCCGTTTTTGTACCGGATTATAAACAGGCGGCAGAAGGACAGTTCGATTGACGGATTTATCTATGAGTCCGCCTCTGACTCGATCTCAATTCATGTGGCGGGATGATTTGACAAATATCCCATCAGCTTCTACAATAAACAAAAGAGCCAATGACAGGGCATTGCTCATGAAATCCTGCGCAGAGTGCAGAACCTGACCGGCTAATCATTTGAAATTACAACCGGGACAGACGAACCCTGGAACTCGATTTTTGAAAACTAGAGAACTGAGATACGGCAATCATAACCAATCTGCTCAAGTCAAAAGATAGAAGCGGGTATTATCTGTGGCCGGATGAACCATACTCCGTAGACAGCTATGCACTGCTATCTCGCATGGATGCGCTGCAATGCTTCGAAGCGATGGAGTCAGGAGAAGTAGAGCTTGTTCTGATGGGGATATTATACCGTAAAAGAGAGCGTTCTTCTCACGGTCTGGTGATGAACTCTCATATTTTATCATCGCATCAGACCAGACGCTGTACAGGGCCAAGAAGGAAGTAATCGTGTTTGTACAAAACCAGACTCACCAGAAAATAGAAATTCGGAGGAATAGATGTGGGGAAAAAGACGGAACAGTCTCAAAAAGTATATAATAAGATGGCGTGGAAATATGATTCTGCTCCAGAGGGCAGATACACAAGCCCCCATAAAGAAGAGATAATTAAAAAAGCTGTGCTCAAGGAGGGAGACAATATTTTGGACGTTGCCTGCGGGAATGGGCGTCTGCTTGGAGAACTTTCTAAAAAGGCGGGAGTCAATGCTTTTGGTGTAGATATTTCTGAAAATATGATTGCCTCTGCCAGAGGAAGATACCCGGCCTGTACATTTGCGGCAGGTTCCTGTGCACCTCTCAGCTTTGAAAATGAGAGTATGGATGTCATAACGGTGTCTTGTGCATTCCATCACTTTGAAACACCCCAGACCTTTGCCAATGAATGTATGCGGGTATTGAAGAAGAACGGGAAAGTCATGATTGCCGAACCATTTTTTTCTCCGGTGGTGCGTTGGATTGCTAACACGGTAGTATTTCCATTTTCCAGAACAGGCGATGTGAGGGTATATAGCCAAAAGGAACTTCGATTATTTTTTGAATCGGCTGGATTTACTGACATAGAATCGTACACAACAGGTACAGTGTTATTTTTTTCAGCAACAAAATAAAAGTAACCAGGGAAAAATTATAGCGGGAATCTACACGGAAACACGGCATCCTCCAGGATGTTTTCACCAACTATAATGGTTACAAGTTAATTATACAACTTAAAGTCAACAATAAGCCAATAGGTGTTTTAGAAATAAAATCTTTATAAATTTGTGTGGCGACGCCATGTAATTATGAAAATGTGACTGTTCAGACTTAATAAACCGCTGAGTATAAAAATGTAATTTACGAAGGCGTTAAAAGTAATGTGTGAAAAATACAAAAGTAAAATGGAGAAAACAAATAATGAATAAAATCCCCTTTTTGAATATTGCAGATGTAAATTGTTGGATGGTCTATCTCATGCCATTTGCTACCGACGACAGAGCGAACTATGAGTTGGTGAGCACGCTTCAGCAAACATGTATTGAGGCGAAAATCTTCGGTATGGGCTGGGATATGCCTTGTTTTGAATATGGCACACTGATTTCCGACGAAAATGCAGCCATCTATATTGAAAAGTACAAAAAGCAGGGAGGGTCAGTGTCAGAAGATGCTGTTAATGGATACAAGGCAATCAGAAAGGGAGACTATGTTATCACGCGCCTTAAGAATAGTCATTATTATGTGGGCAGAGTTTCATCTGAAGGGGCAATGTATATTTATAAAGAAAATGATCCGGTCTATGGACGTTTCTCATGGGGCGGAACGGTTGATAAGTGGATCGAGTTTGCGAATGACGGTGAACTTCCTTCTGAGATCGCAGGCAGATTCTCTCAGAGGCTTCACTCTACTATTCAAAGAATCGCACCATACCGCCAGAGGCTCTTGGTCATTTCGATGTATGAAAATTTTGAGGCGGACGAAAACAGGAGATTTGAGATTCCCAGGCTGAAAATCGGCGTCAATAACTTTGTCAGAAGCTTAAATTACATGGAACTCGAGGATCTTGTGGCATTATATATAAGTAATAAGCATGGTTCAGAGGGGTACAAGCTATTGCCTTCATCCTGCAAGGTGAGTCAGCAGAATTTTGAATTCCGGTTTGTTGCTAATGGCAGAAAGCCAATAACATGTCAGGTAAAGAATCAGCATGACATTGAAATAGATTATTATATTCAGGAAAATTCATATGAGTATATTTATATTTTTTCTGGAAAATGGAATGACGAATGCGTCGGGGAACTCAGAGGTAAATATGAGGAGTATAAGCATATTTATATAATCTCCCCAAGCGAGTTATTCGAAGCCCTGAAGAAGGATAATATTTTTGAGAATAAGTTCTATGATTTTGACAATGAGCCAACAGCTCCGGACAGGCTGCCATTAGACGGTTATCATATCTGCACGAGGCCAAAAAAAGAGAATGAATGCTCGGTTTCCGGGGATTTCGTCTGTTTTATCAAAAAAGATGGGCTCGTTTATTCCTCGGAGTTTGGGGCGCTGGTCTTGTCCTGGCACATTTTGGAAGACCGGGAGTATGAACAGAGGTGCATCGACCAAATTTTGAAGGATATTAACAGAGGAACGAATGTATGAGGCCGGGAGTTTATATGGCTCAGATAGGGGCGGAAGATGAAAATTTACCTGTTGGACAGAAATCAGACTTTAGTCTCCATCTGGAAGCTGTATTTCCGGGAGGAGGGAGAGGTAACTGTAGTATGTGATGATTTTAGGCATTTTATGGAGACAACGCCCGTAGAATGTGTTGTTTCTCCGGCTAATTCCTACGGTCTTATGGATGGGGGATACGATCTGGCAATCTCTGAATGGTTTGGGTGGGAACTTCAGGAGAAAGTGCAGAGGCATATCCTGGAGCATTATCGGGGGGAACAGCCTGTGGGTACCAGCTTCATCATTGATACAGGAGTAAGAGGCATAAAGCTGATCCACACGCCGACTATGAGAATACCTTCTGCTATTAAGGATTCTATGGTGGTGTACCAGTGTATGAGAACATGTCTAATGACAGCGCTTGACAATCAGATCGAAAGTATAGTGATTCCTGCCTTTGGCGGTTTCTGCGGATGTGTGCCGCCGCAGATATTATGTGAGATGATGTTTGAGGCATATAGGCAGATTATGAATCCGCCGGAGGAACTGAACTGGGAGTATGCATGCCGGTGGGAGCCGGAGAATAAAGAGTTTTAACATGTTATAGGCAAGAGTTCCCCTTCCTCTTTAGGTGGAGGATGAATTTCAATTAGCCTGTCGGCGAAAACATCTATTGCCATATCTGGCACAGAAGATGTTTTCCGAAATCTAATATCATGTCCTTTGATAAAATTAGCTGAAAAATATGGGGAAAATATGGAGATTTTTCTTGACAAATAGGGGTGGGCTGGGTATAATGATCTAGTGACTGAGAAAGATGTCGTATTATAAAGGGGATTGGTCAAATGGTATGATAGGGGTCTCCAAAACCTTTGGTGGGAGTTCGATTCTCTCATCCCCTGTTCCAAAAGTTTTAGAATGAGTGGCAGTGTGGATACATTGATAATTGTATCTATACTGTTATTTTTTTATGATATAGGAAATTCCTCTGGAATTTCCTATATCATAAAAAACCTCCGGGAGGATGCACACGCCGCGATAAGTATATAGCCGCAAGGCGGCAAAGTGTGCAAGCCCCTCATGAGTGAGGGGGGAGTTGAGGCGGACTTGCCCACTTTGTTCTTTATTTAAAATAATGTATTTTCCACTTGACTATGACACTATGCTGCAGTTTATACTGAAACCATTAGGATAAGAAGAATAGAAGACAATTCGGAGGATAAACAGCATGATTGAAAATCATATATCAGAAAAACAGTTTAATTTCATTCAGGAGCGGGATAAAATATTTATCATAGAATTCACGAAAGAGCTCGAAAAGATGGGATATACCTATGGAGGTGAGATTGGCAGCGGTTACTGTTGGGGAAAATATATGCTTATTTTTAGAAAAGCAGGAGTAAAATCCAAAAATGTCGTGGCTCGTATTTACATCAAAGAAGACTCCATTGTACTTAGATTGTTTTTAAATGATGTCACAAAACATGCTGCATATATAAGCGCAGCCCCTGAGCATATACAGATGGCGTTTACAGGTGATTACGGAACATGTAAACATTGCAAAGGCGATAACTGCAAATTTCGGAAAGACTATGAAATAGGCTGCATAAAATATGAGAAATGCAACGGAACAACATTTGAATATCATGACCCTAAAATAGAAAACCTTGCGGACTATCTGGCACTGTTCAAAGAATTCTATTTACGTTCTTCCCGTTTATAAAATATAGAGGCAATGTATAGAAAGTTTTATAAAGAGCCATGTGTAAGCACTAAAAAAACCTCACGGTCATCTCAAAACGCGAAAACGTTTCTTGGAAATGACTGTGAGGTTTTTATGGAGATTTATATCTGGTTCGACATAGCTCCCTTCACCTACAAGTTTATTACTTTCGTTACTTTACCCAAACAGTGCCCCAATGGCCCCAAATAGTCCAGCGCTTGCCGCCCCCATTATAATTCCGGCCAAAAGCACTCCCAGCATCACCGCGATTACGCTTGATTTGAAATCCATATCCAGTAAGCTTGCTGCGAGTGTTCCCGTCCAGGCTCCGGTGCCGGGGAGTGGAATCCCAACAAATAGGAGAAGGGCAATAGGCAGTCCTTTTCCAGCCTTTTCTTTCAGCTTCTGACCACCCTTGTGACCTTTTTCAAGGCAGAAAGAAAAAAACTTTCCGATCACTGGCTTATCAGATCCCCATTCCAGAACTTTTCTTGCAAACAGGAAAATAATAGGGACCGGAAGCATATTGCCGATAACCGCAATGATATAGGACGGCAGCAGGGGAAGCCCGAACAGCTGGGAATAAGGAATAGCCCCGCGCAGTTCGATGAGCGGTACCATTGAGATTAAGAAGACATATAGATATTTATTAAACAAAATATTTTCCTCCATTCATTTACATGCTATTATATAAAAACTCGTCCTAATTATAAAGGCTTGCAGGCAGATTGTAAATGAGAAAATGGAAAATCAGTTACTTTTCGCGCTGTACCCTACATTTAAATCGGGATTTAGTCGGCAAGCTTTAGACTTGTCGACGGATGGGGACGCTTCATGACAGGGAGGCCGGGGAGGTGCTGGGGCTGTATATGCCGTTGCGATATGCACCCATGCTGCTAAGTGATTCTAGAACAGCCGATGCCGGATAGGCGGGTACGCTGAACACATCACGGGAAATCTGATGATTTCCCGCGCTGGGTTCAGCAACAACTTGATTTGGAGATCAAGTTGTTCCCCGCCTATCCGGCATCGGCTGTTCAAGAATCACTAAGCGCACTCCAGCATTTCGCAACGGCATATACAGCCCCAGCACCTCCCCGGCCTCCCTGTCATAAAGCTGGCTCATCCAATCGGCAGGTAAGCTCGCCAACCGGGTGGGATCCCGGACCAGAGCAGCGGATGTGGATTGGCTATGCGTGTCTTTTCATCTTCAAGATGCGTATTGAATTATTTTGATACCGGAAGCGTATCCCCTTGCTTATGTACACCTAATGGGGACATAAAAGTCCCGCCAATTCTATATCCATACGCTGCCCCCGTTTGAGGCCCCTCCTTAGAAACGAGCTTTTTCCTACCGGTTGGATGCGCCAGCTCCATGAAGGGATAGCCGAAAACCTCCCGGAGAACATCCATGTCCTTTCAAAAACGCTCAAAGCGGGCCTTAGAAATTCTTGGTGGGAAACAGCCCTGAAAATGGAGAGATTTTTGGATTCCGAATCCAAAAATCAGCTGACCCAGCGCGAGAAATCATCGGATTTCTCGTGATGTGTCAGTGGTGCTCCATTTTCAGGGCTGTTTCCCGCCTAGAATTTCTTAGGTCCGCGGCCGCGTTTTTGAAAGGACATGGATGTTCTCCGGGAGGTTTTCGGCTATCCCTTTATGGAGCGTCCCCATCCGCGCCGAGGCTAAAGCTCGTCGCTAACTCCCGATTTAGAGTTTTGTAGAGGTGTTAATCGTAAGGACTATTATAATAAGTATTCTTAATACAGCAGAAAATGAATGACTTTTATATCTCGCGGTGATAAAATCAAATTAAGGAAAAACATGTCATAGACATATAAGTTTAGATTCAGCTGGCAGAGATAATACAAGGATGAAACAGTCTGGGATTCAGGGAGGACAATTATGAGAAAAATACGATTGGGTTTGCTTACAATAGCCCTGAGCATCTGTATCTCAGGGTGTTCCAAAGACATTAACTACATAATAGACCATGAACCAAGCATCAAAGGAACCGTGATGGAGATAAAAGATGGATACGCCAGGATAGAGGTAAGCAAAAGTGAGGAAACAATAGCTGAAAATCAGGAGATTCTGGTCTCTTTGGACGCTGAAAGAAAAGACAGTACAACGGATCTGCAGATTGGCGACGAAGCAGCCGTATACTACGATGGTAATATTGAGGAAAGCGATCCGGCAAGAATTGAGAAGGTGTATGCTATACTCTATATTGGGGAGAGCCGTACCAAATTAGAATATGGAAAGGAAGGGGAAGCTGACGATGAAAGATGAATTAGTAAAGAAACAAATCGTTGACAAAGCAAAGGACCTTGGCGCAAATCTGGTGAGAGTTTGTTCCGTTGATAAGTGGGAAACGGAACCGATCCAGAATCCGGAATATTGGCCGCAGAATTCCTGGCCCTGGGTTAAAAATGTAATTGTACTGGGAATCCCGCTGTTTGCCCCGATGACGTTCACTACCCCCTCCATGGTATATCAGGAATTGTATGACACCAGCAACCGGGTGCTGGATGATATTGCATATAAGCTGACGAATTATATTACTACAGAATTAGGATACAGGGCTTTGTTCTTTCCGAGAGACTGTTACTACTCTATTGATGTGCTTATGAAAAATCCGAATGCCTCTTTTTCTCATGTCGTAGCAGCCTACTATGCGGGTATGGGTACCTTTGGTGACAGCCATAATCTGATCACAAAGGAATACGGTCCCCGCCTGCGTATCGTTTCCGTGCTGACCGATGCGCCAGTCAGCCCGGATCCGCAGTTGGAGAAGGATTTATGCATTCACTGTAAAAAATGTCTGAAAGCTTGTCCGGTTCATTGCTTTGAAGAGAAAGAAAATAACCTCTTTAGTTATGATAAAATTGCCTGTACGCAGCATCATGTAGATATTAAGAATGAAAATCACTGGCCCTGCGGTGTATGTATGAACGTTTGTCCTGTGGGGGATGATCTCAAAAAGTACAGGGGAGACGACGTCATCACAGAGCAGGGGATTCGGCACGCACAGGCCCATGGATCCTAGAGCGTGTCTGAAAATTCATTGCCGCAATATGCCGCCCCGCTTCACGGTCTATTTACTGCCGAATCCAGAGGGCGTAGCCCACTACGCCTCCTGTATTTGGCAGTAAATACCCCGCAAACTGGGACAACATCTTGCAACAAGCAATTTTCAGACACGCTCTAGAGCGTATAATCCAGTTTTATTGCAATTCTCTTTGCAGGCGCAAAGCCATAAATATGGTGATGGCTGCAGTGATTACATCGGCAGCCGGCTGAGCATACAGGATCCCGTTCAGTCCCAAAACTTTTGGGAGTATCAGGATAACAGGAACAAAGCAGATGCCCTGCCGGCAGGCGCCGAGGAAGCTGCCTTCTTTTGCTTTTCCCATAGCAAGGAACAGAAAGGAATAAACGGTATAAAAACCGAAGAGCACAAAAGAAAGCCCGTTTGCTCTTAAGGCCGCCTGTCCGATCCGGATCATTTCCGGGTCATTTTTTGTAAACTGGGAAATAATCGCTGTAGAAAATAGGGCGGCAGCAAGACCAAAGATCAGGCAGAAGATAGTTGCCCACAGGATGGAAGTCTTTACAGCTTCTTTTAAGCGGTCGTACTTTTTCGCACCATAACTGTAGCCCGCGATAGGCTGCAGGCCTTTGAGAAAACCGAATACCATCAGACTTCCCACGGACATAATCTTTGTCACAGCTCCCATCGCGGCCAGAGCAGAATCACCATAGATCCTTGTCCCGTCGTTGATCATTGTCATAGACAGGCTGGTCAGCATTTGAAATACCAGTGTGGGAATCCCGATTTTCAAAATCTCTGACATTACATCTTTTGATAAACCATACTTCCGTATACTAAAACTAAATATACTTTTTTTCCTGAATATATACAGTAAATATATCAGTGTAGAGACAAACTGCGAAATGGCCGTTGCGGTCGCAGCACCGGCTACGCCCAGATCGAGAACATAGATAAAGACGGGGTCTAAAATAACATTGCTCACGGCTCCTGCCAGCAGCACGCACATGGTTGTTTTGGCAGCGCCCTCACTGGAAACGATGTTGTTCATGGTGACATTAAAGACATTAAATATAGAGGAAGCAATATAGATACTTGTATAAGTAACCGCAAAAGGCATGACACTGTCTGAGGCGCCTATCTGGCGCAGAATGGGTTCCAGAAATATGAGGATGCATATAATGACTGCCGTTCCCACAAAGATACTGCTGTATATAGCAGTGCTTGCGGTTTTGTCTGCGGCTTCTTTCTCCCCGCTCCCTAACAGCCGTGAAAGGTAGGAAGCGGCACCATTTCCAAAGAGCAGTCCCAGTCCTACCACAATCTGGCCAAGGGGGTATGCAACAGTAATTGCGCCCATCTGTGCAGTTCCCAGCCCTCCTACAAAGTAGGCATCCGCCAGATTATAAAGCGCATTCACCATCATACCAATCATGGTGGGCAGCCCCAGTGCGAAAAGCGCTTTCGATACAGGGGCACTTCCAAGCAGTTCCATTTTTGTGTTATGTTGTTTCATAATAAATTCTCCTTCCACTTGACATGAAGTGTAAAATAAAGTACTATAAATTATAGCAAACAAGTGACAAAGTTGATAATACTATAATTTATAGTACTTGTCAAGACGAATAAGAAAAGGAAGGATATTTATGGCAACAATAGATTTAATCGTATTAGGGATGGTAAAAAAGGAGCCGTTAAGCGCATATGACATACAGAAACTGGTAGAATACCGGAACATATCCAGATGGGTAAAGATCAGCACGCCCTCAATCTATAAGAAAGTCATACAGCTGGAGCAGAAAGGCTTTATCAAAGGCACGATGGTAAAGGAAGGAAAGATGGCGGAAAAAGCCGTTTACTCATTGACAGAGTCCGGAGAAGCGGAATTCGAAAATCTAATGTATAAGATAGCCGCCCAGCCGGTCAACATATTTCTGGATTTGAACGCAGTTATAGTTAATCTGGACAGCCTCTCCCTGCAAGACCAGGAAGCCTGTCTTACCAGTATAGAAAGTAACATAAAAACACTAAAATCATATCTTGAAGAAAACATAACAGAAAAAGAAGGCAATCCTCAAATTCCTGAAACCGGAAAAGCCGTCCTCCGGCAGCAGATGATTCTGGCCCAGGCGATAGAAACATGGATCGAATCTGTAAAAATAAGTATAAGTGAAAAAGGTTAGAATGCCCTGCTAAAGGAGCGGAAACACAACTGATGATCAAGCTTGTAAAAAGAATAAAAATAAAAGTCCTGTATTGATAGAACCAGGACTTTTATTTTTATGATTTAAAGTGTAACTTTTCTAAATCTAATTCGACTAATAGATAGAAAGCGAATCTTGTTTGATATTTTTACAATCGGAAGGAAAAACGCAATGAATCTGAAAGACCTGGAGAAAAAAACGGATGGGCAGCTGATCGGGCTGGTGAAAAATAAAAATATGAAACAGGCTTATGATGTACTGGTGTTGAGGCATTATCGGGATGCTGTACGGTTCTGCATACAATATGCCAAAGAGGAGCAGACTGCCCTGGATATTGTACAGGACAGTTTTGCCGATATTTATGTGCACAGGGAGCGCCTGCCCCAAGCCTGCACGTTTCGAACCTATCTGTTTGCAGTGGTCAAACATAAATCGCTGGATGAACTGAGGAGAAGAGGGCGCCATGTAACAGAGGAGCTGGGGACGGCAGAAAGCGCCGGGGAATCTCCGCCAACGCCGGAGGATATTTACGTGAAGAAAGAAGCGTATGGCGAACTGGTGCAGTGGATAGAGGATTTGCCGGAAGAATACAGGCGTGTGCTTTATCTTTTCTGTGTGGAGGGCCTGTCCTACCAGGAGATTGGAGTGGTTATGGAAAAGAATACTCCGCAGATAAAAATAGTATTGCACAGAGCAAGGAAAAAGCTGCAGAGGAAAAGGAGGGAAAACGGATGACGCAGAGGGATAAAGAATTTTTAGAGGATATGTGGAAAAAAGCAGAGGAAAAAGAACAGAATATGAGGCTTGCAGAGGAGCTCACTAAAACGCCGCCAAATACGGGAGTAAATTCATTTCTGTGGGATCTGTTCCGGGGGATTGGATTCGGGCAGCTGTACGCAGGCATGGGAGATATCCTGACTGTCTCATTTTGCATTGCGGCAGCGTTCATGTACATTGGATTACGGATTGTGGGCGCCGGTATAGCCAGCGCCTGCAGCATCGTATTTACAGCGGCGCCTGTCTTATATGCCACGGTGTTCTGTCTGTCATTGGTGAAAGAGCGGCAGAATCAGACGTATGAACAGCTTATGAGTTACAAGTATACTTTTTTACATCTGATGACAGCGCGTATGTTTTCAAACAGCCTGATAGGTATTGGCCTTAACCTTATTTATGCGGCAGTCCTTTCAGTGCGGTATTCGGCTGATTTTCTCCGGCTGGCGGCAACGGCTTTTGCATCCCTGATGATATTTTCCCTTCTCCTGGCCATGGGGATAGAACGGGGAAAGAAAACCGGATGGGGGGCAGCAGTGGGAGCCGGCTGGATTCTGGCCAATCTTGTATTCTTACAGATGTCGGCCAAGTGGTACGAAAGGCTGATGGAAGGGATTCCGGTTCTTTTGTTTGCTGCTGTTGGAGCTGTTGCGGCAGTGGTTTACGTCAGGCAGCTGCTGGTAATGACAGGACAGCCCTTCAGAAAGGAGTATGCAGATGCTGCAAATTAATCATGTTACAAAAAAATATCAAAACTTTACGGCGCTAAAAGATATCAATCTGGAGCTGCATCCTGGAATATACGGCCTTCTGGCGCCGAATGGGGCCGGCAAGACCACGCTTATGAAACTGCTGGTCACCCTTCTTTTTCCCACAGAAGGGACTATACTGTGGGAGGGAAGAGAGATACAGAAGCTGGATGAAGCATACCGGGAAAAGATCGGTTTTCTGCCGCAGAAATTTGGCTACTACAGGGACTATACGCCTGAGCGCTATCTGGAGTATATCGGCATCCTGAAAGGGATTGACCGGAAAATACTGCGGCGGGAGATTCCCCGTCTGCTGGATACGGTGGGGCTTGCAGAGGTATCAAAAAGGAAAATGAAGAAATTTTCCGGTGGAATGATACAGCGGGTAGGGATCGCACAGGCACTGCTCGGAAATCCGGAGATCCTGATATTAGATGAGCCCACGGCAGGTCTGGATCCCAAGGAACGTGTGAGATTCCGAAAAATATTGAGTTCCCTTTCCAGGGATAAGATTGTTATGATCTCCACACACATCGTTTCGGATGTGGAGTTTATTGCCAACCATATTATTATGCTGAAGGAGAAACAGGTATATGCCAATGACACTACAGAACATCTCTGCACCATGCTGGATGGAAAAGTCTTTGAGGCAGAAATCAGGGAGGAGCAGCTGCATCTTTGGGAAGAACAGTACCAGATTCTTTCCCAGCGTCAGGAAGGAAGACATTTTGTGGTGCGGTTCATTGCGGAGCAGGGAAATCCGCAGTGGAAAAAGTGTGAGGCTGGCTTGGAAGATGTGTTTTTATACACTTACAAGGAATGAGGCGAAGATATGAGGAGACAATGGATGCGCGTAGTGCTCAGCCCGATTTTCTGGGGGCTGCTCATTGGCAGTATGGGGGTAAATGCATGGATACTGATAAACTTCAGCGGCCAGAGGGCTATAGTGGAGAAGAGTGTGAAGGCATGGGAGGATCTGGGGCTGCCGGTTGATGAAAATACAGCGGAACAGTACCTGGAAGTTTTGGAGCCCGGAGAGAAGAAAGAAGCGGGAATTCCCACTCTGCGCCAGATAATGGATGGCACAGTGTATATGACGAATGAACTGGACAGCAGTGATCTGGCAGAAAATTTCTCCTCTGCCCTTATGCTGGAAGACGGGGCAAAGAAATATGCGGAGAAAGAATACCAAAAGATGGAGGGTATCCTGGCAGAGAATCGGCGGAATCAGGATGCTGCACACTTCTTTGTCCCGGGAAGCAGAGGTTTTTTTGAATTATTTTCAAGATGGATTCCTCTGGCCTGTACGCTGGAAAGCATTCTGGCAGGCGTTCTCTTTATGCTGCATCGTGTCAGTGAACCATTACAGGCAGGGACGGCATCCGTTGAGTATACATCCAAAACGGGAAGAAAAAGCCAGGATCAGAGGAGGCGGGCAGCGATCCTTGCCGGACTCACTTTTACGGCTGTCATATGGGGAGTAACGATTCTGTCGGCAGCCCTTATGTTTCCTTTAGGTCCACTGTGGAAGACACCCATTGGAAGCATGATGGTGCTGGATTCTTATTTCCCGGTTATCAGCTGGTTTCCGCTTCACATTGCGGGATACCTGGGCCTGGAATTCTTAATATCAGTCTGCGCAGCGGTGCTTTTTTCTTATATTGGGTATACGTTTGCGGCAAAGGGAAGAAATAGTTTCAAGGCATTTATACTGCTGGGGTTTGGATGTGCATGTATCTATACGGTGACCTCTCTGTTTCCCAAATGGAGCGTCGTTTATTTTATACTGCAGTACAATCCCGTTGATCTTGCCAGGAAAGCAGGACACTGGATGGTAAATGGGGCCTCCTTTCTTTCGCCGAGATATTATGAAATCACTGTGATTATCCTATGGGGCATTCTGATAGCATGTGCAGCTTTCAGAGTGCGGAGACAGTTTTTAAAGAAAGATTTGTAAGGAGGGTGTATATGATAAGGACAGAGATAAGAAAAATACTGACATGGAAGAAGCTGCTGTGTCTGCTGGGCTTTGGGATACTGTATTTTCTTCTGTTTATAAGGCCGTATGTAAATATACATCCGGGCAGCTATCATCAGACTGCCGATATTGCAGAAGCTATTACGGATAAATATGGGGTTTCTATATCACCGGAAGAATATGAGAAAATGAAAAGTGAGGCTCCGGAAAAGGGAATCAGTGCCATAGACCGGATGATAGCGGAGAATGCATTGTTTCAGGAGTATGGCTTCCATACGTTTCAGGAATTCAACCTGGGGAGCGAAAGTCTAACGCCCGATGAGGACACGGCATTATGGATGGAAATCTATGATTCCTTTAGTGACGCCGAAGTGTCGGAGGAATTCACCAGGACAATAGAAATCAATGTATATGATATGTTTTTGGATAGTTACAGGACAGAGGCGCTGCAGGAGAACGGAAGTGCAAACGGAACATCCGTTTATAAAGATTTGGACGATCTTCAGAGACAGAGGGTATTAGAACGAAATCGGGAGGAGGTATTTACGATCCTTCCATCTGTAATACTGGAAGATAATTTTCAGGTTCTTCAGTTTTGGTCAGTTTTTGTAATTATCGGAGTGATATTTATGATTCTTCCCTATATGGTACAGGAGAATCAAAATGAAATGCCGTCACTTCAATATTGCTGCAGGAAGGGGCGGGGCTATTACCTCCGTAAGCTGGCGGCCGGCCTGATTACTTCTTTAGCGGTGATCGGAATATCCATCGTATTTTATTTGATAACCGCAAAAATTAACCGTGTCACAGATTTTTGGAATGCGTCAGCGTCTTCCTTTTCGAGCGGATATATTGGATGGTTCCCATGGTCTATAGGAACTATGAGTGTCATGAGTATTTTGTTTACAGCTATGATGGCAGCAGGAGCAGGAATGATCTTATTCGCCGTTACCAGACACTGCAGAAACTATATATCAGCCATTGCACTGGCCCTGCCGCTGGTCATCCTGGCGGGATGTTACGGAGCCTTCTTTATATTAGATTTTGCAGAGATAACCAGAGGAAAATACATGGTGCCAATGATCTCTGCCGTGGTACTGGGCCTGGGGGTTCTTGCCAATCTGGTACAGTATATGGCAGAGAAGAAAAGAAATATAGACTGAACGAAAATGAAGCTTCCGTCCAGCCTTACAATCACTGCTATGCACGGTCTATGGACCGTGCAGCGCGGTGTACGGCCCTGTGAATGGGAATTTACAATCTTTCAACCCCACAGATATGAAGCTCATCGTTCTCAACATAAAACCGTATATTCATACCAGCATACTTCATTCCGTAGATACGCGCCGGATCTTCCTGATAAGAAGGTCTGGGATCCTGTGCCAGGATTTCCATCAGCGCAGACCGGCATTGTTCTGGGATAAGCTCGAGGCATGCAGGCGGGCAGTCTACATTCAGGCTGTAGCCCGCTTGCCGGCTGCCAAAGCCGCCTTGTGCGTTAGGGTGACTGTCCACATAGGGCAGATAGGGCTTGATATCAAAGACCGGGGTTCCATCCATCAGGTCGGCTCCGCAAATATGGAGAACCGGGCCAAAATCAGGGGTGGTGCTGATGCCCTCCAGACGGACGCAGGACAGTCCAACCGGATTGGGCCGGAATGGGGAACGCGTGGCAAACACCCCCATTCTCTGGTTGCCGCCAAGCCTTGGCGGACGCACGGTAGGGCTCCATTCATCACGGATGGATTCTGAAAACCCCCAGATCAGCCAGATATGAGAGTAATCTTCCAGGCCGCGCAGGGCATCCGGATTGCGGTAGTCCGGTTCAAAGATGAGCTTTGCCTTCAGGGATTCCACGAGACCGCTCTGTCGGGGGATGCCGAATTTTTCCGGGAAATCGCTTTGAATGTGTGCAATTGTTTTTAAAGTATAAAGAGAAGTCATGGATACGCCCCGCTTTCGATAGCTTTTCTATTAGAAAATGTAACATAGAACTGGAGGCGCAGTCAATCGGGATTTAGTGACGAGCTTTTGCCTCGGCGCGGATGGGGACGCTCCATAAAGGGATAGCCGAAAACCTCTCGGAGAACATCCATGTCCTTTCAAAAACGCGGCCGCGGACCTAAGAAATTCTAGGCGGGAAACAGCCCTGAAAATGGAGCACCACTGACACATCACGAGAAATCCGATGATTTCTCGCGCTGGGTCAGCTGATTTTTGGATTCGGAATCCAAAAATCTCTCCATTTTCAGGGCTGTTTCCCACCAAGAATTTCTAAGGTCCGCTTTGAGCGTTTTTGAAAGGACATGGATGTTCTCCGGGAGGTTTTCGGCTATCCCTTCATGGAGCTGGCGCATCCAACCGGCAGGAAAAAGCTCGTTTCTAAGGAGGGGCCTCAAGCGGGGGCAGCGTATGGCATTGAATTGGCGGGACTTTTATGTCCCCAGTAGGTGTACATAAGCAAGGGAATACAGCTTTCAGAATAATCAAACCTGTGAGCGCGATAGGATTTATTGATGGCTTGCAGCTCTTTTTGCCATTAAGCGTCCCCAGACGCTTCCGGGGACGAAAGCCAGTCCGTTGTATTTTGATTTTAGATTTGCCATATGCCGTTTCCTGCGCTATACTTAATTATATTCTAAAGCAGGCGGCAGAAGATTGAAAATGGTGGAGGTACTTGAGCGTGCCTGAGTGAAGCGAAAGGAATGGATTTAAAAATGAAAAAAGTGTTTGAGAAATGGATGGAGATCAGCCTTGTTAAGCGAATTCTGGGAGGTTTGATCATTGGAGCGGCCCTGGGGCTTCTGATTCCCTCCGTAACAGCAATCGGTATACTGGGGGATCTTTTTGTTGGGGGATTAAAAGCGGTTGCGCCGATCCTGGTATTTTTCCTTGTCATGAGCTCGCTCTGCAATGCAGGAAAATCACATGGAGGCGTGATTAAGACGGTTATTATTCTTTATATGTTCAGCACCTTGCTTGCGGCAGTCATTGCAGTGTTTGCGAGCATGGCTTTTCCTTGTACGCTGACACTGACAAAGGCAGTGACGGATACCGCGCCTCCAAGCGGAGTGGCGGAAGTGCTTCAAACGCTGCTGTTGAATGTTGTTTCCAATCCGGTGAGTTCGCTGGCAGATGCAAATTATCTGGGGATCTTATTCTGGGCAGTACTGCTGGGACTTGCATTCCGGAGGGCGGCGGAGACGACGAAAAACATGCTTAGGGATATTTCAGGCGCAGTCTCTACGCTGGTGACATGGATTATCAATCTTGCTCCGTTTGGGATTCTGGGCCTTGTGTTCCGTACGATTTCTACCAGTGGGTTAAATATTTTCACGGAATATGGAAAGCTTCTTGTTCTTTTGGTAGGGTCCATGCTGGCAATTACCTTTATTACGAATCCGATTCTTGTATACTGGTGCATCAGGAAGAACCCGTACCCACTGATTTTCAGATGCTTAAAGCGCAGCGCCATTACGGCATTCTTTACAAGGAGTTCTGCTGCCAATATCCCTGTGAATATGGCAGCGTGCGAAGAGATGGGGCTGGACAAGGATACTTATTCCGTCTCCATTCCCCTGGGGGCTACCATTAATATGGACGGCGCCGCTATTACGATTACTGTTATGACGATGGCGGCTGCCCACACGATGGGGGTTCCGGTGGATATCCCTACAGCCATAATTCTAAGTGTACTGGCTGCTCTGTCGGCCTGCGGAGCATCCGGGGTTGCGGGGGGATCTCTGTTACTGATACCTATGGCATGTTCCCTTTTCGGGATATCAGACGATATCTCCATGCAGGTAGTTGGTGTGGGATTTATCATAGGGGTTGTACAGGACTCGGTAGAGACTGCACTCAATTCTTCTTCAGACCTGCTGCTTTCTGCATCTGCAGAACTGAGACAGTGGAGAAAGGAAGGGCGGGAGATCAATTTGTAAAGGATTTTGACAGCAGGTTGTATTTTCTCTGCCGTATGTTTTTGATTATGCGAAGAACATGTATGAAAGACATATCATGATGATGTAAGGAGTGAACGGACTATGAAGATGAAACAGGTTACATTAGGTACCACGGGAATTACTGTCCCGCAGAATGCATTTGGAGCTCTGCCGGTACAAAGAGTGGACATGGAGAATGCGGTAAAGATTCTCAGGAGGGCCTTTGAAGGCGGTATGACATTTTTTGACACGGCGCGTGCATACAGCGACAGTGAGGAAAAGCTGGGGAATGCTTTTGCCGGTATTCGCGGGGAAATTTACATAGCAAGCAAGACAATGGCGCGCACGCCGGAGGAGGTTGAGAAGCAGTTGGATCTTTCCTTAAAGCTGCTGCAGACCGATTATATAGATATTTACCAGTTCCACTGTGTGGATGTCTGTTACCGTCCCGGCGATGGCACAGGAATATATGAGCGCATGCAAAAGGCTAAGGAGCAGGGAAAGATCCGCCATATCGGAGTGACTGCACACAAAATGGATGTTGCAAAGGAGTGTATTGAATCCGGGCTTTATGAGACGCTGCAGTACCCGCTTAGCTATCTGTCCTCAGAAAAAGAGCTGGAACTGGTGGAGCTGTGCAGGGAAAGAAATATGGGCTTTATCGCGATGAAAGGGCTGGCAGGCGGTCTGCTTACGAACTCCCGCGCTGCTTCTGCGTTTATGTCACAGTTTGATCATGTGCTTCCGATCTGGGGCGTCCAGCGGATGGAAGAACTGGAGGAATGGCTGGAATATATGGAAGATGCCCCTGTGCTGGATGAAGAACTGGCGGCATTTATTGAGAAGGAGAAAAAAGAACTGACCGGAGAGTTCTGCCGCGGTTGTGGCTATTGCATGCCATGTCCGGCTGGTATTGTCATCAATAATTGTGCAAGGATGTCACTTATGGTAAGGCGGGCTCCATCGGCGGGGTGGCTGAGTGAGGAATGGCAGGAAAAGATGAAGAAGATAGAGGGGTGCATGCAGTGCGGGCAGTGCAGGAAAAAATGCCCCTACGAATTGGACACGCCGAATCTTTTGAAAAAGAATTACGAAGATTATCAGAAGATATTGGCGGGGAAAATCACAGTCTGATATGAGTTGAATGATTGGAGCATTTAAAATTAAAAGGGCGGAGGAACCTTTCTAGTACAGAGAGGGATCTTCCGCTTTTGTTATGGTACAAAAACATGTATAATAAGAATCAGATTGTCGGTAAATGGAATAGCGGTGTGAAGGAGCAGAGTTAAAATGGAGAGAATATTGGTCGTAGAGGATGACAGGATTTTAAATATGACCCTGAGTTATAACCTGAAAAGTGCAGGATATGAGGTGGAATCGGTTATGAATGCGGCGGATGCAGAGAAAATTGTGGGGGGACAGCAATTTGCACTGGTTGTGCTGGACGTGAACCTGCCGGACGGGAACGGGTACGAGGTGTGCCGTACCATAAAAGAGAAGCAGGATGCCGCCGTGATATTTGTAACGGCGCAGGATATGGAGAGCGATATGCTCAAGGGCTATGAATGCGGGGCGGACGATTACGTGACAAAACCCTTTTCCGTGGCAGTATTTCAGAAGAAAGTGGCAGCGATTCTGAGCCGCATGGAGAAAAAGCTGGTATCGGATGTGTTCGATGACGGGTATCTGGCAATTGATTTCACAGAGAACACCTGCACGGCAGGACAGCTACCTGTGGCTCTTACCCCAAAAGAATGGAAGCTATTGAAAATCTTTGCCAAGAGCGGGAAGCAGGTTCTTACCAGACAGATCCTGCTGGACAGGTTGTGGGATATAGACGGCAACTTTGTGGATGACCATACACTGACAACTACATTGAGTGCGCTGAGAAAGAAGATTGAGAATAAAGAACATACCTATATACAGACGGTGTACGGAATGGGTTATATGTGGAAGGGCGGTGAGCTAAGATGAATTATCATAGCCTCTCCCTCGGGAGGATTGTCCGTTATATCAGCTGTGGGGTGATATTGACAGATGTGGTGATCCTTGCTATGGTTTATGCTCTGACCGGGAGCCGCACCGCCGTGTTTGGTACAGCGGCCGCGGCGGCCGCCACTGTCTGCTGGGGAATTGCTCTAACCGTTGTTTTTCAGAAGAAATTATCCGTGTTTACAGAAGAGATCTGCGCCATTTTGGAAGAAATGGCAGAGGACAACCTGCAGGAAAAGCCTTATATGGAAGAAGAGACACTTTTAGCCAGGATTGTACACAGACTCAGGCAGCTCTACAAGGTCATGCAGAAGCAGAAGGAGCAGAATGTCAGAGCAAGGGAGGAGCTTCAGTCCCTTGTATCGGATATTTCACACCAGACGAGGACTCCGGTCACAAACCTGAAGATGATCCAGGAGACCCTGCATGACGACAGCCTTACGGAAAGCGAGAAAAACGAATTTCTCAAAGCTTTCGCTTCTCAGATTGACAAACTGGATTTCCTTGTGCAGGCCATGGTGAAGACGTCGCGGCTGGAAACCGGAGTTATCATGCTTACGAAGAAAACACAGAATCTGTACGATACGCTGGCAGAGGCTGTGGGAGGCATATTTACAAAGGCGGCACAGAAGCAGATGGATGTGCGGGTGGACTGCCCGGAGACATTTCTGGTGTCTCATGACCCAAAATGGACCACGGAAGCCATCTTTAATATTCTGGACAATGCGGTGAAGTATACGCCTCCAGGGGGGATGATCAGTGTATCGGTGGAACGCTGGGAGGCCTATGTAAAGATTGACATTGCAGATACCGGAAAGGGGATCCCGGAAGAACATTATGCCCTGATTTTCCAGCGCTTTTACAGGGAGGAAGAGGTGCATGATGAGGAGGGTGTGGGGATCGGACTGTATCTGGCGCGGGAGATCATTTCCCTTCAGGGAGGCTATGTGAAGGTTAGCTCACGGCAGAGGAGCGGTTCAGTTTTTTCTGTCTTTTTACCAAATGAATGAGAAATATGGCAGTAGTTCTGTGGCTATTATATGGCCTGTTATTAAAAATTAGAATATTCTTTCAGATAGATTAGCAGAAGTTTTTGTGGTATGCTATGAATAAAAAGGAAGAACAGGCAGTAATGACTGGAATGTTTTCAGCATGCTGTCTGTTCTATTTATGTGAGAAGAGCGGAAATATAATGAAAAGTCCCGAAAACGGGACTTTTTCAGTGAGAATAATCAAAATTAACGAAAGAGCCCGGAGGATTCCCGGACAATTGCCGATTATAATAGGCTTTAGAAAGTCAGAGGAGGAAATCAAAATGAACATATTACAGGTGACTGGATTAAAAAAATATTATGGGGAGGAACCAACTATTACAAAGGCGCTGGATGGAGTGGATCTTTGTGTGGAAGAGGGGGAATTCACGGCAATTGTCGGAACAAGCGGGAGCGGGAAATCTACGCTTTTGAATATGATGGGCGGCCTGGATATACCGACATCCGGAAGTGTGGTGGTGAGAGGAAAAGAGCTGTCTAAAATGAATGATGAACAACTTACGGTCTTCCGAAGAAGAAATATCGGATTTATTTTCCAGAACTATAATCTCATTCCGATTCTGAACGCTTATGAAAATATTGTTATGCCGGTGGAACTGGACGGGAACCGGGTGAATGCACGCTACGTGGAGGAAGTGGCAGGACTTTTGAGCCTGAAAGACAGACTCGAATACATGCCCGGCAGTCTTTCGGGAGGGCAGCAACAGCGAGTGGCCATTGCGCGCGCCCTTGTATCAAAACCAGCCATCGTCCTGGCTGACGAACCGACCGGAAATCTGGACAGCAGAACAAGCGCCGATGTGATCGGGCTGTTAAAACGAACCTGTTATGAGCTGAACCAGACAATTGTCATGATTACTCACAATGACCAGCTGGCCCAGATGGCAGACCGGATCATACGGATCGAAGACGGCAGGATCACAGCATAGGAGGGCATAAGCGATGGTATTACCTTTTGAAAATGACAATCTGAAGATTATGAAAACGCTGTCAAGAAGAAGTTTCCTGGCAAGCCGTTTCCGCAATCTGGTAGCAGTGCTGGCGATTGCACTCACGGCCGTTCTGTTTACTTCCATTACCACGATCGGCATGGGAACCATGGAATCTATGAAGATGACCCAGCAGATTCAGAAAATGAGCAAGGCGGATGTGGATATCCGGAATTTGACAGAGGAACAGTATGAAAAACTGAAAGAAAGCGGTATCGCCAGTGAATTAGGACTTCGTATGCCTATAGGCTTTCTGACAAATACGGTGAGACATGAGATAGAGCTGGATCTGGAAAACTCTGTTCAACGGGAGCTAACCTTCTGCCAGCCAACTCACGGAGTGGAACCCGTGAAAGCCAATGAAATTGTGGCATCAGATAGAGCGCTGGAGGAACTGGGGGCAAAACCGGAAGTGGGAGCAGAGGTGATCATTGAATTCACCGTACACGGAAGGGATTATCAGCTTCCAATGGTTGTATCGGGATGGTATGAAAGTTCCCATGACGAACTGAGTATCATGACTGTGTCAGAGGCATTCAAGCAGGAGCACCCGGAGATTTTTGCGTATACTTACCGGGAAGATGCGGAACTGGCAGGGACGTACTGGGCCGATTTTATAATGGCTGATAGAACGAATATGGAAGAGCAGCTGGATGAGTTTGTAGAATCCATAGGCGGATCCAGGGAAATCGGCGCCCCAAATAGTATCCCGGCGGTGATCAACCAGGAAACGAATCCTGGGATGGACAGTAAAATGATGGCTGCTTTTGCGGTACTGGTGATTCTGTTTATCTTTTGCGGGTATCTGCTGATCTACAATGTTTTTGATATTGCTGTTATGCAGGAAGTAAGGCGTTATGGCCTGTACCGGACCATTGGTATGTCAAAAAAACAGGTAAAACAGCTGATCAACAGGCAGGCGGTATGGGTGTCCTGCATGGGAATCCCGCTTGGTCTGCTGATCGGATTCTTTGTGGGAAAAATAACACTTCCGAAAATTATGGATATCCTTTCAACGGAGTATAAGAACATTGTGATTTCGGTTTCCCCGAATCCGGTAATCTTTATCGCAGCGGCGATTCTGGCCGCGCTGACTGTATTCATCAGTACGAGAAAACCTGCAAGAATGGCATCCAATATCTCTCCCATGGAAGCATTCCGGTATGTAGAGACAAAAGGGAAAAACCGGAAAAATGCCAAGGTGAAAAGACATTACAGAGGAATCAATCTCGGACAGATGGCATTTGCGAATCTTGGAAGAAATAAAAGACGTTCCGTATTCATCGTTGTCTCTCTGATGCTCAGTGTAGTGATGCTAAATATGGTAGGTACGGCAGCAGGAAGTGTGGATGTAGAGCGTCAGGTGAATGAGATGATACGTACAGACTTTGAGATCGCCCATGTGGATACAAGCAGCAATTTGAAAGGATTTATCCGCCATGACCAGGCAGTTCCCCAAGAGGCTGTCCAGGCCGTGCAGGAAATGCCGGGCGTGACAGACGCAAGTTTGGTATATAAGAATACGCTGGAAGACCTGCAGGTAACTTTTGATTACGGCATGAAAATCTCGGATATTAAAGTATTCGATGAGCAGGGAACAGAGCAGAGAGCCGGCCTGGATCCGGATGGCCGCTTTGTATCGGTGGGAGCAGATGATTATCCGATCTGCAATGTATATGGAATGGAAAAGGCCGGGCTTGCACATCTGCAGATTGCGGAGGGAGAAAAAGATTTTAATAAGCTTTATGAAAAGCTGATGGAGGGCGGCAGCGTCATTCTGGGAATGCAGGCTGACAGAAAAACAAAAGTGCTGAAAGAATACTATAATTATATGAACGTAGGGGATACCATAACCGCCCGCATAAACGGGGAAGAGATAAAGAGCTATACTGTGATCGCAAAAGCCGCCCTTACAAGCGATGATGAAGGGTTTGGATACAGTGTAAGCAGTTCGATTGATGTGGGGATTGATGCGCCTTATCTGTATCTCCCGCAGGAAGAAATGAAAGAGCTTTATCAGGAACCGGCTGTTATGAAGTATACCTTCGATGTAGAGGAGGGCAGCAAAGACGAGATGAGGCAGTTCCTGGAATCTTATATACAGGAGAATCCGTCCCTCACCTACCTGTCCGCGGATAAGGCAAGGGCAAGCGCAGAATCTTCAAAAACCATGATCTATATGGTCGGCGGAATCATTGCATTCATCTTCGGAATCACAGGAATTCTGAATTTGATAAATATGATGAGCACAAGTATTCTGGCAAGGCGGAGAGAATTTGCAACAATGCAGAGCATCGGAATGACGAAAAAACAGCTGAGAAAACTGCTCATGCTGGAGGGCTGCTTTTATGCGGCGGGAGCAGCGGTTCTGGGAATCGTGTTCTCAGTAGTGGTTGATCAGACACTTTTAAAAATGATGCTGTCCAATCCTTCTATGTGGTACTTCACATATCACATTACAATCCTTCCGGCGGTAATTCTGAGCATGATACTGGTTGTGATATCTGTGCTTATACCGCGGGGGGCAATGCGGATGTTCTATAAGGGAAGTGTGGTGGAGCAGCTGAGGATAGCTGAGTAAGGGAAACCGAGGCATTAGGGTTAAGCAGGGTTCATACAGGAAGACTTGACACTTCCTGATTGAACTCTGCTTCTGTTTTGTACAGACCGTCCCGTTTCAATGAAGTATTATGCCTTTCACTCATTCATACTTTTCGATTGCCTTGTGGATTATCGTGTAGTATAATTTAGAAAATAAATGAATCGAGGTCTGACATGGAAAACGAATTTCAAATACAAGTTAAGAAGCTGCAGAGGTTAGAAACTACATATGTGATTTTTGGACAAGGCACGAAGATGCCTTTTCTGATCTGTGATGAAGAATCTTTTAATGATCAGATCTGGGTGTTTACCACTGAGGATGGAGCAAAAGATTTTGCACAGAAGCGCAAGGATGAGAATAAAGACTTCATGATGGTTGTCAAACTGGAGAACAAGCAGCTCCTTGGATTCTACAGCAGCCTGTACCTCCTGGGTGTAAATGAGATCGTATTCGCAGAGGAGGCGCAGCTATCCAAGATTCCTCTGGAGCAGCTGGTGGTACAGAAGGATTATTCCAAGCTCCCCAAGAATCAACAGCCGCTTTTGAATCCGCAGATGCAGCTGACCGGACTCTATTTTATGCAGGAAGTCCAGAGGGCCATCCCGAATAATGAGAAGCCGAAGCTGCGTGAACTGGAAGAAGAGATGGCGGTGAATCTGGTGAGATCCAGATTCTTGATTGCGGTAGAGGTAGAGGGCGAAAAGAGGCTGCCGGATGGCTCCAATATCAAGATCCCCTGTGTAAAGAACCAGGAGGGCAAGATGTTCCAGCCGATTTTCACGGATTATAATGAGTTTGTAAAGTTCAATTCACAGGGCAAATTCCAGGCCAATATGATCGAATTTGCCAATATAGAGAAGGTGCTCGGCAAGAATGTAGAAGGCATCGTGATGAATCCGCAAAGTATGAATATCGTTATATTAAAAAGTAAGATTCCTGGGCTGCTGCAGCGGTTCGTGCAGGGGTAGTGTATTACCGTTTCTATATTTGCTGGCTTTTAGAGTGATAACATAAATACTCGGAAAGTCTTCTCTTTTTTGTGATGACACAGTCGCTTGGCAAATACTTGCTTTTCCCTTCATTTCTCGAGTATAGATAAAATAAAAACGGCCCATACCCTTTAAAATGGATATGAGCCGTTTTTGCTACCGTGTAATTGTAAAGTATGCCGGTAAATAAAAAACGCAGCAGGAGGGATTTGAACCCCCGGAGCGTTGCCGCTCTTCTGCTTTCGAGGCAGATGCCATCAGCCAACTCGACCACTGCTGCGTATGGGGTGCGTCACTTATCTGGCACACCTCTGATATTGTAACAAATTTCGTCAGGAAACTCCAGTATTTTTTGAAGAAAATACTGCTTTTTTTTGAAGCCGTGGGTAGCCCCATTTAAAGAACCAGAAGCACAGGACAATCTGGACCACGGTGGAACAGGGCGTAGCCAGTGCTATGTGAAACAACGACACTTCTTCCGCCTGGCTTGCCAGCCAGGACACTGGGATCCGCACCCCGAATGCTCCGATTAGGCCCTGGATCATAACAAAAGTGGTACAGCCGCATCCATTAAAATACCCGATGAAGCAAAACAGAAAGGAAACCAGCAGTGTATCAATCGCGTACCCTTTCAGGTATTCTGCTGAGGCCAGGATAATAGCTGTGTCTCTGGCAAAAATGCGTGACAGGGCGGCTCCGTGGAAGAATGCAAAATAGCTCATGACCAGTCCCAGGCAGAAAGAGGTAGCCATGCCATAATACATGCCCTTCCTTGCCCGCTGGGGCTGCCCTGCTCCGATATTCTGTGCAACATATGCGGACATGGACTGGGTATAGGCGGAGGGAACCAAAAGGATAAAACCGCAGAGCTTCTCCGCAACGCCTACACCTGCCGATGCAATTACACCTAGTTGGTTGACGATTGCCGTAATTGCCAGAAACGAAATGCTGACCAGCAGATCCTGCAGTGCACAGGGAGCGCCCATCTTACAAATCCTGAAAATGACTTTTTTATGAAACCGGATCTGTTTTCTGGAAAACGGAAAAATCAGTCCCCGCTTCCGGATAATAAGCATGGACAGAAATACACTGACTGCCTGTGCTGTAACCGTGGCAGCGGCAGCTCCGGCCGCGCCCATGTTCAGCCCGGCTACAAAGAGCAGGTCCAGCGCAACATTGGCAGCACAGGCAATTGCTACAGCCATGAGCGGGGTATGTGAATCCCCCATCCCCCGGAAGATACTGCCCAGAGTATTATAGGCGGCGATAAACACAATCCCTCCGGAGCAGACTCGGACATACTGCACAGTAAAGTCATAGGCCTCCGGAGGAGCCTGGAGAAGACGGACCAGAGCTGGTGCAGCCAGAAGCATAACAGCGGTAAGGATCAGTGAAAATGCGGCAAAAAGGCAGATCCCGGCTCCCACGGTATTGCCGATTTCATTTTCCTTATGCTGACCAAACTGCTGACCTATGATAATTGTGACACCCATAGAAAGCCCGGTGATAACCACGGTCAGCGTATAAAGAATCTGGCTGCCGGTAGCCACAGCTGACACTGCCGCAGGCGCGGCGAACTGCCCGACAACAAGCAGATCCACGGCTCCGTACAATGTCTGTAGTATCAAAGCCGCCATAATAGGCAAAGTAAATTTCATAAGGGGTCCTAATATCTTCCCCTGCGTTAAATTTGAAGCATTATGCATCTCAGTCATCCCCTTTAAACTTTTGTAATGTAATGTTTTATTTAACAGGCAAAATAAAAGTCTACCCTGTAAAATAAAAAAGGATAAGAAAGCAGACATTTCAGTCCGCCATCTTATCCGGCAAATAATCTATCTTGAGTATCCGCCCTCCGATGAGCAAGTTTATTTTAGAACAAAAAGGAGGAAAATGTCAACTGATTTTTAATGCCTGTTTCTTATATATTTTAATCATTGTAGAATTAAAGCAGTTTTCAAGTGGTCATAAAGGGCCATAAATGACAGGCAAGTATATTGACATGCGGGTACATAAATGATATGCTACTAAAAGTAAACTTTGAGGGAATGAAGTTCTCCCGTGGATGATTCCAAAAACGCTTTTTAGCTGATGACTTCTGTGTAAAAACAGGGGTGTCAGCTTTTTTTGTTGGAAATTATTACGCCGTATCTGTTATAGGAGCTGAGACCTTCCGGCAGTCAGGCTGTAATTATCCCGTATTGTGGGATGGCTGTTGGAGAAGAAAACTAGAGTAAAGGATGAAGAAAATATGTATGACAGAATAAAAAGAGTATTAATGACTTATAAGGAATTGGTGGTTTTGGGCCTGCTGGGAATTCCGATCGGGTTGGTAGTGGGCAGCATTGATGCGGTATTTGGGAGGATTCTGCTGGGGATCACTGATTTCAGGGATGCGCATCCGTTGCAGTTGATCCCCTTTCTGGCCCTGGCCGGTGCATTCATAGCATTCTGTTATCTCAAATTCGGGGGGAAAAGCAGTAAGGGAATGAATTTGATTTTTGAAGTCGGCCATGGGGAGGAGGAAGTGATTCCGCTCAGGTTGATTCCGTTTGTCATTTCCGGCACCTGGATTACTCATTTATTTGGCGGCAGTGCTGGGCGGGAAGGGGTGGCAGTACAGATTGGGGCGACTTTTTCCCATTGGGTGGGTAAGAAAATTCCGCTGAAAAACAGTTCCCATATCTTTTTGGTAACAGGGATGGCCGCCGGATTTGCCGGACTCTTTCAGACACCGCTTGCGGCAGTATTTTTTGCAATGGAGGTTCTGATAGCCGGTGCATTGGAATATCAGGCGCTGCTCCCTGCCGTTACAGCTGCATTTACAGCCAGTATGACTTCTCATTTCCTTGGGCTGGAAAAGTTCACCTTTGCTCTGACAGCGGAAATGAATTTGAATCTGCCGGATATGGGAAAGCTGATCCTGGCCGGAATTCTGTTCGGAATTGTGGGCGGCGCATTTGCCTGGACGTTGAAATACATAAAAGCGAAACTTTCCAGGATTTGGAGCCAGCCGGTTATCCGCATCTTCTACATGGGACTTATCATAAGCTTGCTGCTGCTTTTGCTCTATCAGGGGAGATATGCAGGGCTGGGGACGAATCTGATCCATACAAGTTTTTATGGCGGGGAAATTTACAGCTTTGACTGGATTCTGAAATTCATTCTAACAATCATGACACTGGCGGCCGGTTTTCAAGGCGGTGAGGTCACTCCGCTGTTCGCCATCGGCGCAAGTCTGGGAGCGGCAGCCGGACCTGTGCTGGGAATCCCCCCGGAACTTGCGGCGGCGCTAGGCTATGCCGGCGTCTTCGGAAGTGCCAGCAATACATTTCTGGCGCCGGTGCTGATCGGGGCGGAGGTGTTTGGTTCTGCATACTTTCCACAATTTTTTATAACGTGCGCGTTTGCGTATCTGTTTAACCTAAACAAGTCCATATATTCTCTACAGAAGATATGGGGAGGAACGCGTTCTGGTTAAAGGGGCGCGCTGTAGATGGACAGTCAGGGAGCCGCATTCGGATATACATGCTGTCTGATAATGCACCCGTGGGTCAACGAATTCTAGGAAAAAATCAGGCGGGAAACAGGGGCACGGGATGACACAGCGTGAGAAAATTGATATTTTCCCACACTGGGTCATCCGAGACCGTGATTCGGAATCACGGTCTCTCCCCTGTTTCCCGCCTGATTTTTTCCAAGAATTCGTAGGATCCACTCTAGCATTATCAGACAGCATGTATATCCGAATGCGGCTCCCTGACTGTCCATCTACAGCGCTAGACTCATCAAGACAGAAGTGCGGCTTTCCCGGTGGGGATATCAGATGGGAGCAGTGGATCACGTTGGGCTGCAAGTGGGATATTGGGAGGGGAAACAAAAACGGACGGCCAGTTGTGAACATGTTGGGAGCCACATATAAATCCAGTGGTAATAAATTACGGTACTGAAAGTATACAATATAACCAACATACAAAAGCGTCTGCATAAAAATACTGGAGTCAATATTCCTCCTATTATCCAATTCAATCCGCTGCTCCCGCCGATCATTCCCCCCAAGTGTCGGAACATCTTCCGCAAGGATGCACGCAGCCTGCCGAAAGAGGGGGTTCTGCCCGGGGGCGGGAAACAGGAAGGGGCCTTTCAGCAAGCATAGAATGCGCGCTAGAACGGCTTAGCGGAAACCCTGCCGGATTTTGAGGCTGAACTCGGCTCACAAAGCCGAGTTCAAGACGGCCTGAGCTGCACAATCATCAAGATTGTGCAGTGAATGCCGTCGGTGTCTCAAAATCCGGCAGGGTTTCCGCTTAGCCGTTCTAAGCAAATGGACAGCTTGCAGAAAGGCCCCTTCCTGTTTCCCGCCCCCGGGCAGAACCCCCTCTTTCGGCAGGCGTCCCCCCTTACACACATCTCCCGCCCACTATTATGATCTTGACAATAGTGTGCGTCATACAGTATAATTTGTTTATAGGAGGATTTACTATGCCGGAAGAGAAGGATTTGATGGCGAACCTGACGTCAGAGCTGCGCAGGGGCACGCTGATTCTTAGTGTGCTGAGCCAGCTGGGGGAAGCCAAGTATGGATATGCTCTTGTCCAGAGCCTTGAGGAGAAGGGCGTAGAGATCGACCCGAACACGCTGTATCCTCTGCTTCGGCGTCTGGAGAAGCAGGGACTTTTGAGCAGCGAATGGGACGTGGGAGAATCAAAGCCGAGGAAATATTACAGAAGGACTCCCATGGGAGATGATATTTACAGGGAACTGAAGACGCAGTGGGAGCAGCTTTCGTTTAACATGGATCGGATTTTAAGGGAGGGAGCGTTATGACAGACAGGGAGAGAGAACTGATTAATCGCTATGTATATGAAGTTACGAAACGTGTCCCAAAGGAGCAGCGGGATGAGATTGAGCTGGAGATGAGAGAACTGATCGGGGATATGCTGGAAGAGCTGACGCTCGATCAGGTATTTGCAAAACTTGGAGATCCGGCTGTGTTTGCCCGAAAGTACAGGGAAGATAAAAATTATGTCATCAGTCCTGATTATTATGACAATTATATCTGGGTGATGAAGATCGTGCTGATCTGTGTATGGACAGGGATGTTTATTTCCATGGTGGTTCAGTGTGTGATTGACTATAGAAATGTATTCTACGAGATAGCGCGTTTCATAAGCGGGCTAATGACGGGGTCTGTTGGTGCATTTGGAGCGGTGACGCTGGTCTTTGCATTTATGGAACGGCAGAAGATAAAGGTGGAACTAAAGAAGGATAAGGTCTGGACCTCCGATATGCTGAATCCGATACCGGATAAGAAGGCCAGGATCAGCCGGGGGGATTGTGTGGCATCCCTGGTATTTATCATGATTTTTGCCTTTATTCTCATATTTGTACCGCAGTTTATTGGAGCAAGCTTTACAGATGGGAACGAAGTTACACGCATTTCCCTCTTTAATCTGGACAAATGGGGGATGATACTGCCCATATTTCTGGTTGCCCTGATGGCTGCATTTGTAGATGAAATTATCCGGCTGGTAGCCGGGTGCTACTGCCGGACTGTGATGCTGAGCAGTGTCATAGCGAATGTGATTCAGGTAATATTGGCGATACTTGTATTAAAAGTATTTCCCATCTGGAATCCCAATTTTGTATTTGAGTTAGAGTCAAACTTAAGCGAGTCATTACACTGGAAAAATGAGCTGATTAACAGGTGGAATGCAGGGCTGCTATCTGACATCATCCTGGGGATCATCGTATTTGCATCAGTCATAGAGGTTGGACTGACCGTGTACAGGACTGTGCGGTATGGGAGAGATTTGGGCGGGCGTTGAGATATGAAAACCAGTATGGTTTCCGGAAAAGAACACTTTGAATTAAATAGACGCTGAGAAAGAGGTATATTACTGCTTATGCAGATGCATCCAGAGTACCTCAAAAGCAGGAACACAGCCAGGGAGTTGTATGCCCTGGCTGTGATGTTTTGTGACTATAATTACAGATCAAAAGAATCCAGTTCTTGGATTTGTCTCTTTTTTTGCTGCATTTTGCTATGGTTCTGCTCCAAGAGCGGGGTTATCTTTTGGCATAAATCCTCGGTTATCCGCAGGCATTCCAGCGCGTCCTCCCTGTTAACCTCTACAAAGTTATCACCAGGATATCTGGCGTCATAGTAAAAATCGCCAAGCCACTTCATGTCTTTTGATGAAAGGTCTAATTTAGGATAAATTTCTTTCAGCTTGTTGGTGATAGCCCGCAAATTATGGGAATGCATAAGTCCCAGAGCATCTTCCGCAAAAGTTACTTCTAAAATTGCCTTCAGGTATTTCTCAGCAGACTGCGCGCACAGAGCAGCGACTCCATTATAGTTGCCAAGCTGTTCACCTACCTGCATTCCGGCCTTTGCATAACAATAATCGTTATACGCCATTCCATAGTAAGAATTTATTTTTTTTTCCATAATACGATTCCCTCCTTTTTGACCTGAGATACTAAAAGGCATTCTGAGTTTCGAAATGTTTCAATATCATAAAAAACTAAATCTATATTCTCTTCATCAAATTCACTGCATAAATCACCTCGGAGTAAGCGGTCGGGAATGCATGATGTAATTGCCATTAAATCAATATCGCTTTTTATGGTTTGTTCTGTACGTGCATAGCTGCCAAACAGTATAATATATTCCAAATCAGGTATTCGGCTGATCAGGTACTGTATCTTTTCTGCAATGAAAGTTTTTGTAGTACCTTCCAAAAAAGATATTGACTCATCTATTTTCATTATGCCCTCCTTATCGGTTGAGTTGCAGAGTTTTAGGGGTGTTGGTATAAATTTCTGAGTGATATATTAATTTATCATAGCATAAAATATATGTCAAAAACAATCTGTATTTGGTACGTTTAGTGGAAAATATAAGTAAATCAGCTCAAATATTTAGTTTTTTTTATTCATAATAAAATTTTACTTCAGGCAGGCGTCCCTTCTTCGTTCTCCCCCGCTTTCAATAAGTACTTGCAATATTGAAAGGGAAGAGGTAAGATTCTTTTATAAAACGATTTATGAAAGAAAAATCCACCCCCGTTTAAGAGCGGGTTTTTAACAGGAGGCAGCATATGGGCACAGGGATCGGAATCGATAAAAGGAAAGCAAATTTAGCAAAGGTGGCAAAGTTCATCCTGCACCGCCGCAGCACATCAAAGCCGGAGATTGCGGCTATGCTTGGCCTGAGTATGCCAACGGTTTTACAAAACGTGAAGGAGCTGCTGGAGCGCGGAATTATCGTTGAGAGCGGGGAATATGAGTCGACCGGCGGGCGTAAGGCAAAGGCATTGTCAGTCAATGCGGGGTTGAAGTATGCGGCAGGGATTGATATTACGGCGAATCATATCAGCTATGTCGTGATTGACCTGACGGGAGAACTGATAGAAAAAGAACGGATCCGGGCCGTGTTTGAAAACTCACTGGAGTATAATGAAAAGGTGCATCAGGGCTTTCTGGAATTTGTGCAAAGAGCAGGGATCGAGGCTAAAAGGATTTTGGGCGTGGGGATTTCGCTTCCGGGGATTATCGACAAGGAGCATGAGACCCTGATCATTTCCCATATCTTAAGGCTTAAGAATGTAAGCCTGAAAAATCTTAGCCGTTTGTTTGAATATGAAGTCTGCTATGAGAATGATGCCAACAGCGCGGCGATGGCGGAAATGTACCGGCTGGAGAAGAATGCGGTATATTTGTCCCTGAGCAATTCGGTGGGCGGGTCTTTTTATATTCATAACGGAATATACGAGGGGGATGATTACCGGAGCTCCGAATTCGGGCATATGATCATTGTGCCGGGAGGCAGACAGTGTTACTGCGGGAAGAAGGGATGCGTGGACGCTTACTGTTCCGCACAGGTTTTGGCAGCGAAAGCGGATGATAATCTGGAGCAGTTTTTCGAAAGGCTGGATAGAGGCGATGAAGATTTGCAGCAGGTATGGGATGAGTATCTGGAGTATCTGGCGGTAACAGTTACCAATCTGAGGATGGCATACGACTGCGATATCATTCTTGGCGGGTATGTGGGGGGATACCTGGAAAAATATATGGCGGAATTGAGTAAAAGAGTGATAAAATATAATGGCTTTGAGAATGACACAACTTATCTGAAAACATGCAGCTTCCAAAAGGAGGTGTCTGCTGTAGGAATTGCGATGAGTTTTGTGGAAAATTTTTTTGAATCACTCGGGCGTGTTTAGTATGCATTAATGGAACAATGGGCAAATGTGATTTGCAGGGAAATGAGTGGCGGTTACTGTTCACGGAACAAAGGAAGACTATGAAAAAGAATATTTTTTATTCCAGGACAAAGAAAGGGTCTGGTGGAAAATGAAATCTATATACTGTATATTGCTTATAACTATGTGTTTAAATAACAATATATAGTATAAATGTTTCGTTTTCCAAAAACTCTTTCTTTGTCCTTATATTTTCTGAGACGAAGTACAAATCAAGTAGAATCTCTTACAATCAATTCTGTATTCAACAATATATGTTGTGTCGGCGAAGATGGATTTTCTATCAAATCTAGTAACAATTCACATGACTGATGCCCGATCTGCCGTTTCGGCTGGCTGATCGTGGTTAAGGAAGGAACAACCATTTTAGATAAATCAATATTATCAAACCCGATGACCGCGATATCTTTGGGCACCTGCAGATTGCAGTTTTGTATTGCTTTTATTGCGGCTGCGCCATAGACGTCGGATACACAATAAAAGGCATCGGGATGGTCAGGTTTCTTTAATAAGGCCGATATGATAGAAACAGCCATATCAAAATCAATACTTGAAACATGCATGATCCATTCATTTCTGGGAACCAGCCCGGCTTTTGCCATGGCTTCTAAATAGCCCTTTTCACGGTATTTTGCGTATGCATTTGTCAGCATGCTGTTGATAAGGGCGATCTTCGTTCTCCCGGTAGAAATTAAATAATTGATTGCAATCTGAGAGGAATAAATATCGTCAATGGATACAAAGGAAACATTGGGCAGATAGCAATGCTCCGAACACATTACGATGGGGTACTTTAGCCGCAGTCTGCTTAATTTCTCTTTGTCAAAGATATTATGGACGAGAAGCAGACCTGAAAAATGATTCTGATCCATAATGACTTCATACTCGTTTAATGCATTTTTATAGTCTGACGCTTCATAAAAAAAAGTGCGGAATCCCCTGGAAGCAGCCGCTGCCTGGATTCCATCGATTACCTCCGTATAAAAAGGGTTTCTAAAATCCGGAAAACAAACGAGAATAGAGCAGGTGTTCGTTGCTGTTTCAGCTATGTGAAAGTCTTTCGGGGTTAGGCCAAAGTGGGAGATTGCCTGTAATACTTTTTGTGTGGTTTCAGGCTTTACATATCCACTTTTATTAATAATGCGGGATACAGTAGCAATGGATACATTTGCCTGTTTTGCAATTTGTGAGATGGTTACGGTTTTTGAAATAGCCATGCTGACCTCCTGGGTGTAAAAAATATGTAAAATTTACATACAAATTAGTGAAAATATTTAAAAATCGATCCTTAAACTGCTGTTATTAATGAAAATTATATAAGGTATTGAAAAGAATGTCAATCGATAATATAATAAAAGTGTAAAAATTACATATTAAAGTAAAAAATGTGAAAAAAATCAGAAAGGAGGTGCGAATATGAAGCAGGGATTTGTGACTGCTGTTATGGATCAGTATTCAATAGAAGAAGTGATTGATTTTGCAGCTTCCAATGGGTTCGAATGCATAGAAGCGGCATGTTGGCCAAAAGAAAAAGCGGAAAGACGTTACGCAGGTGTAACACACATTGATGTGGATAAACTAGATCATGAAAGCGCAGAGTATATTTTAACCTATTGCCGGAAAAGAAGAATAGAAATATCTGCATTAGCCTATTACCCAAATGTATTGGATCCTGATTTGGAAAAAAGAGCTTATTGTATTGAGCATTTAAAAAAAGTCATAGAAGCCGCCAACAGATTGAAAGTATATATGGTGACAACATTTATAGGAAGAGTTCCCGATTTGAATGTTATGAAAAATTTAGAGATCGCAGAGGAAGTCTGGGGGCCTCTCTTACAATTTGCAGAGGAGCTGGGGGTTAATATAGCAATTGAAAACTGTCCGATGCTATTTACAGAGGACGAATGGCCCGGAGGAAAGAACATTGCAACATCGCCCGTTATCTGGAGGGAATTGTTTCATAGGCTGCCAAGCCCCAATTTAGGCCTGAATTATGATCCGTCACATTTTATATGGCAGGAAATGGACTATATCAAACCGATCTATGAATTTAAAGATAAAATATTTCATGTCCACTATAAAGACATTAAGCTGAATAAAGAGGCGAGAAGTGAGGTTGGTATACTGGCGGCGCCGCTGTCTTATATGACTCCCAGGATTCCGGGGCACGGAGATGTGGACTGGGGGGGCTATATATCTGCATTACTCGAAATTGGATATCAGGGGGCTGCATGTATAGAAATAGAAGATAAATCTTTCGAGAACAGGAAAGAGAATATAGAAAATGCACTGAAGATCAGCAGACAATATTTAAAACAGTTTATTAATTATCCGGAACTGCCAGACAGCCCAAAAGTCCGGAACTGAGATTTGCATAATCCATAAATAGACGGTAAAAAAGGAGAGGAGGGATAAATTTGCAGAAAATTGCAGTGGGAGTGATCGGGCTTGGCTTTATTGGAAAACAGCATATTGAAGCGCTTAGAAGAGTTCCTGGAATTGAGGTGGCTGCTGCGTCCGATGCGGATGCTTCCATGCGGAATTGGTGTCAGGCAAACGGAATCGAGAATTTCTATGTAAATTATCAGGATATGCTTAAGAAAGTAAAGCTGGATGCTGTACATGACTGCACGCCGAATCATATGCATTTTGAGGTGAATAAGGCGATATTGGAAAGCGGCCGTCATGTCTATAGTGAAAAGCCTTTGACGCTGCGTTCGTCGGAGGCGTTGGAGCTTTGCAGGCTTGCAAAAGAGAAGGACAGGCTTGCGGCAGTTAACTTTAATTACAGAAATAACGCGATGGTACAGGAAATGAAGGGAAGAGTACAGGAAGGAAGGCTGGGAGGCTTCAGCCATATTCAATTGGAGTACTTACAGGATTGGCTGCTATATGATACGGATTTTGATTGGCGGATCAGCAGGGAGACAGGCGGTGAGTCCAGGGCAACAGCGGATATAGGATCTCATTGTTTTGATACGCTTCAGTTTATTACGGGAGAGAGGATTACCGCAGTCTATGCAGTTTTTCATCAGCAATACCGAAAGCGAAAGTATTGTAAGGAAAAGAGAGAGACATTTTCCGGCGGACAAAAAGGAGATACTTATGAAGTGGCTGATGTAGAGAATGAAGATGCCGCACATATTTTGTTCAGGCTGGAAGGCGGGATAATAGGAAACATTGCGGTAAGTCAGGTATGCGCGGGAAAAAAGAATGGCTTAAAAGTTCTGATCAGCGGCGAAAGAGAAGCTGTCCAGTGGGAGCAGGAGAATCCGGATAAGCTGTGGATCGGGCATCGGGATGGCGGAAATGAAGTTTTATATGCAGATGGAAAATACCTGACCGACTATGCAAAATCATTCGCAGTGCTGCCGAACGGGCATCCGGCAGGTTGGACGGATGCATTGACGAATGGAATAGGAAACTTTTATTCGCAGATCAGGGATAGAAAAAGCAACATTCGATACGCAAATTTCGAGGATGGATATTATATTTCCAAAATTGTAGAAGCATGTATAGAAAGCAGCCGGCTTAACCGCTGGGTGGAAATAAAAGGAGGAGAAAAATATGAAAAGAAACAAAGTGATTAGTATGGGACTGGCTGGTATGTTAGCTCTGTCACTTATCGGTTGTGCAGGAAAGGGGGAAGAACAGCCCAAAAAAGAAGCGGATGCCAAAGAAGAGCTTACAATCTTGATTGACGGCACGACTGAAGGGACAGACGGATACCTGATCAAACAAGGCGCGTTGGAATTTGCCAAGGAGTATGATGTTGACGTTAAATTCGTAGAAACACCATATGCCGAGATCCACCAGAAGCTAATGAACGTGGGGGCAAGCGGCGGCAGTGATTTTGATGTTGTATTTGTAGAGTCAGACTTCGTTGCCCAGATGGGGAAAGCGGGGATTTTAGAGCCTCTCAATGAATATGTAGAAAAATCAGAGTCGTTAAAGTGGGATGATTTTGTGGACTCCACAGTTGAAAGAAATACTTTGGAAGGTACTGTATATGCAATTCCACAGGTTGCAGATGTCCAGACAACCATTTACAATAAGGAGATTCTTGCGGATCTGGGATTCGCAAATCCGCCTGCAACGATTGATGAGTTTATCGATTACTGCGTAAAGGCGAAAGAAGCGGATTATTTGCCGATGGCAGTCAGATTTAATTCCACGGCGCTTCCGTGTCAGTTGATGGGGCTGTTCCTGTTTACAGATAACGGTGCATTTGTAGAAAAGGACGGCGACACATGGAAAGCGGCTCTGGATAATGAAACCGGCGCAAAGTGGGTAGAAAATGTAAGAAAGATTTTTAGCACAATTAACGGGGATACACTTGTTACAATGGATGATACAGCAATGTATGATGCGCTGAATACCGGTAAGGCAGGATGTACAATCGGCGGCGCATGGATGTATGATGCTTTAAATGATGATATGAGGGAGAAGATGGTAACTGCTCCGTTCCCGAAAGGCTCAGGAGACCAGGTGGCTTTGATGAGCGGCTGGAATTTAGGGATTTTTGCAAACTCAGAGCATAAAGACCTCGCATTTAAGTTTTTGGAATATAAAGCCGATGCGGAAAATGCAGGAAAGATGACAGCTGGACTCAGCGGAAGGAAGGATGCCGAGGAGCATTTTACAGAAGAGCAGAAAGCATATTATCCGGAATTCCAGGAGCTGATGCAGTATGGTATGGGCATTACTTCAGCAGAGTTTACGTTGAGAAGTGAAATGACGACAGCCATTCTTCCGGTTTTCCAGGAAGTGACATTCAGTGATGATGCTGCGCCGGCAGATGCTGCGAAAATGATGAACGATGCAATACAGAAAACAATAGATGAGAATCAATAAAATCCTGGTGTGCTGGCACATGGAGACATGATGTGGCAGTCTGCCGGAACAGTATGAAAGGGCCGGGCATCGGCTGGTTGGTTGTTTAGCCGGCCGGCAGATGCCGCCGGTTGTTTTCCGGGGAGAGATTAGAAATGAAAAACACGACAAAAAAACTATTGCCTTATCTTTATAGTACACCATTTCTTATTTTGTTATTTGCATTTGCATTATGTCCGTTTATCTTAAATATTGGTATGAGTTTTACCAATTACGGTTTAATGCGCGCTGAGTGGAATTTTGTGGGCCTGAAAAATTATTCTGACATTTTAATGGATAAGACAACTTGGAAAGCGATTGAACTTACGGTAGTTTTTATTATTGGGTGTGTTGGACTGACGATGCTGCTGGGCATGTTTTATGCTATAATCATGACGTTTAAGATTAAGGGGATAACCCTGATAAAAGCTTTGATTTTAATGCCGTGGATCATTCCGGAATCCGTGACTGCTTATGTATGGAAATGGTTATTTTCAGCCGATTCCGGACTGGTTTTTTATATTTTAGAGAGGGTAGGCTTGATTTCAAAAGATACTTCATTTTTCTTTGACGGTAAACTTGCCATGCTGATGATTATTCTGGCAAATGTCTGGCGGACGGCTCCTTTTGTGGCGATTATGACGTATGCAAAGCTGAGTGCAGTTCCGGATGGGCATGTGGAGGCAGCCCAAATAGACGGGGCCAGTTCTGTTCAGGTATTTCAATATATAAAAATCCCCTGGATGATGCCGATTCTAAAAAGATGTGCGATGCTTCTTTTCGTATGGTCATTCAATTCCTTCTCCATTATCTATATTCTCACGAATGGAGGTCCGGCAGGAGCCACCACGACGCTGCCTTATCTGATACGCCAGGCTGGATTCGTGAACTTTAATTTTTCCAGAGCGGCGGCACTTAGTACGATTTCACTGTTGATCATATTGATCTGCGCGTGTCTGGCGAAAATGATAAATGCTTCGGCTCAATGGATCAAAAGAAAGGGGGAGATACGGCTATGAAGAAAAAGAAGAGAATAGCGATGGTACTGCAATATGCAGCATTGCTGTCGGCATTATTGATCATTATTTTCCCGATATATTGGATTATTATCAGTTCGTTTAAGATAAAAGAAGATATACTGTCTTATCCTCCGAAACTGTTTCCAAGCCAGTTTACGCTAGAAAATTATGTGACAGCGTTCCGGGAATATGATGTATTAATGTATTTAAAAAACAGCCTGATTGTTACGGTGGTTACCGTGATTCTTACTGTTATTATCGCCGCGCTTGCCGCATATGCAATGTGCTTTTTCAAGTTTGCACCAGCCAAAATATTAAATAATCTGCTGTATTTGCTCCAGGTACTGCCGACAATTACTATGATGGTTCCCTTGATGACGCTCTACCGGATTATGGGAATACAGAATACTTATACATCATTAATCCTTACGTATACTGCGGCTATAACAGGGGTTCCTATTGCACTGATTTTAATTACCGGGTATTTTAAGGCAATACCGATGGAATTGTTTGAATCAGCCAGTATAGACGGAGCGGGCTCTTTTAAGGCATTTTATAAAATATTGCTGCCGCTGGGGGCTCCTGGCCTGGTGTGTACGGCTATCTATGTTTTTGTGCAGGCATGGCAGGAATTTATGTTTGCTGTAAACCTGATAACGGCTCCGGAAAAATACACTTTGCCGGTAGGGCTGCAGAGTTTCGTAGGAATGCGGAGTACGGACTGGGGCGGTATGATGGCAACATGTACAATGATAGCGATCCCTGCAGTGATATTGTTTACAGCGGTTCAAAATTACTTTGTGGACAATCTGGCGGGCTCGGTAAAAGAATAATAAAAGAGAGGATGTAGACTATGGCTATGAAGGTAGGATGTGCAGCATGGACGTGGACGGAACCAGCCCATAATCCGCCGTATGAAGGCGCAATTAAGGCAATTGGGGAACTGGGATTTGACGGGGTGGAATTAATACTCCGTGATTTTGAGGATGTAGAATGCTATTGGACCGTAAAAAAGAGAAAAGAAATTAAAAGTATGCTGGATTATTACGGTTTGGAAGTCTCTCAGTTTGCAATGTTTCAAAATGTAATGGATGGGTTAGCCAGCCTGGAAAATGACAGAAAACAAAAATCGATTGATGCATTTAAGGCAGGGTGTGAAATCAGCGCTGCTTTAGGGTGTGATATTGTTAATTTTGTATCTCCCTGGCCGGATACAATTACTGCTCCCAATTCTTATCTGCCGGAATATTATTATATCAATGTTCCGGGCGTGGATCCGAGGATCCGTGCATTGCAGGTATTTCAGACAAAGTTAAAGTACCGGTTTCCGAAACCATTTGAATGGGAGAAGTATTGGGAAAGCCATGTGGATGCGGTCAGGACAGTAACAAAGATTGCAGGCAGTTATGGGTTTAAACTTGCAATTGAAAATCACGCGAATACAATGACACCCCATACAGATTCCATTTTAAGATTATGTGAGGAAGTAGGAGAAGAAAACTTAGGCGCAAATCTGGATACAGTATGGGCTTACTTACAGAGAGAAAACCTTCCGTGGGCAATCTATAAGTATGATAAGAAACTATTCCATGTCCATATGCGGGACGGTGACGGGCTGGCAGCCTATAACCTTCCGGTAGGTTATGGAAATACAGACTGGGAAATGGTAATTAAGGCATTGAAGGAGATCGGTTATGAAGGATACCTTTCACTTGAATGGGCGCATGACTCAGAAAAGCATAAGCATTGTCTAGAATCTTTAAATTATTTGCGTACATTAATCGCAGCAGTTTAATGTTTCGGGGAAAGTAAGAAAAGGTAACGGTTCAGGTCTGTCTGAACTGTTATAAGAGGAGGAATATATGGCTATTAAGATAGGATGCACAGTATGGACATTCATGCAGCCCGGTTATCATGCTCCATATGAAGAGGCAATTCGCAAGGCGGCTGATGTTGGATTTGAAGGAATCGAGCTGATGGTTGATGATGAAAAGGAGCTGGAAGCATACTGGACAGAGGCGAAGACAGAGGAAATCAAACTTCTGCTCAAGCAGTTGAAACTGGATTTGATACAGATCTGTATTTTTCAAAATCTGGCAGGAGGATTCGCAAGTCTGGAGAAAGCAGATAGCGAAAAAGCCCTTTATAATTTCAGAAGAGTATGCAGGCTGGCGAAAAAGCTGGGGGCTCCTGCAGTCAACTTCCCGGTTCCGTATCCGGAAAACGATATTCGGGCAAAAACGACGGCAACTTTGCCGGAATATTTTTATTTAAACACTCCGGATATGGTATTGCCAGGCGGCGAGACAAGGTGTGTTGACGGCTGGCGTTTTGATGCAAAATTCAGACTTTATTTTCCAGCGGATTTCAAATGGGAAAAGTACTGGGAAAATTTTGTTGAGAATATGAAAAAAGTTTCTGAAATAGCGGCATCGGAAGGCGTGACTTGCCGGATTGAGAACACTTATAATACAATGGCTCCCCACACAGACTCTATATTGCGCTTATTGAAACGGGTTGAAAGTGATGTGTTAAGTGTAAGCTTTCACAGTGCACAGGCATTTCTGCAGAGAGAGGTCCTGCCATGGGCGGTGCATAAATATGGGAGGAAAATGACTCACTTCCGGGCGTGCGACGGGGATGGACTGGCCTGCTATAATCTGCCGGTTGGGTCAGGGATTATTGATTGGGAAGGCGTTCTGAGCGCCTTGCAGGAAATTGGGTACGACGGATATCTTTCATTTGAATGGCTGAATGATGCTGATATAGAAGAGAACGCGGCAGAATCGTTGGGGTATATTAGGAGAAAATTGAAAAAGGTATATAATCGTTAATTAAAGAAGCAGAAAGAAACGAGCATCGACTTATACCTCTTCCTGTGTTATGATAATGTTTGATTATTATAGAACAGAAAGAGGTATTTTTGATGAGCAATACATCAGTGAATAACCCCCATAAACATATCTGCCTGGGTATCCTTGCTCATGTTGATGCAGGAAAAACAACGCTGTCGGAAAGCATGCTCTATACGGCAGGCAGTATTCGGAAGCTGGGCCGGGTGGATCATCAGGACGCTTTTTTAGACACATTCGAGCTGGAGCGTGCGAGGGGGATTACCATCTTCTCAAAACAGGCGGAATTTGTGTGGAAAGATATGGAGATTACGCTTTTGGATACACCGGGCCATGTGGATTTTTCGGCTGAAATGGAGCGCGCTCTGCAAGTGATGGATTTTGCAGTGCTTGTGATCAGCGGAGCGGACGGCGTACAGGGGCATACAGTTACCCTCTGGCGTCTTCTGAAACAGTATCAAATCCCGGTATTTTTATTTATAAACAAGATGGATCAGGAGGGAACGGATCGAGAGTTAATTCTAAAAGAACTAAAGAAACGTCTGAGTGACGGGTGCGTGTGCTTTCATGAATTATCTAACCTCGAAAATGCAGAGGACAGCTGCCTGGAGAATCTGGCAGTGTGTGAAGAAGGCATGCTGGAGGAATACCTGGAGACCGGGAAGCTTGGGCTGGATTCAGTGGTACGCGCGGTCCGTGAAAGAAAAGTATTCCCTTGTTACTTTGGATCCGCACTCAGACTGGAAGGCGTGGAAGAATTGATGGAGGGGCTCAGGACGTACATGGCCAGTCCTGCTTATTCCCATGAATTTGGGGCAAAGGTTTATAAGATCGCGAGGGATGAACAGGGAAACCGGCTGACCTATCTGAAGGTGACAGGAGGGACTCTGCATGTGAAGGATGTACTGCCTGGCACGGAGGAGAAGATCAACCAGATCCGTATCTATTCGGGTGCAAAGTATGAGGCCGTCCAGTCGGCTGCAGCGGGCCGCGTGTGTGCTGTGACAGGCCCCGTCAGTACGTATCCGGGACAGGGACTCGGCGCGGAGAAGGAGCTGGACATGTTCATACTGGAACCGGTTCTGACCTATCAGATTCAGCTTCCTGAGGACTGCGATGTGCATCAGATGCTGCTGAATCTTAAACAGCTGGAGGAAGAGGAGCCTCAGCTTCATATCGTGTGGGAGGAGCAGCTCGGAGAGATCCATGCCCAGCTGATGGGAGAGGTGCAGACAGAGGTGCTGAAAAGTATGATATGGGAGCGCTTTAAGGTCCGCGTAGAATTTGGCGAAGGGAATATTGTTTATAAAGAAACGATTGAAGAACCTGTGGAGGGTGTCGGGCATTTTGAGCCGCTTCGGCATTATGCGGAAGTGCACCTGCTTTTGGAGCCGGGAGAACGGGGATCAGGCCTTCAGTTTACGTCTGCCTGCAGTGAGGATGTTCTGGACAGAAACTGGCAGCGGCTGATCTTAACTCATTTGGAGGAAAAAGAGCATAAGGGAGTTCTGACCGGCGCGGCTGTCACGGATATGAAGATTACGCTCACAGCAGGGCGGGCACATCTGAAACATACGGAAGGCGGGGATTTCAGACAGGCCACGTACCGTGCGGTGCGCCAGGGGCTAAAAAAAGCGAAAAGCATTTTGCTGGAACCGTATTATGAATTCCGTTTGGAAATGCCTTCGGACCATATCGGGCGCGCGATGTCTGATATACAAAAGATGTACGGCCGATTCGATCACCCCGGGATGGACGGGGGGACCGCGGTGCTTACCGGAATCGTTCCGGTAGCGACGATGCGGGGATATCAGCGGGAATTTATTTCCTACACGGGCGGGCAGGGCCGGATGTTCTGCAGCCTGAGGGGATATGAGCCGTGCCATGATCAGGAGGCGGTTATATCCGCATCCTGTTATGATTCCGAGGCCGATATGGAGAATCCGACAGGATCGGTTTTCTGTGCCCATGGGGCCGGATTTGTCGTGAAATGGGATCAGGTGGAGGAGTATATGCATATGGAAAGCACTCTGAAGACAGACGCTCCCGAACAGGATTCTTTTGTATATATACCGCCGGCTTCCGGCTCTTCTTCCAGGATAGAGCTGACACAGTCGGAACTGGATGCGATCTACAGGCGGACTCCGGATCCGGTAAAAAGAAGGGCACAGAGTGCGCCGGTTACCGTTAAGGCGCCGGAAAAGAAGCCATCCGACGGAAAATGGGAGGAACGGCAGAAAAATAAGAAAAGCAGAGAGACCTTTCTGCTAGTTGACGGCTACAACATTATTTTCGCATGGGAAGATTTAAGCGCCCTGGCGGAGGTAAACATAGAGAGCGCCAGGGACAAGCTGATGGATATTCTGTGCAATTATCAGGGATATAAACAGTGTACACTGATTCTGGTATTTGACGCCTACAAGGTGGAGGGAAATCCGGGGGAGGTTCTGAAATACCACAACATTTACGTAGTTTATACCAAGGAGGCGGAGACCGCGGACCAGTATATAGAAAAGACGGTACGCCGCATAGGACGGGGGTATGATGTTACGGTTGCTACATCCGATGCCCTTGAGCAGGTAATTATCCTTGGGCAGGGAGCGCAGCGGATGTCTGCAGACGGATTGAAAGAGGAAATAGAGCTTATGCAGAATGAGATTCGAAGTGAGTACCTGAACAAACCGGAAAATGCAAGAAATTATTTATTCGACCACATGTCAGAGGAATTGGTCAATGAAATGGAAAATGTGCGGTTAGGGAAAAAGAGGAGGGATTCTTAACCTGTGTTTAGGAAATATAGTGGGTGATATTTATAAAAACCACATCGTTTTGGAAGGCAGTATGCCTTAACCAATTCGATGTGGTTTTTCTTTAAGAAGATGAACAAGGAGAAATGCAGCGGGATGATAAACAGCACAGAATCTTATGACTGCTATTATGATGCATAACTCAAAGTAAATTCAACCAAATATACACATGTGTTTTTGTATGTTTTGCCAAAAATGAAAAAGAATATTGACTTTTTAAATAAATGGAGGAATAATATAATTACTTTAATAAAACGTTTAATAAAAGATTAAAACAAGGAAGCGAGGTATTATAATGTTAAAGAGGAAAGAGAACACAATGCTTCAGCAGATTATGACAGCGCCCAAGGAAATTACGTTCAGGGAGGTACCCGTACCTGAACCGGGAGAGAAACAGGTTTTAGTAAAGGTCATGAATATAGGGATCTGCGGCTCGGATATTCATGTATATCATGGACAGCATCCCTTTACTACATATCCTGTCACCCAGGGACATGAGGTATCAGCGGAGGTTGTAAAGCTGGGGGAAGGCGTGGACGGATTAGCAATAGGACAAAAGGTAACGATTCAGCCGCAGGTGGTGTGCGGAGAGTGTTATCCGTGCCGGCATGGAAAGTATAATCTCTGCGAGGAACTGAAGGTCATGGGATTTCAGACAACGGGCACGGCATCGGAGTATTTTGCGGTTGATGCAGAAAAAGTCACACCGCTTCCGGAAGCTATGAGTTACGAGGAAGGCGCTATGATTGAACCCTTGGCGGTAGCCGTACACGCCGTAAGACAGGCAGGCGATGTGAAAGGATTGAAAATCGCAGTTCTTGGAGCCGGCCCGATCGGCAATTTAGTTGCCCAGACAGCACTTGGTATGGGTGCAGAATCCGTATTGATAACAGACATCAGCGGTTTGAGGCTGGAGAAAGCAAAAGAATGCGGGATTAAGCATACGGCTGACACGAAGGAAGAAGATTTTGGTGAAGCTATGATCCGTGTATTCGGTCCTGACAAGGCGGATGTTATCTACGACTGTGCAGGCAGCAACATAACAATAGGTCAGGCAATTCAGCATGCAAGAAAGGGCAGCACAATTATTCTGGTTGCTGTATTTGCAGGAATGGCAGAGGTGGATCTGGCCGTACTCAATGACCATGAACTGGATCTTAATACAACAATGATGTACCGTAATGAGGATTATATAGAAGCAATCCGCCTTGTGAATGAGAGAAAGGTACATCTGCGTCCGCTGATTTCAAAAACATTTGCGTTCCAGGACTATAAGCAGGCGTATCAGTATATCGAGGATAATCGGGAGACAACCATGAAAGTAATCATTAACGTGCAGGAATAAGGGAAAAGGGGTCAGACCCCTATGAAGATTCCAAACGTATTTTTTCATAAGGAGGATTAAAAAATGGGAGCCGTAGAGCTAAGTTCAGGTGTTTCGCCAGTCATACACAGCAAGGAGACAAAATGCAGCGCAGTCTGTGAGATTCCGGTAAAAGCAGATAAAAGGGATACAAATGTTAAGGTGCCGTTTGTTAGTAAAATCGCCTATGGCATGGGCGATGTGGGATGCAATTTCAGCTGGATGTTTGTAGGAAACTTTTTGATGATATTTTATACAGATGTTTTTGGGATTAGTATGAGCGCAGTAGCAGGCCTTATGTTGTTTTCCCGTTTTTGGGATGCGATCAATGATCCGATGATCGGGAGCCTGACAGATAAGACAAAGTCACGCTGGGGACGTTACAGGCCATGGCTGCTGATTGCAGCGCCGCTCACCGCAGTGATACTAATGCTGACATTCTGGGCGCATCCGGACTGGACTTCCACGGCAAAAATAACGTATATGGCGGTGACATACTGTATTCTTGTCCTGGGCTACACCTGTGTAAATATTCCATATGGAACCTTATGCGGGGCTATGACACAGAATATAGAGGAGAGGGCAAAGATCAATACATCCCGCTCTGTGGCGGCCATGATAGCTATCGGTATCATAAATATTATCACAGTGCCGCTGATTACCAGGCTGGGCGCGGGAGACGATAAGCGGGGTTACCTGATGATAGCGGTGATATACGGCTGTATATTTGCTGCCTGCCATATCTTTTGCTTTGCCAAAACAAAGGAAGTTGTTGCAGTTCCCGAAAAACAGAAAGTATCTATCATGAAGCAGCTGAAGGCTGTTGCACAAAACAGGCCTTATATCCTCGCATTAATAGGGCAGATGTTATTTGGCTTTACACTATATGGAAGAAACGCGGATGCATTGTATTATTTTACATACGTAGAAGGCAATAAGGCGTTTTTTACAACATATTCCATGTGTATTATCATTCCGTCTATTATCGGGGCAGCATGTTTTCCGCTGTTGTTCAAATGGACGAACAATAAAGGGCGGGCCGCTTCTATTTTTGCCTTACTGACAGGAATCAGTATGCTAAGCTTATACTTTTTCAGTGTTCAGTCTTCGCCGATTCTGTTTTATGGGGTGTCGGGGCTAACACAGTTCTTCTTCTCCGGATTTAATACGGCAATTTATGCAATTATACCGGACTGCGTAGAATACGGAGAATGGAAAACCGGGCTTCGCAATGACGGATTTCAGTATGCGTTTATTTCGCTGGGAAATAAAATCGGCATGGCGCTGGGGACTTCTCTTCTGGCTCTCATTCTTGGTGCAGCAGGATATGCGGCAAATCAACAGCAGAATGCGGCGGTGCTGGCTGTTATGAAACATTCTTTTACTACAATACCAGGTGTTTTATGGGTGGTGACAGGAATTGTACTGGTTTTTTATAGGCTGAACAAAAAGCGTTATAATGAAATAGTAGAAGAAATTAACGTAAGAAAATCGGGATTTAGCGACGAGCTTTAGTTTCGGCGCGGATGGGGACGCTCCATAAAGGGATAGCCGAAAACCTCCCGGAGAACATCCATGTCCTTTCAAAAACGCGGCCGCGGACCTAAGAAATTCTAGGCGGGAAACAGCCCTGAAAATGGAGCACCACTGACACATCACGAGAAATCCGATGATTTCTCGCGCTGGGTCAGCTGATTTTTGGATTCGGAATCCAAAAATCTCTCCATTTTCAGGGCTGTTTCCCACCAAGAATTTCTAAGGTCCNCCATAAAGGGATAGCCGAAAACCTCCCGGAGAACATCCATGTCCTTTCAAAAACGCGGCCGCGGACCTAAGAAATTCTAGGCGGGAAACAGCCCTGAAAATGGAGCACCACTGACACATCACGAGAAATCCGATGATTTCTCGCGCTGGGTCAGCTGATTTTTGGATTCGGAATCCAAAAATCTCTCCATTTTCAGGGCTGTTTCCCACCAAGAATTTCTAAGGCCCGCTTTGAGCGTTTTTGAAAGGACATGGATGTTCTCCGGGAGGTTTTCGGCTATCCCTTCATGGAGCTGGCGCATCCAACCGGTAGGAAAAAGCTCGTTTCTAAGGAGGGGCCTCAAACGGGGGCAGCGTATGGATATAGAATTGGCGGGACTTTTATGTCCCCATTAGGTGTACATAAGCAAGGGGATACGCTTCCGGTATCAAAATAATTCAATACGCATCTTGAAGATGAAAAGACACGCATAGCCAATCCACATCCGCTGCCCTGGTCCGGGATCCCATCCGTCGACCAGGCTAAAGCTAGCCGACTAAATCCCGATTTTGATGTTGGCTGGGGTGTGAAATGTAAGTCGCAGAGGATACATATGGTATCAGTAAAAAATTCCTGTTGACAATCTGCACAAGTCCGGGATATAATAAAGAAAATTTTTCGAGAGAGGTAATGTATGTTACGTGTGGTAGTAATGGAGAATACGGCTAATTAAATAGTTGTGGGGAAGCAGCGTTGTCGTTTTTATGGGACAGCTGTATCCTTTTATCTGCCTTACAAAATGCGAACATACGCTTTGGATAGATATCTGTGATAGATGAGATTTGAAGAGCATGGCTGTATGGTCATGCTGTTTTTTTCTGTTATAGTATATTTTACGCCACGGAAGTAGTATGCCTGTATATGGGCAGATACTTTTCGTGGCGTTTTTTGTTGAAATGAGTATACCCGCAGGGTACCGTATTATGCGGCCCTCCGGGAGGTTCCGATGTAAACGTTGGAATAAGGTTAAAATTCAGGACAAAATAACAGGTCGGTTATTTTTTAGGAGGTCAATATGTTAGATACAGAAAAAATACTAGAATTTGATAAAATAAAAGAACAGCTGGCAGATCTGGCATGCACGGAGGGGGCAAAAGAGCAGGCAAGGGATCTGAAACCATATCTGTCCGAAATTGATGTCAGAGCCAGGCAAAAGGAGACAACAGAAGCCCGGGATATGATTGAAAAATGCGGGACGCCGCCGATGACGGCGCTGCAGGGAATCGGGGAATGGATCGAGTTTGCTGGCAAAGGAGGGTGCCTTACCGCCGAACAGCTGGAATGTATTGCCGGGACTCTTACATCTGTAAGAAGGCTGAAGTCCTATCTTGAGAGAGGGAAGCAGTATGAACTGAGCCTGGCTTATTATGAAGAAAATCTGGACTCACTGGATGAGATCTGTGAAGAATTGAATCAAAAGATACGAAATGGTGAAGTAGACGACTATGCCTCTAAGGCTTTAAAGTCGCTCAGGGAGACAATTGACAGGACAGACGATAAAATGCACCAGAAGGCAGAAGCCGCACTGCGGGCAAACAAATCCTATATGTCTGATAGTTTCAGCACAGTAAAAAACGGACATCTGTGTATACCGGTCAAGAAAGAATACCGATTTAAGATTGCAGGTGCAGTGATTGACAAATCCGCTACAGGAAGCACCTTATTTGTGGAACCGGCTGCAGTTGCCGCGCTCTACGATGAACTGCAGGAACTCAGGATTGACGAGGAAAATGAGGTGATCAGGATTCTGTACACATTGTCGGGGCTGCTGTCCGATAAGGAAGAGATTATAAAGAAAAACAACAGGACAGTTGAAAAGCTGGATTTTATTTTCGCAAAAGCAAAGCTGAGCCTGGAAAACGGTGGGACCCAGCCGGAAATCAATACGGAACGCTATATCAAGCTGAAGGACGCAAGACATCCTCTGATGGACAGAAAAGTCAATGTACCTTTGAACTTTGAAATAGGGAATGGTATAAACGGTGTTATTATTACCGGCCCCAATACCGGAGGAAAGACAGTGGCAATCAAGACTGTAGCGCTTAATTGCATGATGGCGCAGTGCGGAATGCATGTCGCATGTGATCATGCAGAAATATGCATGAATAATGCGGTGTTATGTGATATCGGGGATGGACAGAATTTGTCTGAGAACCTGTCCACATTTTCCGCACATATTACAAATGTATTGGATATACTAAAAACAGTGAGCCGCGAAAGCCTGGTTATCATGGACGAACTGGGTTCCGGCACAGATCCGGCAGAGGGGATGGGAATTGCCATCGCCATTCTGGAGGAACTGAAAAAGAGCGGGGCGCTGTTTCTGGTCACCACACATTATCCGGAGGTAAAAGAGTATGCCAAACGGGAAGAGGGAATCGTGAATGCGAGAATGACCTTTGACAAAGAGAGCCTGCGTCCGTTATATCAGCTGGTCATCGGAAAAGCAGGAGAGAGCTGCGCTTTCTATATTGCAGGTAAACTGGGGATGCCGGGTAATATGCTCCGAACCGCAGCCAAAGCTGCCTACGGAGAGGAGGCAGAGCAGGACTTTCAGACAGAGACGGACAACCAGGAACTAAAAAGACATTCTTATCCAAAGATACAGAAAAAGAAAAAAGTTGTAATGCAGGAGAAGGCAGCAAAATACCAGCTGGGAGACAGCGTGATGGTCATGCCGGATAAAACAATAGGAATCGTCTGCCAGACTGCGAATGAAAAGGGAGTACTCCGTGTACAGATGCCGGATAAAAAAATATGGATCAACCACAAAAGAATACGGCTGCACGTTCCTGCAGACCAGTTGTATCCGGAAGATTACGATTTTTCCATCATATTTGACAGTGTTGAAACACGGAAGACAAGACATGATATGGAAAGAAAATACGTACAAAAGACACTAAATTGTGACGAGTAGTTCAAAGGGGTCAGACCCCTTTGAGCAGCGCTGAAGTTATTGACGCACAGGTACTGCATTGATATAATAAATTCATGATACATCAGTGAGGTGAAGCATGTTTAGTTACGAGGTTCTGCAATCGTTGAATGATTTGGAAATGCTTGTTTACAGCTACATCATGGAGCACAAGGAAGAGGTACAGTATATGACGATCCGGGAGCTGTCACAGGCCGTGCATGTTTCGACATCCACGGTGGTACGGTTTTGCAAGAAAGCTGGATGCGACGGTTATTCGGAATTCCGTGTGCAGTTTAAAATGTTCCTCAAAAAAGAAAAAGAGAACAAAAGAAAACTGACTTCTGATGATAATATTGATGAAGTGATTCATTTTTTCCATATGGTTACATCTACGGAATATGAGGAGCGTATTTCCAGGGCGGTTCAGGTGATTCAGGATGCGGGGCAGCTGATTTTTATCGGGATCGGGACATCCGGTATATTGGGGAAATACGGCGCCCGGTATTTTTCGAATCTGGGAAAGTACAGCCAGTATATTGAAGATCCCTATTATCCTGTACGGGAGGACTTGAAGGACACTGTGGTGATTGCCTTGTCCGAATCGGGGGAGACCCAGGAGATTGTGAAGCTGGCAGGCAGATTCAAGGAACATCACTGCAGGCTTGTGAGTATCACAAACGGGGCGGGGTGCACACTGGCTAAAATGGCGGATTGTCCCCTGGCTTATTATGTGTCCGAGCGCAAGATTAAAGAAGAATATAATATCACTACGCAGGTTCCGGTGCTGTATTTGATAGAAACAATAGGAAGGCGGCTTTCATAGCTGCCTTCTTATTATATTGAATAGGAAAGCGCCCTGGCATTTCTAATACATGCCGGCAGGAAACACCTTGTTTTTTCTCTGAAACAAATTTCTTCCAGGCATATAAATTTCTAAAGAATGTGAAATACTATGAATTTGAAAGCAATTATGTATAATGAAAATTACAGAGCAGCCGGTGCGAAATTGAGAAGAAAGGGGTAGCTGAAATGGCTATTGATTATGGGAAAACGGCCAGGGAACTGGTACAGGAACTTGGCGGTGACGGAAATATAACAAATGTTGCACACTGTGCGACAAGACTCCGTTTTATATTGAAAGATGAAACAATTGTGGATGCAGCAAAAGTATCTAAGATTCCGGGGGTAATAACCACGGTACGGGCGGGCGGCCAGTTTCAGGTGGTCATCGGAAACCACGTAAAAGATGCATACGAAGAGGTACTGAAACTGGTATCTATCAATGAGAAACAGTCAAAAGATACCGGGAAAAAGGGCGGAGTTTTCAGCAGAATTATCGACATCATATCCAGTATCTTCGCACCGTTTTTGTACACCCTTGCAGCATGCGGTATTCTACAGGGAATCCTGGGGATATTTGTGGCGCTGAATGCCATTGACACAACGGGGGGAACCTACCAGATCCTGAATTTCATTTCCTGGACGGCATTTACCTTCCTGCCGGTCCTGATTGCAGTTACCGCATCAAAAAAATTCGGGGTAAACACGTTTGTGGCGGTCGTAATAGCCTGTGCGCTTGTAAGCCCGGACTACATGAATATGGTAAATGCCGGACAGGATGTTTACTTCTTGGGTATTAAGGTGCAGCTTTTAAGCTACACATCTTCTGTTATCCCGATCATTCTTTCCATTTGGATTGCCTCCTATGTACAGAAGTTTTTTGACAAATACCTGCCGATTGTAGTGAGAAACCTGTTTTCGCCGATGTTTACGATCGTGATTATGGTACCTCTGACACTGCTTGCATTCGGGCCTATCGGAAATACGATTGGAGGCGCGATTGGAGGGGCTTACAATTACCTCTATGGTTTGAGCCCGATTGTGGCAGGTGTAATCGTGGGCGGTCTGTGGGAAGTTCTGGTTATCTTCGGTGTACACTGGGGCATTACGCCGGTTACTGTCGGAAACTATGCAAACCTGGGATATGATACATTTACCGGGCTTCAGGCCTCAGCTGTATTCTCCCAGGCAGGAGCCGCACTGGGCGTATTCCTAAAGACAAAAGACAAAGACATGAAAGGGGTATCACTTTCAGCAGCAGTTACCGGTCTTTTCGGTATCACGGAGCCTGCCATTTACGGCGTTAACCTGCGGCTTAAGAAACCAATGATCTGCGGATGCGTGGCTGGTGCAGTCGGCGGCGGTATCGCCGGGGCTTTCAATGCCGTATCATGGGGATACAACATGCCGGGGATCGCAACCCTGCCGGCCTATTTCAAAGCGGGTCATATGTCACAGTTTACAGGACTTCTTATTTCCATAATTGTATCATTTGTTCTGGCCATCGTGCTGACTTACATCGTTGGTTTCGATGAGGATGTTCCGGAAAATGAAGCTGCAATTGAAACAAATGATACAAAATTGACTGCTTTCTCAAATGAGGAACAGAAAGAGAAAGACGGCGCTCCGAAACTAACAGAAAGCGGAATCCAGGGCTTCGGGATTGAGATGGGAAGCCCCGTAAAGGGAAAAACAATCCCGCTTTCACAGGTAAATGACGAAGCATTTGCTTCCGCTGCAATGGGGGACGGACTTGGTATCATACCTTTGGAGGGAAAAATATATGCCCCTCTTGACGGAACTGCCGAAGCCGTATTCCCGACCGGTCATGCCGTGGGGCTTGTTACAGAGGAAGGCAGAGAAATCCTGATCCACATCGGAATCGACACCGTACAGCTGGAGGGCAAAGGTTTTCATGCCCATGTGGAGCAGGGGGATAGAGTGAAAAAAGGGGATCTTCTGATCGATTTCGATCCGGAGCTGATTCAAAAAGAGGGCTACGATCCAACCGTAATCTATATCATAACTGATATGGAACAGGTGGCGAAGCTGAATGTCCGGACAAATCAGTATGTAGAAGTAATGGAAACGGTTATGTACGTGGAAGGAAAGGAGCATACAAATGGATAGATTGCCGGATAATTTTCTTTGGGGCGGCGCGGTAGCCGCCCACCAGGTAGAGGGCGGATGGAATGAAGGCGGTAAAGGAGTCAGCATTGTAGATGTCCTGACCGGAGGGGCGCACGGTGTGGACAGAAGAATCACAGACGGTATCCAGCGTGACTGCTACTACCCTAACCATGAGGCAGTGGACTTTTATCATCGCTATAAAGAAGACATCAAACTGTTTGCCGAAATGGGATTCAAGTGCTTCCGCACATCAATAGCCTGGACCAGGATTTTCCCTTTGGGTAATGAAGAAACTCCGAATGAGGCAGGACTGCAATTCTATGACGACCTTTTTGATGAATTGCTGAAAAACAAAATAGAGCCAGTCGTGACCCTATCACATTTTGAAATGCCGTATCATCTCGTAAAAAAGTATGGGGGATGGAAAAATCGTAAACTCATAGATTTTTTTGTAAAATATGCAGTTACTGTTATGGAGCGGTATAAAGATAAGGTTAAATACTGGATGACTTTTAACGAGATCAATAACCAGAAGAATTATAAGTACCCTCTCTTCGGTTACACATGCTCCGGCGTGGTATTCACAAAAGAGGAGAATCCCGAGGAATGCATGTACCAGGTGGTGCACCACGAACTGGTGGCCAGTGCACTTGTAGTTAAGAAAGGACATGAAATCAATCCGGATTTCCAGATCGGATGCATGATAGCCTGTGTACCGATTTACCCATATTCCTGTCACCCGGACGATATGATGTACTCCGTAGAGGCTATGCATGACCGCTATCTGTTTGGCGATGTCCATGTACGCGGGGAATATCCTTCCTATATCTACAGAGAATGGGAGAGAAAAGGTTTTACGATTAAAATGGATCCGGAAGATGCAGTGGTACTAAAGGAAGGCACGGTTGACTATGTAGGCTTAAGCTATTATATGACCAATGTGGTCAAAGCAGATGTGGTCAGAGAAGGAAACGGGCTGGATGGCTTTCCGGGAAGTGTCAGCAACCCCTTCGTAAAAAAGAGTGACTGGGGCTGGCAGATTGATCCGGTAGGCCTGCGGTATGCTCTGAATCTGCTTTATGAGAGATACCAAAAGCCATTATTCATAGTAGAAAATGGTTTTGGCGCCGTAGATGAGGTGAACCCGGATGGTACGATAGATGATGATTACAGAATATCCTATCTGAGAGAACATATCAGTGAAATGAAAAAAGCTGTGCTCCTCGATGGCGTGGAATTAATCGGTTACACACCATGGGGATGTATAGACTGCGTATCCTTCACAACCGGGGAAATGAAAAAACGGTATGGATTTATCTATGTGGATAAGGATAATAAGGGGAACGGAACACTGGAAAGAAAAAAGAAAAAATCATTCAAGTGGTATAAAAGAGTCATTGAGAGTAATGGGGGGGAGGTGTAGAAAGGGGGGACGCTTACCAGGAGCCGTGACGGGCTGAGAAAAGCACCTGTCCTGTTGGAAATGCAGCCGCTGCGTCAAGCAACAGTAAGAGGGAATCCGCAAAATCAGCCTGAACCGAACACATTCACCGCTTAATCTGGTGATTAAGCGGCTCAGGTGTTCTAAAAAGCTGCTTCGGAAGCAGCTTTTTTCAGGCTGATTTTGCGGATTCCCTCTAACTGCTGCTAGACTCGCTGATAGCATTTCCAACAGGACAGGTGCTTTTCTCAGCCCGTCACGGCTCCTGGTAAGCTAGGTTCATCCTGTCGGTAAGTGGATTACTCGTTTGGGATTCCGGACCGGAGCTGCGGATGTGGACTGGCTGCGCTGATTGTTTATATATAGGTACGGATATTTTGCAGCTTGTTGAAAAGTTGTTTTTGTTTTCGATGTTAAATTATAAAAAAATTCAATTTGTCGAATAGTTAAATTCAGTTAAGCAAGATGTAAGATACGCATAGCCAGTCCAGATCCGCTGTTTCGGTATGAGTTCCCAGCCGGGGAATGGGGGGCTTCCCCGGCCTCCCTGTCATGAAGCGTCCTCATCCGTCAACGATCCTAAAGTCCGTTGACTATAGCACAGATATTTTGACAAAATCAGCGTGATATGATAATATGGATAAGTACGAGGTGTAAATGACAGCTAGCATTTGCACCTTTTTTTCGCGCAGAGCAGAGAACGGGGATTGAAAGGAGAAAGGTTTTGCTTACGATTAATCATTATGTAAAAGCAAAAACACTGGAAGAGGCCTATGAGCTGAACCAGGCCAGAAATGCGCGCATCATGGGCGGCATGATGTGGATGCGTCTGGGAAATGCAAAGGTACAGACAATTATAGATATATCGGGCCTGGGGCTGGATCAGATTGAGGAGACAGACCATGTATTCCGTATTGGCGCCATGTGTACCCTGCGGCAGCTGGAGCTTCACGAGGGGTTAAGGGATATGTATGGAGATGCGGTTGCTGAGTCCGTACGCCACATAGTAGGAGTACAGTTCCGGAATCAGGCAACCGTGGGTGGAAGTATTTATGGGAGATTCGGCTTTTCGGATGTGCTGACCTGCCTGCTGGCTCTGGATACATTCGTAGAGCTGTATGACGGGGGAACGATCCGTTTGTCCGAATTTGTAAATAAAAAGCGGGATAAGGATATCCTTGTCTCTATTATCATAAGGAAGAGCGACCGAAAGCTCCGCTATTCCTCTGTCCGCAGGACAAAAACAGACTTTCCCGTGCTTTCCTGTGCGGTGGTTACCGGACCGGTGCATGGGAAAGAAACCTGGTATTTTTCAGTGGGGGCCAGGCCAATGAAGGCGGCGGTGCTGGAGAAAGAGTGGGAAATCCCGGACAATATTACAGAAGAGAAACTGGCCGAGTGCGCAAAAGAGGTTGCTGCGGGCTTTGTTTACGGAACTAATATGCGCGGGAGCGCCGAATACCGGCATCATCTGGCAGAAGTCCTGATCCTGCGGGCCATGCGTTCCATTTTGGCAGACCGTACACAGGAGGGCAGATAGATGGAAGTAAAATTCATATTAAACGGAAAACAGGCATGTGTGGAAGCGGCAGGCGATACCATTCTTCTGGATGTGCTGAGAGAACTTGGATGCCACAGTGTCAAATGCGGCTGTGAGACAACAAACTGCGGTCTCTGTACGGTGTGGATCGATGGAAAATCCCGCCTGTCCTGCTCCATTCTGGCGGCAAGTGTCGAAGGACAGGAAGTGACAACACTGGAAGGGGTAAAAGAAGAAGCCGAGGAGTTTGGAATATTTCTTGCCAATGAAGGTGCTGAACAGTGCGGATTCTGTTCACCTGGGTTTATTATGAACGTTCTTGCTATGGTGCGTGAACTGGAAGATCCGGGCACGGAAGAAATCAAAGAATACCTGTCAGGAAATCTGTGCCGATGCACCGGTTATATGGGACAGCTGCGTGCCATAAAGAAGTATTTACAGTGGAAAAAAGAGGAGGTGCGCTTATGAGAGTTGTAAACCAGTCCGTACCAAAAGTTGATTCACAGGCACTCGTGACCGGGAAAGGCGTATACACGGACGATCTGGCGCCTGGGGACTGTTTGATTGTAAAGGTGTTGAGAAGTCCCCATGCACATGCACTGATCAAGGACATCAATCTGACACGGGCAGCGGCAGTACCGGGAATTGAGTGTATACTGACTTACAAAGACTGCCCGGATAAACGTTTTACAATGGCGGGGCAGACTTATCCGGAGCCAAGCCCTTATGACAGGTTGATTTTGGATCAGCGCGTCCGGTTCGTGGGCGATGCGGTCGCCATAATAGCCGGGAAAACCAAAGAAGCAGTCAGCAAAGCTATGAAACTGATCAAGGTGAAATACGAAGTGCTGGAACCTGTACTTGATTTCAGAAAAGCAAAGGATAATCCCATCCTTGTACATCCAGAGGAGAATTGGAAGAGCCTCTGTCCTGTAGGGGCGGACAATCAGAGAAATCTATGCGCCCATGAGGCAGATTTCCAGGGGGATATTGAGGCAGTGCTGGCAGACTGTGAATATGTAATTGACAGAACTTATCATACGAAAGCAAACCAGCAGGCAATGATGGAGACTTTCAGAACCTGTACGTATCTGGATACCTATGGCAGGCTTAATGTTCTTTCTTCTACCCAGGTTCCATTTCATGTGCGTAGAATTCTGGCCACGGCCCTGGACGTACCGAAGTCAAAAATACGTGTCATTAAGCCGAGAATCGGCGGAGGCTTCGGGGCAAAGCAGACGGTGGTGACCGAGGTCTACCCGGCGCTGGTGACCTGGAAAACCGGAAAACCAGCTAAGCTTATTTATACGAGAGAAGAGTCTTTCATCGCATCCTCACCACGGCATGAGATGGAAGTCCATGTCCGTGTCGGGGCGGATAAGAATGGAATGATCAAAGGGATTGATGTCTACACACTCTCGAATACAGGTGCTTTTGGAGAGCACGGTCCGACTACGGTGGGGCTTTCCGGCCATAAGTCTATCCCTTTGTATGGAAAGGCAGAGGCCTTTCGTTTTGTGTATGACGTGGTCTATACGAATGTCATGTCCGCAGGGGCTTACCGGGGATATGGCGCTACTCAGGGGATTTTTGCAGTTGAGTCCGCTGTCAATGAACTTGCGGCAGAGCTGGGCATGGATCCGGTCAAAATCCGTGAACTTAATATGGTAAAAGAGGGGCAGCTAATGCCTGCATATTATGGTGAGACTGCCAATAGCTGTGCACTGGACCGCTGTCTGAAACGGGCAAAGGAGATGATAGACTGGGATCACAAATACCCATGCCGTGATATGGGCAATGGGAAAGTCCGGGGCGTTGGAGTTGCAATGGCTATGCAGGGATCCGGCATCTCAGCGGTGGACACTGCATCGGTGGGAATCAAGGTGAATGACGATGGCTTTTACAGCCTTATGATCGGGGCGACAGACATGGGAACCGGATGCGACACCATATTAGCCCAGATGGCAGCCGAATGTCTGGAGTGTGAGATAGAAGAAATCATTGTGCATGGAGTAGATACCGATGTATCCCCTTATGACTGCGGTTCCTATGCGTCCAGCACCACCTATGTGACAGGTATGGCTGTTGTAAAGACCTGTGAGACACTTAGAGAGAAAATCTGTGTCAGAGGGGCGTCATATCTTGGATGCTCTGTGGAAGATGTGGAATTTGATGGGGAACGAGTTCTGGATCTGAAAACCGGAAGGAGCATATCAAGGGCTGACATCGGCAATCGGGTTATGTGCAACAATGAAGAAGCACTCTATGCCAGCGAGGCATTTACCTCACCGGTATCACCACCGCCGTTTATGGTGGGCATGGCAGAGGTAGAGATCGATAAAGAGACGGGAGAGCTGGAGCTGGTTGATTATGCTGCAGTCGTAGATTGTGGAACCGTAGTCAATCCGAATCTGGCCAGAATCCAGGCGGAGGGCGGAATAGCCCAGGGGATAGGCATGGCCCTGTACGAGGATATCGTATACAGCGAAAAGGGAAAAAATTACAGCAATTCTTTTATGCAGTATAAAATCCCGAGCCGGCTGGATGTAGGAGAGATCCGGGTGGAGTTTGAGAGCAGTTACGAGCCGACAGGCCCCTTCGGTGCAAAATCCATAGGAGAAATCGTCATCAATACGCCGCCCCCGGCAATCGCAAACGCAGTTCAGAATGCAGTGGGAGTGATAGTGCGGGAAATGCCTATTACATCGGAAAAAATCTATAAGGGGATGCGGTGAGATAGTTTTTTGCGGCAGGTGAACCTCTCAGGACAGGCTGGACGCATCCGGGCGGAAGGAAAGGCTATCTTGGGTGTGGATCCGGGCGGGGGAGGCGGATGGTGTTGGCTGCACTCACGAAAACTTCCCCCGGCTTAGAGGGGGTTACTTATTTTGCGATGTACTTATTGAATCTAACGTTTTTCTTAAGCTTCTCCCAGGAAGTATCTGCCGTATGCATCGGCGGCTTTGATTGCTGCGCATACGGTTTCTGGGGTGACTTCGAACGGCAGGTTATGCAGGGTGTCATTTTCTGCGCATGCTGCGGTGGCAACGGCCATGAGTTTTTCTTCGGTTACTTCTTTGATTCCCAGTTCTTTTAATGTTACGGGCAGGCCCAGTTCGATGCAGAAGTCGATGATTTCCTGGAGTTCTTCTGCGGGGATGTTTTCGAGTACCAACTGGGTGATTGTCCCGAATGCTACTTTTTCGCCGTGGTACATGTGGTGGCAGTCTTCCAGAACTGTCAGGCCGTTGTGGATGGCATGTGCTCCTGCGAGTCCGCCGCTTTCAAAGCCGATTCCGCTCAGCAGGGTGTTGGCTTCTATTACTTTTTCTACAGCTGCGGTGCATGCTCCTGCTTCCAGTGCAAGTTTTGCTTTTACGCCTTCTTCCATTAATGTATCAAAGCATAATTTTGCCAGGGCCATAGCTGCTGAGGTCACTTTTCCGCCTGCACAGGTAGCGGCGCCTTTTGTCTGTACCGCTCTTGCCTCAAAATATGTGGCAAGGGCATCCCCCATGCCGGATACGGTTAAACGTACCGGTGATTTTGAAATAATGTCCGTATCCATCAAGACCATATTCGGATTAGCCGGAAGGAATAAATACTCCTCAAATACGCCTTCATCCGTGTAGATCACAGAAAGAGCGCTGCAAGGAGCGTCCGTAGATGCAATGGTAGGGCACACCAGAACCGGCGTATGTCCATAATAAGCCACTGCTTTAGCCGTATCCAGAATCTTTCCGCCCCCGATCCCAATCACAAGATCACAGTTTTCCTTCTTCAAAATCTCAGTAAGACGATTAATTTCATTCTTGCTGCATTCACCATTAAAATAATCATATACGATTTCAAAATCCTGACCGGCAAAGCTTCCATCAACAATATTGCCGATCCGCTTATAACCAGATTCTGTAATAAGAATCAAAGCCTTCTTCCCATACACCTTCGCATAATCACAGAGCCTTGCCATCTCGTTAGCACCCTGTACGTATTTGCCCGGACTAATTAAAATATTTGCCATTTGTAATTCCTCCTAAATCAATCAGTATGTTATTTTATTAACAATCATATTATGCACTGATTCTCCAATAAAGTCAATCCCGTACCAAAACTTTCTCACACCCAGATTCCTCTTACGGTAACAATTCAGACAAGCCTGAACTGTTACAATTTACGTTACCATCCGAGTGGGAGGTCTTCCCCACCGTTTGGATGAACCAGCCTGCCGTGGAACGGAGCGGGGACAGACGGAAACATATATCTGTCCGTCTGTCCCCGCTCCGTCCCACGGCAGGCATCCCCTACATTCGTTTCTGATATCCCAGCCGCTCACTTCCATCCTCCAGATAGATGATCCCGCAGTACTGAAACCCATTTTTATCGAGCATATGCTGCATGACCACATTATCTCTGTGTGTATCAATACGGAGATTCCTGCACTGCTCCAGTGCCCAGTTCAGGCAGAAGGATGCAGCTCCGCGGATGGTGCCGTCTGAGGTAATCCTGTGTACAACCCCATAGGGGGATTCATCCAGCCACTGACCGTTATATATTTTAGTATAAGTATCATCACGGCCCTCCTTATAATAGAATGCAGCTATGATATTGCCGTGTTCTTCGCAGACATAACTGTTTCCATCCTCAATATCCTGAGCCAGCAGTGCTTTCGGCGGATAGGTGCTGCCCCATTGTGTGGGATTTCCGTGGCTTGTCATAAACATTCTTGCGCTTTCATACATTTTCAGCAGAATTTCCAGATCTGCCAGCCTTGCCTTTCTAATTTTCATGTTTAAATACTACCTTTCAAATGTTATTTATTCTGATAATAATACATCGCATACTATGCAATATATGTGCGGTTTTAGTAATGGTTTTATGATGTTTAAAATAAATTACACACATATTTTTATTTTAAAACGATTCACATATTAAAGCAATTAGAAAAAATACTGAAAATTTGTAGCCTTTTGCCTTGAAAATCCGTCTATTTAATGTAATGATAATACTGTATTACTATAGAGGAGGGCACATAAGATGAGCGGCAAGAAGAAGGTGTTACTGGCAGGGGGGATAGCAGCTGGCATTTTGATCTGTATTTACTGTGGCATATCTATTTATTTCATGAATCATTTCTTTCATAATACCAGGATCAATGGTGTGGATTTTTCCATGAAAACGGCAGATGAGGCCGAGCGGTATTTTGCAGGGCAGATTGATGGGTATGCGCTGAAAGTTACTCCGATAGAAGGCGGCAGTGAGGAGATCAGCGGATCATCGATATCAATGAAGTATAAGAAGAGCAAAGAGCTGGATAAAGCGCTGAAGGAGCAGGGGGCGTTTCTTTGGCCTTCGATGTTTTGGAAGGATCATAAGGTGAAGCTGTCTCTGGGTTTTGATTATGACCAAAAACAGCTGGAGGAAAAGATTCAGGCGCTGCAATGTTTCCAGAATGAAGAAAAGAGCGATCCGGAGAGCGCTAAGCCGGAGTTTGATGGGGATAAGTTTGTTGTAAAGCCGGAGGTGCTGGGGACAAAAGTCGATCAGGAGCCGATGAAGGAAAAGCTGATACAGGCAGTGCAGGGGCTGGAAGAGGAATTCAGCCTGGAGAAAGAAGACTGTTATCTGAAGCCGAAGTATACTGCGGATTCAAAAGAGGTGGCGGCTGCCTGCGATACCTTGAACAAGTACTGCGGGACAAGCATCACTTACGATATGGCGCCGCATAAAGAAGTGGTGGACAAGGCGCTGATTTCTACTTGGCTGTCCTGGGATGAGAGCATGAATGTTACTTTCCACGAAGACAAGGTCAGAGAGTATATGAATCAATTTGCCGCAAAATACGAAACTCTTTATGGGACTCGTCCGCTGACCACGCCCTGGGGAAAAGCGACGGAAGTAAGCGGCGGCACCTACGGCTGGGCAATCAATGAGGCGGCTGAGGCGGATGCTCTGATCGCCAGTATTAAAGCAGGTGAGCAGGCAACCAAAGAGCCGGTATATGAGCAGCGGGCGGCAAGCCATGAGCAGCAGGACTGGGGCAAAACATTTATTGAGGTGGATCTGAGTGCGCAGTATATGTGGTATATTGTTGATGGGAATGTGGCCTTTGAGACGGCTGTGGTAACCGGCAAGCCTTATGAACACTCCACACCGGCGGGGGTATATGACATCCTTATGATGATCCCAGGCACTACCCTTGTGGGAAATATTGTGCCTGAGACGGGAGAGCCGGAGTACCGGACATGGGTGGACTACTGGATGCAGGTGACTTACGGCGGTGTCGGATTCCATGATGCCACATGGCAGCCCGCTTTCGGGGGAGATCTGTACTGGAGCATTGGTTCCCACGGATGTATTAATATGCCGTTGGACGGCGCGGCGACATTATACAGCATGATATCGAACGGGACTCCTGTTGTCATGCACTACTGATACACATAAGCGGAGAAGAAAACACTATATATTGTATAAAATTAGATACAAGGCCTATAATGAAAACTATTATCATTTATCCTCTTGTCTTTTATTTAACGAAATGATATACTGGGCGGGAACTAAAAGATAACCTGATACATCAAAGGAGGATTTTATAATATGGCTCATTACGATCAGTGGGAAGGATTTAAGGGAAGACTGTGGAGAGATGACATCAATGTCCGGGATTTTATTCAAAACAATTATACTCCTTATGACGGCGATGAGAGCTTTCTGGAAGGACCTACAGAAGCAACAAATAAACTCTGGGGCAGGCTGCAGGAGCTGCAACGTGAGGAACGGGCGAAGGGCGGCGTACTGGATATGGAGACAGAGGTTGTTTCCGGCCTGACGGCTTATGGCCCGGGATACATTGATGAAGAGATGAAGGAACTGGAGACGGTAGTCGGACTCCAGACAGATAAGCCGCTTAAGAGAGCATTTATGCCTTTTGGCGGTATCAAGATGGCGGAGCAGGCATGTACGACTTACGGGTATCAGCCGAGTGAGAAGCTGCATGAGATTTTCACCAAATACCATAAAACACATAACCAGGGGATTTTTGATATCTATACCCCGGAGATGAAAAAGGCGCGCCATAATAAGATCATCACAGGACTTCCGGATACATATGGCAGAGGGCGTATAGTGGGCGATTACCGCCGTGTAGCTCTTTACGGAATTGACCACCTGATTGAACAAAAAATGGTGGACTTTAACGAAACCGAGAGACACGGAATGAAGGGAACCGATTTTCGTCTGAGAGAAGAAGTTGCGGATCAGTTAAAGGCGCTCAAAGACATGAAGGAGATGGCGGCTGTCTATGGGTTTGACATATCCAAGCCGGCAAAGGATGCGAAGGAAGCAGTGCAGTGGCTGTACTTTGGCTATCTTGCGGCAATCAAGACGCAGAACGGCGCCGCGATGAGCGTTGGGAGAATCTCTACTTTCCTGGATATTTATATCCAGAGAGATATGGAAAACGGCATTCTGACAGAGGCACAGGCACAGGAACTGATCGATCATATGGTGATGAAGTTCAGGATGGTTAAGTTTGCCAGGGTTCCCTCTTATAATGAACTGTTCTCCGGTGACCCGGTATGGGCAACGCTGGAAGTGGCAGGGCTGGGGCAGGACGGCAGATCTATGGTGACCAGGAATGATTATCGTTTCCTGCACACCCTGGAGAACATGGGGCCGTCGCCGGAGCCGAATCTGACGGTATTGTATTCTTCCCGTCTGCCGGAGGCGTTTAAGAACTATGTATCTTACATTTCTATCAAGACAAGCTCCATCCAGTATGAGAACGACGATGTAATGCGCCCGGTATGGGGAGATGATTATTCCATATGCTGCTGTGTATCGGCAACTCAGACAGGGAAAGAAATCCAGTTTTTCGGCGCCCGCGCGAATCTTGCCAAATGCCTGCTGTATGCAATCAACGGTGGTGTGGACGTAAAGACCAGAGAACAGGTAGCTCCTGCATACAAGCCGGTTACTACAGAATATCTGGAGTATGAGGATGTCCTGGATAAGTATGACAAGATGATGGACTGGCTGTCAAAGTTATACGTGGACACCCTGAATATGATCCATTACATGCACGATAAGTATTATTATGAGGCGGCGGAGATGGCGCTGATTGATACCGATGTAAGAAGAACATTTGCAACAGGAATTGCAGGATTCTCACATGTAGTTGACTCCTTAAGCGCAATAAAATATGCGAAGGTCAAAGTCATCCGTGACGAGACGGGAATGGTTGTGGATTACGAGACAGAGGGCGATTTCCCAAGATACGGAAATGACGACGACCGGGCGGACGATATTGCGATCTGGCTGCTTAAGACATTCATGGGCAAGCTGAAAAAATGCCATACATACAGAAACTCGGAGCCGACAACCTCTATCCTCACAATTACATCCAATGTGGTTTACGGAAAAGCGACGGGCTCCATGCCTGACGGAAGAAAGGCGGGAGAGCCGCTTGCACCGGGCGCAAATCCTTCCTATGGCGCAGAGAAAAACGGTCTGCTGGCATCCCTGAACTCCGTTGCAAAACTTCCTTATGAGGAGGCGCTGGACGGAATCTCTAATACGCAGACAATCAATCCCGGAGCTCTGGGGAATGACGAGGCGGAGCGTATTGAGAATCTTACCCGTGTGCTGGACGGATATTTTGAACAGGGGGCACATCACCTGAATGTCAATGTGTTTGGCAGAGAAAAGCTGATCGATGCGATGGAACATCCGGAAAAAGAGGAATATGCAAACTTCACAATCCGCGTGTCCGGATATGCGGTTAAGTTTATCGACCTGACACGTGAACAGCAGATGGACGTAATCTCCAGAACATGCCACGCAAATATGTAAATGGGTTGCACCGGCTTGACGGCATACCGTTTTACGGGTTGGTTTGTTTACGGATTAATTCAGTTATAAATTATATAGAAAGTTTTATTTTGAGGTGAATACGATGACAGAGCAGAACAATCTGAAAGGATATATCCATTCTCTTGAAAGTTTTGGTTCTGTAGACGGACCCGGCGTCAGATATATTATTTTTATGAGCGGCTGCGCTATGCGCTGCCAGTTCTGCCACAATCCGGATACGTGGAACATGCAGTCGGGGACACAGTATACCGCTGACGAACTGCTTGGGCAGGCTTTAAAATACCGCTCCTACTGGGGGAGTAAGGGCGGTATTACCGTAAGCGGCGGAGAGCCGCTTCTCCAGATCAAGTTTCTGACAGAACTGTTTCAAAAGGCAAAAGCAGCCGGGATCCATACGACTTTGGACACAAGTGGAAATCCATTTACCAGAGAAGAACCTTTCTTCGGCAGATTTCAGGAACTGATGAAGTATACCGATCTGGTATTGCTGGATATCAAACACATTGATGAACAGCAGCATGAGATTCTGACCGGATGCACGAACCGGAATATTCTGGACCTGGCGGTCTGTCTTTCAGAGATGGGGAAACCGGTCTGGATCAGGCATGTGCTTGTGCCGGGAAAAAGTGATAATGATGAGTACCTTCATAAGCTGGATGCATTTATCGGGACATTGGAGAATGTGGAGAAGGTTGAGGTGCTTCCCTACCATACGCTGGGGGTATTCAAATGGAAAGAACTGGGGCTTATATATCCTTTGGAGGGGGTGGAAGCGCCCTCCAAGGAGCGCATAGAGAATGCAGAGAGGCTTTTGCATGTGCATGGGCGGGGCCCGGCGGAAAATGACTCTGAATGAGGAATGGAAAAATTGTTATCCGGCATTTATTCATTATAAAAACCATGTGTCACATTATATTAAAAAACATAAAATCTAAGACTTATAAATCAAGTTTTACATTCTTGAAATGTCTCTTACAATATGTTATAGTACAAATATAAGAGGAGCAACCGCCCACAAGGTGGGTTGACCTTTGATAGAAAGTAGAAATACCACCCTGCTACCGGTCAAGTTTAGGGGTGGTTTTTCTATGTTAAGCTAGCGACAAATCAAATAAATGAATGTCAGTAACGCCAGAATAAACATTCCAAAAGCCATAAGGTCTTTAAAATCGAAATGTTTCATAGACATCACCTCCATTCTATGTAGAATGAAGGTCAACACACCCTGAAAACACGGTTACTCCATAGATTGAATATAATGATTTGTGGATGTAAATAAAATACTATATTATATATGTCAGGCTGAACCTATGGATGTTTCTGATCGCATTGGCTAAGAGAGTTAAGGGGGATTGAACAACAAATACAATAATGGTATACTGACAGCATAGTGTTATCTTTAGGTGGTGATGATTGTGTGTAAGAATAAGAATAGGAAAAATGATGCAGGACTCTGTGCAAAGCCAGAATCAGGAGCGACATTTGCATAGAGTAGTTTCGTGTCGCTAAATTAATACTGCTGGCTTTGCTGCTTGGACTTCATGATCAAGGAGGGAGCCTGTATGAAATATATGAATGCAAATACAATTCTCCCGGATGCTTTAGTCGAGGAACTGCAGAAGTATGTGCAGGCAGGATATATTTATATTCCTGCAAAAGACGAGCAGCATAAGAAGTGGGGAGAGTTGTCCGGGTATCGGAAAGAACTTGCAAAACGCAATGCGGTTATTGTTGAGCAATATCGCGGCGGCATGTCTATAGAAGAACTTGCCTTGCGTTTTTCGCTTTCGGTATATGCCATAAGAAAGATAATCTACCAGAAATGACTGAAACCGCAGCCTGCAGATCACGATAGAGCGAAATTGTGAACTACAGGCGCGGTTTTCTTTTTTTGATTTAACAGCATTCATGTGAACATTTAACAGACAGTATTTTCTGTATATCATCAAAATGGCCGCGGCATGTAACGCGGTATTGTATCCAGCCGCCGTCACCGCAGGGATACTTATTGTCTATGTACTCCTGTGTATACTGCAGCATATTCTCATAGAGGGATGCGAATTGGGGATCTGACAATCTGACCATAACCGTAAAAGAATTATTTTCAGCAAATATGTTACAAATGAGTTTCTGCTTTATTCTATGGGCAATTCCCCAGCCATATGCATTACCATAAGGAAATGTGACTTTTTGTACTGTCTGGAAGGAGCTTGATAACCATTCATTAAGCAGTGTAAAAAGTTCTGCATTTTCCCCGCAGTAATCTTTCATTTCATCTACGGTTGGTTCAATTTGTTTGTTAAGCATTCTTTCGTACATACCCGTCTCCTTTTGGGATAATAATCGGAGTTTTACTAAGTTTACCACATAGAGGAGGTGATATCCAGCACCTGGTTTTCCCAACTGTTCATAATTTCCAGCTGTTCGGCTGTATGGAACCAGTGTTCACCATTTTCCATAACGGTCAGCCCCGCGCTGAACTTTTTGACAAAGATATCCACGGTTTTACGCTGTACGAGGTTATCTTGTCCGGCATATAAGATTTCGGTGGGCGTATTCCACATCTGAATGGGATGCCGCCTAGCGCAAAGCCAATGGCTTCTTCTTTATTGCCGCCCTGGCCATCGACAAAAAGATAAATTTTATCCGATGGTTCTCCAAGGAGTATTGCAGGAATATGCTCTATTAAAAATGTCTTCGGTTTCAAATCAGTTTTTATGGTATCTCCTGACATGCTGAAATCCTCCTGTTTATTTTATAATATCATTGATAATTCTGCTCATTTGTTTTGGGCAGCCTTCCTGTGTTTCGGCATGGTTCAGTACAATAGTATCAGCAAATTCATTCATCAGCAAATTCGTTGAGTATTCTATCACTTCATCCTTAGAATTAAAGTATCTGTAAAAGGTTCTCCTTCCTAACTCTGCTTTATCGACAATCCTGGTTATTGTGATATCATGGTAGTTTTTTTTGTCTAACAACTCATATAAAGATTCTATAATCCTTCTTTTCGTTTGGTTATTTTCTTTAAAGTACATATGTTTCTTCTCCTGTTTCACCCATGGCACATTTTTAAAAATATGTATCACTTTTATCGGATATATTGTCCGGATCATCTGACCGTATTATACTAGACTACAGACCAATGCACAAGTGTGTCATGTTGCTTTATCTTTGTAAAGCATACAAAAGGAGGATTGCTATGTTATTCGTAATAGAATGTATTTTCGCATGTGGGATCTTTTCATTTATGATACTTCCCCCACTTTACAAAAACCCTGTCAACCAAATTATGTCCTATCCAAAAGAAATCAGAATGCGGGTAGAAAGTCTGCCGCAATATAAGGGGATTATAGATAAAATAGAAAAAAGACATTTATCAATAAAAATAATTTTTATATTTTTGATTGCCATTATACTTGCAGTAGTTGCGTATTTTTCCGGTGCAAAAACATTCACATCTGCATTTATACACGTGTTCATACTATTTTTAGTTGTAAATATTTACGATTTGCTGATTTTAGATATTGGACTTTTCTGCCATAGCAAAAAAACAAGAATACCTGGAACAGAAGATATGGATAAAGAATATAGAAATCCGCGGCACCATATTATAGGTGCCGGGACAGGAACTATTATAGGTGCTGTTGTTGCACTGTTATCAGGTGGTATAATACATGTTGTTTCAATATACCTTCTTGTTTGAGATACTCCGCACCGGTCTGACATATTTCCAGAACCGTTCAGGATTAAAGTAAAAGTAAATGATTCTGCCGGGGGTAGTGTCATAGCAGTAACCAGTGCCTGTGAAATCAAAAGATGCCATTGCTTTTTCAACCTTATCCTCTACGCTGCGGTTTTCCTGCTCGTAATTGAATGGCCCGTGCTCAAAAACAAGATACTCGGCCTCGGGAACGTCAGCCAGAAGCATTTGCGGCGGGATTTCTCCTTTGTAATCGACAGGAAGACGCGCGCCGTAACATTCTGTACGCGGGATTCCCCAATCGCAGAGCCGGCCGTCCGGGTCGTTCATATATGCCATAAGCTGGCCGCTGCCGCTGTTGCTTTCGCTCCCTCCGTCGTCATCCAACTTGCCCTTAATACTATCGAGTAAGCCGCAGATTGTTTCACAGTCCTGGCCCGGGATATGGCTTTGCTTTTCCCAAAAATCCCAATACCCGTTACTCTCATAATTCTTAATGTGCAAAAACTTGTGTGCCGGGATGGTTACAAAATAAATGTGAATGTCATCTGTAGTTTTTATCATACCTATCTCTCCATATCCAAAAAAGTAACGGTCAAAAGGGTTTATTTTTGTACGAAGAACGACAGGTCTTGGATGCCTCCTGTACTCACTTGGGGTTACGCCATATGTTTTTTTGAAAGCCCTGGTAAAGGCCTCATGTGATGAAAAGCCATAATCAAAAGCAATTTCCAAAATGCTTTTTCCACCGTCACGCACCTCTTTTAATGCAAAGGCCAATTTTCTGTTCCGCAGATAATCCCGAAACTGCATGCCCGATATTTCTTTAAACTTTCTGGTTGTATAAAACTCGGAATAGCCCAGCCTGCGGGAAAGGCAGCATAGAGTCAACGCCTCATCATTATAATTTTTAATACAGTTGTCAATTTCATCTACGATGATTTGTATTTGTTTCTGCCATTCGTACATTATTGTTCACCTCATCTCAATCGCCCTATAGTTATTATAAAAAAATAAAGGAATTACTGCTTGATTTTACTTGCTGTTATTTCCTGTTCTTTTCTAGTACATCGTAAAATAATTAACTGCCACATAAGCCGACCTGAATTTCCGATAGCACTGCTCCCCAAGCCTCAGCGTAGCCCGCTACGCCTGCATTTGTGGAGCAGCACTCTCGAAAATTTATCTCAGCTTATGAGCCAGTAACTTATTTTACGATATACAAGTTCGGTTTTTAGCATCCGATCTGCAATCTCCACGCCGCCGCCTTTTTGTTTAGAAGCATTTTGTGTTATGGTAATTATTATAAGTGTATAGATTCTTCATATCAAGAAGCTAATATCTGGCAGGAAGCGGTGAAAGGGCTATACTATTTATCTCATGTTAAATGGGTGATGACAGCAAGAAATGTGAAAATAGATGATCTAAAAAGCAGTACAATATGTTCAGGAGGTCAGAATGAAAACAAATAACATTGATACAATTCAAGAAGTGGTAGATTACATTGAGGAGCATCTGGACGAAACGTTGAACCTGGATAGTATTTCTGGGAAGATGCATTATTCAAAATACCATTTGAGCAGAATGTTTGTGAGTATTGTAGGCTTTACGCTGCATCATTATATCCAGAGAAGGCGTTTAACCGAAGCGGCAAGATCACTGATCTTCACGGACAAACCGATCATGGAAATTGCTTTTTGTGCTGGATATGAGACACAGCAGTCTTTTACGGCCGGCTTCAAGTCTCTGTTCAAATGCAGCCCGCAGGCGTTTCGTAAAAAGCGGGAATTTTATCCGTACCAGTTAAAGTTTACGGCTGACGGACAGTCAGGGTTAAGAGGAGATATGATGATGGATATCAGAACTGCAGAATGCGGCAGAATTAAATTAGTAGGTTTCAAGAAAAACACACGTTTTGGTTTTTTGGCTATTGGAAAGTGCTGGCGAAAACTACATGCTAAAAAGCAATTGATTTCAAACAGGAATGACATGGATTTTCTGATTGGGCTTAATGACTATACAAAATGGGATTTAGAAAATGAAAAACAGCCGGCGTTTGATTATCTGGCGGCTGCAGAAGTTGATCATATAGAGAATATTCCTGCAGGTATGGAGGCAAAAGAGCTGCCGGCATGCAAGTATATTGTCTTCAGTTTCACGGCTAAATGCGAAGACAGTCTGCAGCCGGTTGCTGATTACGTCTATAAAGAGTGGTTTCCCCAATCGACCAGTCAGCTGAATGACCATGCACGGTATGATTTTGCAAAATACGGAGAAAAAGCAGATAAGGACGGAAAAAGCCGGATCGAATACTGGGTGCCGGTATTATAAAGGGGTCAGACCCTTTTGACCTCCGTTTTCAGAATATTCTCAAATTAGTAAACAGACATCGGGCAGAAAAGCCGGTGTATACTAAATACTTCTGTAGCATCTGTTATATTGAGAATATTGATCCTGAAAGCTACTATAATAATAAGCAGTCGTCGTTAACAGCGGATATGACAAAACGGCGTCTGCAGATAGGAATTAGAGATGTACTAGCGGACAGGAGGAATTCAAATGGCAGCACCAGAAAAAATATACCCGCGGACAGGAGATAATCAGACGATCTATCTGAAAAATGCAATTACCAATCCGAATATTAAGGTTGGCGATTATACGATGTATAATGATTTTGTGAAAGCTCCCCGGGAGTTTGAAAAAAATAACGTTTTATATCACTATCCGGTCAATAGAGACCGCCTGAACATCGGAAAGTTTTGTTCTATTGCCTGTGGAGCAAAGTTTCTTTTTAACAGCGCGAACCATGCAATGGAATCACTGTCAACTTATCCGTTTCCACTGTTTTTTGAGGAATGGGGACTTGACAGAAATGATGTGGCAGACTCCTGGGACAATAAAGGTGATATCATAATCGGTAATGATGTCTGGATTGGATATGAGGCTGTTATACTGTCCGGGGTAACAATAGGGGATGGTGCCATAATCGGCGCCAGGGCCGTTGTGACAAGAGACGTTCCGCCATATACGATTGTCGGCGGAGTGCCCGCAAAAGCGATTAAAAAGAGGTTTTCTGAAGACACAATCTCCTCATTGCTCAGTTTACAGTGGTGGGACTGGTCACAAGAGAAGATTGCAGAAAATATCGCCGCAATTAAAGGCGGCCGCATTGAGCAGCTGAAGTAGCCACAGAGCCTGCCTGGAATTTCAAGGTTCGTCCAGAGCGTGTCTACACTTTATGCCCCTTTTTCGCTGTGATTTTCCTTATCTGGCGTATCGTATTCTCCGGCAGCCATGATAACACGTTTGATTTTCAAGCAGGTCAGGTCTCGGGCACGGGAAAAGGCGGCCTCCAGGGCAGGCGTTCCCGCACCAGTATTCGCAAACAGCACGGCGCAGCTGTCTTCCTGAATCAGGAGGCTCTGCTTGTGTTCAATAGAATCAGCGGGATAAGGATCAGATCCAAACAGCATAAGGTTCTGATTAATACTGCAGAGATCATTCACAAAATGAATGCGTGAAAGCAATCCATATTGGTACTCGGTTTTGCAGTACCCATTTAATTTATGGAATATATCCAGAAAATATTTTTGCGAGGAAGCTTTGGGAAGATAGAACTCTGCATGAGGGCTTGCAAACAGAAAATACTGGATCTCTCTGACCGGCTCAACGCAGCCGGCAGGAAGAATGATAATATCAATATCGTTAAGAATCGTTTCCGCCTGGGATATGTCTCTGCGGAAAGAGGTTGATCCTGAGGAAACAAACAGCAGCTTTTTCCCGCAGGCATCAATATACCAGGTAGGATTGCATAAAAAGCGTCCGGAAGACGGTGTCTTAGTAAAAGTAGAGATTTTCATGATTTACTCCTCATACAATAGCAGGCATATGTAAGTGAGCCTGGTGTTAACCTGATTTCAAGTAAGTTATTACTGAATAGATAGAGCAAAAAAACAATTTCTTCTATAATTTACCACATTACCGCAATAAAGACAAGCTAAATTTATTGACGGGTAGGGGACGCCTGTCGGGGGGCGGGAGTTCTGCAGCGGCGAGAGCAGTGGATCAAAACGTCTGCTCGCACATTGTACTCCTCCAGCCAGTCCTATCTTAGTTGCCGTTCCCATCCGCTTTTCCCGATAATGTCCTCCCCTCCAATTCTTTCCCATTTTTTGCATAATTCCCGCATCTAAGACGCATCCTATTCAGAAGAATGTATTGAGGTGAATAGTATGGTTGAAAAATCAATTTGGAGTATTTCTGCATCGTCTGCAAAGTATCCCCCGCTGCATGGCGATATTGAGACGGATACGGTTATTATAGGCGGAGGGATGGCCGGGATTCTGACGGCTCATTTTCTGGAGCAGGCGGGGATGAAGTGCGTGGTTCTGGAGGCGGACAGAATCGGGAGCGGGCAGACGAAGAATACCACGGCTAAGGTGACTTCCCAGCACGGGATGATATACGACAGGCTGCTGCAGAACGAGGGGATGGAGAAGGCGGGGCTGTATGCCGCTGCGAATCAGGAAGCGGTTGAACGATACCGAATTTTGGCGGAAAAGTATCAGGGGGACATTGGATGGAACCCGTGTCCTGCTTATTTGTATACCATGCAGGATACGGGCGCGCTGCGGCGGGAACATGAGGCGGCAAAACGGATCGGGATGGGGATGCAGCTGACAGAGAAGACGGAACTTCCGTTTCAGGTAAAACTGGCCTTGAAACTTGAGGGGCAGGGACGGTTTCATCCTCTGCGGTTTTTGTATATGCTGGCGGAGGAACTGACTATATTTGAGCATACAAAAGTAACTCATGCAGAGGATCATACAGTCGTGACAGCGCATGGAACCGTACATGCGCAGCGGGTCGTGTTTGCCTGCCACTATCCTTTTCTTAACAGTCCGGGATATTATTTTATGCGTATGCATCAGGAACGAAGTTATGTGCTGGCGGTGAAAAAGGCCGCTTCGTTGGAGGGGATGTATTACGGGATAGATGAGGACGGATTATCTTTCAGAAGCGCAGGAGAAAACCTGCTGATTGGGGGCGGGGGGCACCGCACCGGCAAAAATACAGCCGGGAATTCTTATGAATATCTAAGCAGCAGGGCGGAGGCCTTATGGCCGGAATGTAAAGAAACAGCCCGCTGGTCTGCACAGGACTGCATGACACTGGATGGGATCCCTTATATCGGAAAGTACAGTAAAAGCCAGCCGGACTGGTATGTGGCTACAGGATTTGGCAAATGGGGGATGACCAGCTCCATGGTATCCGCCATGATCCTGACCGACCTGATCTGCGGACGGCAAAACCAGTATGCGGACGTATTCACCCCCAGACGCTTCCACCTGCAGTCTTCTGTGGGCACCTTACTAAAAGAAGGCGGCTATGCAGTTTCCGGCCTTATGAAACAGCTGGCTGCAATACCAAAGGAGAAGCTTGAGGATCTGAGGCCGGGGCATGGCGGGATCGTAGAGCATGACGGAAATAAATACGGAGTGTACAGAGAAGAAACGGGAAAACTCTTTGCAATTTCTACAAGATGTCCCCATCTGGGCTGCCAGCTCGCCTGGAATCCCGATGAAAAAAGCTGGGACTGCCCTTGCCATGGATCACGGTTTGATTATCGGGGGAAACGGCTGGACGGTCCGGCACAGAATGACCTGGAATGTCATATCAGAAAGGAGAACTAGATGAAGGAAAAGTATTTTCATGGGACAGGTAAAAAAGGGCCCTATTTTGAGGGATGGTATCTGAAGCACCAAAATAAAGGGAAAACCATTGCATTTATACCGGCTGTACACGCAGATAAAGAAGGAAACTGGACGGCTTCCATCCAGGTGGTCATGGATCATGGTGCATGGAATTTTACGTATCCGATCGAAATGTGCCAGATTCACGACGATAAATTTCAGGTAAGAATCGGAGAGAATTTATTTAGTGAAAAAGGCATCTTAATCAGTATACACACGGATGAACTTACTGTAGAGGGGAAAATAGCCTACTCGGGTTTCCATAAAATCAGGGGAGATATTATGGGGCCGTTCCGGTTCTGCCCATTTATGCAGTGCAGCCACGGAGTGTTAAGTATGGCGCATAATCTGAAAGGTTCCCTGAGGGTCAACGGGAAAAGGATGGATTTTACCGGGGGAAGAGGTTATATAGAAACGGACAGGGGAAAATCTTTTCCCGAAACATATCTCTGGACCCAGTGCGGATTCGGGGAAATACAACATACAAAAAAGAAGAAACGCCATGGGACAGGGAAGCGTCAGTATGCATTCGAGAAGAAAACGAAGGAACGCTTTCAGAAAGAAATGAACAGTATTATGGCATCTGTTGCAGATATACCATTCCTGGGAATGCACTTCAAAGGCTGTATTGCTGCGGTTCATTACCAGGGCAGGGAATACCGCATGGGCACTTATTTTGGGGCACGGATCACGGAATCCCGCGAGGGGGCCGTGACTTTGAGACAGGGAAAGCTCCTGCTGAAAATCAGGAAACTAGGGGAAAAGTCTCATGGGCTAAAGGCCCCTTATGAGGGGCGCATGGACCGGATTATAAAAGAGAGTCCGTCCTGCAGTATGGAATATCAACTGTGGAAAGGGAAAAGGCAGATCTTTCACCTCATCTCTGAGCAGGCTTCCTATGAGCAGGAATTTTCATAAAATCCGAGGCGGTATATTTCTAACATTTTTGTTATAGAAGACTGCTGCGGACAGAAAGTATGATACAATGTACGCAAAGTGTACATTAGGGAGTGGTAAAAATGAAAATTCTGATTGTTGAAGATGATATGACGCTGGCAAAGGAACTGGTGCTGTTGTGTGAAAGGTGGGGATTTGAAGCTGTTTATGCGAAACAGTTCGATGATATTACGAATGAATACATCAGTAGACAGCCGGATTTGATTCTGATGGATATTAACCTGCCAAGCTTCGACGGGTTCTACTGGTGTGAAAAGATACGCCAGATTTCTAATGTACCGCTTCTGTATCTTTCAAGCAGAGACCAGAATGCGGATAAGGTGATGGCCATGGCAGCAGGCGGGGACGATTATGTGGAAAAGCCATTCGACCCGGAGCTGCTCCTGCTGAAGATCCGGGCCATGCTGCGCCGGGCCTATGAGTATACGACCAATGAGAGAACCTATCTGAACGGCGGGATGTATTATGAGAGCGGGCAGTTTGTATGCAACGGAATGAATGTGGATCTGACAAAGTCGGAGAGTAAGATCATGGCGGCGCTGCTCTCCAAAAAAGGGAGCGTGGTCAGCAGGGAGAAGCTGATGCAGCAGCTTTGGAATACGGACGAGTTTGTGACGGATGCTTCGCTGAGCGTTCTTGTTTCGCGGCTCCGTGCAAAGCTGAACGAAGTGACGGGGGGAAGCGACATTATTGTAACGAAAAAAGGTATGGGGTATTATATAGAATGAAAAATTATCTCAAAGAGAAGAGACGGGGCATTCTGGCGGGGGCGGCAGTCCTGGCCGCCATCAATCTGTATTTTGGGGTGCTGTGCGCCCGCAGCGTAAATTTCGGGGATTTGCTGTATCTGGATGGAATCCTCCTGGCCGCAGGGCTTTTTTACCTAGCACTTGATTACAGAAAATGGAAGCAGATATCCTGCATTCTGGACGATGAAATACATAAGAACAGGGAAGAAGCCAGCCGTCTGCTCGGCGGCAGGGTTACAGAAGTGCTGTGCAGGATGGAAAAAGAAAATGCGGAAGATATCAGCGCGCTGCAGGAGGAACGGGAGGGGCTGACCGACTACATTACAAGATGGGCGCACGAAGTTAAGCTGCCGCTCTCCGCGTTGGGACTGATGAATGAGAGGAACCCCGACAGTGAACTGCAAGAGGAGATGCAGGGATGTCTGGAGCGGATCCAGCAGCTTTTAAACACCATGATGATGAGCAGCAAACTGAAAAATATGGAAAATGATGTACGCTATGAGAGGGTTTGTCTGGAGGAAGCGGTCAATGAGGCTCTGAAGAATCAGTCATATTTCCTGATCCGGGAGCATTTTCAGATTGAAAAGAAACTTGAAGGTGCCGTGGTTTACAGTGACCGGAGGTGGCTTGTCTATATGCTGGATCAGCTCATCGGAAATGCGGTTAAATATAGAACAAAACAGCCGGCGCTCACCTTTGAGGCAAGATGTATTTCAGCCGACGAAGTAGAGCTTACAGTGAAGGACAACGGGATCGGAATCGCAGAAGGTGAGATTCCATACATTTTCGACAGAGGTTATATTGGAAGCAATCTGAGAAACGGTGATTATCGCTCTACAGGTATGGGGCTTTACTTCGTGAAGGAGACAGCCGAACATCTCGGGATCCGGCTGCAGGTATATTCCAGGCCGGAGAAGGGCACCCGGTTTACACTTCATTTTTCAAATAATACAGCATTTTTTAACATGAACATAGAGGCAGAGAGAGCGGCAGAAGAATGAACACAGCTTTGGCAGATGGCATTGCAATAATCCGGTAATCTTGCAGAAATGTTAGATATAGGAGGGGACTGTTATCCGGATGAAAGGATTTTTAACCCTCTTTTTGTTACAATTTTAGTGATAAAAGGAGGTATTCGTGATATGAAAAAAATAATGGAAATTAGAAATCTAGTAAAAAGTTTCGGAAGAAAAGATTATGAATCCCAGGTTTTGAAGGGAATCAATCTGGACATTCAGGAGCAGGACTTTGTTGCCATCATGGGGCCGAGCGGCGCAGGGAAATCGACTCTTCTGAATATGCTCTCCACACTGGACAAACCAACCAGGGGTCAGATATTTCTGGATGGGGAGGATGTTACAAAAGCGGACAATAAACGGCTGTCCATTATACGCAGGGATAAGATCGGTTTCATTTTCCAGGAATATAATCTGCTGGACAATATGACGTTGGAAGATAATATCGCTTTGCCGTTGTCTCTGAATGGAGTAAAGAGCAAAGAGGTGCAGAAAAGGGTGATGAATATGGCAAGGCTTTTCCAGCTGGAGGAGCATCTGTCAAAATACCCTTACCAGCTCTCCGGCGGGCAGAAACAGAGAGGGGCAAGCGCCCGGGCCCTGATCACGGAGCCAAAGATTATCTTTGCCGATGAGCCGACCGGAGCGCTGGACTCCAGATCCAGCCGGGATCTGCTGCAGAGTCTGAAAGCGGCCAATGACTCCGGGCGGGCAACGATCCTGATGGTGACACATGACGCCTACACGGCAAGCTACGCAAAGCAGGTCTATATGCTTTCTGACGGACAGGTACAGTGCCGGCTGAACAGCATGGGGGACAGAAAAGTCTTTTATGAAGAGATTATGGAACTGCTTGCTTCCATGGGAGGTGAGCGGTAGATGAGTTTGTGCAGACTGGCATTTTCCAACTTTAAGAGAAGTGTAAGGGAATATGCGGCGCTGATTATGTCCCTTGCATTTTCAGTTTTTATATTTTTTAATTTTCAAAATATTATCTATTCGGACTCCATGGACGTCCTGAACAGTATGAACAAAGACTACATTGACCTGGTCGTACATGCGGCATCCGTAGTATTTGGGGTGTTTTTGTTCTTTTTCATCTGGTATGCCACAAATGTATTTCTCAACCAGAGGAAGAAAGAGATCGGAATCTATACGTTTATGGGGCTGGATAATGTGCGCATTGGGAAAATGTACGCGCTTGAGGCATTTTTTATCGGTATATTTTCCCTGCTGGCGGGTCTGCTGGCCGGGACTGTATTTTCTAAATTATTTCAAATGCTGCTGATGAAACTGTCGGAGATTAGCGTAGATGTCCGGTTTTCATTTACGATAAAACCGGTTCTTATCACATCAGCTGTATTCTTTATCATATTTGGCATGATGATACTGAAAGGATATGTATCAATATCAAGGAGCAGCGTACTGAGTATGCTTTCCGGTGCAAAGCAGGAAGAAATGAAGCCGGAAAAAGGATGGATGGCCGCCCTGAAATCTGCAGCGGGATTGGCGGTACTGGGTGCAGGTTATATGTGTGCAATAAAAACCGGGAATCTGGATACTCTGTCGTATGCACTGCTTGCTGTAATACTGGTAATTGCAGGAATATATCTGTTGTTTGGCGGTGCAATTCCTTTCTTTATCAGAAAGCTGACGAAAAACAAGAAATTTTTGTATCAAAAGCAGCGCAGCCTTTGGGTGAATAATTTGTCCTTCAGAATCCGGAGAAATTACCGCACTTATGCCATGGTTACGATTCTGATGATCTGTTCCGTAACGGTGCTGGGTACAGCGATCGCCCTGAAGCAGCGTTATGATAAGATGGTGCATTTTCAAGAGACCTTCACATATCAGGTCGTAAGCTCACATGAGATGGATATGGAAGAGATGGAAGAGGGAATATCGAAGGAGAATAAAGTGGAATATAAAGCGGAGGCATCTTACCTGCTTCTTGACCCGAGTATGTTCCATACGAAATATGTGAATTCTACTTATGCAATCATCCCTTTCTCTCAAATGAAAACGATTGCGGAAGAGGCGGGCATGCCTTTTGATTATACGGAATTGAAACAGGATGAGACAATTAAACTTTCGCACATCATTCTCATGAGCTTTGCAGGGCAGGAGCAACAGGACGTCCAGATCGGAGACAATTCTTATCATATTATTAAGGAAGACGATACCCCATATTTGGGCGCCATGCAGGAGCAGATGAGTATTTATGTGCTCAACGATGAGGTTTATAAAGAACTGGAGCCTAAGGGGATCCTGCTGCACATGTATAACTTCAAAATTGAAGATCCGTCGAATGCAGACGCATCCAGGACTTATCTGAGGAGCCTTTCCAAAACGGATGAAAACGGGCAGATGCAGGTGGGAGTTAACTTTTCGGGAGCCGATAGTGAGAAAGAAACTTGGATACGGGTTTTGTATTCCCTATGTATCTTTATGTTTGTGACGCTGATCCTGGCAGGAGGCAGTATTATCTTCATCAAGCTGAACAATGATGCCTATGAGGACCGTGACAGGTACAGGATTCTGCGAAAACTGGGAATCCCCGGTGACACTCTGTATAAGTCCATGAAAAATGAGATACGGTTTACTTACTATTGTCCGTTTGTGCTCATGGCAGTATCCTCCTGGTTTGCAATTCGTGCGCTGGGAAATGTAATGAAAGAAGATTTGTTCCGTGTGAATATTTACAGCGCGGTTTCTATACTGGTTATATTTACACTGGTTTATTTGGTATCGGTGCGGGTTTTCAGGGGGAAGGTTTTGGATACGTAGGATTGGGAAGAGCGTCCGCGAAAGGAAGGGATAGCCGCAAGCCGCCCAAGTGCACATATGCCGCCTCGAAATGCGGACGCCAACCTAAGAAATTCTAGGAAGCCGGCAGCCGGGAAATTGGGGTACGGCTGACACATCACGAGAAATCCTGATGATTTCTCGCGCTGGGTCAGCCGATTTTGTGATTCGGTGATCACAAAATCACCCCACTTTCCCGGCTGCCGGCCTCCAAGAATTTCTAAGGTTCACTTTAGCGTTTCGAGGCGGCATATGTGCACTTGGGCGGCTTGCGGCTATCCCTTCCTTTCGCTGGGTGCATCCAATCGGTTGGATAGGGTGGCAACTTGGGAGGATACTTTTAGGGGGCAGCGTATTGATTTGTTTGGTGATACAGTATGGAAACGGTACTATGAAAGAGAAAGTTGTACCTTGTTTTGTGGTTTGGCTGCGGATCCTTCTGTAGGGAATGGGTTAGGAAATGCTTTAGGGTGCCTTATTTTGGCTATGCTGCGGTTCTGCCTGTGCCACTAATTTCCGGATTAGATGTGGGGTGAAATTTGATTATAGAAATGGGCGCTGGTAAATTTATAGATATTTTATTTGTAACAGAAAGGGAATTATGGTAGAGTGAATGTACCCAAAGAATAGTCTGTGGGGCATTTCAAACATTCTTTATATTCAATGATATATGAGATTGTCTATCTCATTCTTTCAGGCAGATTCGCCGGATTATTCAATGTTTGAAAAATAGAACTTAAAATTGAAGAAAGGTGATGCGTATTGGAAGTGTAATACTTGTCGATCGAAACGATGGTTTGCATTAAAAAAGTCTGACAAGGAGAAATTGAATATGGGGAAGAGTAACGTATATATGAAGCGCTGGCTTTCAGATAAAAGGCGTTTTGCGGATTTGTTAAATGGCTCTCTTTATCAGGGAGAGCAGGTTTTTACGGCAGAAAATATGGCGGTTGAAGATGGGGAACAGGGATTGGTGCTTAAGAAGGCAGATGGCAAGGAGATCACGGTGCAAAGATACCGTGATATTATGATGAGAATGGATGACGGCACACGGATTGTAGTACTGGCATGTGAGAACCAAGGGGAGATACATTATGCCATGCCTGTACGGGAAATGCTGTATGATGCCTTAAGTTATGCAGATCAGATCAATGAATTGCGGAAAAGTCATAGGGAAAAGAAAGATATGAAAGTACCGGCAGAATTTCTTTCCGGTATGAAGAGGACAGATTTTTTATCGCCGGTTCTGAATATTGTTTTTTACTATGGTGAGGAAGAATGGGATGGGAGTACGGATTTGCATGGATTATTGGGATTAGACCGAAAAGAGTATAAGCTGCTGACGAAGTACGTACCCAATTACAGGATCAACCTGATAGACCCGAAAAAGCTGGAAAACCTGGAGTGTTTTCAAACAGATTTACAGATGATATTCGGCATGTTAAAATGTAGAAAAAACAAAGAAGAATTGAAACGCTATGTGCAGAATAACAGGGCATATTTTGTGCAGGTTGATCAGGACTCATATAATGCCGTTTGTGTAATGCTGGGATCGACACAACATTTGAAAACGGTAAAGACGGAAGAAGGAGGGAACGTTAATATGTGTAAAGCGTTGGAAGATTTATACCAGGATGGCGTAGAAGAGGGAATCGAGAAAGGACTCGAAGAGGGACTAGAGAAAGGAATCAAAGTATTGGTACAGGATTATATAGAAGAAGGATACAGCAAAGAAATAATCATGGATAAGTTAATCAGGGGCTTCTCATTAAACAGGGAAGAGTCCAGCAGGTATTATGAGCGTTTTGCTAAGCCCGCAAGGTAGCGGGGTGTCTGAGGAGTACATGAAATAGAGAATGTAAAGGAGATTTTGTATGAGTATCTTAAATGTTGAACACCTCTCCCATGGATTTGGAGACCGTGCTATTTTTCAGGATGTTTCTTTCCGGTTGCTTCGGGGGGAGCATATTGGCCTGATAGGTGCCAACGGGGAAGGAAAGTCTACATTTTTAAATATTGTAATTGGAAAACTACAGCCGGATGAAGGCAAGGTTGAGTGGGCAAAGGATATCCGTGTTGGCTATCTGGATCAGCATACGGTTCTGGAAAAGGGGATGACGGTGCGGGATGTCCTGAAATCAGCATTTTCTTATCTCTTTGAGTTGGAGGAGAAGATGAACCGTATCTGCGAAAGTCTTGGAGAGGTAGATGCGGATGAGATGGAGAGTTTGATGGAGGAACTGGGGACGATTCAGGATACACTGACTCTGCACGATTTTTATGTCATTGATGCCAAAGTTGAGGAAGTGGCACGCGCTCTGGGACTGCTGGACTTGGGCCTTGACCGGGATGTGACGGATCTCAGCGGCGGACAGAGGACAAGGATTCTGCTGGGTAAACTCCTGCTTGAGAAACCAGATATCCTGCTGCTCGATGAGCCGACGAATTATCTGGATGAGGAACATATTAACTGGCTGAAACGGTATTTGACAGAATATGAGAATGCATTTATTTTGATCTCACATGATATTCCTTTTCTGGATGAGGTTGTCAATATTATTTACCATATGGAGAATCAGAGCCTGGACCGCTATGTGGGGAATTACGAAGATTTCCAGAGGATTTATGAGGTGAAAAAGTCCCAGCTTGAGGCGGCATACAAGAGGCAGCAGCAGGAGATCAGCCAGCTGAAAGATTTTGTTGCCCGTAACAAAGCTAGGGTTTCTACAAGAAATATGGCCATGTCCCGTCAGAAAAAGCTGGATAAAATGGACGTCATAGAGTTGGCGGCAGAACGTCCGAAACCGGAATTTCACTTCAAACAAGGGCGCACGCCGGGAAAATATATATTTGAGACAAGAGATTTTGTAATCGGATACGATGAACCACTGTCAAAACCACTCGATATTTCTCTGGAAAGAGGGCAGAAGATTGCTCTGACCGGTGCCAATGGGATTGGAAAGACCACCCTCATCCGCAGCATCATGGGACTTGTAAAGCCGCTTAAAGGCGGCTGCGAGCTGGGCGAGAATCTTTCTGTCGGATATTTTGAACAAGAGGGAGACGGAAACAACAAGACAACATGTATTGAAGAAATCTGGAGTGAATTTCCTTCATTTACCCAGTATGAGGTGCGATCCGCGCTGGCAAAATGTGGATTGACTACGAAGCATATAGAGAGCCAGGTCCGGGTATTGAGTGGCGGGGAGCAGGCGAAGGTGCGTTTGTGCAAACTAATCAACCGGGAGACAAATGTGCTGATGCTGGATGAGCCTACCAACCATCTGGATGCGGAGGCGAAGGAGGCCCTGAAAGAGGCGCTGAAAGAATATAGGGGAACAATACTGCTGATCTGTCACGAACCCGAATTTTACCAGGATATCGTCCAGGAAGTCTGGGACTGTACCCGATGGACGACTCGGGTGGTTTAAGGAGGAGATGTTGATGGATGCTCATGAAATGTTGGAAAAAGTGAAGAGTGGGGAAGTGTCTGTGGAGGAAGCCGAGCAGTATTTTCGCCGTGAGCCTTTTGAGGAACTGGGATATGCTAAGCTGGATACGCACAGGAAGCTGCGTTCAGGATTTCCAGAGGTAATATTCTGCAGTGGTAAGGATACGGAACATCTGCTTCATATTTATCAGAAATTATATGAGGAAGAGGGGGAGGTGTTTGGCACCAGAGCTTCAGCGGAACAGTTTGAGTTGCTGCGGGAGACACTGCCCGAACTTGAGTATGACCCGATCTCCCGGATTATGAAAATAGAGAAGAAAGTAAAAGATCATGTTGGCAGGATTGCTGTCTGTACAGCAGGTACGGCAGATATTCCTGTGGCTGAGGAGGCAGCACAGACCGCAGAGTATTTTGGAAGCAGGGTGGAACGTATCTATGATGTGGGGGTCAGCGGCATTCACCGGCTGATGTCCCGTCTGGATGTGATTCAGCGTGCAAATTGTGTGATTGCCGTGGCAGGAATGGAGGGGGCCCTGGCCAGTGTCATGGGAGGACTTGTGGATAAACCGGTGATAGCGGTTCCCACGTCTGTAGGTTATGGAGCTAATTTTCATGGATTGTCGGCTCTGCTTACTATGATTAATTCTTGTGCGAATGGAATTGCGGTTGTGAACATTGATAATGGATATGGGGCGGGATATATCGCTACACAGATTAACAGATTGGGGGAGAGAAAATGAGCAGGGAATTGTATTTAGAATGTGCCTCGGGAATAAGCGGTGACATGTTTACAGCAGCGATGCTTGATCTGGGCGCTGACCAGGAAGTACTGAGAAAGGCGCTCAACAGTCTGCGGCTGCCCGGATATAGGGTGGAAATCAGCCGGGTTATGAAAAGTGGTCTGGCTGCATGTGACTTTTCAGTTCATCTGGATGCAGAACATGAGAACCATGATCATGATATGAACTATCTGCACGGGAAGGATGCAGGGAATCATGTGCATGGAACCGAACATAGTCATGTGCAACACCACTCTCATCAGCATATACACGAACACCGGGGGCTGGCAGATATCATGGCGGTTATAGAACAGGCAGACCTCAGTGATTATGCCAGAAACACAGCCGTCCGTATTTTTGAGGTTCTGGCAGAGGCTGAGGCAAAAGCTCATGGAGTTTCTATTGACCAGGTGCATTTCCATGAAGTTGGCGCCGTGGATTCGATTGTGGATATTGTTGCAGCGGCGGTATGTCTGGATAATCTGGATATAAAAGAGGTGATTGTCCCGGTCCTGAATGAAGGAACCGGATTTGTCCGCTGTCAGCACGGTATGATACCTGTTCCGGTTCCTGCTGTTGCGGCCATTGCGGAAAAATATGCCCTGACGCTTCGTATTCATGATATGGAGGGTGAATTTGTGACACCCACCGGCGCGGCCATTGCAGCAGCGGTCAGAACGAAAGACCGGCTTCCGGAAAAGTTTACGATTCTGAAGACCGGCCTGGGAGCTGGGAAAAGGACATATGAAAGGCCAAGTCTGCTGCGGGCGATGTTGATTCAGGCGGAGCAGGACCATAAAGATTGTATATATAAACTTGAAAGTAGTATAGATGACTGTACGGGAGAGGCATTATCTTTTGTAATGCAGAGACTCCTGGAGCTGGGAGCAAAAGATGTATATTTTACTCCGATTTATATGAAAAAGAACCGTCCGGCGTATCAGATTAATGTTATCTGCGCAGAAGAAGACATCACAAAGCTGGAAGAGATTATGTTTATGGAAACAACGACCATTGGAATCCGGAGGATAAAGATGGAGCGCTCAATTCTGAAACGAGAGCAAAAAGAGGTGGTGACTTCTCTGGGGCGGGCAGCTGTAAAGATTTGTGAGCTTCCATCAGGAAAAAGGATATACCCGGAACATGACAGCGTGGCTGCGCTGAGCAGGAAAAGCGGACTTTCATGGCAGGATGTTTACCGATTGATTGTGAGGGAGTGCGATGGAGATGTATGAGGATGCGCAGAACATGTTGCTGGATAAAAGGAAAAAAGTTCTGTTTACGGCAATGGAAAAATACTGCGGAGAGGATGCTGCCGTTGCATTTTCCGGCGGAGCGGACAGCAGCCTGCTTCTGAAACTTGCATGCGAGTGTGCCAAAAAGCAGGGAAATAAGATTTATGCAGTAACGGTACAAACAGAACTTCACACACAAAATGATTTAATAATAGCTGAAAAAGTGGCAAAAGAAACTGGTGCGTTTCATATAGTCCTTTATGTAAATGAACTTGAGGAAGCGGGAATAGAGTATAACCCCGAAAACAGATGCTATCTCTGTAAAAAACTCCTCTTCACCAAAATACGTGAAGAAGTTTCCCGGCTGGGGGTGGGAAGCATAATGGAGGGGACGAATGCAGATGATCTTGGCATGTACCGCCCGGGTATCCGGGCAATTCGTGAATTAGGTATAGAAAGTCCGCTGGCAGAGGCGGGGCTGACGAAAGAAGAAGTACGCAGACTGGCAGCTGCTTACGGAATCTCTGTGGCAGAGCGTCCGGCATCTCCATGCATGGCGACACGTTTTCCCTATGGAACCAGACTGGACAGGGAGAAAATGAAAGCAGCGGAACTGGGGGAAGCGTACATCCGGTCCATGGGATTTTACAATGTACGCCTGCGGGTTCATGAAGATGTTGCCCGCATTGAGGTGGATGAGGCGGCCCTGGGGCAGGCGCTGCAGCACCATATAGAGATATCGGAGTATATGAGAACCCTTGGATTTCGGTATGCTGCGCTGGATTTGGAAGGATTCCGTTCCGGCAGTATGGACGAGAAACATAACGGTAAAAAAACAGAGGACGGTGACAATAACATAAGCAAGTAAAAGTGCGATATCCGTCGTGAAAGCAGGCACAACTCTGACGCAGATATCAGGCACTTATTACTGAAAGATTAATGCACTGCTGTACAACCGGGGTACAAAGCTTATGTGCATTATTTATAAAATTTGTTCGGATCTTGTAATTCCTTTCCTTCTACGGCAGTGTTAAAGTGAAAACACAATGGGAGAGGAGGCAGCAGCAATGATATTCAAAAATATGGAATTTCATAATGTGGAGGAAATCATAGAGTGCAGGAAGGGGTATGCAATGCAGCGTATTCCTTCTTTTGTATCGGAAAAACTAAATGAAGGGGCGCGAAACGGCTCCTGCCGTTTTACCACAGGAGTGGAAATCAGATTCAGGATGCAAAGTGATACTGTAAAAATAACGCTGTCCGCGGAGAAAGATATTGAGGCCCAGACTGCTTTTATTTATTATGGTTCCTTTCAGGGGGGATGGCAGAAGTCATCCGCTGCACTTACAGAGGAAGGTACTGCAATTGAAATTAAAAAGGCTGAAAATATAGAGCTGCTGAAGACACTTACAGAGAAAAAAAGGCTGCCCTTCCATCCCGAAATCGTAAGGATCGTACTGCCATACGGCACCTGCTATTTTAAAGAAATAATTGGGGATATACAGCCGCCGCAGAAATCGGAACTGCCGCAAAGGACATATCTTGCCTATGGTTCTTCTATCACCCATGGAAGCCTGGCATTGTCTGCGCCCTGCTCCTATCCCTTTCAGATCGCCCGCAGGCTGGGGACAGATTATCTGAATCTGGGATTTGCGGGAACTGCATTTCTGGAACAGGAGATGGCAGAGTACATTGTCAGCAGAAAAGACTGGGATTTTGCCTCTGTAGAACTGGGGATTAACATGACAGACGGCAGGTTTTCCACACATTTTTTTGAGGATAGAGTAAAAAAATTCATCGAAGTATTGGCTTCGGATTCAAGAAGAATATACTGTACAAATATCTTTGGAAACAATTATATTGACAATAAACTTATAAAAGTTTACAGGGAAATAGTGAGGGAATATGCGTCTAATAAGCTGATCTTTACGGACGGATTGGAACTATTAAACAGAGAAGAGTTTATATCAGAGGATCTGGTACATCCTTCAGTGGAAGGAATTATGGAAATTGCAGAGAACTGGTCCCGTATTATGGCGGAAAGCTCTCTGCCGTAAGTCCACGGGAAAAAGGCAAAGATTAAGTTATTCTGAACGGTATCGGTATTCAGTCGGCGTTACGCCAACCTCTTTTTTAAAGGTAGTACAGAAGCTGTGTTCGCTGTGAAAGCCGCAGCTGAATCCTATATTTTTTACCGTATCCCGGCTGCTTTTTAAGTAAAATTTTGCAAGGTTAATGCGTGATATCAGGATATATCTGTAAGGGGTATATCCTGTTTCTTCTTTAAACTTCCTTGTGAAATAGAATGGGCTCAGAGAAACACGGGCAGCAAGTGCATTCAGCGAGATGTCTTCGTCCAGGTGGCGGTGAATGTATTTCAATGAAATATCCATAAAATCAGATGCAGTTTTCTGCTTTTCCCTGCGTTCCTTTGAAAGTCCGAGAAGAGTGAGTATCTGGGAGATGTCCTGGGAGATCAGCAGCTCATTGATGTTGTTCTTTTTTAAAAGCGTTTCATATAAACGGTTCCATATGGCTTCTAATTGGGCCGGACTATCCAGAAGTGTATAGAAGAATGGCATATCGTTTCTTAAATAGTCAAAAAAAGCGCGGCTGTTTCCGCCGTCAAAATGAATCCACTCCAGTTCCCACACTTCGGATGTCTGGTATAGATGGGGGCAGTAACAGTCCAGAAGACATACTTCGCCCGGATGCAGCTCTCTGGTAATTCCGCCTGCGTTAATGGTACCTTTCCCCCTCTTTGTATACAGAAGCAGAAAACTGTCATAACTTGTTCTGTCAACTTTATATCCGGCGCTGCAGTAAAAATGTCCGATACATAGGGGGTAATATAAAAAATCAGGAATACAATTCATGGTCGTGTGAAAATAAATTGTGGAATTAGGGGAAACCCCTTCATTAAATGAATGGCTCATATGCTCTGCCTTTCTGGATTCTGCTAAATCTCAATGTAACAATAGAGGATTTGTTTTGCTAATTATAGGATCTGAGTAAAAACTTGTCAAGATTATGCAGAGCAATTTTTTGATATAAATGGGCAAAGAAATCTAATGCCAGAAACGAGGGAACAGGGTAAGATGAAACGGTAAAGAAAACCGTAAAAACATTACGCAGTACGGGATACCGGCAGGCGGGACAAAAAAGGAGAGGTAGTATGCAAAGATATGCGATTGATAAGAACGACCGAATAATTCTGAGAGAACTGGCTAAAAAGCAGTATGAATACTCTCAGACTGAAAAAAATAAAAATAGAATCAGGGAGTGGACGGATCACAATTCACTGCAGGGGAAACGCCCTATGATTCATCTGGAGATGTGGACGTTTGCGCAGGAAATCATTCCCCAGCGCCTGCAGTGCAAGGGCGAATTTGCCAGAGACGTAGAGACAAAACTGTACTGCAATTTTTTGAACCAGGAACTGTTTGACGACGATCGTGTAACCCCGGATTATTATCCGATGCCATACGATACCCATTTTACTTTATTCAATATTCCAATAAAAAAACACAACAGTGTGGGTTCTGTCGGACATGAATTCATTTCGGTTGTGGAAGATCTGGAAGATGACTACGAGAAACTGCAGGAAACAGACTACGGGGTAGATATGGAGTCGACCATGTTGAAAAAACAGGCGCTGGAGGAAGTGTTTGGAGATATCCTGCCGGTTAGGTTGCAGATGGACTGCCTCTACAGCGTGCCAACACAGATGATAGTTCATTTTATGAAGATGGAAAATATGATGTTCAATATCTATGACTATCCGGAACTTTTCAAAGAAATGATGAACCGTATTGCAGACGATACGCTTGCCTACTACCGGATGCTGGAAGAAAAGCGCCTGATTCTGCCGACAACCGGAGGCGAGAGTCTGGGGCAGGGCAGTTGGTGCTACAACCGTGAACTGCCGGGGGAAGAAGAAGCAAAAATACGTCCGCTTACAACGCGGGATGTCTGGGGATTCATGGATTCCCAGGAGACAGTAGGTCTGTCACCGGAGATGTTTGAAGAGTTTATCTTCCCCTGTTATAAGAAAATATCCGAACAATACGGCCTTCTGTCCTATGGTTGCTGTGAACCGGTGGATCCGATCTGGGAAAACTGCATCTCAAAACTGGAGAATCTTAGAAAAGTGTCTATTTCACCATGGTGTAACGAAGAATACATGGGAGAACGGCTTAAAGGCAGTAAAACTATTTTCCACAGGAAGCCGTCCCCGAACTACCTTGGAGTGGGAACTGTGCTGGACGAGGAAGCAGTAAGAGAAAGCATCCGGAAAACGATGAAAGCATCCGAAGGATGTAAACTGGAAATCACACAAAGAGACGTATATACAATAAATAACGATCCCCAAAAAGCAAAACGATACGTTGATATTATTAAAGCGGAGGCGGGGATTTAGAGGAGGGGAGGACGCCTGTCCGGGCCGTGTCTCCTGCCGCAGCGGGAAACTTCCATGCCCCTTTTTCGCTGCGGTCCGTTTGCCTACTGCCACTAGATAAAAACCACACCGGATTGGAAGGCACCGGCGGCGTATGGGATGTGGAGTATAGGATGTGGAGTATAGGATACAGTCACCTGCAGCCAGTCCAAATCCGCTGCCCCCGTATTAGGTATCCCTCCGGGAAGCGAATCAACACAACCGACTTGATGCGCCCAGCGAAGTAAAAGGTGAGGCGGGGAAGCTCCGGGGAGGGAGATGCCATTTCTAAGTCCATAGAGTGCGCTTTAGAACCCGTTAGAGAAAAAACAGAAAACAGGGAGGGCAGAATTTGTTTTCCAAAACAAATTCTGTTGCCGCCGGCGGCGCGAATGCATCGGCATTCGGGCCAACTGCGGCAAGCACCCTCCCTGTTTTCTGTTTTTTCTCTAACGGGTTCTTAGCAAACGGACAGGATCTGGAAATGGCATCCCCCTCCCCGGAGCTTCCCCGCCTCACCTTTTACTTCGCGCCCCCATCCATTCATTCCCAAAGTTCGTTCACTATTTCCGTATTTTATACTTTATGCGCGGATTTTTTACTTTACGGCAATGCGGTAAGGCGTTATGCTAAAGCGTGTTTGGAAATTCATTGTCGCAACAGGTTTAGGGGAAAAGGAGGCGTTTTTTATGGATTGTAAAGAAGAAAAAGAAATCGGGTACAGGCTTCGCAGCCTGATGGAAGAGGAGATAAAGAAGGAGCATTTTGCGGGGGCTCTGATTGGTTATTATGAGAAGGGGAGGGAAGTTTTTTTGGATACTTATGGTATGGCTGACAGGGAAGAGGCCCGGCCTGTGAGGCGGGATACGATTTTCCGGCTATATTCCATGAGCAAGCCTGTGGCTGCTGTGGCTGTGATGATTCTGGCGGAGAGAGGGCTGCTGGACCTGGATGCTCCGGTCTGCAGGTATTTGCCGGAATATGAACGGATGTATGTTCTGGGGGATGAGACTCCGTATACCATTACGGTGAGGCAGCTTTTGAATATGACTGCTGGGATTGTATATCCGGATGAGGATGCGGCCGGACAGGAAATGACGGGACTGTTTGAGGATATTCATGCGCATATCAGAGATGGTGCGGGGTATAGTACGAGGGAGGTTGTGAAAAAGATCGCGGAAAAACCTTTGGCCAATGTGCCGGGAAGTGCTTGGCGGTACGGGCTTTGTGCGGATGTACTGGGGGCTGTCATAGAAGTAGTGTCGGGGATGACATTGGGAGCGTTCTATAAAAAAGAGATTTTTGAGCCTCTGGGTATGGCGGATACCGGATTCTATGTGCCGCGGGAAAAGTGGGGCAGGCTTGCCCAGCTGTACCGGCAGGAAGAGACGGAGAATGGCGTGAAGCTGGCGGTGGAAGAGGAACGGACCCTGGGACTTACAAAGTGCCTGGAGCAGCCGGCTTTTGAATCTGCAGGGGCGGGGCTGTTATCCACGGCGGATGACAGTGCGCGGTTTTGTATGATGCTGGCAAATCAGGGGATTTTGGACGGGGTTCGGATCCTGAAAGCGGAAACCGTGGAACAGTTTATGCAGAATCAACTGGGGGAAACGCAGACAGAATCCATTTATTTTGAACATATGAAGGGATACGGGTACGGCAATCTAATGCGGGTGCTGCTGGATGAAAATGCTTCTCCCATTGGAGGAAAACAGGGGGAATTCGGCTGGGACGGCTGGGCAGGCGCGTATATGGCCGTGGATGGAAAGAGGCAGACAGTATTCTTGTTTATGGTGCAGGTCAGCGCTTATTCCAACTGGCCTTTAAACAGAGCGATCCGGGAGATTCTGTGCAGGTGAGAAAATCCGACGGATTCAAAAGGAGCGGCCTTATTGCAAAGGGGTCAGACCCCTTTACAGAAAAAATACCACATGTTCGGATTTCTAACAAAATGAAAGAAATTTGCAATGAACAAATATTTACGGACGTGTTAATCTTTATTTAAAAGAATGCAATTTTATTATAGCCCAGAAAGCAAAAGGGAAAGTGCCGTGAACCCCTTATTTTACGGCATTTTTGACGGTTCTAATGAGTATAAATAAGTACTAATAAAAATTGATAAAAACGGATCGGTTAGTAACAGGTTAGTAACATATTTTAATTTTTTCAATTTCTTCGCGCAAATCCTCCAGTGACCTGTGTCCATAGACCTTATTTGTAAGATCATTTCCAAAACTATGTCCCAGCATGCGCTTTCGGTCATTTTCAGAAACCTTATTATCCTCACACAATTTTGAGAAAGTATGCCGGCAATCATGAGGCGTGTGCTTGTCTATTTTTAGCATCTCCAGGACTGCGTACATATCTTCCCTGAAATCAGTTGTGTTTTTCATCAATGCTCCATCTCTCTTTATACGTCGCTTTACAAGGCCGTATATACCGCTGTGTATAGGCACAATTCTTTCCCGGCTATATTTGTTTTTCACCCCGCCCTGAAAATACCTTTCTTTAAGATCCACCTTCATCTTATTGTAAGCTGCGATTCTATATCCAGAGTAGCACATAATCAGGATCATTTCTACAGTTTCATTATCTTTATTATCCCACAAAATTTTTAGTTCGGAATCAGTAAATGGTACGCCGTGTTCGTCGTCGTCCTCCTGATCGATTCGGACAAACTGAGCATAATTTTTATCGCATAGGTTATTGGCCTCGGCATACTGGTACATTTGTCTAAAGAGAGTCTGGATAAGCTCCAGCGATGCGTGTTTTAACTCACAGTTATCAATGACTTTTTGCATATCTTTTTGGGTGATTTCGATAAATGGCTTATCATGGAGAGCAACACAATTTTTATAGGCAGCGCTCATGCTGCGTTCCATGCTTGTTTTTTTCCCTTTGTGACCGTATTCTTGCTTGAATTTATCTTTGTAATATTCGTGGAACACCTCACTGAACGTTTTGGTGCCTTTGTTTGCCTTGGCCTTTTGGGTGTACTGGGAGAGAATTTCAGCAACCTGCTTCTCCAATTCCTTCTGATCGGACGATAACTCAGTTTCCCGGCCCGGGTAGTATTCTCCATTTCTATACCATGTCAATACCGTAAAGGCCTTGTACCAGTCGTCGACATAACACAGGGCCTTGGGCGTCTGCGGTATTCCGTCCAAGTCAAACTGTTTTGTGGGCGGATGAACCGCATAAGGATTCCGCCGGCCGTCCCCAAGATACTTTATGCTGCCGTAGCCGTTCGGCAGTTTCTGATGCTTTTTCCTTTTCTTTTTTGCCATATATCTCTCACCTCTCTGTAAAAATGGGTATAAAAAATACACCTATGCAGGTGCAGAGATTTTGTGGTATAATCATCTTGGGTGGTGATTATACGGTTGCTCTGCAGCCTGTATAGCATCTATATTAAGCCGTTCCTGATTGCCGTCAGGGGCGGTTTTTTTTTATATTAATTATTAATTCAGTTCATCCGGAGTACTATTGTAATGGAAATTGAAGCTAGAAGGGTCATAATCTCCCCCAACCATTTTGTTAATCTTATCTGCAAGAGCAGAGCCAGCCTCCTCATAATTTTCAGCTTTCCAAGAATCTACTACACCAGGATTTTCATAATGCTTGAAAATAGAATTCCATTGATCTTCATTGCCACCATAGTAAAGATCAATAGTTCTATCATGCAAATATGATAATGTTCGATCTGTAATACTTGTGAGGCTTGACGGGAGATAAATTTTCTCAGCATCAGAACCATTAAAAATAGCTTCGTCCAGCTCAGAAATTCCCTCTGATATAATTAATGTTTTAACTCCTCCACCCAATTGAAAATCAGTCAGATCTGTTTTATAATTTACGTCTTGAATTTTATATTCTGAATCTATAGTTAGGGAATCATTACTCCCGTTATAGTCTAATAATTTGAGCCGCTCGTCGCTTATCTCATATTCAAAATCATCGATACCCAGATTGGACTCTTCGACTGGGGCCTGATTTTCTGTCTGGTGGGATTCATCAACGGGTGCCTTGGTTTCGGTTTGATAAGAAGGCGCGGGTGTGTCTTTTTCATCTGTGGTCGATCCGCAAGACCAAAAAGTGAGAAAGAAGAACAAACACACCGCTGTTATAAGTATTCCCGTAACCAGAGACTTATTTCTATTCTTTTCACGCTCAGTAAAGAATGCCCAAGAATGTCCGCAATCTTTACAGAGAGCCATTTTTTGATTGTAAAACGCGGTTGAACTATAACCTGTTCGTTTTCCTGTCAATCCCCAGAGCCCGAACGTTGATGCCTTCATTGCTTTTCTGCCTACTTTAGTAGGGGCTCCCGGATTCCTTGTTACTGTACTTGCTCCAGTTTGCACAAAAGATATATCTACATTGGTGCCACCGCACATAGGGCACCGTATTTTGGCGGGGCCTCCCGTGGGTGCTGTGTTTGGTGTGTGCCCCATGGATCCTGGCTGGCTGGCAGCAGGCTGCGGATCTTTGACGAAGCTATACCTGTTTTCCGTACTGGTATTATGGGGCGCTGTGTTTTCACTTTTACTTCTGGTTTTAAAATATAAGTTACACCTATCACAGATGTAATAACCCTCTTTATTTTCGAGTTTTCGCAGCTCGTTGCCGCATTTTGTACATTTCATAATAGATCCCCCCTACATCATTTGCCCAAGAAAACACCACAGAAAATTACCAATAATTACCAGCAACATATTGCCAATTTATGTCATAAAATTAAAGCATGAAGATACTTTTGGATAAATTAATGAACGAAAAACAATTATCTATCCGCCAAGTATCCAATATGACAGGAATATCAAAATCTACTATACATAATATCATGACCGGAGCCTATTCCCCGACAATGGACACTTTGGAAGCTATAGCCAAGGGGCTCAAAGTGCGCTTTGAGGACCTTTATGAATCCGATCTGTAAAAAGTGTCCAGGATCCTGGACGATTATATAAGTTTCCATAAGAATCCCGCTATCCCCGTGTTTACTTAATAGAACGGGAGATATCCACATATTTTCCACATAGTTATAAACAAAATATTCGAACGCATGTTCTTGTCTTTCTATATCATATATAGTATCATAAAGACAAGGAATTTCGGACGTGCGTTTCCCAGTGGTGCATGGAGGGCGGTACATGGATAACAAAGAATCTAAAAAACAAAAAGACATTGAAACCATCGTTGAATTATTGAAGAAAGACACTCCTGAAAAAGTTTCTGAGATACTTATATTCGTGATAAATTATCTTTCTCCATAATTCATCTAAAGGGAGCCAGGAAACTGGCTCTTTTTTAGATTCTCTATATATTGTAAAGCAATCTTTTCCAATGTAGCCTTGCTCGCAGGATCCAGCTGCTCATAAGTAACGATCAGCGCTTGGATGGCGGAAACTACAACGGAGTCTTCACCTTTTAGTATCATCGCTGTATACTTCATTAATTTTTGCTGATCTGTCAACTGTTCGAACATTTCCCCTTCACCGGTTCGCAACCAATCCTCATTCACCCCAAATTCTCTACATATAGACTTCAGTACAGAATTTGACGGGTTTCTATTTCCATTTTCATAATTAGCAATAGTGTTTCTTGCAGAACCTATTCTTTTTCCGAATTCTTCTTGCGTAAGTTCAAAATGTTCTCTTATAAACTTGATTCGTTCATTCATTATTTTCACCTACCTTTAAACTGATGATATCACTAAATGTTCTCAAAGTCAACAAAAAAGATATTGACAAGCGACCCGATGAGAACTATAATAGTCTCATGGGGAACAAGAAAGGAGGCAGGCACATTGAAAACAGAAGAATGGAGGAGGTGGGAAGGATGCTGAAAAAGATTTATCAGGAGTTATTGCTAATAAGAAAAGAACTCCAAGCTATTCGGAGTAGCATGGAGTCCAGTATTACATCTGAAGTCGTGGAGGAGATTAATAAGGAGATAAATAAGACTGGAAAATCTCCATTACTCATTTAGCCACGCGTGATATTTTTCTAAAAGCTTTAGGGACATTTTAAAACTTATCTCAGGAATAGCATATGTAACGGAGCAAGGTTCTCGGTTATTAATTATGTCATCACACATGGCTTTATAGTCATCCTGAGTAATTTGAGAAATAAAATCATTGAAGTCTTTCATAAAAGTTCTCCTTTCTTTCGTACTCGACGTGCCAGCGCCTGTACGTACATTATAAAAGGAGGCCATTGAATACGCAAGTTAGTAAATAAAAGTGAGGTGAGAACATGTTTGATATCGAAAAAGAAAAGCAGCAGGAAATCGACAAGATAGTATCTATTGTAAAGCAGATTGACCTTCCGGACATCCTTCTGCTGCAGAGGGATGCGAATACCCTTTTAATGCGTAAGAAAGAAGCAGAAGGGATACCGGATACCGATGATAAGAAAGTTGGATAGGAGGTGGGATAGATGGCGAAGTTCATAATATTTCTGCTTACCGTATTCCTGCTATCCGTCATAGGTTTAGCAATCTGGTGGGTGTGGAGCAGGGTATACGTGGCTATCAAAAGACGTGAAAGCGTTTTTGATATAGAAGAGGAAACTCATAAAAAGATCAAGAAGAAAATTCGGGAGGAAAAAGAATGAAAGCAAAAATCGTAGCAGTAATCATTGGAATTGCAGTAATTGCAGGGGGCGCTTATGTAGCCACATCTCTCACTAAGGTAGATCAAGGAGAAGTCGGGGTTGTGTATACAATGAAAGATGGCGTAAGCGACAAGACGCTTTCCCCGGGCTTCCATTTTGTCGGGCCGTTTGCAAAGGTTAAAGATTACCCTATCGCACAGCAGCAGTTAGTTTTAAGTAATAACGCTGCAGACTTTAACGAAAAGAAACTCGATAAAGATACTCATGTGGACGCTCCTGCAGATGGCGGAATGGTGAAGATGAATATGACGATTAATTATAACTTCATCCCCGAGAGAGTAACCGGACTTTATGAGCGTTTTAATGGGATGGATGGAGACCAGATCGTGGAATCTAAGGTGAAAAATTCCATACTTGCCTACATAAAAGAAGTCACTCCTCAGTTTAGCGTAATGGATATCTACAGCACAAAGCGGGCAGAAGTCGGGCAGGAGATAACGAAGTATTTAAATGAAAGGCTTCAGGAAGAGTATGGGATCAATATTTCGTCGGCCTTAGTTATCGACGTTCAGCTCGACGAAGAGCTGCAAAAGAAGGTACAAGCAAAAGAACAGGCCAAACAGGATGCAGAGAAAGCCGATCTGGATAGGCAGACAGCGATTGCACAGGGAGAAGCAAATAAGGCCAAAGCCGAGGCCGACAAAGCAGTAACAATAACCAATGCTGAGGCAGAAGCGGAAGCAAACCGGATTATATCAGAATCCATAACTGAAAACCTGATCAAGATGACAGAAGCAGAAGCAAGAAAGGAACATGGCTGGGTTGAAGTCCAGGGAGCTGATGCCATTGTTAAAGAAAAATAAGGGATGATGCATAAATGCAAAAAGAAACAATGGGTGTTCCCGAGGCAGCCAAACTGCTGGGGTGCAACCCGGAAGCAGTGAGAAGGCGCATCCGCCGCGGGATCTGGAAATTTGGGGAGGTTATACCCAAGGAAATAACCGGTAATGAGATCGACAGCTTTGTCATTTATCGACGCAAGCTGTATAAGCATCTCGGAATAGAGGAGGACAGGCAATGACGAAGAAACAGTTTAAGGAGCGCTACCAATATATTAAGGAGAATGTACGGGAATGGCGCCGGGAAGGCGCAGACGATGACACAGTAACGAGGCATCTGGTTGCATGCGTTACGGCCTGTGCAGGCACGGAATACGCATTAACCTACACAGAGGATCAACTGCAGCAGATATTTGATCTGCGGCACGGGGAGGTGCAAAGCGATGAGACACAGAACGCGTGACCGTCCGGTATCCTGCCGGCAGTGCAGCCACTACAGGAATTGCATGGAGCGTAGCAGAGACTACCCGTGCATCGAATTCAAACCGATCAGATCAATATCGCTATGGGGCTGGTGCTATGTAGGAGTGGTACTGGCAGTATTGTTCCTGATCGGGATAGCAACTACATAATTAAATTCAAATAAAAAGGAGATCATTATGAAAAAATTAGCACTTTTAAACACAAGCATCTTGACAACAGCAGGGGAGTACAGCCTTACGGACATTACGCTGAACGAGGCAAGGAACTTGGTCAAAAAACACCGCGACAATCTGAACTCAGCAATAGGGCACGCTTCATCAGCAGAGATCATGACAACACTTCTCGGTGTAGAGATCCCGATGAACCGTCAGATGTTCATTCAGGATGTAGGCCAGCGTGCACTGGTTTTAAAACTCAATGGCCGCCCGGAAGAAGGCAAAATTTTATCTGTAGAAGATATTGAGCGGATCGGGTATAAGTTTCAGATTTTGGATCGGATCAAATAAAAAAGAGCGCTTACATAAAAGCCCTGGCCGGGGCGGTAAGCACTCACACAAATAATCACCTTTATTATAAGGTAGAAAGAAGGAAATGTAAATGATTAAAGTAAATGCCACAACAATCGAACTTCGAGGGGATATAATTCAGCTTTTATGTGAAGCATCTATGATGTGTAAATCGTTGCACAAGGCGGCATCCGATATGTTTGATCCAGTTACAGCGGACCATCTTATAGCAGGTCTATTTGAGTTGGCAAGAATGGATGATTCTGAAATAGAAAAGTGCGACCCCTGGGAAGCGGCACTCAAACTCGCAAAGAAAATTATAGGCGAGAACTAGCTTTTTCAGACCATAAAAAAGGGAGGCACCGATGCACGCAAGGACGCAGTACACGCCCCTAACGGCGGAGGAACAGCAGTTTGCGGCAGACAACCACCATATAGTAGATAAGTTCCTGCGCTGCCGTGGGCTGCCGAAAAACGAATGGTACGACGTGGTCATATTCCGGTACTTGCTGTCCGTCAAGAAATGGCACCTGCGCCCTGAACTGCACCAATGGGAGTTTGCGGCAATTGCGTTTAATGACATGCGCTCCGCAGTTTGGAGCGAACGGGGCAAGCAGGGCCGGAGGATCCAGACGGTCAGCCTTGACGGCATTGTACCAGGGACGGATGACCTGATGCTGATGGACACTATAACAGGGGACAATCTTAATTATGTCCCCTACTGCACGGAAGGAGAAGACATGAATATAAGCTATGACGTTCCACTCCCGGAAAATCGGCGTAAAAAGAAGAGTGATGAAGTGATCGCGATAGAAGCGTTCCTTACCACCGCAAAGATGAAGAATATGCGAATCGAATATGACACTGAAGAGGAAGCCAAAAAGAAAATCATCTCAGTACGCAGCTACAGGAACAAGAATAAGCTGCAGGAAAAAGTCGACGTATTCCGGGACGGGAAAGACGTATATGTTGTAAAGATTAAAAAGGAGGATCAATAGATGGGCAGTAAGTTTGAAATAGAGGAATCAATTGCGGTTCTGTCAGAGAGGGACAGCACGGGATTCCGTAAAGAGCTGAATTATGTCAGCTGGAATGACCGGAGGCCGAAATATGATATCCGGGGATGGTCGGAAGACCATAAGATCCCGACAAAAGGGATCACATTGACAGCTGATGAATTATTAAAAGTAGCCCAGGCGGGGCTTAAAAAATTAGGAGGGAAATAAGTATGCATATTACAGTAAATTTTGAAAGTATTGACGAGATGGTGGAGTTTTCCAGCATTATAATAGGAAACTTTAGGGGTAAGGTGGAATCAAAAACAGAGGCGGAAAAGCCTGCGACACAGCCGGAGCGGCCTGTTGCTTACGGACAGCAGATTGCCGCGCATTTCCCGGCAGCAAACACAGGTCAAGCTGCATCACAGCCACAAGCCGCAGTGCAGCCACAAGCCGCAGTGCAGCCTCAGGCTCCAGCGCCGCAGCCAACGCCGCAGGCACCGCAGCCAACGCCGCAGGCACCGCAGCCAACGGTCCCAACAACAGCACCAGCATATAAACTGGATGACCTATCAAATGCGGCGATGCAGTTAATGGACAAGGGAATGCAGGCTCAGCTGTTACAGCTGATAGCCCAGTTTGGCGTTGAGTCACTTCCTCAGCTGCCGGAAGGTCAATATGGTAACTTTGCGACAGCACTGAGAGGATTGGGGGCTCAGATATAATGGGAGGACACGCAGAAAGAGAACATGCCCTGTTCAGCGCGTCGGGAGCTCACCGGTGGCTGGAATGCCCGGGGAGCATCCTCCTGGAGAAGGATTTTCCTGATACCTCATCGAATGCAGCCGCGGAGGGGACACTGGCACATGAGCTGGCGGAAATGAAAGCGGTAAATTATTTTTACCCAGCTGTCATATCCAAAAAGAAAATAACCTATGCCGTCAAGAAGATGAAAGAGAATGAGTTATGGGACGATGAAATGCTGGTACATACAGACACTTACGTTGACTATATCAGGGACGTTTCCATGAAACTCACGAGCCAGCCAAGGATGGACGCGGAGCACAAGTGGGACTACGGGAAATATATGCCACCAGGATACGAGACGGAAGGCTTCGGTACGGCGGACTGCACGATGGTACAGGGAGAAAAACTATTTGTCGTAGACTTTAAATACGGGAAAAGCCCAGATGGACGTGTGTCAGCAGAACATAACCCGCAACTGATGCTGTATGCGCTGGGGGCCTATGAAGTCTATAAGCTGTTATATCCTATTAAAGAAGTCCACCTGGCAATCGTGCAGCCAAGGCTTACTGATGGGATATCAGAATGGGAGTGCGGTATAAATGACATTCTGGAATTCGGGGAGCATGTCAGAGAACGCGCCACACTTGCAGTTTCCGGTAACGCAGGCTATTCGCCGGGCGTAAAAACTTGTAAATACTGTAGAGCGCGGGCAGTGTGCCGGGCCAGATCCGACCACAACGTGAAACAGGCATTCACGCTTGGCGAGATGCCGCCCCTGATCACGAATGAGGAGGTGGGGGAACGCCTCCTGGCCATGCGGGATGTAGTGAAGTACCAAAAAGACCTGCAGGAATATGCACTTAAAGAATGCCTGGCCGGGAAAGAGGTGCCGGGATGGAAAGCCGTGGAAGGGAAAGGGAAGCGCGACTGGACGGATCAGGACGCCGCCCTTTCTAAACTGACAAAGAGCGGCGTAATAGAAGAGGAAGTCCTGTGGGAAAAAGTCCCGCTAACGCTTGCACAAATAGAGAAGGCCGTAGGCGCAAAGGATTTCCAAGACGCCGTCGGGGAGTTTGTCGTAAAGAAGGCAGGCGCCCCCACGCTGGCGGAAGAATCAGATAAAAGAAAAGCAATCACAAATAAAATAACTGCCGAAGAGGCGTTCAAGGAGGAAAAATAATATGGAAAATTTAACAAACGTGACAACCGGTGAAGCAAGATTATCTTATGTGCATCTGTTCAAGCCCTATGCATTTCAGCCCGGGCAGGAAGAAAAATTCAGCTGTACAGTGCTGATCCCTAAAACAGATATGGATACCATGAACAGGATTAATGCAGCCATTGAGGCAGCAAAGCAGAGAGGGACGACAGATAAATGGAACGGCATCTGTCCGCCCATCATTCCCACCCCAGTACATGACGGGGACGGGGTGAAATCGGACGGGACAGCTTTCGGTACAGAGTGCCGCGGGCATTGGGTGATCAATGCGAGTGCCAAAGCAGATTACCCGCCGGAAGTAGTCGACGCAAACCTGAATCCCATCATCAACCAGTCAGAAATCTACAGCGGAATTTACGGAAGGGTGAACCTAAACTTCTATCCCTATTCCTTTAATGGGAAAAAGGGAGTCGGATGCGGCCTGGGGCCTGTACAGAAAACACGTGATGGTGAGGCTCTTGGAGGAAGCGCGCCTTCTGCATCTGAAGCATTCGGCGCACCACAGCCGGCTCCGCAGGCATATACCCAGCCGGTACAACAGCCAGCGGCGCAGCCGGTAACACAACAGCCGTATACGGCACCGCAGGGGCAGACCCCCTGGGGGCCTCAGGGAATCAACCCAATTACCGGACAGCCGATGTAATTTACGAGGGGCTTCGTGCCCCTCACTTTTAAACAGGAGGGAACAATGGGAAAGAATCTCAGTATCGACATAGAAACAAAAAGCAGTGTAGATATCGGGAAGGCTGGGCTCTACAGATATGCGCAGTCGCCTGACTTCGAAATCCTCTTGTTTGCTTATCAGGTGGATAATCTGCCCATTGAAATTGTGGATCTCACAGCGGGGGAACGAATACCCATAAGAATACAGAACGCTTTAAGGAATCCCAAGGTAGTTAAGCACGCATACAACGCCGCTTTCGAGTGGTACTGCCTGAACCGGGCGGGATACGAAACCCCTTTAAGCCAGTGGCGCTGCACCATGATGCACGGGCTGTACTGCGGATATACGGCCGGCCTGGACGCAACAGGTAAAGCGATTGGGCTCCCGCAGGATAAACAGAAGCTCACGACCGGCAAGGCCCTGATCCGCTATTTCTGTGTCCCGTGCAAGCCAACGAAAAGGAACGGCGGCAGGACTTGGAACCTCCCGAAGCATGCCCCAGAAAAGTGGGAGCTCTTTAAGGAATATTGTAAGCGGGACGTGGTTACTGAACATGAAATCCTGAAACGGCTGAACCTGTTCCCGGTGCCGGAAGAAGAGGAGAGGCTGTGGCAGATGGATATTAAAATGAATGCCTTTGGCGTGAAGGTTGATACGGATCTGATCAAAGGGGCCCTCACAATAGACTCGATCAGTACAGAGAAACTGACTGAAGAGGCAGTCCAGATCACCGGATTAAGCAATCCAAATAGTCCCGCGCAGCTTCTTCCATGGATAAACAGCTATATGAAGGATGACAGGGAAGATCCTGACGTGATCAGCGACATCCGGAAAGAAACGGTGGAAGAAATGCTGCAGAGGCGTGATGAGCTTCCGGCAAAAGTGGAACGTGTCCTGGAGATCCGGCAGCAACTGGGAAAAACATCAGTAAAGAAATATGTGGCTATGGATACAGCAAAAGGCAATGACGGAAGAGTGCGCGGGCTGACGCAGTTTTATGGGGCCAACAGGACGGGGAGATGGGCCGGGAGGCTGGTACAGTTGCAGAACCTCCCCAGGAACTACCTCAAGACGCTGGATTACGCTAGGGATCTGGTCAAGCAGCAGAATTATGAGGGCGTAAAAATGCTTTACGGCAATGTACCGGATACTCTTTCACAGCTGATCCGGACGGCCTTCATACCCTCTGACGGAAATAAATTTGTAGTAGCAGATTTCAGTGCCATAGAAGCCAGAGTGATTGCGTGGCTGGCAGGCGAGCAGTGGGTCATGGAAGTATTTTCCACCCACGGCAAAATATATGAGGCGACAGCCAGCCAGATGTTCCATGTGCCTCTCGAACGGATCTCGAAGGGGAACCCGGAGTACTCCCTCCGGCAAAAAGGAAAAGTGGCTACACTTGCGCTGGGATACCAGGGCGGGACAGCCGCGCTGATTGCAATGGGGGCGCTCAACATGGGCCTCACCGAAGAAGAGCTGCCGGATATCGTACAAAGGTGGAGACAGGCTAATCCAAGGATACGCGACCTGTGGTACGCAGTAGAGCAGGCGGCACTTACGGCGATGCAGACGGCTCAGCCGCAGGCGATACATGGGCTTATCTTTGCGCTGGAGGGCGATATAGTATACGGCCAGAGCTTCCTCACGGTGCAGCTTCCGAGCGGCAGAAAGCTATTTTACCCGAAACCATTCTTGAAAGAAAACCAGTTTGGTAAAATGGCGATCCACTATTATACAGTCGGGCAGCAAACGCGGAAGTGGGAAGTAACATCTACTTACGGTGGGAAAATGACGGAGAATATTGTACAGGCAATTGCAAGGGACTGTCTTGCAGAAACCCTGCGAAGGATAGATGCCAAGGGCTTACAGGTGGTATTTCACGTCCATGATGAGGTAATCATAGACGCGCCGATGGTAACGACGGTGGATGAAATATGTGAGATTATGGCAGAGCCCATACCATGGGCACCGGGACTTATCCTCAAAGGGGCAGGATTTGAGAACAACTATTATATGAAGGATTAGGGGGATTACAGATGCAATACAACAGGAAACTGCGGATAAGCATGGCGGGGAGCCGGAAGGCAAATTATTGGCCGTCCGCCGACATCATGTGGTCCGAATTTGCAGAGAAGCTGAAAACCCCCGTCAGGGGCGCGGAGACCCTGGATGAATACATGTCCTGGCCGAAGCCCCGGCAGGACGAGGCCAAGGATGTGGGTGGATTCGTAGGGGGATTTTTCACCAACGGCCGGCGGAAACCCTGTTACTTGGAAGGGCGGGACCTGATCACGTTGGATCTGGACAACATCCCTGCAGGCCAAGCTGACGACATACTAAAACGCGTAGACGGAATAGGCTGCGCGGCGGCAGTCTACAGCACCAGAAAACACACAGGCTACGCCCCAAGGATCAGGGTCATAGTACCATTGGACACGACCGCGTCGGCTGACGAGTATGAGCCCGCAGCGAGGAAAATGGCGTCACTGATCGGGATCGAATACTGTGATCCGACAACGTTTGAGGGTAACCGGCTCATGTACTGGGCAAGCGCATGCAGCGACAGCGAGTACATATACAAGATATATGACAAGCCGTTCTGCAGCCTGGACGGGCTCCTGGGCATGTACGGCGACTGGAAGGACATTACCCAGTGGCCAAGAGTCCCAGGAACAGATGCGATTGATAAACGAAGATTATCCAAGCAAGAGGATCCGACGCAGAAGCGTGGCATTATCGGGGCGTTCTGCCGGTCTTATACCGTAACAGAGGCGATGGATAAATTCATCCCCGGAATGTACGAAGAGACAGCTGTTCCTGGGAGATATACATATACAGGCGGATCCACAACGGGAGGCGCGGTGGTGTACGACGGGGATATGTTCCTATATTCGCACCATGCGACCGATCCGTGTTCCGGGCTGCTGGTTAACGCTTTCGACCTGATCCGGCTGCACATGTTTAGCGACCGGGATAATGAGGCAAAAGAAGGCACGCCCGTTAATAAACTTCCATCGTTCGTAGCCATGGGCCAGCTTGCAAAGAGTGACGATAAGGTTTCCGGTCTCATGGTCCAGGAACGTTATGAACAGGCCCAGGAGGCTTTTAAGGGATCAGAGGTACAAACACAGGATGAAATCGACCTGGACTGGATAAAAAAGCTAGCTGTTGACGGGAATAACCAGATCAAGAAGACCATCAACAACGCTCTCCTGACTCTGGAAAATGATCCAATGCTCAAAGGGAAAATAGTAACGGACGAGTTTGCAAACAGGGGCATGGTGCTGGGCAGCCTGCCGTGGGACAGGCGCGAGGAGAAACGCCTGTGGAAAGACGCGGACTATGCCGGGTTCTACAACTACATGGAACTATTTTACGGGATCACCGGCAAGGATAAGCTGGACAATGCCCTGCTGCTGATCGGCAGCCAGAACACGATTAATGACGTGAAAAGATATCTGAAGGGCCTGAAATGGGACGGCGTGAAGCGTCTGGATACTCTGTTGTCAGCATATTTAGGGGCTGACGATAATCCATACACACGGGTAGTAATTAGGAAGTCCCTCTGTGCTGCCGTAGCGCGTGCGATAATAGGCGGTGTAAAATTCGATAATATGCCGATATTCACGGGGCCGCAGGGGATCGGGAAAAGCACCTTCCTGTCCATTTTGGGTAAGGAATGGTTTTCAGACAGCCTGACAACCTTCGAGGGCAAGGAGGCCGCAGAACTGATACAGGGCACCTGGATCAACGAGGTGGGTGAGCTTACCGCCATGACGCGGCAGGAGACGAACGCGGTAAAGCAGTTCCTGAGCAAGACGCACGACATATACCGGGCGGCTTACGGGAGGACTACCGACAAATACCCAAGGCGCTGCGTATTCTTCGGCACAAGCAACGAGGACGAGTTCCTGAAGGATTCAACGGGGAACAGGCGGTTCTGGCCGGTAGACGTCGGCGTGTGCCCGACGAAAAGATCCGTGTGGGAGGAGCTGCCGCGCGAGGTGGATCAGATATGGGCGGAAGCCTATGCATACTGGCTACTGGGAGAGCCATTGTATTTATCAAAAGAAGAAGAAAAGCTGGCGGAAGAGATGCAGGAGAGTCACAGAGAGGAGTCCGGAAAGGAAGGGACTATTAGAGAGTTCCTGGAAAAGCCAGTGCCTGTTAACTGGGATAAGATGAACCTGAGTGCCAGGAAGATGTTCCTTTCCGGGGGATTGAAAGGCGAAATGGATCTTGTACCAAGGTCGAAGACCTGTGCGGCGGAGATCTGGACTGAATGCTTTGGCGGTAATATAGGTTACATGAAGCGCACGGACAGCATGGAGATCAATAACATCTTGTCGGGCATGAAAGGCTGGCAGAAGATAAAGACGCCCAGGGAATTCGGCCCACACGGTCAGCAGCGCGGATTTGAAAGAACTACAAAGTAGGATAAAAGCAGTGTAGTTTTTTGTAGTTAAATGTAGGTTTGTAGTTAAGCACTTTGTAGTTTGTAATTAGAATGTAGTATAACTTTGTAGGTGCATGAAATCCTTATAAACACGGGCTTTCTTTAATATTAACTACAAAACTACAAACTTTATATATATAAATAAAAAAATAGGTAATTAGGTACACACATATATCGCCTAACGCACCTGTACAGGGGTACACGTACACGTGCGCGAGGGATTGTCAGGTGGAGGATAAAATGAGAGAGGCAGAAATTGAGAAGATTTTAGTAAATGAGGTTAAAGGGCTGGGAGGCCGTGCTTACAAATGGGTCAGTCCCGGAAATGATGGGGTGCCTGACCGGATAGTTATTTTCCCGAACAGACATCCGGTATTCGTGGAATTGAAAACGGACAGAGGGAAATTGAGCGAGCTGCAGAAGATCCAATGCAAAAAACTGATTGATCTAGGGCAGCATGTGGAGGTCGTGCATGGCCTTTCCGGGTTGGCTTTCTTCTTTAAGTGCGAGGGTTTCCCAGAAGCAGCAGAGCGGATAGAAAAGAGGATGAAAAAGTGACAAAGGATATCCCGGGATATGAAGGGTTATATGGTGTAGACAATGAGGGGAATGTCTGGTCACTACGGAAGAATATCATCCTAAAACCCTATGTCAATACCGGTGGTTACTTAAGGGTGAACTTATGCAATTCAGGGAAAATGGAGCATAAGTATATTCACCGATTAGTAGCAGAAGCATTTGTCCCGAACCCGGAAGGGTGTAATATTGTGAACCCTATAAATGCAAACCCATCAGACAACAGGGCTGTTAATTTAGAATGGTGTGACCAGGGCTATAACATTCGGTATTCAAGAGATATGGGAAATCAGAATGATATACCAGTAAGGGCTTTTTCACCAATTACCGGAGAGATCAGGGAGTTTAAAAACTTAAAAGAAGCAGGAGAAGACTTGTTTGGTAAATGGTGGGCACTTCGTTATTTGTGTAGAAAACATGGGAAAAAGTTCTACAAAGGGCAATGGGCATTTGAGGTGATCGAAAAATGAAATTTGAACCACATGAATATCAAAAATTTTGCATTCAGAAGATTATTGATACAAAGAAAGTTGGCATTTGGCAAGATATGGGACTTGGGAAAACAGTCACAACGTTGACTGCCATAAAAGAACTGAAGTATAACCGGTTTGAGGTTAGAAAGGTCTTAGTGATCGCGCCGAAGAAGGTCGCGGAAGGTACCTGGACAAAAGAGAAAGACAAGTGGGAGCACACGAAGGTACTGCGGGTTTCCCCAGTGCTGGGGAGCGCGGCGAAGCGCATCAGGGCGCTGAATACGCCCGCGGATCTATACATAACCAACCGGGAGAACGTGGTATGGCTGGTAGACTACTACCGGAACAGCTGGCCTTTTGACATGGTCGTGGTGGATGAGAGCAGCAGCTTTAAAAGCCACAAGGCCAAACGGTTTAAGGCGCTGGCCAGCGTCGGCAGCCATATCGACCGGATGGTGGAACTTACCGGCACGCCGTCCCCGAACGGACTTAATGATTTGTGGGCCCAGGTCTTCCTGCTGGACGGCGGCGAACGGCTGGGGAAACGGTACACGCATTTCAGGGAGCAGTATTTTGACCCGGGTGACCGGGGTAACAATGTGATATACAATTACAAACCGAAACAGGGCAGCGAAGACAGCATTTTAAGCAAGATAGCGGACATCTGCATCAGCATGAAAGCGGAGGATTATCTTCAGCTTCCAGAGGTCATATACCATAAAGTCCCGGTCATCCTGGACGGCAAAGCGGAAAAGGCATACAGGGAGCTTGAACGCGAGATGGTTCTGGAACTGCCGGAAGACGAGGAGGAGATCAGTGTAACCAGTGCGGCCGCATTGAGTAATAAGCTGCTGCAGCTGGGAAACGGGGCTTTATATGATGAGGACCGTAAGGTGCACGAGGTTCACGGCTGCAAAATAGAGGCATTCCTGGAGCTGATCGAATCCCTCCAGGGGAAACCAGCGTTAGTGTTTTACAATTACCAGCATGACAAGGATAGGATCCTGAAAGCCCTGGAAAAATCAAAACTACGGATCCGGGAACTTAAAACGGTACAAGATCAGGATGACTGGAATGCCGGGGAGATTGATGTCCTGCTTGCACATCCGGCCAGCGCGGCCTACGGGCTGAACCTGCAGCAGGGCGGGAACCACGTGATCTGGTTCGGCCTCACGTGGAATTATGAGCTGTACACGCAGGCCAACAAGCGGCTGCACCGCCAGGGGCAGACAGAACGGGTTATAATCCACCATCTCGTCTGCGAGGGAACCCGCGATGAGGATGTCATGCAGGCCCTGGAGAGGAAGGACGATGTGCAAAACTGGGTTATGCAGAGCCTGAAAGCCCGGATCAAGAAGATTAAGGAGGACGCAAAAAAATGACAGAGAAACAGGAACGGATATTGGAAAAATATTTGACCGACGATCACATAAAAGCATTGGACGACAGCGGGTTTGAGGCAGTATCGGCCTTTATAAACCTTATTATGCAAACAACCCGGCGTACTGCTGGGGGCTGTTCAGTGAGCTTCATCCCGGTGTTAGAGCGCAGGCCCACCGAACAGGAGCGGGAACAGATTGAAAAGAAGCTGAACAAGGACAGAAAGTCTTATGGATTGTTGCCGGATGAATACGTATCGGTTAAAACAGTGCGCTATTACTACGGAGGCCCCGCTTGGTATGACGCAATGCAGACCTGGTACAAAGGCGAGGGCAACAGCTTATCCTGTAAGATCGCGCGGGTCAGCGTAGATGGAGAGGCATTAAAAAGCACATACGACACGATGTACGACATGGGGATCAGGTCAGTCCATGGACTATTAAAGTACTGTGAGGATGCTATGCAGCAGCTGAGCGGAGAGAAACGGATACCATTTAACATTTAGGTGAAAGCCGGAAAGGGGATAAATGGAAGGGTATAGGTTATGGTGCAAAAACAAGAATGAGTGGGAACGGGATAATAGTTGGATTGGGGTTAATGGTTGTCTTATGACATTACATCATGGATATCCTTGCCCGCTTAACGGTGATACACATATTTTACAACGGTCAACGGGCAGGCGTGATATATCTGGACGGGAAGTCTTTGAAGGGGACTTTATCGAAAGCCACCAGGGTACGCAAGTCTTAGATGTGTTAATGGTGGTGAAATACGGTACATACGAGGCATATTGCCCGGCAGATGACTGTTATATGGACAATGTGGGTTTTTATGTGGAAGCTGTTGGATATCCTCAGATGCCTTTAGGACCGTTGGAAAATTATGCAAAGGTTATCGGGAATATTTTTGAAAATCCGGATTGGCTTAATCAACAGAATTAACATTTAGGCAAAATCTAGAAAGGAATATATTATGTGGACTGATTTGAGTAGATTTAAGGTGATACATGGAGGCAAGGTGCTCAATGCGGTAGCTATAGCAGAAATAAGGATGCCGGAAGGAATGGACTGGGAAGATAGGGATACCATTATTAAACCAAAAACAATTGATGTGTTGGCAATCAATGAAGATGGGAATCTGGTATCCATTATGGATGAGGCATGGACGTTTCAATTTTTGCCGATAGTATCCAATTAACAATTTTAACATTTAGTGAATAACAGAAAGGAGCCGTTCCCCGGCCGGGAGAGTGTACACGGAACCTTTTTAAAAATGGCAAAAACAAACATAATTGTACCGGAAGGGGTACAGACGGATTATACAAGTGTGATCGTAAGCTACAGCAATGGAATAGACAGTACAGGGGCACTGTACTGGGCCTTACAGGAATTTCCAAAAGAGAAGATATTTCTCCTGTATTGCGATACTGGATTTGAGTATCCAGAAAATATCAAAATGTTTTATCGGACAGCTGCATTTATCGGAGTTAAGCCGGTATTACTACAGCACCAAAAGGGGTTTTTGAATCTTCTGTTGGAGGAACGGCTAAAATGGCCCGACATGAAAAACCGCTGGTGCACGGCGTATCTAAAAACAGGTGTAACCGACCATTGGATACGGACGCACAGGGATATGTTGGGCACCAAGTGTCTGTTTATCAGCGGAGAACGCCGGGACGAGAGCAGGGGCCGGGCGAAGCTGCCAGAAATAGAATATCATAGTACAACTCTCAAAACAAAAAGGGTTGCAGATTTTACCTGTCACTGGTACCGACCTTGCCTCGATTTCGAGAAAGGTAAAATGTTTGAGCAGGGAAAAGAATTAGGGCTGGAACCGCATTTTTGTTATGAATATCTGGGGCGCTGTAGTTGTATGGCTTGCATGTTCATGAATGACCAGCATGCCATTGAGAATATGAAACGGTATCCAGACCAGATAAGGCCATTCATACAGGCGGAAATAAAGCTGGCGCACACATGGAAGAAGAACAGAGGGCTGGTTGAGCTATGGGAGCAGTGCCGGGATATAGACGATGTAGAAGAAAGCTAAACTGGCATTTAGTGAAAGAAGGTGAAGGCATGGCATATGTAAGATGTGGAAATCATGATTGCGAATATCACAATAAAAGAATGGGGTGCGCTCTAAAGCGCGTTGGAATATCGAGTCACAACAAGGGAGAAAACCCCGGAGGAGAAGAGGGAGCTACACTGGAAAATCCAACATATTGTGTATCATATAAACAGATATCATCCGGCTGCAGGCCGGGGAAAGAAGGAGATTATGGCAAACTGTAATAATTGCGTAAAACAGGATGATTGTTGCAGCGCAAGAAAGATGAGCGGGTATTGTGGAGGATATAGTCCGGCAATGGTGACAAATAGAGAATATTTTTTCGGAGATAAAATGATAGCAGACACGGTGATGTTGCTTACATACGACAATCATCCAAGACAAGAGTGTAGAGATTTTAAACAAAAGCTGAGAAGAATGAGACCGGATGAACTAAGAAAATGGTTAGAAGAGCCAAAGGATCGGCAGTTCAATTGGTAAACTAAACCCAAATTTAATGAAGGAGAACAGTTATGACAACAAATGAGATAATTATGATAGTAATATGCACGATATGGTTACTGCTTATCCTTGCAGATACGATATTGAATATAATTGTAAGACGCGCGTATAACGAATATGTTCAGATCATAAGCGAGCAGAACGAAATATTCAAGCAATTGCTATTCGGGAAAAAAGATAATTGAAACCGGAAGTAGGGAGCCGGTGGATTAAAAATGGGTGAGTGAGTTTTTTTTATAGATAACTAAATAAAAAACAAGCAGTAGACTGTCCGGCCAGACGTTGATCTACTGCTCACTTACCTGAGGACAGTATACCATGATAGTCCTTGGGATTCAAGAGGAGGATTATTATGAGTACACAAATGATAAAATCACAGATGCGCGACGCGATATTAGTTACAATGGCACAGTATTTGGACAAGGCAGTGCTTCAGATCCTGAGTAATGCAATCGAGGAGCAGCTTGTAAGAGTTAATGTTGAGGAGATTACGACCCTGCCGGCCGAGGTAAGCAGGAGTGTAGATGAGCAGAACAAGTACATAATTGAGTTGTTCCTGATAAAGAAAGAGTCTTTGAAAAATGACACTAAGTACAACTATTTGAATGCCATTAAGAAGCTGCTGACTCAAGTAGACAAGCCATTAACAGAAATGACGGATATAGATATCTCTTTCTATCTCCGGTGGTACGAAAAGCGTAATCTGAATGAAGACGGATCGATTAAGATTAATAAGCCCAGCACTGTAAATAATGAGCGCCGATATTTATCAGCCTTCTTCAGCTGGATGCGCGAACAAAAATTGATTTTTGATAATCCAGTAGAATCGGTCTGCAAGAAAAAAGAAGAGAAGCAGCCGATAGATTATTTTGAGCCAAAAGACATTGAGGTGCTAAGAGAGGGCTGCATAACAAAGCGGGATAGAGCGATTGTAGAAGTGTTGCGCAGCACAGGATTAAGAGTGGGAGAAGTTGCTAATATAAACATCACGGATGTAGATTTTAGGAATGGAGATGTTTATGTGCGGCGGGAAAAGGATGGGCTTGATACGCCAGCGTTTTTGGATGATGTGGCGATGTATCATTTACAAGCATATTTGAATGAGCGTGACGATGATTGTCCGGCGCTTATAGCAACTGTTCGTGCACCATATACCAGGCTAACAAAGTGTGGCATTAGGGCCGCGCTGAAGGCTATTGCAAAAAGGCAGGGTATGACGGTCCGCGTGTATCCTCATAAAATGCGCAAGACTCTGGGTATGACCATGAAAAACAAGGGATATGACATCGGGGTTATACAGGAGGTTCTTGGGCATAAGAGCCCAAAGACAACCAGTCAGTATTATGCTACATCGACTAAAGAGACGCTGAGAAATATCAGACGTCAGGCGGCGTAAGGAGGGATAGATTGAAAAAGAGAAAAAGAAAAAACCGAAAAGAAATAGCACAAAGTTTCCAGGGGCATTATGGGGTAATGGCCCGAAAGGAGTCGTCACGCATGGCGCGGTGGTGGTTCAGGCGGCCTGCGTATCAGGTTAACGGGTTATCTGATAAGGCGCGCTGTCTGATCAGAGCGCAGGGATCCCAGATAGGGAGGAGTGGGCCGGATGACCTACAAGGAGCTGACTGATTATATATTCAGCCGGATGCAGCATGGCGATCACAAAATGTCTGAGCAAGTGCCGGCTGATGTGGCTGATATGATTAAGGGCGGGCCGGGGCATATAGATCCCGCACGGTACGTAGCCAGCAAGTGTGACATCAAGAGAGGAGTTGACGCGGTTGGACAAAAAAATACTTGAGGACTATATAGATGCCTGCGCGATTCTGGAACAGACAGAGGCAGAAATCAAAAGATTAAAACGCAAACAAAAGGCTGTCGTTAAAACAAACGTGGAGGGCAGTAATCCAGAATGGCCTTACGAAAAGAAGCATTTTACTATACAGGGTACTACATTGACATATAGAGATGACGGGCAGCTTAGAATTGAGGAACAAATAAAAGAGAGGCAGAAGAAAGATGCCGAGGAACTAAAGCTGATGGTCGAGGAGTGGATGCTTACCATCCCATTCCGGATGCGACGGATTATTGAATATAAATTCTTCCATGAACTGACATGGGAAGAAGTGGCTAAACTGATGGGGCGGAAGTGTACAGGAGATAGCGTTAGAATGGAGTTTAACAATTTCATGAAAAAGTAATTTCGCTTTTTTCGGACTTTTCGTTTTTGAAGTGCTATAGTGTAAAGTGAAATTGGTGGGTAATTACATGATGAACCTCCTTCATCGTTTTGAACAACGTCCTGCGCATTAGCGCGGGGCGTTTTTGTGTGGAGTATATCATCAATGGCAGATGTGCAGGGTAGCGCCCTGTGTCTCGGTTCGATTCCGGGTACTCCGCTTACCGGTGTTTTTGTTGCGGTTGTTCACCGGGCAACTAAAAAACAATAATTTCAACAAAGTCATTGTTCAACTTAGTATACATTGGGCATCAATGTGTCGTACAAGAACCGCAACAGTGGGCGGCGGCCACTACCCGGCTGCCGCTTATCTCAGAAAGGAGCGAATAATGAAAGTAAATATACTTGGTACTGATTATAAAATAAAAAAGTGTAAAATTTCGGAAGATAAACATATGAAAAAAATGAATCTTTCTGGGTATTGCGCTGAAATGGGAAAATACATAGTTATTGCTGATATGACGGATCCTGAGTATTTTCCAAATATGGATATATCGGAGCAGGAAAGATACAGGAAGGAAGTATTGAGGCATGAGATAATTCACGCATTTCTTAATGAGTCCGGGTTATCTAATTGCTCAAGTACCCCGGAAGGGCCGTGGGCTAAACACGAAGAAATGATAGACTGGATTGCGATCCAATCACCGAAACTCTTTAAAGCATTCAAAGAAGCGGGAGCATTATAACTAACTGAAAAGAAGGAGAGGTGAGCCGTTATGGCATTAACAGAAAAACAAAAAATATTTGCGGATGAATACTTGATTGATCTGAATGCTACAAGGGCTTACCGAGTAGCATATCCAGCTGTAAAGAATGATGATACAGCTGCCGCAGCAGGATCAAGATTGTTAAAGAATGTTAAGGTTGCGGTATATATTGATCAAGAGCTTGAAAATCTCCGGTCTGAGCGTGTTGCAGATGCGCAGGAGGTTATGGAACATTTGACAGCCGTTATGCGCGGAGAGGTAAAAGAGGAAGTCGTAGTGGTCGAGGGAGCAGGAGAGGGATACAGCGAAGCAAAAATAATTGAAAAGCAAATTGCGGAGCGTGACAGGATCAAGGCCGCTGAGCTGCTTGGCAAAAGATATTCCATGTTTACGGACAAAGTTGACGTAAACGGCGTGGAAGGCGTGGTGATTGTGGATGACATCCCAAAGCCAGACAACACAAGTTAGACTCACAGATTTAATTGCCCCGTCATTCTACAGTCTTCACCGGGATATCGCGGAGCATAATCACACGCATTATAAGCTATCCGGTGGGCGCGGATCCACAAAGTCATCTTTCATCAGCATCGAGATTATCTTTGGCATGATGCAGGATCCGGCGGCGAATGCTATTGCTATGCGGCGCGTGGGACGCTTTCTGGAAGAATCTGTATTTGAGCAGCTACGATGGGCAATAGACGCCCTGGGCGTAGCAGACAAATGGAAAGTAAGGCTTTCTCCTCTGGGTCTGACATATATACCCTATGGAAATAAAATCATATTCCGGGGTGCGGACGATCCTCAGAAGATCAAATCTGTAAAACTCAAAAACGGCTATTTCAAATACATATGGTTCGAAGAACGGTCAGAATTTGAAGGGCCGGAAGAAGAACGTACAATACTCCAATCACTCATGAGAGGCGGTTCGGATTATTTTGTTTTCTACAGCTGGAACCCGCCAAAGAGCATGAACAGCTGGGTGAACCAGGATGTGTTGGAAGAACGGCCTGACACTGCAGTCAGCCACACGGATTACAGGACAGTGCCCAGGGAGTGGCTTGGGGAACAGTTCTTCATAGAGGCAGAACACCTGCGAGAAACTAAGCCAAAAGCCTATGAGCATGAATACCTTGGAATCGCCACCGGGACTGGAGGGGCCGTATTTGAAAATGTTACCGTCCGGGCAATTACGGATGATGAGATCGCGGTATTTGATCGGATTAGGCAGGGGCTTGACTTTGGTTATGGTGCCGATCCGCTTGCATACATCAAGATGCATTACAACAGCAAGCAGAAGCGCCTCTTTTTGTTTGGTGAGATATATGCCGTTAAACTGGGCAACACCAAGGCCGCGCGGGAGATACGTAAATTCAATCCGCTGAACAAAATTATTACTGCTGATTCTGAGGAACCGCGTGCTATAGCTGCGTTAAATGAGCTGGGGTTACGAGTTATTGGAGCAAAGAAAGGCCCCGGATCTGTGGATTATGGCATGGAATTTCTGTCCGATGAATTGGAAGAGATAATAATTGACCCGAAGCGCTGCCCGAATGCAGCGAGAGAGTTTACAAGCTATGAACTGGAAATGGATAAGGACGGTAACTTTAAAGGCAGCTATCCGGACAAGAATAATCATACGATCGATGCTGTCCGTTATGGCATGGAAGACAGCATGATCAGAAGGAAGGCAAAAATTAAGAACAAGGCGAAAGCCGGATTCCACTAAGGAGGATAATATGTTTTTTAAAAAGAAAAAGGAAATTGAAAAGTTAAAACGTGAAATAGATAGTCTTACAACTGCCAACACCGCATTAACTAGATCAAATAAGGAATTGGAAGAAGAATTAAGGGGCGACTATGTTGACTCGGGTTTTTGTGCTGCATGTGAAAATGGAATTCCATTAAAAAATGATTGGGGGGACTTGTACGGTGTTAAATGTGCTCTTAAGTGTGAATGCGAAAATTTCGAGAGAAAACCACAGTGAGGTGATATGAGATGCGTGTGTTTACGATGCCCGCTCCTGAGTGGGACGAGAATAACATAGATAAGCAGGCAGTCAGGCACCTGATCCTGAAACACAGGGCATGTGTAAAAGACTTAGCACAGCTCAAAGCCTATTACAAAGGCAAGCACAAGATATTGTCTGACGAGGGCCGGGAGAATAAGCTGGTGTGCAATCACGCCAAAGACATAGCAGACACAGCTACGTCCTATTTTATAGGCAATCCTGTGAGCTATAAAAGCGATGCTGATATCAGGCCCCTGACGGATGCCCTGGAGCTGGCAGGAGCGGATGAAGCTGACGGGGATAACGGGCTGGATCTGAGTATCTATGGACGGGCTTACGAGTATATTTATACCAAGCAGGACGGCACCGATTTAATCATAAAGAATCTCCCACCGGAAAATACATTTGTTGTTTATGATGACAGCATAGAACAGAATGAGCTCTTTGCTGTCTATTATTATGCTCAAGTGGATTCGAGAGACGAGAATAAAACAGTCTATGTGGCTACCATCTTGACTCAGAATTATAAGTACATGGCGGTTATCGAAGACCTGGAAGGGCCCCAGGGATTCTTGGATGGGCCAGAACCGCACTTTAAGGGCGAGGTGCCTGTCATTGAATATCTGAACAATAAGCTGGCTATTGGGGATTATGAGCTGCAGATCCCGCTGATCGATGCGTACAACGCGCTGATGAGTGACCGGATCACGGATAAGGAGCAGTTTATAGACTCTATCCTTGCCCTGTACGGAGCGCTGCTATCTGACGAAGATGAAGAATATGAAGAAGATGGAAGCGGCAGCCAGACCGCAATGGAGCATCTTAAGGAAGAGAAATTGCTGGAACTTCCGACAGATGCAAAAGCAGAATACCTAACCCGGACATTTGATGAAGCGGGCGTAGAAATTTTGAAAAAAGCCATCGAGCAGGATATTCATAAGTTTTCCCACATCCCCTGCCTGACAGATGAGAGCTTCGGTGGCAACGTCTCCGGCGTTGCAATGGAATTTAAGCTGCTGGGCATGGAAAATATTACAAAGATCAAGACCAGGTATTACAAAAAGGGGTTACGTAAGAGGCTGCGGATCTTTACCAACTATTTGAATACGCGGTCGGGAGTCCGTGTTGACATCTCCGGGATCGCCCCAACGTTTACCCGCGCCATGCCTAAAAACCTATTGGAGATCAGCCAGTATGTGGCCAACCTCTGGGGGAAAGTAAGCCGGAAGACCTTATTATCGCAGATCCCCTTCGTGGAAGATCCAGAAGAGGAGCTGAAAGCTGTAGAAAAAGAGGAAGAGGATAATCTGAAAAAGCAGAAGGAACTTTTCGGGAATCAGCCGAATGAACCTCCGGAAGGCGGAGAAATAGACGATGAAGAGTAATACTTATTGGGAGCGGCGACAGGTTCAAGATGCCTTTAATTATTTTCAAAAGGCGGAGGACACAGCTGATCAAATCGCGAAAGTATACCAGAAAGCATCCCGGCACTTATCGCTGGAAGCTGACGAGATTTTCGAACGATATCAGGCAAAGTATGGACTGTCAGAGGCAGAAGCCAGGCGGCTTATTAATACTCTGCAGGATAAGACATCCCTGGATGAACTGCTGCAGAAACTCCGTAATGGTGACAAGGATCAATCAAAAAAGGATCTGCTTTCGCAGCTGGAGGCTCCTGCGTATCAAGCACGATTGGAGCGGCTGCGGCAGATGCAGAATCAGCTTGATTTGATCATGAGGAATGTGTACCAACAGGAAAAGAACTTTAGCACCAGTTTCTATACCGACCTCGCGAATGAGTCCTATTACCGCAATATATTCAATATTCAGCAGCGCGCAGATGCTGCTTTCTCATTTGGCCACGTCTCAGCTAAAATGATTGATCGTGTGATCAACAGCAGATGGTCCGGAGAGAATTACTCGGACAGGATCTGGAAAAACACTCAGGCGCTGGCACAAAATCTGAAAGAAGAGCTACTTATCAACCTGATTACCGGCCGGACGAACCGTGATGCAGCCAATATCATAGCCAATAAATTCGGGCAGGGAGTCAGCAACGCCCGCCGATTGGTAAGGACTGAAAGCAACTATGTCTCAACAGAAATGAATTTTAAGGCTTATGAAGAATGCGAAGTCGAAGAATATCAATATCTAGCTACACTGGATCTGAAGACATCTCTCGTATGCCGGAATCTGGACGGAAAGATATTTCCTGTAAAAGAAAAGCAGATAGGTCTTAATTGCCCGCCCATGCATCCATGGTGCAGATCCACAACGATCTCGGTTATTGACAGGGCTCTCATTGATAAGATGCAGAGATCTGCGATTGATCCGGCCACCGGCAAGAGGATCAAGGTGCCTCGGTCGATGTCGTACTGGGATTGGTATGATAAATATGTCAGGGGCAAACCAGAGGTTGAGCTGGAAGAGAAGAAGATCAAGAACCGATCTTCCGATAGAGCACAGCATAAACGGTACCGTGATATTGTTGGCAAAGATACCCCTAAAACGCTGGATGATTTCCAAAATATGAAGTATAATGATACTGACAAATGGAATTCGCTGCATACAAAATACCTGGATGCAAAACTGAAAATGAAAATTCAGTCAGATGCTACCAATAAGTCAATTGATCCGGGCAAACAGGGGAAACATATCGTAGGGCATAATAATTATGTAAAAGGGCACAGTTATCTTAAAATTTCTTCCGAAGAAGCACAGCAGCTTGTGAATAAATATGCTGGCACGGGGGAATTAAAAAGAGACAGAGCCGGAAAATGGACCAACAAGGAATTTATATCAGCAGATAAGAAAATCGGTGTTGTCGTGGATCAACAGACCGGAAAAGAGTATCCAACCTCACGGTTTTCGATTCACTACGCCAAAAATGGCGTGCATATAGTTCCAAGGAAAGGAGAGTAAAATGTTAGAAGGAAAAGAACTGGAAATGTATCATGCAGAGAATAAAAATGTTAAAGTGACTCTAACCGATGGAGAAATCCTGGAGGGTTACTGCAGAGAGTTTTCGTGTGAGTACGACAACGATCCGGAAGAAGCGAGTATTACTCTTCAGGATCCGGTGCAGGCTAAGACAGGCAAAACATTATATCAATCAACTGAAATATTTGAGCATGAAATTGAAAAAATTGAATACAAGAATTAATACCACCCGTCTTTTCTGGCAGGTGGTATTTTTATGTAAAAAAGGAGGTGATCAAAATGAAAAAAGTAAAAGTAATCAAACGGTATAACGACGTGGTATTAAAAAAGATTCAGGAACCCGGTACGATTTTGGAAGTAGGCGACAAACGGGCGGATCATCTTGTACGTGAGGAAATGGCCGAATACGTCACGGAATCCGGAAAAAGAGAAGAGGGGAAGAAAGGGTAAGGTGATCCAATATCTCCCTTTGAGACGCGGGGTGAAGCGTCTTATTTTTGTGTCCGCAATGACATTAAACTAAAAAAATCAATTGCAATGGCCTGGGCGTAAGAATGGGCTGGGGCAGAAAGGATGATTAAAAATGAGGAATAAATATTTTAAACTTGCGTGCTGCAGGATACCTATGAACATTCAGTTTTTCGCGGAGCCAGGAAATGACGCTGGGGCCGAAGTCGGCAATGGCGGTGGATCCGGAGGCGAAGGGGGATCGGGTGGCACCGGTGGCGACGATTCCGGCGGTAACGGCGGGACAGAACCACCAACTTTTGACGAGCTGCTAAAAGGCGGCCACCAGGCAGAGTTTGACCGCAGGGTACAGAAAGCTATTGATACAGCACTTACAAACGCACAGCAGAAATGGAATGCTCTTACGGATGATAAGCTGTCTGAGGCCGAGAAACTGGCGAAGATGACCCAGGGAGAGCGCGACAAGTATAATCAGCAGAAAAAGGAGAAGGAATTAGCCGACAAAGAAGCCGCCATTACCAAGCGGGAACTGATGGCGGAGGCTAAGATCACGCTGGCAGAAAAGAAGCTCCCTGTAGGGCTTGCAGAGGTGCTGAATTACACAGATGCGGACTCCTGCAACAAATCTATCGACGCCGTTGAAAAAGCCTTCCAGGCGGCTGTAGAGGCGGCTGTACAGGATAGGTTAAAAGGCGGAACACCGCCAGGAAGAGCGCCTGAAGGTACAGTAACAAAAGAAGAGTACTCCAAAATGGGGTACGCAGAGAGGCTTAAATTAAAAACAGAAAATCCAGAGCTGTTTAAGCAGCTATCTGGAAAATAAGAGAGGAGAAATTAAGATATGCCAGGAACAATTTTTGGAATTCCGTTTGACGAGGAATTATTTTTACAGATGTGGAACGAGGCACCGGATCCGTATCTAACTGCAATGATCGATTCCGGAGCAGTGGTTGAGGACCCGACAATAGCAGGGATGATCCGGACAAGTGGAAATATTTACACGATCCCGTTTTACGATACTCTGGACGGAGAGGATCAGAACTATGACGGGCAGACAGATATCACAGTATCTGAGGTTGGAGGCGGCTTTCAGACCGGCGTTGTTTACGGCCGTGCGAAAGGCTTCTTCGCGAGAAATTTCACGGCAGAGCTTTCCGGCGCTGATCCGATGGGTCACATTGTATCGACTATCGCGAGATACTGGCAGAAACGCCGTCAGATGCGTCTGATCGGGATCACAAATGCAGTATTCAGCCTTACAGGGGCAAGCGGTAACGCAAAAACATGGGCTGATACCCATAGCTTAGACCTTGGTTCTGACACGGCCAGCGCGAGGGTGATTGCGGAGACAGACCTTAATGACCTTGCCACACTGGCGTGCGGGGATCATAAGGATCAGTTTGGGCTTGCGATTATGCATTCCAACGTTGCAAAGACGCTGGAAAACAAGCAGCTCCTGGAATACTGGAAATACACAGATTCCAATGGAATTCAGCGTCCAATGAATATTGCCAGTGTAAATGGGTACACAGCGCTCATCGACGATGGTGTGCCGTGTGAAACTGTCGGAGGAGAGGGAGCAAATAAGGATCTCAAAAAGTACACGACCTACCTGTTCGGCACCGGGGTTATCCGTACCGCAAAAGGCCGGGTTGATGTACCGGCTGAAATCAACCGGGATGCAAAGAAAAATGGTGGGCAGGATGAGCTTATTACAAGGATGAGAGAGACCCTCCATCCAAACGGATTTAGTTTCAAGGTACCTACTTCCGGATGGACACAGTCCCCAACGGATGCGCAGCTCTTTGCAAAAGCAAACTGGGACATTAAATTTAACCCGAAAGCAATCCCAATGGCGCGGTTAATTACAAACGGTTAAGGATGTGGTCTGATTGAGGGATATCGAAATTCTGGAGTTAATGACAGGTGAGACTAATTACGAGCTGCTCTCAGTACTGCTTGATGAAGCTACCGAGTATGTGCTGGCGTATACCAACCGCACCACTATGATCCCTGCGCTGAAAAAGACAGCCAGGGATCTGGCGGTGATCGCGCTGAACAGGATCGGCACCGAGGGTGAGTCTGGACGCAGCGAGGCCGGCGAAACATATAGTTTTGACAATGCCCCGAAACATATCTATGACATCCTAAATAGATACCGGCTTGTACGGATAGGGGGGAAGACACATGAGGCTAAAACGCAGCAGAGTTAGGACGTATTTCCACAAAACCAGGACTGTAAAAAAGGACAATGAAGGAAGCACGTATGAGGAGTACGGCAATGCCACGTCTTTTCAAGGAGAGGTGTGGCCTGCTTCCGGAAAGGTTCAGGCGGCGATGTATGGCGACAAACTGTCATATATCCGCAATATAAAAATTGCAGGAAAATATGAAATGGTTACCGATAGCAATGGCAAAGTACATTATGTGTACCCAGGCGGCCTGGACATAACCGAATCAGATGGGTTATGCCTGTATGTTGCCGAAAACAATGATCCTGATTATAAGATTATCTCTATTAAACCGTATCAACCATTAAGGCTGGAGGCAGAGCGATTATGATTCTAGGCAAAATGGGATTAGAAAATAAATTTAAAGATCTGTCAGATGTCAGTATGCGAAAAGGGGTAGGCAAAGGCATATCGTTGGTTCAGGAAGCCGCAAAAAGCAATTGCCCTTCTCATGATGGCGAACTACGCCAAAGCATATACAGCCATATAGAAGAAGATGAAAATGTTATAAGGGGGATATGCGGGCCTGCAGCGAAGCATGGGGTGTATGTCGAATTAGGAACCGGGCCAAAAGGCCAAGCAAAACATGCGGGGATATCGCCAGAGGTTACAGTGGCCTATACTCAGTCCCCATGGTGGATTCATGAAGGCCTCGGAGAAAACGAAATAGACCGGGCAACGGCTGAACATTATCATTTCTTTCACATCGACACTCCGCAGGGGCGATTTTATCAATGTTCTGGCCAAGCAGCACAGCCGTATCTTTATCCCGCTCTCAAGGATAATGAAGATGAAATTGTTCGGATTATTGCCAAGGAGGTAAAGAAACAATTATGAAAAACGTAAAAGACCAGGTGTACGAGGCGTTACGGAATGTATTTGAGTATGTGTCGGATCAGTATCCCAAAGAATGGGCGAACTTTCCGACGTTGCAATATACCGAGGAGGATAACCGGGTACACGAACATACAGAGAAAGAGGATAAGTCTTATGTACGGTATCGGGTTGATATCTGGCATAATCGATCTACATCGGATGCGGCGCTGGAAGTTGACAGGGCACTGTCAGCACTGGGGCTGGTAAGGACGCTGTGCCAGGACGCGCCGGACCCGTCAGGACTGAAGCATAAGGTAATGAGATATGAAGGAATTATTGACATGTATACGGACCTTGTATACTGGCCGAATTAGGAAGGAGAAAAAGAATGTTAGCAAATGGTGCAAAATTAGGATACAAAGCAACAAAAGAAGCAAGCACGTATACGGATCTGCCAGGACTTAAAGAAATCCCGGATATGGGTGTGGATCCTGAGAAGGTAGACGATACGTGTCTAACTGACAAAAATAAGATATATGAAAACGGAATCGGAGATTTGGGAGACATGATATACAAATTCCGATTTGACAATAAAAGCGCAAATTCTACATACCGTATTCTGCGGGGACTGCAGGACAGCGGGGAAACGTATAGTTTCCAGGAAACACTGCCTGATGGTACGATCACTACGTTTGACGCCCAGGTATCTGTAAAAAGGACAGGCGGCGGTGTAAATGGTGTAATTGACTGCGACGCTACAATGATGATACAGAGTGACCTTGTAGTAACAGACCCGGCATAATAGCTGGGTCAATTTATTTTAAGGAGGAATAGGTAATGCAGGGAATAGATGAAGAATTAAAGCAGGAACTGATAACAGATGCTGTTGACAACGAGGAAAAGGTTGTTGATTTTGGAGAGGAAAAGAAAAGAAGAAAGGCTTTTCACATTTGGACTGTCGGAGACAACGAATACAAATTGAAGTTGTCAACAAGCAATATCTGTATGCTGGAAGAGAAGTACAAAAGGAACTTACTCGACCTCGTGTCCATGGGGAGTATCCCTCCACTGAACATTATGCTGACGATCATCCAGGCGGCGATGCTGCCCTGGCACCATGGCATTAAATATAAGGCAGTACAGAATATCTACGAAAGATACGTAGAGGAGGGCGGCAGCCAGACAGATCTGGTGTCTAATGTATTAATGCCGACGTTGGCAGTCTCTGGTTTTTTTACGCCGGATCAGGCGGAGTCGATGGAGGAGAAACTGCAGGAAGAATCTCTGCTGTAAGGTCAGCTCTGTCGAAATACATATATGAGCTTTACCCGAATGCTTTAGACTGTGGTATCAAAATCGATGAGTTTTGGGATCTGTCAGTTCAGGAAATTGAGGATTATATTGAGAGCTATAACAGGAAAACGAAAAGGCGGGTAAGAGAGAGTGTGCTGTGGCAGCATGCTGTAGTTGATCTACTCGATGAGAGACTTATCGCAAGATTCTGTGAACAGAAAATACAGTTTACGAAACCATGGGATCGTTACCCAGAATTATTTGAAGAAGAAAGGCTTTTATACGAACAGCAGGAGCGGGCAGAAAAAGCCCTCAGTATGGGCGAATCAAGAAGAGCCTATGCCGCAGAATTCAATCGTAGGAGGAGGTGACGGAATGGATATAGAAAAACTTCGAGTTATTCTCGAAATGGAAAAGAAAAATTATTCCAAGGAACTTGAAAAAGCGCGAAAGGAAACCAAACAGGCCACCGACCAGATTGAAGCCGAAATAGAAAAAGTAAAGCAATCTACAGGCAAGATGGGGTATGGGCTTAATAAGTCTCAAGTCGAGATCCAATCAACAATGCAAAAAATGAGGGATGCTTTTTCGGCCCCTCTGCGGGCAATACAAGCACTGCGGGAAAAAATGGCGATGTCAAATCCTAATGTTGTTAAAACGGATGCCTATCAAAATATCGAGGAGGATGCGGCAAACGCAGCGGCGGATGTGGAGAGGTTACAGCGGGAAACAGAAGCCTTAAAAGCAAGTCTATCAACATTCAAACACTCTGAAAATTTTGAATGGTATTCTAAAGAAATCAAAAAAGCCGAATCCGATCTACGCGACTTGTCCCGGCTCCAGGAGTTGTTTCTGCAGGCAGGCGGGGAAACTGGAAGTAGGTATTATGCTGATCTTGAAAAAGATATAAAATCTCTGACAGAACGTATTCGGATATATAAATCAGAACGTGATGGGCTTGGCGAAAATGGATTTGAAAAGGATGCAAAGAGACTCCGATCACTTGAGACAGAGATTTCTAATGCGAAAAGAAAATTAAAGGAGTATAATGCCGAAAAAGCGAGAATGGAAACGGACGGAACTGCATATACGGCAAGGAGCGTTGCTACACCAGGAACGCGCAATGCTTCTGGGGTGGGCGGTAAGTTTAAGAAAGTTTTCTCTGGCTTAAAAAACGTCTTCTCTTCGATCACAACCGGAATAAAAAAGGCTTCGGGAGCATTTGGAGCTCTCATTAACCGTTTCCGAAACGGTATTCCCGTGCTGCATAGAACCCGGAAAGCGGCCGGGGGACTTGGCGAACAAATGAAGGGCCTGGGAGGAATGCTCAGAACGATCGGAATGACTGCAAGGTTCATGTTTGCCAGCTTTTTAATCATGGGGACAGTAAACGGAATAAAAGAAGGCATGCAGAACCTGGCACAATACAGCGACCGGGTAAATGCGAGCCTGTCTATGTTAATGTCAAGCCTGACACAGCTTAAAAACAGCCTTGCCACAGCTTTTGCACCTATTCTTGAGGTGGTGGCGCCGCTGCTTAATACGCTGATCCAGAAGGTTACACAGGCGGTATCTGCGATAGGCATGTTGTTCTCCTCGTTGACTGGAAAATCTTATTTTACCTCTGCGAAAAAGGTAAACCAAGATTATGCAGCAAGCCTAAACCAAAACGCAAACAGCGCGAATGAAGCCAATGAAGCCAATAAAGAACTGCAGAGGACATTGCTTGGTTTTGACCAGATAAACAAATTAGACGATGATACATACAGTGCACCAAGCGGGGGAACCCCGGATGTACTTGATCCTTCCGATATGTTTGAGGAAGTGCCTATTGGCAATAAGATCAAGGAATTTGCCGATAAACTGAAGGATGCCTGGCGGAATGCAGATTTTACGGAAATCGGCCAAATAGTAGCCGACAAACTAAACCATGCCCTGGAGAACATCCCATGGGGAAAGATTCGTGCCACGCTGAACAGGATCGCAAAGAGTATCGCGACTTTTCTGAACGGATTTCTCGAAAGAATGAATTGGAATCTTGTCGGGGATACAATTGCGCAGGGGATTAATACTGCTTTTGAATTTGTGAACACCTTCGTGAAAAATTTCCATTGGGATTCCCTGGGGAAAGCTATTGGGAAGCTGATAAATGGGGCGTGCAATGGGCTTAACTGGGATCTGATACACGGGACATTGAAAGGGATTGTCGAGGGCATAACCACATCAATTCGGAATATCCTGGACACAGCGGATCCTAAACTGGTCGGTAATACACTGGGAAATTATATACATTCCTTCATCCTGATCGGATACACTGCTGTAACCACATTCCCATGGGCAAAACTGGGGAAAACACTCGGTGAATGCATTAACGGCGCTATCGAGAAAATCGACCTGCCCATGCTTGGTACCACAATCGGCAAGCTGATAACCGGCATATTCTCTTTATTCCGGAAATTGGCTGGAACAATAGAATGGGACGAAGTAGGCAAGGAAATAGCGACAGGACTCAATAACATGTTTAAGGAGCTGGATCCGGACGAGATTGCAGAAGGAATTAACAATGTCGTTAACGGTCTATGCGAAATGCTGGGGACATTTTTAAAAGAGGTTGACTGGGGCGAATTATTTGGGAAAATAGTTGAGATCTGGAATAAGCTGGACTGGAAAGTGAAACTTGGAGTAACGGCCCTTGTTATAGGCAAGGCACTGTTTGGAGCCCTGGGCCTCGTGTTCAAGAGCCCGGCGTTATCCTCGGGGCTTGCAGAAGCATTTGGCGGGAGCATAGCAACCGCTCTGAAGGCTGTACCAATGGCCCTTGCCGGAGCAGCAGGCATTGGATTCATCGGGTTTAATATATTTGATGTATTTAAGGACATGCGGGAATCCATAAAGAATAAGGACATATTCGGGATTGTGGATTCCATTAAGGGCTTCTTTTCATTACCCGATATACCAAATTCCATGAATGCGGGCATTAAAAAAGCATTGGATGCAGTCGGATTTTATGATCCGATACGTGAGAAATTTGCGGACTGTAAGGAATGGTTAATTGATAAAGGGGTAGGTACCATTGAGGGGCTTATAAACGGAATTGAAAATAAGTATCCTGATGTACAGGCATTTTTTAAACAATTGCCCGGTGACATTAAAGCAAAAGCCGGAAACGCAGGATCCTGGCTCTTGGAAAAGGGCCGGTCAGCCATTGACGGCTTGAAAAGCGGTTATGAATCTAAAATCGGTACATTTTTCTCAAAGGTGCAGCGTCTTAAGGATGAAACATTCTCTGCTATAGGCGACTTACTGGGAAAAGTAAGGCCGAAAGGCGGGGATATTGCATCTGGCCTTACAGGCGGGTTCAATGACAATAAAAAGACCCTGCTATCAACAATATCCAATATTCCTGATCTGATCAAGAGCGGCCTGGGGGATTTAGGGACCATAGGGCGGAATGCAATTCAATCATTCGCAAATGGTTTTTCGTCTGTTCACATTCCAATGCCGCATATAGGTATGGATTGGAGTAAGATTACCCTGGGAAAGACAAGTTTTAGCATCCCTAATTTCCGGTTAAGCTGGTATGCAGCCGGAGGATTCCCGGATGCGGGAGAAATGTTTGTTGCGCGCGAAAATGGCCCTGAAATGGTCGGGCGAATGGGAAACAGGAATGCTGTAGCAAATAACGGACAGATCGTTGAGGGTATTAAAAAGGGTGTATATGACGCCGTTGTATCTGCCTTTTCGCAGTTTAAAGCAGGGGATGGGCAGGAGGTAAATATAAATGTGTACCTCGGAACTAAACAAGTAACAGATGTATTCATCGAAGATATTAACAATAGGACAATATCTACAGGCGTATGCCCGATTAGGTTATAGGGGGTGACAGTGTGGACAACTTGGTTATTGGCGGTGTTACAATGCCAATCCTAAAAAAAGACGGTCTTGAAATCAAAAAAGAGAAGATATGGTCGAAGAACACGGGGAGGTCGTCTTCGGGTGACATGATAGGCGACATCGTCAAGATAAAATACACCCTACATTGCGAATGGCCCCCATTAAATAAAGGAGATGCAGCCAAAATAGACGTGGCTGTGTCTCCTTCTTTCTTTAATGTGACCTTTACTGATATTGGAGGGGCGCGAGTAACGAAAGTGTTCTACGCTGGATCACCTGTATACCCGGTATACAGTTACTTTTCCGGCGTAAAAACATATCATGGGGTCACAGTCGACCTGATAGAAAAATAGGAGGAGTAAGATGTTAAAAACAACAAAAAGCATTTCCCTGACGGGAAACAGCATGATTAACGACAAGCCAGTGGTCTATATGCAGGCAAGTATCTCTACCGGCGGAGGGACAACCAGCCATTCAAGCAGCATCCAGGACAAGGCATTATATGAGTCAAACAAAACTGAGTGCCGGCAGGATATGGCTGCATTTGACGCTATGGTATATGAGATCGAGGATACAATGCAGACGGAGGTATCGCAGTAATGAAAATCAAAAACAGCCAGGTAGTGGCTTTTTTGAACGGGGTTGCAGATATCCAATCAAAAATGCTGCCTACTAAAGTCGGATATGCAATTGCAAGGAATATAGCACTGTTAGAATCCGTTGCAAAAGCGTACGAAGAGGAGCGCACAAAAATTATTGATAAGTATGCTAAAAAAGGCGAGAATGGAAGATATATCGTCGTGGGAAATACTTATGATATCCAGGATATGGCAGGTTTTGGGGCTGATATGGATGAGCTGCTGGGAATTGAAAACGAGGTTGCAATTCACACCGTTTCGCTATCGGAACTGGAGAAGTGCGACTTAGAACAGTTCGATGCACTTACAGTAAAAGACCTTAAACTGCTGGATTTCATGACAGTAGATTAGGCCAGGAGGTGGGAGAATGTATCAACCATCTGCGGCGTTTGCGGAATTGATACAGAAAGATTCCCGGACGTTTAAGGCAAAACTAATTATTGGCCAGAATGAAATCGAGACAGACATTAAAAGTATTGTTCTAAGAGGAGGATCCAATAGTGGATCCTCTTTTATTATTGGAAGTTGTATCAGCCAGTATATCGAAGTGGAAATGGCGAAACAGACGATCCTCATTGAAAATGAAGAACTTGAATGGCGTATAGGAGCAAATATCTCAGATACGGTAGAAGAATACATTCCAATGGGTTTTTTTACGGCAAATAAACCAGAAGCCGATGAGGATATGGTAAAGTTCACGGCGTTTGACCGCATGATAAGAACAGAAAGGGCGTATTTTTCTTCCCTGCCTGTATCTACAACAACTGTAGCCGTACTAAAAGAAATGTCTACGTTTCTTAGCACTCCTATAGTAACTACAGGACTGTCAGCAATAACGATTAAGAGGCCCGATGGTTACACCTGCAGAGAAGTCCTATCTTACATATCGCAGATGTATGCAGGGTTTGCTATATGTAACCGCCAAGGACAAATTGAAATAAAGAAATATGCAGTATCCAACATAAGTATCGCTCCCACAAGATACTGGGACACTTTTAAACATAACGATTTTCCATATACGTTTCAGCGGATCGTTTGCTATACAGGCAAGGATGAAAACGGAGAAAGCATCTCTATAACCGCTGGCAGTGGAAACCGAGAACTTACAATATCCAACCCGTTAATGACCCAGAGCATCTTAAACAATGTGGCGGCGACCCTAAAAGGGTTCAGCTACATGCCTGGTAGCCTTCGGTTTCTGGGGGATCCTCGGGTAGATCCGTGGGACATCATCAAGGTGTCAGATCGGGATGGCCATGTCTATTCTGTTCCAGTCATGAGCATGACGCAAGATTTTGATGGCGGGCTGACCACCAGTGCGGATGCCCCCGGGGAATCCGAAACAGAAGAGCAACAGGGATTTCAGGGGCCGGTAACGCAGGCAATAGAGCGTTATGCCGTGCAGCTTGCCCTGGTAGATCATGCAATCGTTAATAAGTTGGACGTCAATACGGCCAACATAACCTATGCAAAGATAACGGACTTGGAAGCTACCAATGCGATTATTACAAGGATTGAAACAGAAGACCTGACCGCAATAAACGCAAAAATAAATACTGCCAATATCAATCTTGGAAATATCGAAAATCTGCTGTCTGGCAACGCGGGGGTTGGTGACCTGACCAATATACACTTGACTTCCCAGAATGCGGTGATCGAAAGTGCGCTGATAAAAAGCGCGGTGATGCAGTCGGTGACCGTGAATGACCTTCTGGCGGGTACGATCTACACAAACAAATTCCAAATATGGTCTGACACTGCAGGTGGGATGAAGATATTCGGGGCCACTCAGCAGTGGATGGATAAAGATGGAAGGATAAGGATGCAGGCCGGTCTTGATTCCAACGGTGCATTTAATTACTATATCATGGATGCCGCAGGGAATACGATGTTTGATGCCCTTAACGGGGTGTCTGCTGCAGGCATTAAGGCCCCCATCATTAAAGACTCGATGGTGGCAGATGATGCCAGCATAAGCGGGTATAAAGTCAATGTCCAGACGTTGGTACAAAATATCAATGGCAGCAATGTGCAGATACAGGGCAGCAAAGTCATTGTCGATGGGACGGGCCAGACTGTGTCCGCAAAGTTTGATGTTATGCAAGAGGAGATCGATGGCGTGGCATCCTCTTCCGGGGGATATACGCTGCAGACTTATGTAGAGGGCGGGCATACCGGAGACGGGGAGACAGCAACGATCCACGCCAGGCTATATGCGAGCAATAAAGAGGTAACAGAGACTTTCGGCCCGGAACACTTTGTCTGGAGCAGGTTATCAGAGGATGACTCTGGGGACGATGCCTGGAATGGGCAAAGAATTACTGGGTATTCCATACAGCTTTCAGGTGCGGACGTGACTATGCTGGCAAGTTTTGAGTGCAAGTTTTTAATCTGGGATGAGTTTGAAATCATTACCAAGGACGGGGCCAGCCTGCAGACGAAGGCCGGAGAGCAATTAATCGCAAAATGTATTTAAAAGGAGAATGAAATATGAGTGTAAAAGCAGTACAGGCCACAATAAATGGCCAAAGTTACAATCTAACATTAAACAGCAGCACTGGTAAATGGGAGGCCACTGTTACAGCCCCTTCGACATCATCGTACAAACAGTCGGGGCATTACTATGGCGTATCCTTAAGGGCAACTGATAATGCTGGCAATGCAGTGACCAAGGATGCCTCAGACGCTACGCTGGGTAGCAGTTTAAGGCTTGTGGTCAAAGAGAAAGTTGCGCCGGTGATCACGATCACAGCACCTTCTGCAAATGCATTGATTATAAATAATAAGCCGGCAATTAGCTGGACTGTAACCGACAATGATTCAGGAGTCAATCCAGACACAATAAAACTCACAATAGATTCTGGGACTGCAATCACCGGAAGCAGCATCACCAAAGAGGCCATTACCAATGGTTACAGATGTACATATACGCCTACAACCGCACTTTCTGACGGTTCGCACACCGTCAAAGTGGATGCTACCGATTATGACGGAAATGCAGCGACTCAAAAGAGCAGCACATTTAAGATTGATACGGTACCACCGGTATTATCTGTCACATCTCCGGCTAATGGTCTGGAAACGAATCAGGCAAAGGTAACTGTGGAAGGAACAACCAATGATGTAACGAGTAGCCCAGTTACCCTTACTATCAAACTTAATTCCGGAACCGCAGAAGCTGTTACAGTTGCATCTGATGGTAAATTCAGCAAGGAACTGACTCTTACGGCTGGAACCAATACCATTACAATCGTAGCCACGGACGGGGCCGGAAAGAGCACTACTGTTACAAGGACAGTGATTCTGGATACGGCAGCTCCTGTGATTAGTGCTGTGACAATGGTCCCGAATCCAGTGGATGCTGGAAAGACATTTGTGATTACTGTAACTGTAACTGACTAAGGCGGTGTGCCATGGTCAAAAAAGTTATAGGGAAAGCCAATGATTTCGAACTGATATTTGAACTTAAGGAGGGGGACTGCTGGGAGGCGGTTACCCCTCCAAACATTTATGGAGAGTATCCGGTAGAGCTGTGGGCATACGATACGGCCGGCAATGTCTCATATATGGCCACCATGCTGTATATCGTGAGTGATCATACTCTGCAGGCCTATCTGATACCAATTGAGTATGCCGGGATATTAGACAGCCAGGAGCTGATTGCCTTGCTTGATCGGTATGGATTGGAAACAGCGTTGGCAGAGTTGAAAATTTTAGGAGGAGGTGTAGATCAATGGAAAAGATCAGCTTTGATTTTGGAGAAAAAAGACACATACGAATGACAGTGAAAATTACATCCGGTGAAGAACTTCCATTTTTGATCCGCACCGCAAAGTGGGAACTGATCGATAAGTCGGGCGTTATCGAGGATTCCGGAGATTGCATGATTGAGGATCATGAGCTTGATGCGTACATTAATCCTTTAAAGAGTGAATCCTACACTCTCAGATATATCTATGAGGTGGCAGACGAAATATGGGTTGATAAATTAAGGGTGGTGGTTTCCTGATGGCGGTACCAAATATTGTAATAAGCGCGGTTAAGATTACCCCGCAGACTGTTACCGTAGGGGAGAAAATCGTAATCAGCGTAACCATAGTACCGGAACAGTTTAGGATAGCCACAAAGGCGGGAGAAAATCTTCTGGACAAATCCGGAAATGAATTGATATGCAAGGAGGAATAATATGGCAACAAAAAAACTGCAGGATTTAACTGCATCAACAAGCCCAGGCGATGCAGATATACTTTTAATTGAGGATACGGCTGCAACGAAGAAAATAACATTTCTAAATCTATTCAATCGGATCAAAACGAAATTAAGCCTGGCCACTGTTGCCACAAGTGGCAAATTAGCAGACACTGTTAAAGACGCAAATAACCGTACAATTACGGACGCTGAACGGACAAAATGGAACGGGTACGGTACTTCTATTGATTCACTAAATAGCAATTGGGAAAAATTAGGTGGCTTAAGATTTGACCATCAATTCATCGCTTCAGTTACAGCAGAATACTCTGCTGATAATGTACTGTCGTTTGCCGGATCCCAGTTGTATCCAGGGAATTTTACCAACTGTGCATTCTTGGCTGTGCTTAATTCCACAGCTTCCACCGGGAAGCAGAGTGTATACCTGATAATAATGGGCGCCGCCGATGCCGCACCGGTACTTATTAAGATAGACGGCGGATCAGAAGCGTTATACCCTAAACTCGCAAAGACATCCAGCAACAGAGTATATGCTGTCTGGAGTACGGCTGCAACTGCCGGCATACATACCAGCCTCTTTAAGCTGTATTAGATATCGGATTATAATCATTTCATAATGTAGCATTCGGAGACGTTGACTCCGGTCGTAGTAGATAGGTCTGCCCCAAATGGTGTAATAGTTATCTCTGCATTTTCCGCTGACATCTGGAAGACAAAACCCGCTGTCGAAGATATGTTGACCCTTCGATAAAGACCGTATCGGGGCGTTTCAGAAGATGGCTGAAAGAGCTTATATTCCTGACCTTGCTTCATAGCGACTTTAGGGTAACCGGATATTCTTACCCATGCAATCTCCCCATACGATGTAACCTGCATGTTTAAGTACGCTCCCTCAATCGTCCGAGTTTTTACAGTCAAATTGCTATTTAGTTGATTTATATGTAAACGCAAATAAGGCTCCAAATAAAAAAAGAAAGAAGGTGATATGATGTCCTTAATTTTGGCATCCCGCGCAACAGTCTATGACAGATACGCTATATCCCGAAAGTTCACGGCCCAGGAGACCGCTATTAATATGGTCCAGGGAAATATTGCTCTGCTTGTATCCGCCTCAGAAATAGAAGAACTTAAGAACGGCGATAAGACAATGTATAGTAAGCTGTCGACAGTTGAAATGGATCTAAATTCTATCACCATGACAGTATCATCTTCGGAGTATAAGGACATCAATGGTGTTTTGAGCGCCGTGTCGCAGGCGGGGGCAGCCATAGAACTTAATACCCAGGAGATAAAACTGAAGGTCAGCAAAGACAGCTTAATATCCACGATAAATCAGTCTGCAGAGGCGATTACTATTAATGCAAATAAAATTAATCTAAATGGCATTGTGACCGCAAACCAAAATTTCAAGATTCTTACAGATGGCAGCATGGTAGCTAAAAATGGTGTATTTGATGGAAAAATAACTACTGATTCGATCAACCTTAAAAATGGCAAATTAACAATTGATTCCGGAATACTTGAGATTTCGAATGAAGTGTATGATTTTGCATGTTTAAAAATTATTTCAGGAGGATCAATTCTGCAAGTGCATCCAGACGTAATAAGTGCTAAAAAAAGCTCGGATATCTCTATTACGCATTCTGTAAAAAGCGGGGTGGCGTCATACTGGAAAAATGGATCCAAATTGTGCTCTGTAAATTTATCCAGTACAGGGAGTACGTTCTTTTTGACAACGGGAGAAGGTACCGCAGTCACATTAGAAGCAAATGGTACATCTCGATTTAATAACATACATGTGGCAGGGAGCCTGATGGTTGCTGGCACAAAAAATAGAATTGTACAAACTAAGCAATACGGTATTATTACGCAATCCTCCTACGAGACAACAGAGCCCATGTTTGGAGATATGGGGCACGGAATCATAAATGATCTTGGAGAATGTATCATTTTTATAGATCCGAAATATGGAGAAACTGTCAGCATCGAATACGGATATTATGTCTTTATCACAAAATATGGGGACGGGGATGCATGGATCAGCAAGAAAGAGCTTTCCACATTTACAGTCTCCGGTACGCCGGGATTAGAATTTGACTGGGAGATAAAGGCACACCAAAAAGGGTATGAGCTTGATCGACTAAGATCTGTCGATTTGTAAAGGAGTAAAATTATGGAGATTAGGGCAAGACCAGAAGGTCTTATTTTTATGGGGTTAATCATGCCGGCAGAAAGCCGGGGAAAGGAGCCGCAGATGTGACAATAGAATTGGCACTAATAATTAGCATTGTGTCTACATCGTTTGCAGTGTTTTTTGGGATTAAAAACACTAAAAGGGCGGACACATCAGACGCAGAAAAGAAAGCTGTAGAGAGCGCCACAATCAATGTCAAGCTGGATACCATAGCGGGCGATGTTCGGGATATCAAATATGATATGACAGCAGTTAAAAAGGACGTACAGGGACTCACAGAACGTATGATTATCGTTGAGCAATCGACGAAATCTGCGCACCATCGTATAGATGGGATAGCGAAAGAAAGAGAGGAAAAATTATGAAAAACAGAGATTGGATTGAATGGGCCAAAAGGGCCGAGATCAGGGCGGTTAAGACCATAGCCCAGGCGGCAATTGCCGGGATCGGAACGGCGGCAGTTATGAGTCAGGTTGATATTAAGTATGTGATATCTGCATCATTGCTGGCCGGCGTGCTATCGTTATTGACCAGCGTGGCCGGTCTGCCAGAAATCGGGAACACAGAGACTACGGAGGGCGAGTAATCGTCCTCTTTTTAAACTATGATAAGGAGATCGAATATGAATAGATTAATTATTGACGTAAGTTATGCACAGGGCCAGATCAACTGGGATCAGGTTAAGACAACGGGGGTTGACGGCGTGATTATTCAGTGTGGGTATGGGGACGATATTGCTTCTCAGGATGATAAGCAATGGAAACGCAATGCAGATGAATGCGAGCGATTAGGCATCCCGTACGGTGCGTATCTGTTCAGTTACGCAACCACAAGAGAACATGCGTTAAGCGAGGCAGCACACTTGAAAAGACTTATATCCGGCAGAAAACTGTCTTATCCTGCATACATAGACATTGAGTCTGATGGGCTCCCGAAGAGCTCATTCAACCCGCAATGGTTCATTGAGATGGGAGAAACAATAGAGTCAACTGGAAACTGGTTTGGAGTATATGCGAATGCGGACTGGTTCAGGACTACAATCGGTAGTTCTTTAGATCGGTTCACGAAATGGGTCGCGGCATATGGGGATAATACAGGGCACCCATCAGGAGGTAAGCCTAATTTGGGAGAAGATATCTGGCAATATACAAGCGTGGGGCGCGTAGCTGGTATTGCGGGGAATGTCGATATGAACGAATGCTACAGAGATTTTCCGAAAGAAATTAAGGGCGTATCCACTAAACCCAGCACTCAAAAGCCGACTCCAGCGCCAGCTCCCACAGCCGAAACACATACCGTCAAAAGTGGTGAGACGCTGTCCGGGATCGCGGCCAAGTATGGCACAACCTACCAGCATTTAGCTGCCATTAACGGGATTAACAATCCTGACCTGATCTACGCGGGCCAGGTACTCAAGATCGACGGGGCGGCGGCGCCATCCAAGACATATACGGTTAAGGGTGGGGACACGCTCTCTGGAATCGCGGCAAGATATGGCACCACATATCAGAAGTTGGCCCAGATCAACGGGATCAGCAACCCTGACCTGATCCATCCGGGGCAGATGATCAAATTAGGATAGCATAATAATAGCCCGGGTCCTTATAGAATCCGGGCTTGACATTTAACGAATAGTTTTTTATAATAAAATTGTTAACACGGTAGCGGAAGGGGCTATCGTGTGTCACAGGCACCCAATCTTGCCTGTGTTGGATTGAAACATAAGTAGGAGTAAATAACCTAAAAAAAAGAACCGTCATTATGACAGTTCTTTTTTTTAGGTTATTTTTTGAGGAATGCTCCCTCAATCATCCAACATGGCTACAGTATCACGGCATATGGCGCCGTTATTGTTTTCATAAACCGGATCCCCGTTTTTAAAGATCCGAAGCAGGTTATTCTCAGAATTGTAAGTCCCTACTTTTTCGTCTCCCACCAAAACCATGTGTCCGTCACCTGCATCTTTATAGTTCGACATATCGTATCTGATATGGGTAAAAGCCTTGTCGGGATTATAAGCCGATTTATCATATCCGGCCGGGCAGCCTTTTTTGTATTCTGCGTTTGCAAGTGCCAACAATTCTTTTGCCAGCTCTATTGTAAAAACATTACCGTGTTCTTCCCTTGCACTAAATCCCCAGTAAATACCATCTGTTTCAGAAGACTTAACGTTTACGTAATACCCTTTTTGATTCATTATGTTTGTATTCATAAAATTCCTCCCTTGCTTTTGGAAGCAACGCTTGTTATAATTCATTTGATGGGGAGCGGTGGCAAGCCCGCCATCCCTGTCACTTATCCGATTCTTTTTTCCAGTTCGTTTGTTCTACGAATTAGTATTTCATGTACGCGTTCAACCTCATCAAAAATTATTTCGTCCATTGCTTTTAGTTCTGCAGTATCTTTCATCTGCTGGCGTCTCAGATCTTTCATTCCTTTTTCAAGATCTCCAACTTTTTCGAGTAACAAATCTAATTTTTCACTGTCTGTCATATGATTACCTCCAATAATTTGTTCTGTAAGGAACTTGCCTTCCTTAACTATCTTTATTATATACTATTCGTACGAATATGTCAAGCCTTTCTGATAACTATTGCATCATTTTCCAAAGAAATTATAACGTCTTTTTCTTCTTGCGTAATGCCAAGAGTCTTTACAAATTCAGGGGGGAGCGTTATCCTTGCCATGACCGCATTCTTGCTGGCTGTACCACCAGGTTTGTTAAACAATACTTTTCTCTTTATACTTTCCATGAATAATCCTCCTTATTATATATTAATATACGATATTCGAACGAATAAAACAATAGTATTATATTATTCGTACGAATTACACAAAAATTTTTCGCATGATTTGTGTATTATGCCAATTGATTAATTCGTACGAATGATATATAATATAGTTACAAGGTAAGGAAAGCAAAGGAGGAAAATAAGATGGGGAAGATTTATGGAATAAGATTTGACAATAGAAAATTTGAAATTGGTGAAGAGATTAGCAATAGTCATTCTTATGACAACCAAGGTCAAAGAGGTGAAGAACTTTCAGGTACATGCGCACTGTTCGTATCTAGCGAGAATGATTTTATCGATTATTTAGATGGAATTTTGGAAGCTGAAAGCGGCGAACTCGAAAATTACAACAAGGCACTTAACGCTAATTATCCTTATCCATATATCTATCTCGTAGCGATAGAAAGCGAATGGGGATGGGAATGGGGAGAAGATGAAAACGAGATAATCATGAATGGCGCTGAAGTTGTTAGAAAAATAAGATAGAAAAAGGCCCGGATCAATACCGGGCTAATTATTTAATATTTTTTGAATCAATGTGTATTCCTGCATCACTTCAAAATACTTTTTCCAGAATGAATCATAACAGGGCTGGAACCCATTCACTAAATAGCAATTTGAATGCGACAAATTTTAATCTGATCGTATCCACCTATTATCCAGTAACAAATGTCATTGTAAGCGGGCGCGATGTACAACTACATTGCGCTGGCCTGCTGTCGAAGGATGTTCCAGCAAACGCCGAATTGGCGGTAGGCACCCTGCCAGAAGCATACCGGCCGCCATATAAAATCATTAAATATGTACTTGCTACTGGAACAACAGGCAGATTACTAAGATTATCAATTGATGTAGACGGTAAGGTAACCTACGCACTCACGGCGGATGCGGCGACAGGCGTAGGGGTCAATATCAATGAGACCTTTGTCGCAAGAGCAAAATAATTATTTCCATCTACCAATTGCAAGCCATCGAAACCCGCTGTCGTAAGTCGTATTTGCGGCAAGAGCGCCCATGAGGATAACACGACAGCCTGTTGCCGCAATATTATCTACGCAGTAACCATTTAAATAGTTAGCATTCGCCGGAGTGATCAGTACAGATACCGGAGCTGTGCCAGCAAAATTCTCACGAAACGTAACTTGTCGAGTTGCATTTTTATTGCTGTTTGTCATTGCAGTACCGCCAAAAAAGCCCCACTGAATATAAGTGCCGTCTGGAAATTTGCTGTAACCCACATCGTTATCAACTCCACCTTGAGATAAATTGCTATTTAGTGAATCTAAACTGTCCGGCTATCCAGAACCTCATTTGCAATGGTAATTATTTGATACTTACTATATAATAAATATCAATGAGTACTTATAAAACTTATCCGGTTAGTAACACGTTAGTAACAATAAAATCCCAAGAACGCTGAATTTACGGGGAAAGGGATTTTTCAATATTAAAATTATATTAACAAAAGAAATCCCATATTAAATGAGGGCAAGGAGGAAAATTTATGAAACTGAAAAGAGTAACTGCGATGGCTATGACAGCTGTTCTGGCACTTGGAATACTGGCAGGGTGCGGAAAGAGTGATTCCGAAGATACTGCAAAGAGTGACTCCGGCAGCAAAGACACGAAGCAGGAAGCAGACGGTGATGTAACTACGATTACATATTGGGGATGGGACACGAACTGGTATGAGCCGATGTTCGAAAAGTTCATGGAAGAGAACCCGGATATTAAGATTGAGGCTACCAATGTTGCATACAGCGATTATTTTACAAAGATCCAGCAGGCAATTGCTTCAGGATCAGAGCTTCCGACCATGGTTCAGCAGAGCTGTACATTGATTGCAAACTACAAAGAACTGGGTGTGTTCGAGGATCTGACCTCAGACCCATACAATGTGGATCCGAATATCTTCTTTGACTTTATCAAAGACAGAGCAATGACAGACGACGGACAGCTGATCGGTATTGAGCAGTCAGTATCTCCGTCAGCAATTGCATACAAGAGAGATCTTGCGAAAGAATATTTTGGAACAGATGATCCGGAAGAGCTGGCAGCACTGTTCCAGTCAACAGACGACTACATTACAAAAGGCAAAGAAGTTAATGAAAAATCAGGCGGAGATGCTTACCTGTTCCATTCCAGCGGCGCTGTTGCTGAGTGGCTGTACTTTGCAGACAGCACAGAGCTTCAGACAGGGGATACCGTAAACTTTACAGAAAAGATGACTCCGGTTATGGACACGCTTGTTAAGATGAGAGACAACAAGGTTGTGGATACATTTGAAAATGGTACTCCACAGGCAAACGCTACATATGCAGATGACAAGCACCTGTTCTATCCTTGTCCGAACTGGGCTATCTCTTACTACATCAAGGCCAATGACCCTGACGGCGAAGGCAACTGGGGCCTGATGATGCCTGCTACAGGCGGTTATAGCTGCGGCGGATGTTCCGTAGGTATTACAAACACAAGCACAGATGCACAGAAAGATGCTGCATGGAGATTCTTAAAATGGGCATTCCTGGAGCAGGGCGGTGTTGACACTGCAAAAGAAGCAACAGACTACTATGTACCAACAAAAGAATTCTATGAAGACGCTTCCTATGCGTCAGGAGCAGATCCGTTCTTTGCAGGACAGGATGTAGGTGGTTTCTTATATGGAGAAATCGCACAGAGCATCGTCATCCCGACTCCTTCAATCTACGACCAGACAGTCATCGATATCCGTGACCTGCTGGCAAACGCGGTGATGTCGGATTCAAGTCTGGATACCAAGGCACTGATTGATAAGGGCCTTGAGGAATGTGCAAACCGTATTACGGACAGTGACGTTAAGGTAAAATAAGCAAAATGGAAGTGAAACGGAAGAGTGCTTTCCCGAAACGGACACCCTTCCGTTTTTTAAGCCCGCCGGCAGGAGACATGTCGGCAAAATGTAAGGAGAAATATCTATGAACAGTAAAGGCAATAAAAAATATACAATCTTATGGCCGTTATTTTTTGTGGCGCCATTCATCATCTTCTTTCTGGCATTTAACTTGTTCCCTATTCTGTACTCTGTATTTTTAAGTTTCCATGACTGGAGCGGAATTGGCGACAAAGTGTTTATCGGACTGGACAATTATGTGCGCATCTTTACCCAGGACAAGACGGTCTGGAAATCACTGGGGAATACGCTGTATATCATGGTGCTGGGATTCCCGCTGTCCATCTTCCTGGGCCTGGTGCTGGCAGCATTCTTGAGTAACCTGAAAAAATTCCGTAATGTATTTCAGACAATTAATTTTCTGCCTTACATCACCACACCGGTTGCAATCGGCCTGATCTTCACGTTTCTTTTTGACTGGAATACAGGAATTATAAACAAGATTCTCTCATTTTTCGGAGGGGAGGGGATCAACTGGCTCGGCAATGCCAAATTCGCCCCGCTGGTTATCGGATTTATGATTATCTGGAAAACGACCGGATATTATATGGCACTCTATCTGGCGGGAATTACTTCTATCTCAGAGGATATATACGAGGCGGCAAAGGTAGACGGCGCAGGTCCGGTAAAAACATTTTTTAAGATTACGCTGCCGCTTTTAAAACCAATCACAATATTCATTGTGATCACCAGCCTGATTTATGCACTTCAGCTGTTTGACGAGCCAAACCTGATGTTCAACGTCTCTACAACGAGTGTCATCGGTGGACCGGACAGATCCTGCCTGACGATGGTGTGGAACTTTTATGACGTGGCATTTGGATCCACTGCAAGACTGGGATACGGTTCTGCTGTTGCGACAACACTCTTTATTATTATCGTAATCACATCACTGGTTGGCATGAAGCTGATGAATAAAAAGGAGGCGAAATAAATGAAAAAGTTATCAAGTTCATTATCTTATGTTATTTTAGCCGTTATATCATTTATTTCACTGTTTCCTTTTTATATGATGATCACAATGTCAACGTACAAAACGGAACAGATATTCCAAAGCATGCCGTTTCTGCCATCTGATTATTTTGGGAAGAATATTGCGACCGTGTTTCAGTCCAACTTCCTGCAGTCCTATGGAAACAGCCTTTTTATCTCCGTAGTCTCCATGGCAGTCTGTGTGCTGGTAAGTGCTATGGTTGGGTATGCCATGCTTGTCTATGATTTTAAGTTTAAAAAAGCTTTGATGAATTTTATTATGCTGACCATGATGGTGCCGACACAGATCGGTATCATCGGATATATGATTGAGATGCGGACACTGCACCTGACCGGGACATTATGGCCCATGATCCTTTTGTGGTTTGCCAATGGATTTGGTGCGTTCTGGATGATACAGTTTATCAATGGTTCCATGCCGATGGAGATCGTTGAAAGCGCCAGAATTGACGGAGCGGGAGAACTGAAGATCTTCTTTGGAATGGTGTTCCCCTGTATCAGACCGGGTGTACTTACACTGTGCCTTTTAATTTTCCTCTGGTCCTGGAACAGCTACCTGGTACCGCTTGTATTTGTTAACAACGAAAGCCTTAACACGATACCGATCTTTATCAAGAGCCTGGCCAATGCCTACCGTACGGATTACGGCGCGCAGCTTTCCGGCCTGCTCCTTGCAACAATTCCGCTGCTTATCATGTTCATCTGCGGTTCCAAGAGCTTTATCAAAGGCCTCACCGCGGGCGCCGTTAAAGGCTAAGGGAGTATTTCCCGGGTTTGCAGCAGGCTGTAAAATAAGGTACAATAGAGGAATTACAGGGAATGAGGTAATTCTTATGGATAATTATGTAAAGCTTTATATCGTCGATGACGAAAAGATGGCGATAGAGTATTTTAAGAGATTGATAGAGGGGCTTTCTCCTGCCTGCAAAGTGGTGGGAGAGGCTCTCCATGGTCCGACTGCACTGGAGGAAATCCCGAAGGTACAGCCGGATATTGTATTTGTAGATATCAGCATGCCGGTTATGAATGGGCTGGTTCTGGCAGAGCGGATTCTGCAGCAGAATAAAAATCAGATCATCGTGCTGCTCACTTCCTACCGGGAATTTGATTATGTGAAGAGAGGAATGGAGCTTGGGGTGAGCAATTATCTGTTGAAAAATGAACTGACTCCCGAAAGTTTAGGCAAAGAGATCCGCAGTATTATGGAACAAGTCAGACTGGAAAGAAAACGGCTCCATACCTATCAGGAATATAATCTGAAGCAGTTCCTGGAAAGCGAAAGCAGCCGGACTGAAGGCATGGAAAATATTTATAAGGGCAGCACGCTGAACAGATTTGCCCTGACAGCGGTAAAGCGGATCCATCCTGTCTGTATGCAGGCTGTGTATGAGGAGCATGTAAACTTTGAAAGCATGCAGCTGGAAGAACTGGAATACCATGAGGGCATCACCTGCCGGGGGGCGGTCAGGCTGTCGGAGGAAATGTGGGCCGCGGTTTTCTTTATTCATGAAGTCGTGTCCGACAGTACGGTGCTGTTGGAGCAGTCAGCAGGGAAAATGCTGCAGTTATATAAGAAGGCAGGCATCCCGGTATCTGCCATTATTTCAGATGTCTTTCGGAATTTTACAGATCTTCCGCAGGCGTACAGGCGTATTTCCAGGCTTTCCCAGCATATGCTCTGTATGGGTAGAGACAGGATCTATCATCAGAACGATGTGGAAAACGTACTTCGTGCTGACCGGCAGACGGAAGTTTATATGTCAGACCTCGTTGGTATTTTGGATGCGGAGAAGGAAACTGAGGCAAAGGCCCTGATTGATCGCTTATTTGAGGAGGCTGCGGCCTACACCATACAGGAATTTACCAGAATGCTGCAGGAACTGCACGGTGTGATAAAGAGATATGCCATGCGTAAAAAGGTGGATATCAATGCCATTCCGGTACAAAATGAATTTTACTCCGCCGGTGAGGCCAGGGAGTATATGCAGAAAATGGTATCCGGAATATTTCACCACCTGCGTGAGCAGGATGAGAAACACTACTCCAGAAACGTATTGTTAATTCTGGAATACATACAGCAGCATTATGCAGAAAACATCTCCTTGCAGGATATTGCCGAGGCGGTTCAGCTTTCAGAGGGGCATACAAGAAAATGTTTCAAGCAGGAGATCGGAACAACGGTTGTGGATTATCTGACCGAATACCGTATCAATCGTGCCAAAGAGCTGATTAAAAACGGCGAGCGGATTACCAGTGTTTATGAGAAGGCCGGATTCACGTCCAGCCAGTACTTCAGCTATGTATTCAAGAAATATGAGGGCATCAGCCCCAGCGAATATGCGCGCCGGCTGCGATGATCAGAGAGGGGGGACAGCCATATGAGACTGCGGTATACATTAAAATTTAAGCTGATCGTGTCCGTGCTGCTGATTATGTCAGTTACCTACGGGATCAGCAGCTTTGTAATATACCACAATGTGTTCGGGACAATGGAAGAACAGATTATTTTGGACGAGCAGCAGAAATTGGAGCAGACCAGCCATCAGCTGGAGTATGTGCAGGAGTCTGTGGAGGGTGTGGCTAAACAGATCGTCATTTTATCCGAACTCCAGAATCTCATCAAAGAGAGCCGCACAAAGGACAGCTTTGCGGCTTTGGTCAGCCATGACAAAGTAAGGCGGCTTATTTCTTCCTATACAAATATGCAGCCATATTTGAGCAGTGTTATCGTCATTACTCCGGACGGCAAGACTTTTTCCAGCAACCAGTACGAGAGCGCGTTTCAGCCGGAAGAGGAGGCATGGTACCAGGAATTTAAGGCGCATAATGTGCAGTCGGGGTTTACCACGCTGCACTCCTATCTTTCTTCACAGGCCGGGTGGCAGAGCGATGTGATCAGTTATGTAATGACGTTTAAGGATATCCAGAACGGACGGGATATCATGGGGGATCTGATCATTCATGTGGATTTTAAAGAATTGATCGCCAAGGCGGAACTGGATGACAATCTGCTGAAAGGGTATGCCCTTTATGACAGATGGGGAAATAAAATCTTAGGCAGTGGGAAGCTGACGCTTCCCTATGAAGCAATCGCTGAAAATGAAAACGGTAAATACCGGCTGGACAACGGCAATGTAATACTCTGCAACCGAAGTTTCTCGGACGGCTGGATTATGGTTTCCGAGGTGTACAGTGATCAGATCGGGAATAAGCTTTCCACGATGCAGAAGCTTTTTCTGATGACATTCGCGGCTGCCATTACCCTGCTGGTTGTTCTGATCTATTACTTTATCAACCGGATTACCAGGCCTGTGGGACAGCTGCATGCGGCCGCCGAGAAAGTGCGTACCGGTGACTTTGACGTAGAAGTGGATATCCATACAAATGATGAACTTGAGATCCTGGGAGATTCTTTTAACAGTATGGTGCAGGATCTGCAGAATCTGCTGGAAGAATCTGTAGAGCATGAGAAAAATATCCGGGAAATGGAAATTAACAGGCTTATGCTGCAGATTAATCCCCATTTTATCTACAATACACTAAACTCCATCGTGTATATGGCACAGATGAAGGGGGACAACGATATCGTAAAATTTGCGAATGCGTTTATATCTCTGCTTCAGGATACGCTGCGGGTGGAAAAAGACAGCATATACATCAGCATGAGACAGGAAGTGAAGAACATCAGGAATTACCTGACGATTCAGGAATACCGGTATCCGGACCGTTTTCAGACTGACTATCAGATTGATGAGGATGTGCTGAACTGTGAGGTGCCCAATGTCCTGATACAGCCAATTGTAGAAAATGCGATTTTTCACGGGCTGGCAGGTAAGATTAAGCCCGGAAGGCTTTGTATCCAGGCGCGCAGAGAAGAGGAATGCCTGGTTATCCGCGTGGTGGATGACGGGATAGGGATGAGCCGGGATAAGGTAGAGGAGCTACTGGCTTCGGATGAAGAAATTAAAGGAAAGATGCGGACGATAGGCGTGGCCAACGTCAGCAGACGAATTGCAGAAATATATGGGGACGGATACGGTCTTCAGATTGTCAGTGAGGAAGGAGTGGGTACCAGGGTAACGGTGACAATACCGTACCGCAGATACCAAAAAACCGATGAAGACAGACTTGAGCGAGCAGAAAATGAGCAGCCCGTCGAAGTTGGAAAAGATTAGTTTCGGGCTGGGCGATTTTTCGGGAAATGGTATTTTTACATTTGTATCAACATATCTGATGTTTTTTTATACAGACGCAGCAAAGCTGGATCTGGGAGCCATCGGCATGATTTTGCTGGCCGGAAGAACGGTAGATGCAGTATTCAGTCCTGTTATGGGATTTATCGTAGACCGTACGGATACCCGCTATGGAAAGTGCAGGCCCTTTATTGCGGCAGGGATACTGCCGGTATGCCTGCTGATGTGTGCATTATTTTATTCGCCGGCTTCCTTTTCCGAACAGGGAAAAGTTTTCTATGCGGCAATGATTTATGTCCTGTTCAGCCTGCTGTACGCATTTATCAATGTTCCTTACTCTACGATGCTGACCGTGCTGAGCGGAAGACAGGAAGATCGGATCGTGTTCAATCTTTTTAAAAATGTTGGGGCCAACTGCGGCGGTATCTTCGTAACTGCCTGTACGCTGTGGCTTGTGAACGAACTGGGGAACAGCAAAAGACAGGGCTTTATGCTGGCGGCAGTCCTGTTCGGCATCATCTTCCTGTGCAGCTCCCTTGTGTGCGCCGCGCATGTAGTGGAGCGGGTAAAGCCGGGGAAAGGGCAGGAAAAGAGCGGAATCCTCCGGTCCCTGAAGGCTGCAAAGGATAACAGGCACTGGCTGGTACTCTGCGGCGTACAGTTTCTGAGCCTTACCTATATGATGGTGAGAAATCAGGGAACCCTGTATTATACAAAATATTATCTGGGGCAGGAAGCGTTAAGTTCCCTTTTTCTATCGATTATGCCCCTGGCCTCGGTTGCAGTTGCTTTTATACTGCCTGCCATCGCAAGGAGAAGGGGAATGCGGTTCTGCGTGAGAAGCGGAAATATATTATGGTGTATGTCCATGGCGGGAACTTGGGCAGCAGGAAAAAATGTAGCGGCAGCAATTTTATTTCATATAACAGCCAGCATTGGCTGGGCCATGGCCACCGGAATGGTTTTTGTTATGCTTTCGCAGGTAATAGACTATTCCCAATGGAAGACGGGGGTGAGGCCTCAGGGCTTTCTTACCTCTATGATAGCTCTGGTACAGAAGCTTGGGATCGCCTGTTCCGGCTACATCTGTGCTTTTGTTCTAAAACTGGGCGGCTATCAGGCGGGAAATGCCGGGGGCGCAGAGACGCTGTTTGCAATTCGCATGAATTTTGCCGGACTTCCCTTTCTGCTGTCGGCAGCAGTTATCATTTTGATTTCGTTTTATACACTGGATGAACAATATCCGGAGATAGAAAGTGATTTGAACAGGCAGCAGGAATTATGATACAATAAAAAAGTAAGGCTCGAAAAGACCTTGCCAACTATATTTTATGCATCGCACGTAAGGGGCCAAAATACGGCCACTAAGTGCTCGCAGCTATAATAAACAGATATATGATGGGCTGGCGGCATACCCGTGTGACAGGTATGAGTGAAGAGATGTCTTTAGGCAGATTTATTTTAAACTGCAGACAGCCGCATATTAATAACGATCAGGAGGTATATGATGGCAGTAGACTACAAAGCGTCTGAAAATCGATACGGGGAAATGCATTACTTGCACAGCGGGAAAAGCGGGCTTCAGCTTCCGGCCGTGTCGCTTGGGTTATGGCATAATTTTGGAAGCAATTGTGATTTTGAGAATATGAGGGCTTTATGCCGGACAGCGTTTGACCATGGGATCACACATTTTGACCTTGCTAATAATTATGGTCCCGTACCGGGCAGCGCGGAAGAAAATTTTGGCCGGATACTGGTAAAAGACCTTGGGGTGTACAGAGATGAATTGGTGATCAGTACAAAGGCCGGTTACGATATGTGGGAAGGGCCTTACGGAAATTTTGGAAGTAAAAAACACCTGCTGGCGAGTTTGGACCAGAGCCTGAAGCGTATGGATCTGGAATATGTGGATATCTTCTACCATCACCGCATGGATCCCGATACCCCTGTGGAAGAAAGCATGATGGCGCTTGCGCAGGCGGTCCACAGTGGAAAAGCATTGTACGCAGGAATTTCTAATTATGACAGAGAACACACGGTTCAGGCAATGGAAATTATGAAGGATCTGAAGTGTCCGCTGATTATTAACCAGCGCAGATATTCCATCTTTGACCGTACAATCGAGGAGGATGGCGTAAAAGAAGCTGCCTCCGCAGCGGGTCTGGGAATCATCTGTTTTAGCCCGCTGGCACAGGGACTTTTGACCGATAAGTATCTGCATGGCATTCCAAAGGACAGCCGGATCGCTAAGGACCCACGTTTTTTAAAGAAAGACAGCCTGACAGAGACAAGGATTGAACAGATAAAGGGGTTGAACGAGCTTGCTGCTAAAAGAGGACAGACCCTGGCTCAGATGGCTTTGTCCTGGATACTAAAAGATAACGATATCACAAGCGTATTGATTGGAGCTTCCAGGCCGGAGCAGATTACGGAGAATATAGAGATCATACATAACAGAACATTTTCAGACGAGGAATTGCGGGCTATAGATGCGCTTAGTAAGTGAGGCGATGTGGTGGCTGGGGGGACGCCGGGTCGGAGCCGGATATGTGGCGTGGCCAGGCTGCTCATTCGTGAACGGCCCCTAAAGGAAATGCAGCCTGTTTGGATGGAACCAGGGAGATTCACTGCGCTGTCTTGATGACAGCGCAGCTCAGCTCCCTTTGAAATTTTTTTTGTGAAAAAATTTCATCCATCCAAACAGGCTGCATTTCCTTAAGGGGCCGTAACACTTATTTTATGCCCGGCCACGCCACATATCCGGCTCCGACCCGGCTGGCGCATCAGGCCGGTATGGCGGCTCACTTGGGAAGGGCGCCGAGGGGGCAGCGTATGGGGGCTGGGGAAGTGTTTGGTTATAGGGCGGAGATGTTTCTTATTCGTTGAATTTTGCTTCCAGGTCGGGCATGTGGTTTATTTTGGAACGGAGGATGAGGTTATAGGGGAAGCGGGCCTTGTAGATTATATTTTTGGATTCTCCGCAGCGGCTGCATTTCATGGGGTAGGAATAGACGTATAGGTCTTTTCTTTGTAAATTCATACCAAATGTTTCATTCATACATTTTCTGCAGTATTTTAGCTTATGCAATGGGTATTTAATTTTGCTCATCTTATGTATTCTCCCTTTGATCTGTTTTTCCCCGCAGCCATTAATTCTTAGGAGGGATTAAAGGCTGCGGGGATATCTATATGAATTATCGGCGGCATCATTTTTATATACCTGGGTTTGTTTGGCTATTCCCTGAAGTCGGCTGGCTGGGCCGGTTCGGATAGGGAATGATATTTGAAGGCACATGAAGCTAACACTGCTTTCGGAATTGAACGAAATTAATCATTCAGGGTAGCAGTGTTTGTCTTCAAGAATTGTAAATTTTATCTCATCCTCTCTTCTCTTTGACTTCTCAATGAACTACTAACAACTTAATATTAGTTATGTTGTAGCTCTATGCCTTGTTATGGTATATACTGAATAAAGGGGACCCATATTAGAAACTAAAACTTGACATGACTTTTTAAAACTGTTAAATTATTAGATATAAATAATTGTTGCTATGTATGGCTGATTTACAGACTTCCTTGATTTTACAACATAACTAATATTATGTTGTTTAAAGTTTCAGGATGTCTTTTTTAACTTCTTTGCCTCAACAACATAACTAATATTATGTTGTTAAAAACACGAGGGTGTCTTTTTTATTACCCTGTTACAAGTCCAAGCCGTTGAATCTGTTTTCTGTAATTTTCCGCTGTGTTTGCAGTATATATCCTTGTTACATCCAGATTGCTGTGGCCCAGGAGATCCGCGAGTCCGGCTATATCATTTGTAAGTTTATAATAGGAGCGGGCAAAGAGATGCCTTAGATTGTGTGGGAATATTTTTTGTTCCGGGACTTTTGATATTATGCCCAGCGCCTTCATTTCCCTCCATAGATTACTTCTGTCCTTGGGCTTTCCGTTTCTTGTGATAAATATACATCCCTGAGTTATCCCATTTTTAGCGGTATAGTAAAGCAACTTTTTTTTCAGGGCGTCTGAAATCAATATGGTTCTGTGCTTTCCTTTATTTGATATGGTGATAGCCCCTTTTTTTATGCTTTCCACAGTGAAAAACACCAATTCACTTACTCTTGCACCCGTTGCCGCAAGGGTCTCTATGCTCATGGCCAGTTGGGAATTATGCCGGCTTCTTGCTGCTTCAATCAGATTTTTATAATCCTGTCTCGTCATTTCCTTTGCCTCGGGTATGAATAGCTGCTTTTGTACTTTCAGTCTTTTTGCCTTCCATCTTCCCAATCCCCAGAATTCCAAAAACTGGTTCAATGCCACCAGCATCGAGTTGATACTCGCAGCTTTGTATCTGGGATACAGCCATTCTTTATATGAAACAATGCATTTTTTATCAATTTCATAATTTCCTTCCAGATATTTATAAAAGGTACGAATATCGGTTACATACTTTGAGATTGTCGCCTTTGCATTCTCACGTTCGTATAGATATGCCTGAAAATCCTTCAGCGCTTCTTCGGGGTTAAACGTAAATTTTTCACTTTTATTGTCCATCTAATACCTCCATAAATTTTGATAGTAATAAATATATCTTATTTTGCTGCCATGCTGCAAACACGTCCAATGGGTATAATGCTTCATGCACACTGGACTTACTCTGTAGTTTATCCTGCAATGTGATTTTCATGCGTGGTAACAGTTCAGGCAGGCCCCAACTGCTGCCATGTGGAAATATATAGTTACTATTCACCGGGCCGTGCACCCCGCTGTACGGCATCCGAGCCATTAAAGTGATGGAGCCGGGTATCTGGGCCGTGAATAGTAACAACGTATATAGGATGAATTGATTCCGCTTGACATCTTTTGAGGATGCATGCAAAATAAATGTATTATTACATAGAAAGGGATCGGAAGGCAGCAGAATGTATAGGAGATCCGGGGAAAACCATAATACCGGCCTTTTGCAGATATACTGACTGGATGACAGGGAATTGGGATGGGGGTAAATACTGTAATAAACAGCGATAATATTGTTGGGTTAATTCAGCGTACTTTGAATGAGGTGGACACCAGACTTGTGGACCACGGAGTCCGGGTGGCTTTCCTCGTATCACATATGATGGAGGTCGAAGGCAGTTACAGCAGACAGGAAAAGCAGGATATCTGTCTTCTTTCAGTATTGCACGACATAGGCGCGTATAAGACGGAAGAGATTGACAGGATGGTTGAATTTGAGACAGGAGATGTCTGGGAGCATTCCATATATGGATATGTCTTTTTACGTTATCTTTCTCCATTAAAAGATTGGGCCGAGGCCGTGTTGTTCCATCATACACCGGCTGCGGAGCTTCTGCGCCTTACACCGGAAATCCGGGGGACCGCACAGATGATCAATCTGGCCGACAGGATGGAGATTTTCAGCAGAAGTTTCAGACAAGGGAGCACCCTGGAAGAGGTCAGAACCAGGGCGGCAGCTTTTCTGGCAGAAAATCGCGGCAACCAGTTTACAGACCATGTAACAGATTTGTTTTTAAAGGCAGACGAGGAATATGATCTTTTTGCAAAACTTCAGAAGGGCGATATTGAAGCAAAGGGGATCTTATCGAATATGAAACTTACCGATACGGAGTGCGGGCAGTACCTGGGGATGTTGATTTATGCAATTGATTTCCGCAGCCAGCACACGGTAACACATACCATTACAACTACCAGTATTAGTTGTTCTGTTGCAAGGCACATGGATATAACTCAGGAACGATCGGAGAGGATCCGATATGGCGCCATGCTTCATGATCTTGGGAAGATCGGGATTCCGGTAGAGATACTCGAATTCCCGGGAAAGCTCAGCACGCAGGCGATGAATATCATGAAGACGCACGTAGATATCACAGAGCGTATACTGGGCGGAAGTGTTGACGCCGACGTGACTCGGATTGCTCTGCGGCATCATGAAAAATTAGACGGCAGCGGTTATCCAAAAGGAATCACTGGAAAAGATATGACGCTGGAGGAGGAGATCGTCGCTGTCTCAGATATAGTCAGCGCACTTCTGGGGACACGCAGCTATAAAGAAGCTTTTTCTAAGGAAAGAACCCTCTCAATCATTCAGGAAATGGCAAAGGACGGAAAGCTAAATCCGGCGATTATATCAGTCATACAGGAAAATTTTGACGAAATCGTCGACGAGGTAGCAGAAAACTGCAGTCCCGCTCTGGAAAACTATTATGGAATCCAATTGGAATACAGAAGATTACTTACCCGTTATTTAGAATAGTCAATGTTCGATTAATCGGCCTACCCCAAAACCTCCCACTATGTTTTACCAGCCCCGCAGGCTCCCGCTTCATACAGGCGGCAGACCTCACTTCTTCGCCCCAAATAGCAAAAGCACCACTACGGTAGTCATGAATTCAGCCGCAGGTACGGTAAGCCAGATACCGTTAAGCCCCAGCAGTGCGGACAGAGTAAATGCCAGCGGGAGGACAAACAGAAAACCCCGCAGACAGGAGATCAGGAAGGCACAGCCTGGTTTATCCACAGCGCTGAAGTATGCTGCCGAAATGATGTTGGCACCGGCGAATAGGAAGGCCGTAAAGTATATGTGCATTCCGTTCACAGCGATTTCGTGCAGAGCAGGGCTGCGCTCTTTATTGAACAGATCTACGATCCCATCGGAGAAAAAATAGGTGACTCCATAGGAAATACAAGCAAAAAGGACGGACGCAGTCAGGGCATAGCGCAGTAAGCTCCTGACATTTTTCGTTTCTTTTTTTCCAAAGCAGCTGCTCAGAATGGGTTGAATACCCTGGGAGATCCCGGTGAAGATCGAGATCAGCACCAGGGCTATGTTGGCCAGTATTCCGTATGCCGCCACCCCAAGATTTCCGCTGTCTTTTAAAATCAGAAAGTTAAAGACGATCATTACAATTCCCGAGGAGACCTCCACGATTAAGGCAGAGACTCCCAGGGCGGATATATCACGGATCTGTTTCAAACGAGGTCTGGTGCGGCAGAGATGGAACTGATTTTCTTTCCGCCGGAAATGGCGGGACAGGATCAGCATGCTGATGACAGGGGCAACCCCTGTGGCAAATGCAGCGCCTGCCATACCCAGCCCGAGCGGAAAGATAAATACATAATCCAGTACAATATTGGACAGGCTGCCTACCAGCATGGCTGTCATGGACAGCTGTGGCTTTTTGTCATTGCGTACAAAACAGATCAGCAGATTGTTCAGCATGAACATGGGCGCAAACATGAGCAGAATGCGCAGATATATCCCCGTGAGCGGCAGAATGGACTCATCCGCACCCAGAAGGGCTGCAATCTGATAGGGAAACAGCAGGCCTGCCAAAAAGAACAGGGCGGCCAGTACCGTTACAAATAATAAAGCCTGAGTGAACACGGTTTTACGTGAATGCGTATCACCGCTGCCTCCGGCTATCGAATACCGGGTGGCGCCTCCCATACCGATCATCAGCCCCAGTCCGTTGATGAAGCTGTAGGCGGGAATTGCCAGATTCAAAGCAGTCAGCCCATCAGCCCCAACTCCGCGGGCAATAAAAAAGGTGTCTGCCAGAATATAACAGGAAAGTCCTATCATTCCCAGAATATTAGCAGAGACATATTTCATAAATGTCAGGAAAATAGAATCTGTTTTCATATAAACCTCCGTAGAATTAATCAAATATTGTCGTGCATTTTCTGTATATCCTTTATTTTATATGGAAGATTAAAAAAACATCCGTGTTTCATACCTTCCAGGGCCTAATGGTATGACATACGAATGCTTCAGGGTTCCTACCCGGCGGCAGGAAACAGCCGATTGTTAAGTTTTATGGCAGAACCGGCATCTGTCTGCTCAAAGTCGCTTTCAGCGAGGTGCATGGCACCGTCTGAACAGTAATAACAAACATACTCTAGCACAGATAAAAAAAGAAATCAATGCTTTTCTGAAAAGAGATTTTGTTGTAAAATAGACTTACTGTTCAGAACCAAAACACAATGGATATGCAAATTTTTATAGAAGAAAGAGGGAAGATAGATGAATAAAAAAGAAGTACTGGAGATCAGAAAACAGTTTACACCTGCAAATTGTGCAATTACACGCATTTGTGGATGTTATGTAGACCATGAAAAAAATAAAAAGATGGAGTCCAGAGATGCATTTCTCTCTCTGCCGGAGGAGGAAGCATTTAAGTATTTTGATATTTTCAAAAAGACATTATCGGGGGCGATGGGACGCAACATGCTGAACATGGAATTTCCGCTGGATGCAGAGATGCCCGGAGGAACCCAGGAGTTTTTGATGAAGCTCAGAGCCAGCAAACTAGAAGATGATATGCTGCTGGAAGAATTCTATGATAAGATTATTGACAGTTACATATATGAAGAGAATTATTATATTGTCCTGATCCATGCAATGTATGACATTCCGGGCAAATCATCCGATGATATGGAGATGTTTGATGCGTCCGATAATGTATACGAATATCTCCTGTGCAGCATTTGTCCTGTAAGCCTGTCAAAGCCGGGCCTTTGCTATAATGCTGAGGACAACCGGATTCAGGACAGAATACGTGACTGGATTGTGGATATGCCGGATAAGGGCTTTCTGTTTCCAGCATTTACAGACCGCAATATGGATATTCATGGCGTCCTGTATTATACGAAAAAGTCAGAAGATCTGCAGGAAGAGATGATTGACCGCGTACTGGGGGCACAGATGCCTATGTCCGCAGACACCCAGAAAGAGACATTCCAGCTTCTGATTGAAGATACGCTGGGCGAAGACGGCGACTACGAAACTGTCCGCAGCATCCATGAAACTTTAAACGATATGATTGAAGAACATAAGGAAGAGCCGGAGCCGCTGGCGCTGGACAAGACCGATGTAAAAAAGTTATTTGAGAAGAGCGGAGTGCCAAACGAGAAAATGGAGGAATTCGATAAGAACTTTGAGGAGACGGCAGGAGAAAAGGCTTCCCTGCTTGCTGCAAATATTGCAGAGACAAGAAAGTTCAATATTGAAACACCGGATGTTATCATCAAAGTCAATCCGGAACGGATGGATCTTGTGGAAACAAGAGTGATCGATGGCAGGCAGTGCCTGGTTATCGCGGTAGATGACCACATCGAGGTTAATGGAATCAATGTACGCACGATGAAGGCACCCGGAAGTATTACTGTTGTCGGAAACTCTGAATCCGGGGAGGAAGAACCGCCCTGGAATGAATAGCAGCATTTATAAATAAGTGAATAAAAAGAAGATAGAAAGGGCTGAAAAGTGATTTCAAAATCATCTTTCAGCCTCTCTTATATCTCTTAGGTTTATCGTCCTAAAATCCTGTCACTTTTTCAGCCTTATGAATTCCCAAATCCAGCAGTGTCTGTTTGGTTGAGGCAAAATTATTTTCGAACAGCTGCCGGCAGGCGGCGGCCAGTTCTGTGCCATCAGGCGTTTGGCAGCCCTTCAAAATAGAGTCAACGGTCCGGGGCCATCCGGGAATGGATTCGTTTCCGGTAGTCTCCAGGCGGAGGATACTGCCCTTTAACAGCAGGTGTGTGAGCTTGCTGTATATTTCGCGTATTGCTGCCAGCGGACAGCTGCGGACAATGGCCTGCAGTATAGCGCCCACCGTGGCGACTCTGGAGCGTTCATGCCCCGGTATTGATGCGGCATGTACAATGTCTTCCAGAAGTGGTTCTGAAATATACGGAAAAGTGTATGCCATAACCGCCTCACCCGTAATGGCCAGAAACTGCAGCGCTTCCAGGAAGATGATCATATTGTCATCCAAAGTCAGATCCTGGAGCTTTTGGGGAATCGAAGCATCACCGGCAAAAATTACCCTCGTTCCGATTCCGTTGAGTGTTTTCACAACCCCAAGCTTATTCATCAGCATAATTGTACGCCTGGCAGTGATCTCTGAAATATGATAGGTGTCCGCAATAACAGCAATATGCGGCAGCAAAGTGCCCACCGGGTAAATGCCCTGGTTGATTTTACAGATCAAATCAATTGCCACCATATCACAATAGCGGGTGCGGCCCTTTTGCGGTTCCCAGTAAAAAGGTTCCTGGTTCATGTCTTCGGGAAGGGGCGGCATATCTTCCAGATAATTTTCTATCATCTCAAAGAATGTTTCTGCAAGCGTATCAAGATGCTGCCTTGTGACGGCAGATCCGTTCTTCTTATCATTTTGAATATACCGCAGGTATTCATCAGCCGTGCTATGTATAAGTGTACCGGCTTTTTGATCTCCGCAAACCAGCCGGAGTATATCCAGAAAAGAACTTCCGGCAAACGCGCTGATATCGTAGTACAGACTGAGGGCTGTATGGCTGCCCAGAGCATAAAGCGATTGTTCAAACTGTATCCACATATTCGTGTTTTGATACGGCAGCCTTTGGCTGTAAGTCTTTCCGAAAATAAACCCATTCTCCATATGACTTGCGCTGTGGGAACATGTGGGGGGAGAGAGCAGCTTAATGGTTTTGACAAGATCCAGAAGAGATTTGCTGCGCCGCTTAAAAATATCACTCTCCAGATAATTTTGGAATGGCTTTGCCAGTACAATTGTAGCCTTCCCGCGGCACAACTTAATAAGTCCTTCAGCCTCCAGCATCTTGAGAGCTCTCTGGGCCGGGCAGTAGGACACCTGAAACATTTCGGCAATTTCTTTTGCAGATGGGAAGCGCGCACCATCATCGTAAAAGCCCAGTTGTATTTTACCGGCAAGGTTGCGGTAGATTGTTTGTTCCTGGCTGTTATAATTAGACATTGTGTCATCCCTTTCCTGAATATAATACGATCTTCTTTTTATCATATCATACCACGGTAGGATTTGCACATAAAATCACAGGCAGAGGTGTCTCTGCAAAGCTTCTATTAACAGGGTTACGTCAATGGGTTTTGCAATATGGTCATTCATCCCGGCGCTGTATGCCTTTCCGATATCAGAGGTGAAAGCGTTGGCGGTCAGTGCAAGAATAGGAATATTTTTGGCATCTTCCCGGGCAAGGCCTCGAATTGCTTTTGTGGAATCATAACCGTTCATGACAGGCATCTGGATATCCATCAGGATTGCAGAATAGTATCCGGGCTTGGAGGCCTCGAACATCTCAAGAGCTCTCTGCCCGTTTTCAGCAGTGTCTATCAATAGTTCCTGCATCTTTAGCAGTTCAGTGGCAATTTCACGGTTCAGGGCGTTGTCCTCCACAAGCAGCACCCGTTTTCCGGCAAGCTTCGGATGAACGATCTCTGCCTGGGAAGCAGCCGTTTCCAGCCTGCCGCTGTTTAAAAATGTCTGCAGGACGTGAAGCATTTTGGATTTGAACAGCGGTTTCGTAATAAAGGCATCCGCGCCGGCGCTCAGAAATTCTGCTTCAATATCAGAATAATCATAGGCGGAGATAATGATAACAGGTACGTCTTCCCCCAGATTACTGCGGATCGCTTTTAAGGTTTCCAATCCATCCATCTCCGGCATTTTCCAGTCCAGGATCACAGCAAAGAAGTCATCCCCGCTGCGGTGTGCATCTGAAGTGCATCGGACGGCCTCTGCGCCGGAGAGCACCCAGAAGCCCCGCATACCCAGTTCATTTAAAAGTGCAGTGGCACTTTCGCATACGATTTCATCGTCATCTACGACAAGGACTGGCAGTCCTTCCAGTTCACTGTCACGGGGAATATCTTCATCAATCAGTTCAAACTGCAGAGTAACGGTGAACTTGCTTCCTTTTTCTATCTGGCTTGCAGCTTCGATTGATCCATTCATCATTCGCACAATATTTTCCGTGATAGCAAGTCCAAGGCCGGTTCCCTGGATCTTGCTGATACGGGAATCCTCGGCCCGGGAAAACGGCTCAAAAATGAACGGAATGAAATCCTCCGACATCCCGATGCCATTGTCTGTTACGATAAATTCAAATTGCCCTTTTTTATCTGACAGGGACGGGATTTCTTTAATCCGCAGACTGACAGTGCCCTCGTCCGGCGTGTACTTTATGGCGTTTGAGAGGAGGTTCATGAGAACCTGCTGCAGCCGGTCTCCATCAGTAATAATCTTTTCATGCCGGACATCGCTGACACTGATTTTGAAATCCAGCTGTTTTTCTGTAATGAGAGGCCTGCAGATATCGGAAACATTCTGAATTAGCTCCGGTAGAGTTACCTCTTCCGGCTGCAGATCAATATTTCCGCTCTCAATTTTAGACATGTCCAGTACTTCATTGATGAGGCTTAGCAGATGACGGCTGGATACATTGATCTTATTCAGGCAGTCACGGACCTTATCCCGCTCGTCGAGGTTGGCCTGGGCAATGGCAGCCATCCCCATGACGGCATTCATTGGTGTCCGGATGTCGTGTGACATAGTAGATAAGAAGTTGGTTTTCGCAGAATTGGCTACTTTGGCAGCCTGATATGCATCTTCCAGAGCTTTTCTCTGGCGTTCCTGCTCCCTTCTTTCTTTCGTTACGTCGATACATACGCTGTAAAAGGAAGGAATCCCGTCCCAGCTGCTTTCGGCGTCTGCGTAGTACAGTGTCAGTGTCTGTATCTTCGTCTGACCGCTGCGGGTAATAAACCTGGCCTCAGTAATCATGTTTCCGCCGGTATGCTGCATCTTCTTCAAGAGTGCGTGCAGCCGGTCCCTGTCATCAGGGTGTATGTAAGAACACTGGGAATGAAGTTCTGTTTCAAACTGTTCTTTTGTGTATCCGATAATATTTAAAAAATCGGCACCGTACCAGAGAACCGTGCTTAAATCCCTTGCGTCCAGGCGGGCGAAACCACCCGGGATCGTTCTGAGAAGTGTTTCTCTTTCCTGGTCTTTTTTCGCCAGCTTATACTCTGCACTGTACATATCATGGGAAAGCTCAATGCGTGCTTTATGTCCTTTCCAGTTAATAAGCCTGTTTTTAATCATAAAAGTACGTGTCAGAATTGGGTTATAGAATTCCCATTCATAAAATTCATCTGTACGCAGCTTATTATTTGTACAGAAGGGGCAGGGAGAAGTCCTTCCCTGGATTACTTCGTAACATTTACGGCCGATTATTTTTTCTTTAGGGGTCTTCAGGGTTTCAACTGCTATAGCATTCAGATATAGAAGCTCATATGTCTCCATATCACTGATGTAAATGTTACCTATATAGCTGTCCATCATCCATTCAAAATACTGCCCTTTTTCTTCACTCTGAGCGGCCAGGTCGCTGATATCTGTCAGGACGGCGGAAAAAATCGGGCTGTCTCCGACACTCTCCCCTGTAAAGTTCCCTGTCATGCGGCATCTGATCCCGCTGCTTTGCTTTAACGGAAGTGTGAAATCTACTGTAAACACAGATTCCTTTTTGTTGACTGCGTCAGCAGCAGAGCTTTGAATGTTGTTGAATTCTGTGATATGGTTTTTTAGATACAGTCGGAGGCTGGTGAAGCGGGACCGAAATTCTTTTCTCGTATATCCTGTGCTTTTGAAAAAGCTGTTGTTTGCATACAGCAGAGTCAAATCATTGTCTAATAAAAATCTGCATGCGCTGGAGCCGATGTTTTCCAGAAAAGCATCATATTTGCCGGCAATATCTACCGATGTAATTGCGGAAGGGTCTTTGACAGCCGGATCTCTTTCCAGTTCCATGATTTTATCTCCTTTATTAATAATAAATTCGTTTCGGGATTGTCTGCATCTTATGGATACCTGGCAGTACAGAACGTTTCAATATATCCATAAGGCTGGTTCATACTATGCTAGTTCATATTATATCTGAATAAATAAGGAAAAGCAATAGAGCAGCAGAGGTTATAGTGTCTGGCCGGACAGATCGGCGTAACAGTGCAGGCCTGCCTGAACCGCTGCAGACCGGCAGGGGTAAAGCTTTCGGAAGCGGGCAGGGTGTCTTGACGGACAGGAATATGCGGTATAGAATAGAAACAGTTTCATAAAAATCAGGGAAACGATTGAGGAAAGGATAAACAAAAGTTATGAAATATGATTTTACAACTATCATGGAACGGGCGGGACACGATGCGCTGGCAGTAGACACTATCCCAATGGAGGGCGTGGAGGTCAAGGAAGGATTTACACGGATTCCGATGTGGGTGGCCGATATGAATTTCCCTACGCTTCCGACGATCCTTGAAGCATTGGAGGACAGGCTGAAGCACCATCATTTTGGATATTTTGATATGCCGGATGTATATTATGACAGCATCATCAACTGGCAGAAAGACCGTTTTGGCGTAACGGGCATGACCCGGGAGGATATAGGCTATGAAAATGGAGTTCTGGGCTGTGTATCATCGGCGCTCCAGGCGTTTACTGCTCCGGGAGAAGCAGTGCTTATGCATGCCCCTGCCTACATTGGATTTACAAAAACCGTGGAAAGTATAGGAAGAAAACTTGTTCTGAGTGAATTAGTGCGCGGCAACGGCGGCGCATGGCGCATGGATCTGGAAGACATGGAAAGAAAGCTGCGTGATAACCACATTCACTGCGTGATCTTCTGTTCCCCGCATAATCCTACGGGCAGAGTCTGGGATAGGGAAGAGCTGGAACAGGTTATGGCTTTATTTCATAAATATGACTGTGTTGTGATATCGGATGAAATATGGGCAGACTTGACACTGCCGGGGCACACCCATATCCCGCTGCAGTCTGTATCTGAGGATGCCAGGGAGCGGACCATTGCCATCTATGCACCATCCAAGACATTTAACCTGGCAGGACTGATTGGCTCGTATCACGTGATTTATGCACCGTACCTGCGTGACCGCCTTGCAAAATATGCATCAGCTTCCCACTATAATTCCTGCAACGTCCTGTCCATGCATGCTCTGATCGGCGCTTACAAACAGGAGGGCAGAGAGTGGGTAGATGAACTCAGGACAGTGCTGGGGGAAAACGTCGATTATGCATACGAGTTTATTACCAGTCATTTTGAAGGAATATCCCTGGCAAAGCCACAGGGAACCTACATGCTGTTTCTGGATTGCGAAGCGTGGTGCAATAAGCATGAACAAACGCTGGATGATCTTTTAAAGGCGGGAGTTGAAGTCGGCGTCATATGGCAGGATGGAAGGCCATTCTATGGGAAATATTCTATCCGCGTCAATCTGGCACTTCCAAAAGTTCTGGTGGAAGAGGCTATGGAGAGACTGGCAAAATATGTGTTCATATGATTAGGCGGAAGTACAAAACGAAAAAAGGTGCAAATTAAAAACTACATCGGATTGAAAGACACCGGTGGCTGTCACCGTGCAATTCTGAGTAATTGCGCGGCTCGGGCTGCCTTAAATTCTGCTTGGGTGAGCAGTTAGTCTTTCAATCCGATGTGGTTTTTTTGAGAATAAGCATGCTCTTTGCCGCCGGAAGGGGGACGGTATACATTTCTATTGCTTTTGGGGTTGAAAAAAATAGTCAATCATGTATTCTGTAAGAAAGGACTGACCAGGTTAGTCAAAGTAATTTGTATTAGCCAAAATGATTGAAGAGCAGAGGAGGGACAGTATGAATGAGAAATTTTTCGCGCTTCCAGAGGAGAAGCAGGAGCGAATTATTAATGCAGCTATGGAGGTGTTTGGGAAGAATGAGTATAAAAGAGCTTCTACGGATTTGATTGCGGTTAAGGCCGGGATTTCGAAGGGCTTGCTTTTTTATTATTTTCATAATAAGAAAGAACTGTATATGTATGTCTATAATTTCCTGATTGAGATTATGAAGGATCAGATTGCGGATACGACTTTTCTGGAACTGACCGATTTTTTTGAACTGCTGCGCTATGCGGGCGCTGGAAAAGCAGTTATGCTTGAGAAGCATCCGTATATTCTGGATTTTGCTATGCGGGCTTTTTACTCGGAGAATGAGATTGTGTCGGATACATTAAAATCTTTCAATACCATGCAGGAAGAAGTGATGTACCAGATGTATTTTGGTCATATAGATACTTATAAATTCAAGGACAGCGTGGAGCCTTTTAAGGTCTATAAAATGCTCAGGTGGATGGGGGACGGTTATATTCATGACAAACAAATGGCCGGGAAGGCCATAGATATTAACGAATTGTTAAAAGAATTCAACGATTGGATGGATATGATGAAGAAGCTGGTGTATAAGGAGGAGTATCAGATTTAGGAAGGATGGGCAGGTAAAATTAAAAGAGATTAAAAGCAAATAAAAATTCTGCAAAGGGGTTGTAAAAAATAGTCAATCCGGTATTCTGATATTAAGGTTTGACTGAGAAAGTCAAACCTGTCCGGACAATTTATTGCAGCTAACAAGGAGGAATATCAGAATGAGTGTAATTGAGATCAGCCATATCACAAAGGATTATGGCAGGGGACGGGGCGTATTCGATGTCAGCTTCGACGTGAAACAGGGAGAAGTTCTTGGGTTTTTGGGGCCTAATGGGGCTGGAAAAACAACGACCATCCGTCAGTTAATGGGATTTATGAAACCGGACAGCGGAAAACTGTCGATCTTAGGGAAGGATTGTTTTAAAGAGGCTGACAAAATTCAGGAATATCTTGGTTATCTGCCAGGTGAAATTGCATTTATAGATTCTATGAGCGGGTTGGAGTTCATTCATTTTGTGGCCAGAATGAAAAAAATGAAAGACTTGGGGCGGGCTCAGGAGTTAATGGATATGTTTGAGCTGAATGCATCTGGTAAACTGAAAAAAATGTCTAAGGGGATGAAACAAAAAATAGGAATTGTCTGTGCTTTTATGCAGACAACATGCTCGCTTTACTTACTTGATGAACCTACATCTGGTTTGGATCCATTGATGCAGAATCGATTTGTAGAGCTGATTCTTGCAGAGAAGAAGGCCGGAAAAACGATCCTTATGTCTTCTCATATGTTTGAGGAAGTGGAACGTACATGTGACCGTGCTGCCATTATCCGTGACGGCAGATTAGTTGCTGTTGAGGAGATTGAAAAGCTCAAAGAAGGCCGCCAGAAGAATATCTCGGTTACTTTTAAAAATGCAGTTATGGCTGAAGCGTTTGCAGCAGAGTTTCCTAAAGTATCCTATGAGGCGGGAAACAGGACTGTGACAGCCAGAGTGGGAAGGAATTTAGATTCTTTCGTTAAAAAGGCAAGTGAATATTCCATTACGGATTTAGATGTGCAGACGCAGAGTCTGGAAGAATTCTTTATGCATTTTTACGGAGAAGGGAGTGCTAGATAATGAATGCAACGTTGTTTAAGAAAGAAATAAAATCCAACTGGCTATTGCTCGCAATTTTCCTTGTCGTGCTTAGTGTTTATGGGAGTATGATTACAATTATGTATGATCCGAAAATGGGTGACAGCTTAAAAATGATGGCGGAAAGCATGCCAGGGATCTTCTCGGCCTTCGGAATGAACAGTCCTGGTTCGACCCTGTTGCAGTTTGTTTCAAGTTATTTGTATGGCTGGCTTTTTATCGGTTTTCCTGGAGTATTTATTATTATTCTGACGAACAGGCTGTCAGCAAAATATGTAGACAATGGATCAATGGCATATTTGCTGGCTGCGCCGGTAAAACGCTGGAGGATTATGCTGACACAGGCAGTCTTCATGATTCTGTGCCTGGTTATTATGGTAGGATTTGCGACGGGGCTGATACTTGCTTTCAGTGAGGGAATGTTTCCGGGAGAAATGGAAATCAAAGCATTTCTGAGAGTAAATATAGGATTGCTGGGGCTGCTGATATTTTTAGGAGGCGTAGGGTTCTGTGCATCCTGTTTCTTTAACGAATCCAAATATTCCTTGTCAATCAGTACAGCAGTATTAGTATATTCCCTTTTGGTACAGATGCTTTCAAGAGTAGGGGATAAATTTGAAAATCTGAAATATGTAACTCCGCTGACATTATTTAATGTTGATGGATTGGGTGCCGGTGACAGTGAAGCCTGGATGACATGCATCATTTTGTATATAGCTGGGCTGGTGCTTATCGGGATTGGGATTGTACGGTTCAGTAAGCGTGATTTGCCGCTCTGATCATAAATATAGGAAAACAATACATGAAGCATGGGGAAAGGCATGACCGGAATTTCAATGGTCATGCCTTTTCAAATTACGGATACGAGCATGTCATTGCATGTGAGTAAAGAGAAAAAAACCTAAAACATTCCATCTTCCAAAACGGCTGGCCGTTCACATTCGGACAGAACCTCCTCAAACCGACCGCTCTCGCTGCTCGCTATCATCTGGCTGATGACATCAAGTACATGATATGCCATCTCCTTATTTGCCCGGTTTGGCCGGCCCTCGATGATAGCCGATGCCATCTCTGCCGGACCGATTCCTCTGCTATTTTCTGAAAATGCATCCGTATAATGGACGGCTTCTTTTGTTGTGGCCTCCCACTGTTTGCTGTCATTGGTCATAAGAATCACTTCCCCGCCAAACAGATTCGGATTAGTAAGCTTCAGAATACCCTCTGTGCCATATATCATAAATTCCGCCTGATCCTGCAAAATACTGTCGCCGTTCAATACAAAGGTACCAAATACACCATTCTTTAATTCCATAGCTGCAGCAGCCTGGCTTTCGTTGCGGTACTCATACTCCCGCCCGTAGCCCTGTGTTCCCGGACTCGTATTCTTTCTTTTTTCATTCTTGTTCCGCACAACCGCAGATACCCGCTTAACCGGACCTAAAAGGCTCACCAGAGCGGTCAGATAATAAACCCCGTAATCATGGCAGATTCCACCGCCCGGCATACACAGAAACGTTGCGAAACTCGCTATGACGTCGAGATTGCGGTTGGCGTGGATTTGGAAGGAGGTTACCTCGCCGATTGCACCTTCATCGATTGCCCGCCTGGCATTCTGCAGTGCGGACCCGAGGAATGTATCCGGCGCAGAGCCAAGATACAGGCCCTTCTCTTCCGATAATTGTATCAGTTCCTTAGCCTCCTCCAGGTCAACGGTCATTGTTTTTTCCGTATACACATGTTTTCCGTTAAGCAGAGCCTGGCGGATTAATTCATAGTGGGTCGGCGCAGGCGTCAGCACGACTACCATATCAATTGTTTCATCCTGCAGTATCTCCTCATAGCTGCAGGCCCGAATTCCATACTGAGCCGCCTTTTTTTGAGCTGACTCCAAATGTCTTGCCGTGCAGGCTGTGACCTCAAGGTTCGGGAACCGATGCATCATATTGGTCAGGTAAATATCGCTGATCGCACCGCAGCCTACCACAGCGGTCCGGATCTTTTTGCTGTTATTTGTTGCATAATTGTGGTTTGTTTTTTCGTTTGTTGAAACGCTCATTGTCCGCATTTTCCTTTCTACTTATGAATCATTCACAGGCTATAAACAGCAGGTTACTTATTTTACGATCTACTGGCTTTATTATAATGCCTGATGCGCAGTTTTAACAGTATCATTTTGTTTTTTTGCCGGTAACCAGGCGGACAGAGTTCTTATAAACGCAGCATTGTTTGTGCTGGCGGCAATGAATTCCAGGAATGCGAAAAAGAAAAAAGGAGGCATATTTAAAAAAAATGATCTGCACACCGAATTTTAACCGGTATTGTATAATATTCGGTTTACAATTCTCCCTAAATGTTGTAATATATAACCATAAACGGATGCTGCGGAGGAGGAAGGGTTATGACGATTCAGGAGATGAAGCAGAAGAAGAAGGAGAAAGGTTATACGTATGCACAGATTGCAGAATTGTCCGGTGTTCCGCTGGGTACCGTACAAAAGATATTTAACGGGGAGACGGAGAATCCGAGATATGCGACGATTCTTGCGCTTGAGAATGTGTTTAAAGAGCCGGCAGTGGTGAGGGAAGCCTCTGCGTACCACGCAGGAAGTGAGCCGGGAATGTACACGGTAGACGATTACCGCGCACTTCCGGACGATCAGAGAGTGGAACTGATAGATGGTTACTTTTATGATATGGCAGCGCCGAATACATTTCATCAGCTGATTGCAGGAGAGCTATACAGGCAGATTGCAAATTATATAGTGGAGCAGGACGGAGCATGCACACCGTTCATTTCGCCTGTAGATGTACAGCTGGATAATGACGAAAAGACGATGCTCCAGCCGGATATTGCAATTGTCTGTAATCCGGGGCAGATTGTGAGACGCAATATCATGGGAGCTCCGGATTTTGTGCTGGAAGTCATTTCACCGGGTTCCAGGCGAAAGGACTATATTATAAAACTTCATAAATATGAAGACGCCGGAGTTCGGGAATACTGGCTGGTAGATCCGAATCAGAAAGTGGTGCTGGTGTACTTTTTTGAAGACGAAGCCTGCCCGATTATTTATCCGATTGATGCGGACATACCGGTTCATATTTTTGACGGGAGACTGGTTTTGAAGATGTGCCGTATTGCAAAGTGGGCTGAACAAGAATAATACGGCGGAGAAGGAGGAATACAATATGGAGAAGAAGGAACATGAGGTGGAGAAGAAGCGCTGCTTCTGGGTGGATTTATCTTCACCTGTTTATATAGAATACCATGATAAGGAATGGGGCATACCGGTGTACGACGATGAGAAGCTCTACGAGATGTTTTTATTGGAAACATTTCAGGCAGGGCTTTCATGGATTACCATTTTAAAGAAAAGGGAATTTTTCAGGGAGGCTTTTGATGGCTTTGACGTTAAAAAGATTGCGGCTTATGGAACGGAAAAAGTGGAGGAGCTGATGCAGAACCCGCAGATTATAAGGAACCGGGGAAAGATAACAGCGGCGGTTCATAATGCAGCGATTTTTATGGACATACAGAAGGAATACGGATCTTTTTCCGGATATCTGTGGGGATTTACGGATGGAAAGATCATCATCAATCAGGCAGATACAATTCCTGTAAAGACGGAGCTGTCAGACCGTATATCAAAGGATTTGAAGAAAAGAGGCATGCGGTACGTGGGCTCTGTAACCATATACTCGTACTTACAGGCGGTGGGTGTGGTGAATGACCATGATAAAAACTGCTTTTGTAAAAATGGATAGTTGAATGATCTTTCAATTACATAGTAACTTTTGGAAGATAACATAATAAGGCGCTTTGAGTCCTTATTGCAATTTTTGACAATATAGTGCTCTGATTTTTGCAGATACTAAATATGCAACACTAGTATTTACAAGAAAGGAGATAATTATGTCAGAAACACAGCTTGCAATTGCAACCATCCCTATGCAGCAATGGGGAGAATTATATGATGACAAAGATGCATTGGATATTGGTACCATTTTTAAAGATTTGAACAAACCTTTTTTTGCGGCAAGTATCGTAATGGATCACCATACTTCTGATTCCGAAAAGCCGGAAGAAAAGAAGTCAGATGAGCAGATCAAAAGAGAGGACATGATGAGAAAGATTGCCCAGGTCAGCTTTGTATTAGATGACCTGACGCTTTATCTGGACACTCACGAAGAGCAGGAGGAAGCAAAAGAACTATATCAAGAAAAACTAAAGGAACGGGAAATGCTTCTGAAGGAATATGCATCCGCATTCAATCCGCTGACGCGCTGCCAGATCGCAGACTGCGGCAGCCATGATGACAGATTCTGCTGGCAAAAGGGACCGATGCCGTGGGAAGGAGCGTGTGTATAAATGTGGTATTATGAGAAAAGATTACAATTTCCGGTTAAAATTACAAAAACCTGCCCCAAAACTGCACAGATGATTATCAGCCAGTACGGCGGGCCGGACGGCGAACTTTCCGCGTCCATGCGTTATCTTGCACAGAGATACACCATGCCTGTGAAGTCAGTTGGCGGCCTCTTGACAGATATCGGTACGGAGGAGCTTGCTCATATGGAGATTATCTGCTCCATGGTGTACCAGCTTACAAAGAACCTGACAATTGAAGAAGCCAAGACGGCAGGGTTTGATGCTTACTATATTGATCACACCACCGCACTATGGCCGCAGGCCGCAGCTGCCGTACCTTTTACAGCGCTTGAATTCCAGTCCAAGGGGGACGCCATTGCTGACTTAACGGAAGACCTTGCTGCGGAACAGAAGGCGCGTACGGTTTATGACAACCTGCTAAGGATGATCCCGGATGCGGAGATCAGGGAACCGCTGAAGTTCCTGAGAAGCAGGGAGATCGTCCATTTCCAGAGATTCGGAGAGGCACTGGAAAAGACAAAAGAGCAGTTAGACAGTAAGAATTTCTACTACTTTAATCCGGAGTTTGATAAAGAAATGTTTCATGGAGAATTGTAGAATTTAAATGAGAGTATAATTTGGTGAATTGATAAGTATTGAATGAGATTATAAACGAGTTTAAATGAATGATCTGATTTAAAAACCTGAAGACCACATGATATAAACAAATGTGGCCTTTAGGTTTTTTAGTTATCATTCATTATCTCCAAAGGCGCTGCTGAATCTCACTCTTCAGAAATAACTTGCTCTTAGCATCCACTTTTACTGGATGCAGCTTCCCCCGTTTTACCAGATCCTCTATATTCTGCCTCGTACATTCCAGTAATTCGGAAGCTTGTGTTGTATTTACTGTTCGGGAAGAAACAAAGCTTCGGAAATCATTGATAGAAAGGGGAATACTTTCTCCTGTTTCATATAATTTTTTATCAGAGACAGATAGATGCTCCCCCCAGCAAACTCCATATCCTCCGGTTTGAATGCATACTTTTTTAAAAAGCTCGTCATTCTTCATGATCGAAGCAAAGCGTGCATTATAGGAAAGCAGGCGTTTCATATTACATTTCCGTACATTGCCATTCCGAAAAAAAACTAAAAGCTTTGAACCTTCTAAAGGAACTACATCTTCTATTTTTATCTGGTACCTCATATGGAACTGTTCATTTAACACCTTACTGCAGAGCGGGACCAAATAGTAACTATCCTGGGCGCATCTACCCTCACCCAGCATAAGAAGTTCATACTCGTTGTAGGTTTCAAGGCCATTAGTTTTTAAAATCTGTCCGAGGTTTTGACGATCCTGAGGCACAATTCGCTGCTGTACCCATAGCTTGCTCCAAAATGCATTTACAGTGAATTCCCCTCGTCTTACGAAAGAATCCAGCAGCAGTGGAACTTCCCATGGGTCAGCATTTTCAGGAAGTTCAATATAAAATTTCTTTTCTCTTTCATAATAGATCAAATACGCAAGAGTTTTAAGCTGTTTGTCTTCTTCATCTTTGATTGCAAAAACTTTCATAATATTGCCACCTCTTCCAAATCATTTCCCACACTTTCTCCTGCCAAACCATAGGCATAACTGAATCAATACCTTCAAACAAGCTTTCTTTATCTTTCTCCTGCAGCCTGTTTAAATGCGGATGTTGATTAGCAGGTATTAATTTTAAATTATTCATTGCAGATCTGGAACCAACAAAACATTGGACAGGTCTATCTTGCATGACATCAAACGATATCATCTCATTTTCTTCATGACATTGAAAAATGAAAGAAAGACCATGGTCGAATAGCGGGGCTAATTTTAATGTCTTCGTTTTATTATTTCTCAAAACCTCCATGTTTGCTCCATGCCGGTCTCTATTCAAAATAAGAAAGTCAACAATGAGCATTCTGTAAATGTATTCATCCCATCCATTTCTTCTACAAAAGTCAAGCGGATTTTCATTATCATTTCTCTCTGCCTGATAGTAAGCATCCAGAGCGATCTAATTCCTCGGTTTTGGTAACTATATCATGTTTATTGTGATATAATAAACTTAACACTTTTACTTGTCGTATGTCAAGCAGGTAATGTGCAATAAAAGACTTAAACGAAGAAGAATATTAGTATAAGTTCAGATAGGTCAGGGCATTCACTGCAATATATGCCCTGACAGCCGCATTCGCAGTCAACTACAGAATAAAGTACGCCTCAAAGGGGCATATTAACCGCAGATGGGAGGGCAAATCTATATGAATCATTTAAAATACGAAAAATCCCCATATCTATTACAGCATGCCGAAAATCCGGTGGACTGGTATCCCTGGGGCAAAGAAGCGTTTGATAAAGCAAAAGCAGAGGATCGTCCTGTTTTTTTAAGCATTGGATATTCCACCTGCCACTGGTGTCATGTTATGGCACATGAATCTTTTGAAGACGATCAGGTTGCGGAAGTATTAAACAATCATTATGTCTGTATTAAAGTTGACAGGGAAGAGCGTCCCGACATAGATTCGGTATATATGGCGGCCTGCCAGGCAGTAACCGGAGCGGGGGGATGGCCTCTCACGGCGATTCTGGCGCCTGACCAAAAGCCGTTTTTTCTGGGAACTTATTTTCCGACATATCCGCGCTACGGGCATCCGGGGCTCATTGAAGTACTGCAGAAAATCAGCCGGCTCTGGAGAGAAGACAGGGAGCGGCTTTTGGAGACCGGGCAGCAGATTACAGAGTTTATTGCAATTTCAGACTGCGAGGAAGGGAGCGCCCCGGACAAAAGGATTCTAAAAAAAGCGGTAGACCTATATAGACAGCAGTTTGACAGACTGTGGGGCGGCTTTGGTAATGCGCCTAAATTTCCGGCTCCCCATAACCTGCTCTTCCTTTTGCATTATGGCAGTTTAGAGAACGACAGAATGGCTATGGAAATGGCAGAGCACACACTGGACGCAATGGCGCGCGGCGGTATGAATGACCAGATCGGCGGAGGTTTTTCGAGGTATTCAACAGATGAGAAATGGCTGGTACCTCATTTTGAAAAAATGCTCTATGACAATGCCCTCCTTGCGATTGTATATCTGGACGCATTCCATATAACGAAGAAAAGGGATTACGGTGATACTGCAGGAAGAACTCTGGATTATGTATTAAAGGAACTGACCGGACCCGAAGGGCAGTTTTACTGCGGGCAGGATGCAGACAGTGAGGGGATCGAAGGAAAATATTACTTTTTCACTCCGGATGAGGTTCTGAAGGTTTTAGGCAGTGAGGACGGAGAGGAATTCTGCCTCATCTACGACATTACTGCCAGCGGGAATTTTGAAGGCAGCAGTATCCCAAATCTGATCGGGCAAAAGGGAAGTGCGTGGCCGGCAGATGATATTCGGCTGAAAAAACTGTATGATTACCGGAAAAACCGCACTGCACTGCACAGAGACGACAAAGTTATCCTGTCATGGAACAGCTGGATGATAATTGCGATGGCAAAAGCCGCGCAGATATTGGATGATGCCCGCTTCCAAAATGCCGCCGAAGATACGTACCGGTTTATCCGGGAATCTATGACAGACAGCAGCAGAAGACTTTTTCACCGATGGCGGGAGGGGGAGGCCGCTATAGCAGGGCAGCTGGATGACTATGCGGTCTATGGGCTGGCGCTTCTGGAATTGTACCGTATGACCTATGAACCAATATACCTGGAAGAGGCGGAATTTTTCGCACGTCAAATGACAGAATTGTTTGAAGACAAAGAGAATGGCGGATATTTTCTGACCGCATCGGATGCGGAAACTTTGATAACCCGTCCAAAAGAAACTTATGACGGCGCGATCCCATCCGGAAATTCGTCAGCAGCGGTGTTATTGAGCCAGTTGGCACAGTATTCATGTGATTCATTCTGGCAGGAAGCTCTGGAGCGGCAGATTCATTTTCTTACCGGTGCTGCAAAAGGATATCCTTCCGGGCACAGCTTTGGACTGCAGGCTCTTTTGAGGGCTCTTTATCCGTCACAGGAACTCATCTGCACCACATCGGGGGACAGGGTGCCGGAGACATTAAAAGAACACTTATTGAAAGAACCTGCATTTAACCGCTCGGTTATTGTAAAGACCAGAAATAGCCAGGCTGAATTAGAAAAAATAATACCGTATGTAAAAGAATATCCGATACCTGAGGAGGGTGCCATGTATTATCTGTGCCAGAATGGAAGGTGCAGGGCTCCTGTCAGGGATTTAGTCGGCAAGCTTTAGACTTGCCGACGGATGGGGACGCCAAGCGAACCATAAGCGGCAAGCCCTTTGGCCTGTATGGTCGGTTTAAAATCCTGACCGCTTAACGAAGAAGCTCTAAGAGACCCGGAGGCACCCGGAAGGGCACATCCGGCATGCGCTGAAAAAATTGATATTTTTTCAGCACAGGCCGGATTGAAAATTGATTTCGGAGAATCAATTTTCATCCCTTCAGGGTGCCTCCGGCTCTCTAAGAGCTTCTAATCGTCCGCTATAAGGCGTTTTAAACCGACCATACAGGCTAAAGGGCTTGCCGCTTACGGTCCGCTTGGCTGGTTCATCCGGTCGGTAGTAAAGAATTCGCCCCCAGAGTGGAACCCGAGACGGGGGAGGCGGATGGAATTGGCTTTGCGCGTCTTTTCATCTTCCAGATGTGTAATTAATTAGTTTGATACTGCAAGTCGTATCCCCTTAGTTTTTATACACCTACTGGATATATAGAATTGATATTACTTCTATATCCTTATCAGATATACAAAGGAAAGGGAATCTAAAACTAACATTGCTATAAACGAACCACCAATTCTATCCCATCCGCTGCAACCGTACGAGGCTCCCTCCGGGGAACGAGCTCTTAACCACCGTCTGGATGCAACAGGGAATGACGAGGGGAGTCCAAAACCTGCCGGGGCAATGTCTGCTGGTGAAAAGTCCATAAAGCGAGCGATTAGAAGCTGTTGAAGAAAACAAAACGGGAAGGGAGGGCAGAATTTGCCTTACCAGGCAGATTCTGCCCTCCCTTCCCGTTTTGTTTTCTTCTACAGCTTCTTCGCGCAGTGTCAGGACATTTCACCAGCAGACATTGCCCCGGCAGGTTTTGGACTCCCCTCGTCATTCGCGTCCGGCGTCCGTCAACGAGTCTAAAGCTCGTTAACTATATCCCGATTATGTGCGTTATATGATAGTAAAATTTGGATGATTATGCTATTCTTATTATACAGCCGCAATGAAATATGGTGTACAGTATGGAGGTAAGGCATATGATTTATAACGAGTTGGGGAAAACAGGGAAAAAGGTAAGCGCGATTGGCCTTGGATGTGAGCATCTTGACGGAAAGCCATATGAGCAGGTCAAAGAGGTAATTGATGCTGCTATTGAAAACGGAATCAATCTCTTTGATGTGTTTATGCCTGGCAGGGAGGTACGAGAAAATATTGCCAAGGCTCTTGGCAGCAGGCGTGATCAGGTTATGCTCCAGGGGCACATCGGATCCACGGACATTCATGAGCAGTATGATGTAAGCCGTGATCTGCCCTCAGTGAAAAAGTATTTTGAGGAGATGCTCGGCATCTTCGGATACATAGATTTTGGAATGATGTTTTTTATTGACACGGAAAAAGATTACAAGGATGTATTTGAGACGGAATTTGTCGATTATGTACTCCGTCTGAAGGAGCAGGGAGATATTAGGCATATTGGGTTCAGCTCCCACAATCCGATCACAGCGGCGAAGGTCATCAGCACAGGGGTGCCGGATATGATGATGTTTAGCATCAATCCTGCTTTTGATATGCTGCCGTCAGAAGAATATATATTCGACCATATAGAAACCGATATGGGAGTCAAGCTTTACCGGGGCCTGGATCCGAAGAGGGCGGAACTTTACCGGATCTGCAGCGCAAATCAGGTGGGAATAACAGTCATGAAATCCCTGGGCGGCGGAAAGCTGATCTCGGAAGAGCATTCTCCGTTTGCAAAACCGTTAACGGTACCTCAGTGCATCCACTATGCATTATCAAGGCCTTCAGTGGCAAGTGTCATGGTCGGAGCGCAGACCAGAGAAGAGGTGCAAAGTGCAGTCAGTTATTTTGACCTGGAGGAAGCAGAAAAGGATTATTCTCAGGTCATTGCGACTATGAAAAATGATTTCCAGGGCAATTGCGTGTACTGCGGCCATTGTCATCCATGTCCGGTGGAAATTGACATTGCTGCGGTGAACAAATACCTGGATATCGCGCGCCTTACACCAAATCAGGTGCCTCCGTCTGTCAGGTCGCATTATCACAGCCTGCTGCACAGGGGAGATGAGTGTATTGGGTGCAGAAGCTGTGAGGAACGGTGTCCTTTTGGGGTGTCTGTGGTTGAAAATATGAAAGAAGCAGACCGGCTTTTTGGAGAATAGCGTTGAAGCGGGCTTGCCCGCTATGTTCATAATCAATTATAAAATGCAGGATATCCTTTCTTTTAGATATCCTGCATTTTTTGGAAATAAGATTGGCTTTACGGAACACGAACCTGAAGTTCTGAGAAAGGAAGGCAAGATGATCGACGTTTATTATATTGAAGATGATGAAAATATCGCGCAGACAGTGAAAGCATATTTGGAACAGCACAATTGCAGTGTATCCGTTTTCACAACAATAGCAGAAGCAAAGAAGGCGATTACCAATAATCTGCCTGCAATTGCCCTGGTGGACTGGAATATGCCGGATGGGGATGGCGACAGGTTCTGCCGGTGGATCCGCTCCAGATGGCAGGAGCTTCCGGTGGTTTTCCTGACCGTCCGCAGCGGTTCCAGCGACATCGTATCCGGATTCCAAAATGGTGCGGATGATTATGTTGTGAAGCCCTTTGAACTTGAAGTCTTGTATTCGCGCATCTGTGCACTGCTGCGCAGGTCTGGGAATGTATCGGGACAATATCTGACCTGCGACGGAATCACCATTGACCAAAACGGGATGAGAGTGTTCTGCGGGGAGGAAGAAATCAGTTTGAGCCAGCCGGAGTACCAGGTGCTTTTGCTCTTTATGAAAAACAAAGGAAAGACAATTCCAAGAGAAAAGTTACTGGAGCAGGTTTGGGACAGCAATGGAAACTTTGTGAATAATAACACTCTTACGGTGACAATCAAGCGTCTAAGGGAGAAACTGCATCAGCCCTCCTGCCTGAAAACCGTAAGAAGCTTTGGATACCGCATGGAGGATACTCTATGACAGGACGAAAAAATGCAGGCGCACTGATCGGGCTCGTCCTGGCGTTCAGTTTGATTGCCTCCGCCGTCACGGCCCTGTTTATGGCAGAGTTTAACAACAGGATGCATTTCCAGCTTATAGGCCATCTCTTCCGGGAACTGACAGAGGAGCAGCCGGACATGGAACAGACGGTGCTGAATGTTTTAAAAGAGTACAGTGACACACCTGCAATGCAGAAAGAGGAAAATGTACTGCTCCGTTATGGCTACAGGCAGTCGGATTTTTTTAAGACCACCCACCGGTATCCATATCTGTTTGCTGCAATTGGTTTTGCGGCAGGAAGCCTCCTGTTTCTTTTTACATTCCGCTGCAGGAGAAAAAAGGAAGCGGCGCGTATAAAGGCGTTGACGGTTTATCTGGAAAATGTGAATACGGGCAGTCCGGGCCTGATATCAGAGACCGGAGAAGACGATTTCTCACAATTACAGGATGAGATCTATAAAACCGTGACGATGCTCTATCAGACGAGAGATGCAGCACTGGATGCGAGAAACAAATTTGCTGAGAATCTTTCCAATATTGCACATCAGTTAAAAACGCCCGTCACCGCTATCTCTCTTACTACGCAGATGATGAGGTCCCATCCGTCCGGAGATTATCCAGAGCAGATACAGAAGCAGCTGAACCGTCTGGTTTACCTGGAGGAGGCGCTGCTTCTATTATCCCGGCTGGACGCAGGGACGCTTCCTTTGAAACAGGAGGCCGTGGATATCTATACGGTACTGACCCTTGCTGCCGATAATTTACAGGAAGTATTAGCCGATGCGGATGTCAGCGTTGACATACCGGAGGGGAGCCAAATAGAGATTACCGCAGACCTCGACTGGACAATGGAGGCCCTCATGAATCTGCTCAAAAATTGTGTGGAGTATACTCCGGCCGGCGGTACCGTACATTGCTCCTACGATAAGAATCCGCTCTATAAGACGATCATAATCCGGGATGAAGGTGAAGGCTTCACTGGAGAAGACATACCCCGTCTTTTTGAACGGTTTTACCGCGGCCAAAATGCCGGGAAAAACGGGATCGGCATCGGTCTGTCCCTTGCAAAAGAAATCATTGAACTCCAAAACGGCACAATCAGGGCGAAGAATATCCCTGGCGGCGGGGGCTGTTTTGAAATCAGGTTTTACAGTCACTGAGCAGTCACTTTAACCTGTTATAATGATGATACACACCTGTTGAACAGGTACGGACTATATTCATTTTTACAGGAGAGGAGATGATCACATGGAGATTCTGAGATGTGAAAATGTCAGTAAAATATACGGCTCAGGAGAGAACAGGGTGGTTGCTTTAGACCGGGTCCATATCTCGGTAAATAAGGGGGAATTCCTGGCGATTGTAGGAGCCTCCGGCTCCGGGAAATCTACATTGCTGCACATTCTGGGAAGCGTGGACAAGCCGTCGGAGGGAAAGGTTTGGATAGATGGTGTTGACATATCAGCTATGAATCCGACCCAGTCCGCCATATTCCGCCGCAGGAAGGTGGGACTGGTTTATCAGTTTTACAATTTGATTCCAACGCTTACCATCAGGAAAAACATATTGATGCCGCTGATGTTGGACAAAAAGGAACCGAATCGGGAATATTTTGAGTCCATCGTAAACTCGCTGGGCATATCCGATAAACTGGAGGCTCTGCCCAGCCAGCTGTCAGGAGGGCAGCAGCAGCGCGCGGCGATAGCCAGATCCCTGATTTATCGTCCGGCGCTGCTGCTGGCCGATGAACCTACCGGCAATCTGGACCAGAAGAACGGGGCGGAAATCCTTGACATGCTGAAGCTATCGAACCGGAACCTGAAGCAGACCATTTTGCTGATTACCCATGATGAGAAGATTGCGCTGGAAGCAGACCGCATTATAACGATCGAAGACGGCCGCATCATCGGCGACGAAAGACAGAGGTGATCAGGATGTGGAAGGATTATTCTTCAGGTTATATAAAGAACAACAGAGCTTCCGGTATATCAATCATGGCGGCGGCATTTATTGCCGCATTGTTCCTGTCGTTTCTGTGCAGTCTGTTTTATAATATCTGGGTATATGAAGTCGAAAAGCTTACTTTGGATGAGGGGGACTGGCAGGGCCGTATCACCGGTCAGATAAGCGGGGAAGATTTGGCTGTTATACGGAAGTTTGGCAATGTTGAAAGGGCAGAAATTAATGAGGAATTGTCCGGTGAAAAAGGGACAGTTGTGGATGTATGGTTTCAGAATCCCAGAACTGTTTTTGAGGATATGCCTCTGCTTGCAGAGAAACTGGGGATGGAAGAAGATGCCGCGTCTTATCATCTTGTACTATTATCCAGGTATCTGATACATGATCCAAACGATGAGGAGCCACCGCTTTTGATGACGTTTTATCTGGCGGTACTGGTAGTAGTTTCGCTGTCACTCATACTGATTATACGCAATTCCTTTGCACTGACCATGAATGCGAGAATTCATCAGTTTGGCATTTTTTCCAGTGTGGGGGCGACGCCCGGGCAGATCCGGACGTGTCTGATGCAGGAAGCGGCCGCACTTTGTACAATTCCGGTAATACTTGGCATCCTGCTCGGCATCGCCTTAAGTTTTGGAGTAAATCAGGCAATGAACGCCATGGCGGAAAATATTCCGGGGAGGTATGAATTAGGTTTTAGGTACCATCCGCTGGTATTTGCGTTGACATTGGCTTCCTCCGTAATTACTGTCCTGTTTTCCGCATGGCTCCCGGCCAGGAAACTTAGCAGAATGACGCCGCTGGAAGCGATCCGCAATACAGGGGAACTGCATCTAAAGAAGAAAAAACAGTCCAGAATACTGACATTACTTTTTGGTGTAGAAGGGGAGCTTGCGGGAAATGCATTAAAAGCCAGAAAGAAAGCCCTGCGTACCTCCACACTATCTCTCACGCTTTCTTTTCTGGGATTCACCCTGATCTTGTGTTTCTTTGCGCTTTCAGGCATAAGCACCAGGTATACTTATTTTGAAAGATACCAGGATGTGTGGGATGTTATGGCAACTGTTAAAGATACGGGGATCGAGGAGTTCGGGCAGACAGGGCAGCTTATGGAACTGGAAGGAGTCCGGGATCTTGCGGTATACCAAAAGGCAGCAGCAGTCAGCCATGTTCCGCAAGACTGGCTCAGTGAAGAACTGGCCTCACTTGGAGGGCCGGAGGCTGTTGCAGGGACATCCGTTACAAAAGAGGGGGACACGTGGCTGGTGAAGGCGCCGGTTGTGATACTGGATGATGCCGCATTTACGGAATACTGCAGACAAATAGGAGCCCCGCCACGGCTTGACGGTACGGTCATACTGAACAGAATATGGGACAGTCTGCACAGTAATTTCAGATATCCAAAATATATCCCCTTTGTGGGGGAAAACCGTGAGTCCGTGTTTTTGCAGGATGCTGATCTGGGAGAAGAGAAGACAGAAGTGCCAGTGACAGCATATACACAGGAGATGCCAGCCCTAAGGGAAGAATATGAAGACTACGCGCTGGTGCAGTTTATGCCCCTTTCACTTTGGGAAAAAGTGTCTGGGCAGATTGGAGGCGCAGAATCGGACACTTACATCAGAATTCTGGCCGGGGAAAACGCTTCGCTGAAAGCTCTGGATAAAATAGAAAAAGATGTCCTGCATCTTCTTGCTCCAAACTATAAAACAGAAATAGAAAACCGCATACAGGAGAAAATCACAAATGATGAAATCATTTTCGGATATCAACTGATTCTGGGCGGGTTCTGTGCCATCCTTGCAGTAATCGGAATCGCAAATGTATTCTCCAACACGCTGGGATTTCTGCGCCAGAGAAAACGGGAATTAGCGCAGTATATGTCTGTGGGCATGACAACGGGAGGCATTCGAAAGATGTTTTGTATCGAAGCCCTGGTCATTGCAGGCAGGCCTCTGCTTATTACATTACCGCTTACGGTGGCTGCCGTTGCATTCATGATTAAGGCTAGTCATTTAAATCCTATGGAATTTATCGCTGTGGCGCCCATCATTCCAATGATAATTTTTTGTCTTGTGATTTTTGGGTTTGTAGCATTGGCCTATTATGTTGGCGGGAAAAGGGCTCTGAATTATAATTTATCGGATGCTCTGCGGGATGATACGGTTGACTGATAGATGATCCGAAGGAGCATTATGGTCTAAACAGTAACTGGGTTCAGGGAAAATGACTATAAAGACAATGAAGGCCAATAACTTGACTAAAGACATCAGGAGTACGATAATATATTTATGGATATATAGGTACCGCTCCCTACTGCAGCTGGTACTGTTTGATATCAAAAGCATTACAGATCGGGAAGAGCATAATTGTTCCAGGCTGGAGGAAGAATGTTACAGACCTTCTGCGGATGTGCTTGAAGAACTCTTTATTCCTGAGAAAAATTCTCTTTTTAAAAATCAGTTAAAAGAATCCGTAATAGAAGATCATGATTTCTTTGAATTAGCTAGAAAGTGCATCGTGAGAGTTTACGAATCCATCGAATTATGGACAAAAGAATTTGGCCCGGAGGGGTATTTCCGATATATTGAAAACTTTATGGGATCGGAGCCCCTGACCACAAAATCATTTGTTGTAGAGAGTAAATATATGAAATAATAGAATAAAAAAGGACAGACCATTTTGCAAAGGGGTCTGTCCCCCTTTTAATAAAAGATCATTTTCCTGAGTCAGTATGAAGCAGAGGGAAAATGCTCTTTTTAAGTTTCAGCCAAAAAAATTTAAAATAAGATTCTTAAAGTACAGATATTTTAATAATAATCGGAATAAATATTCTTTGAAACACAGGAATTTGTGAAAATACACAAGAATAAATACGATAAAACAGGAGTTTTGCATTTGAAACAGTAATAATATCTGTATAAAATGACGAATTGATCTTTAAAACACAGAAAACAATTGACTAAAACAAAGGATGGGTGTAAAATTTAGTTAAATCAAAAGAAACAACGTTTCCGGCCGGAAACAGATTTTGCAAAGCAGCAATAAAATATATGTTTATAAAAAGGAGAATAAGTATGAAAGCGTTAGCAAGGTATGGTAAAGAGTTTGGTGGATATCGGATGATAGATGTGCCGGAGCCTGAATGCGGACCGGAGGACATTATTATTGAGATCAAGGCGGCGGCAATCTGTGGTGCAGACATGAAGCATTACAAAGTGGACAACGGTTCCGATGAATTCAATTCCATCCGCGGACATGAGTTCGCAGGCGAGATCGTGAAGGTCGGAGAGCTAGTGAAGGACTGGAAGGTCGGACAGCGGGTTGTATCCGACAACAGCGCCCACGTATGCGGAGTCTGCCCGGCATGTGAACAGGGCGACTTCCTCTGCTGCGAGAACAAGGTGAACCTCGGACTGGACAACAATACCTGGGGCGGCGGCTTTTCAAAATACTGCAAGGTTCCGGGAGAGATTCTGAGAATACATAAACATGCAATCTGGGAGATTCCGGAGAATGTTAAATATGAAGAGGCAGCAGTACTCGATCCGATCTGTAACTCTTACAAGGCAATCGCACAGCAGGCCCATCTCCTTCCGGGACAGGACGTTGTTGTATTCGGGACCGGACCGCTCGGGTTGTTCGCTGTACAGGTTGCAAGGATCATGGGGGCAGTTAACATTGTAATGGTCGGCCTGGAAGAAGACACAAAAGTCCGTTTTGCTGTTGCAAAAGAACTGGGCGCCACACATGTGGTTAACGGATCCAAAGAAGATGTCGTGAAGAGATGTACCGAGATCTGCGGAAGAGACAATCTGGGGCTGGTTGTAGAGTGCTCCGGCGCCAATATCGCACTGAAGCAGGCCATCGAGATGCTTCGTCCGAACGGCGAGGTTGTCCGTGTAGGCATGGGATTCAAGCCGCTTGAGTTCTCCATCAACGATATTACATCATGGAACAAGAGCATTATCGGACATATGGCATATGACTCCACATCCTGGAGGAATGCACTGCGCCTTCTGGAATCAGGAATGATTAAAGTACAGCCGATGATCACCCACAGAATCGGGCTTTCACAGTGGGAAGAAGGATTCGAGGCTATGGCAAATAAAGAAGCAATCAAAGTAATTTTCCACTATGACTTTGAAGATTAAATAAGGACCATAATTAAAGAACATATTGAACTTAATTGGAGAATAAGAGAGCGAGTGAATATGGAAAAGAAATTACTGCTTGCACCATCCATGGGATGCTGTGACTTATATGATTTTGAACACCAGGTACGCTATATCGATGAAAAGGCTGATTTTCTGCATATTGACATCAAGGACGGAAATTATGTAAAGACATTTGGCGTGGGACCGGATTTTATGACTGTGCTGGGGAAGGCAGTCCATACACCCATGGACGCACACTTAATGGTAAAACATCCTCAGGATTACATCGAGGCTTGTGCCGAAGCGGGGGCTGCCTATATTACCCCGCATACGGACTGTATTGAGAGCGATGCGTTTGTTACGATCAACAAAATCCTTTCCCTGGGCTGCAAGGCGGGAATCGCAATGAACCCTGCCGCGCCGCTGGAGGCTATCCGGTATTACCTGCCGCTGCTTTCCAAAGTTACGATTATGATTGTAGACGCGGGATATGCAGGCCAGAAAGTGATTGTCCAGATGTACGATAAAATCAGAACGCTTGTACAATGGAGAGAGGAGATGGGGCTGGACTTTTTAATCGAGGCAGACGGCTCCATGAATGCAGACGTATACGGGCCTCTGTATGAAGCCGGTGCAGATGTTGTGGTTTTAGGACCGCCGGCGCTTTGGAATAAAGATAAGGATATAGAAAAAGCGTGGGAAATCATGGAGAAAGAAGTAAAAAGCGCTCTTTTGGATAAATAATTCAGAGATCCGGCAGGCAGATTCGGGCGCCTGCCGGCGGGAATAGACATTACGGGTATGAATATACAGAACATAGAAAAAATAGCAAAAGAATGAGATAGAGAAAGGAAAAGGTTATGAATTCAAATACAAAAAATGTGAATATCGGTGCAAGGCTGGATCGTCTTCCGAATTCAGGTTGGCATATCAAAATGTGGCTGGTATCCGCCTTTGCACTTTTGGTCTGCTGGTCAAACGGTATCGGAGGAGCAGTCCAGAATATCCTTCTGAATGAGATCCACTGGCTGGAGCCGGGAACAAAACTTCTGGCAATGTGGGGGACAACATATACAGCCGGCCAGCTCTTCGGCGCTTTAGTGGGCGGGCCAATCGGTGATAAGATCGGCCGGAAAAAGAGCATCCTTTTATATGAAATTATACATATCATCGCAATGGTGGGCGGCGCAATATCACCGAATATTTACGTACTTTATGTTTTCAGGCTGATTCAGGGGTTCGGCCTCGGCGCACTTCTGGTCGTACTGTTCGCCGGATTTACCGAATATGTACCGGGCAGAAACCGCGGGGTATGGTCAAGCCGGAATTCCTTCATCGGCAACTGGGCACATCCAATCTGCAATGGTATCGCATTTTTAATTGTTTCAACAGGCGTAAGCTATATGATGAACTGGAGAATTCAGTTTATGATCCCGTCTGTTCTTTCCATCATCGCATCCATCCTGATTGCGAAGAAATACCCGGAATCACCGAGATGGCTGGAATCTCAGGGCAGACTGGAAGAAGCCGATGAGATCATGACAAAGATTGAAAAAGAGATCGAAGCATCCACAGGTGAGAAACTGCCGCCTGTAACGGAAGAAGCAAAGCAGGTAAAACAGCTTCCATATTCAGCACTGTTCAAGGGCAAGCTTTTAAAAAGAACGATTGTCGGCTCCCTTGTTCTGATCGGCATGAATACGATCCAGTACACATTGATGACCTGGATGCCGTCCCTGTTAAGGTCCTTAGGTTATGACACATCACAGTCACAGTTTATGACCATGTTCGGACTGTTCGGCGCACCATTTGGAATCTTTATCGCATCTTTGATCATGGATAAAATCCCGAGACGCGTTATGGGTGTGATCCTGCTGATTGCCATGGCTGTCATGGGAATTATCACAGGGCAGCAGACCACAATGACCGCATTAATTGTAACCACATTTTTCCTCAATACATTTATTTACATGTACGTATGCTACGCATCCGCGGTATATGTCCCGGAAATGTGGCCGACCTCAGCAAAAATGTCCGGTTCCGGATTCTGTAACGCAATGGGCCGTGTCAGCAATATTTTCTTCCCGTTCCTTGTGACATATATTGCAGGCTCCATTGGAAGCACGGGAGTGTTTGTACTGATTTCTATCGTTGCTGCGATCATTGCGGTATGCATTTTCATCTTTGGCGTAGAGACAAGAGGCGAATCTGTTGAGGACATTGGAAACGTAGAATAACAAAAGGGGGCAGCCCCCAACGGCAGAGGGGTCAGACCCCTCTGCACAGAAAGGAAGGATATCATATGAAAAATTCGGAAGCAATCTTAGTAACCCCGAAACACTTTGAGATCCAGGAGTGTCCGGTTCCGGAACCGAAAGACCATGAGATTCTCATGAAGGTTGAGTATGTCGGCATGTGCGGATCCGACATCCACGGATTCGAGTGCGGACCGTTTATTCCGCCGAAAGACCCGAACCAGAAGATCGGCCTGGGACATGAAGTTGCAGGCGAAGTAGTGGGAATCGGAGCAAAGGTAACCAGGTTTAAAGTGGGCGATAAAGTATTGATCGAGCCGGGTGTGCCGGATGATACATGCGAATACTGCCGGACCGGACGTTATAACATCTGCCCGGGCGTTGATTTCATGGCTACACAGCCGAATTATAAAGGCGCACTGACACAGTACATGACCCATCCCGAAGAATGGACATACCATCTTCCGGAGGGAATGACCACACTGGAAGGCGCACTGGTTGAACCGGCTGCAGTCGGAATGCACGCAGCCATCCTTGGCGGAGCAAAGCCAGGCATGAGCATCGTGATTCTGGGCGGCGGCACCATCGGCCTGATGACAATGCAGGCATGCAAAAGTCTTGGCGCAACAGATATCACGGTGGTGGATGTGATTGAAAAACGTCTGGATCTTGCAATGAAACTCGGAGCGAAGAGAGTGATCAACGGAAAAGAGCAGGATACGGTTGCTGTGCTCAGATCACCGGAACTATACGGGGACCACGGCGCAGACCTTGTATTTGAGGCGGCAGGTGCGGTATTCACGGCACAGCAGGCCGTTCAGATTGTCAGCCGTGGCGGGAAGATCATGATGGTGGGCACACAGTCCAAACCGGTGCCGATCGATTTTCTGAAGATCAACCGCGAAGTTACCATTCAGACCGCATTCCGCTACTGCAATAATTTCCCGCAGACGATCGATGCGATTGCTTCCGGTAAGTTTAATGTAAGAGATATGGTTACCAACATCTATGATTACAAGGATGTTCAGAAGGCATTTGAAGAAGCAATTGACCCGGTTAAGAAAACAGAGATGGTAAAAGGCGTAGTCAAAGTGTGTGATTAAGGAAGAAAAGAGAGGAATAAAACATGTTAGCAGATATCAGATATTGGGAAAATAAAGCAAAAGCAGGAAAGTTTGCAATTCCGCACTTTAATGTATGGAATGCGGAAATGCTGATGGGTGTTATTGATGCAGCAGAAGAATCCAAGGCTCCGGTCATCATTTCTTTCGGAACCGGGTTTGTAGGGAATACCTCATTCGAGGACTTCTCCCACATGATGGTTTCTATGGCAAAGAAAGCGGCGGTTCCGGTTATTACGCACTGGGATCACGGCCGCAGCATGGAGATCGTACAGAATGCTTACAACCATGGCATGAACTCTGTCATGAGGGATGCTTCCGCTTATGATTTTGAGGAGAACATCCGCCTGACAAAAGAAGTGGTAGACTATTTCCATCCACTGGGAATCCCGGTAGAGGCGGAACTGGGACACGTGGGAAATGAGACGGTATACGAGGAGGCGCTGGCAAGCTATCAGTACACAGACCCCTCCCAGGCAGCAGAATTCGTAGAGCGCACAGGATGCGATTCCCTTGCAGTAGCAATCGGAAATCAGCACGGGGTTTATACTTCCGAGCCGCAGCTGAACTTTGAGGTGGTAGAAAAAGTAAGAGACGCCGTATCAGTTCCGCTTGTACTTCACGGAGCTTCAGGAATCGGCGACGAGGACATTAAGAAGGCCATCTCCCTTGGAATCGCAAAAATTAACATCCACACAGAACTGTGCCAGGCGGCAATGACTGCCATTGCGGCAAATGTGGAAAAACCATTCCTGGAGGTGGAAAGAGCGGTAAGAGCGGCAGTAAAACAGCGTGCACTGGAGAAAATCTATCTGTTTGGAGACGACGGAAAGGCGGAATAAAACGTGGAAAAAAGACTGGATGCAATCTGCGTGGGTGCAGCGGTTGTTGATATCCCGCTGCGGCCGGTATGCAGAGATATGTTTGAGATAGAGTCATACCCGCTGGAACAGATATCTATGACCATCGGCGGGGATGCAATTAACGAGGCCACAATCATGTCCCGGCTTGGACACAGGATCGGGCTGATGAGCATGGTCGGCAAAGACGCAGTCGGCGCTTTCATCCGGGAACACTGCCAGAAGAACGGGATTGACGATTCCGGAATCCGGGTCAGGGAAGGCGTTGATACCTCCATCAATGTAGGGCTTGTGACAGAGGATGGGGAACGGACATTTGTTACAAACCGAAACGGAAGTTTGTGGAAAATGACCATCGACGATGTGGATCTTTCCAAACTATCCGAAGCAAGGCTCCTCTCACTGGCCAGCATTTTCAATAATCCTCTTCTGGACTGTAAGGCGCTGGTGCGGATTTTTCAGGAAGCAAAGAAACAGGGCATGATGATCTGTGCGGATATGATCAAGGCAAGGCTTGGCGAGACGCTGGACGATATCAGGGAAGCACTGGGCTATGTGGATTATTTCTTCCCGAACTACGAGGAAGCCTGCATGATGACGGGAGAGACGGAACTGGATAAGGTTGCGGATATTTTTCTGGGCTGTGGAATCGGGCATGTTGTGATAAAGACCGGTAAAAAAGGATGTTTCATCAAGAGCCGGGACGGCAGTGCCCTGGAGGTTCCTGCAATGCAGGGTATAACGGCAATTGACACGATCGGCGCAGGCGATAACTTTGCATCCGGCTTTATTACAGCCATCCTGGAAGGCAAAGGCCTGAAAGAGTGTGCGGAATTTGCAAATGTGACTGCCTCCATCAGTGTCCAGAGCATTGGGGCAACAACAGGTGTGAAGGACAGGGCACAGGTGGATGCGCGGCTGGAAGAGTATCACAGACAGCAGAACAGAGAATAACCGCAGAATAAGGTATACCCAAAGGGCACCCCGTAACTCATGCCCTGCGGGCGGGTCTGCGGCATAGCCGCAGAATAAGGTATACCCAAAGGGCACCCCGTAATTCATGCCCTGCGGGCGGATCTGCGGCATAGCCGCAGAATAAGGTATAACAGATAGAAATTCAGAAAGATTGGTGAAAAAAATGAAATATATGGAGTTAGGAAAATCAGGCACACAGATTTCTAAAATGGGTCTTGGGACATGGGCAATCGGCGGAGGTCCGGCGTGGAACGGCGACCTGGATGAGCGCGACTGTATCGACACAATCGTAAAGGCAGTAGAGCTCGGAATTAACCTGATCGACACGGCGCCGGGATATAATTTTGGAAACAGTGAAGTTATCGTCGGTAAAGCCTTAAAAGAAGTAGACCGCGAAAAAGTATGCCTTGTGACAAAATGCGGCATCGTATGGACAAGAGAGGGCGCCCTGTTCAACAAGGTCGGAGACACCCAGCTGTATAAAAATCTGTCACCGGAATCCATCCGTGAGGAGATCGAAGAGAGCCTGAGAAGGCTGCAGACAGATTACATCGATGTATATATGACACACTGGCAGGCTGTAGAGCCGTTCTTTACCCCGATCTCCGAGACGATGCAAGTGCTCAATGAGTTGAAGGCGGAAGGTAAAATTAAAGCAATCGGTGCTGCTAATGTGACGAAAGAGCACATTGCAGAATACGTAAAATACGGAGAACTGGATATTGTTCAGGGAAAATACAGCGTTCTTGACCGTGCGGTTGAGGAGGAGCTGGTGCCGATCTGCAAAGAACATCAGGTAACACTCCAGGCATATTCCCCGCTGGAGCAGGGACTTCTGACAGGAACCCTTCCAAGAGACTATGTGCCTACAGGCGCCCGCGCAAACAAGAAATGGTTCCAGCCGGAGAACATGCAGAAGGCGATGGATATGATGGATGACTGGAAACCATTCTGCGAAAAATACAATTGCAATATTCCGACGCTTGCACTTGCATGGATCATGAACCAGGGACCGCACATCAACCTGCTGAGCGGCGCTACAACAGCAGAACAGATCGAGGTTAATGCAAAAGCGGCAGACATCCAGATCTCTGCTTCCGACCTGCTCAGAATGCGTGCGATGGCGGAAGCTATCGATCAATAAAAGAACCCCGGAAGCCGATGCTGCGCTTTTCGAAGAAATAATTTGTGGTTCGAAGGAGGAAAAAATGCTTTCAAAGGAAAAAACTCTTGCTAAAACTCAAGTGGCGGGTATATTATTAAAGAAAACAGGCACTGAAAATAGTAATGAGAAGAGGAAGGAAAGCATGTCGAGCAGAGAGAGACTGATGGTCATCAGGCAATGTATTCAGAATATGAAGAAAGTATCTGTTGCGGAGCTGAGCAGTCAGTGCTCCGTGACGGAAGAGACAATCCGCCGGGATCTGGATAAGCTGGAAGCCGAGGGCGTTGTAACCAGGATCCATGGCGGAGCAATCTGGAATGCGGATGTACAGAAGGAAGGCATTCATTTTTATAAGAGAATGTCTAAAAATCTGAAAGAAAAACAGAATATCGCCCGCAAGACGGCAGAGCTGCTTGAGGGGAAGCATACCATTATAGCGGACTCCAGCACAACCGTTATGGAGGCGCTGAAGCTGATGCAGGATAATCCGGATGTCACAATTGTGACCAACTCCACGGAAGTATTCCGTGAATTTCAGCAGTCCGCGGTAAATGTCATATCCGTGGGAGGCGAATTTAATAAAAAATCGCTGTCGCTCCAGGGACAGCTCGCGAAGAGCAACATGTCCAAATACCATGTCAGCGTGGCCCTGATCAGCTGCAAAAGCGTGGATATTGAGAAGGGTGTCCAGGACTCCAATGAAAGCGAGGCGGAGATTAAGAAGATTATGCTTGAGCAGGCGGATGAGGTGGCCCTCCTTGCAGATCATACCAAGTTTGACCAGACGGCATTCGTATGCCTGATTGATCTGAAGAGTGTAAACTATATTATCACAGACAGACAGCCCAGCGATATCTGGATACATTACTGCAGGGAGAACGGGATAGAGCTTATATATTAAACAACACTACACCCATAAACTAAAACTGAACACCTGAGTTTTCGGCTATACTGTGAAACAAACTCCATTAGAAAAGCTGCCATTTTGGGCGGCTTTCTTTGTTTTGGACTAGATAAACAGTATAAATATTTGAAACAAAGAATATATTGATTTGAAAACAAAAATGTGCATAAAAACAGGATAAAAAAGTTGTGAAAAACAACTAAAAATATTTGAAACACAGAAATATTGTTGACATTAATCACCATAAAATGTAAAATAAAAGTAGATCAAAGACAGGGGCGTGTAACCTTAGAAGTATGAGTAAGGCCCTGAAAACCGGCATTTCTTTCTTCTTGGCAACGGGGAATATAGGTTGGGTAGGAAAGCCGGAGACGTTCTTGGAAAACCAAAAATAGAGAAGCGATGCAAAGCAAAAGCAAAGAAGAAAGAGGTTGGTGGATTTTATGGGTAAGAGAAGGAAAAAAATGTCGATCATCAGGCGGATGATGTTTGCAGTACTGTTCGGATTCTGCGCCGGTTTTTTGTGTCTGCTGCTGAGAGAATTTCTGCTTGGAAATGGAAACAGTGATGTCTGGAATACGATTCATGCCATTTTCTTTCAGGATATCACGGCGACAGAAGGAATCGAAGGAATCGGGCTGTTCTATATTATCGGGCAGGTATTTATGCGGGGACTTCAGATGTCGATCGTTCCGCTGGTCATCACCTCTCTGAGTCTGGCGCTCTGCAGTCTGGCAGATCCGGAGCGCCTTGGCAAGATTGCCGGAAAGACATTTATTACATATATCTGTTTCTATGCGGCGGCGGCAGCCCTCGCAGGGGCAGCGGCCTATTTCGTGAAAAGTATGGGCTGGTTTGATGTAAAGCTTCCGGGAGAGATGGTGACAGAGGCAGTCACCATGGAAGGATATAATCCCCTGGTCACAATTGTAAATGCCGTGCCGTCAAATATCTTTTCCGTATTCTCATCTAACAGTTCCATCCTGTCTGTAGTAGTTGTTGCCATTATCATGGGCCTGTGCATGACGGCAATGGGGAAAAAGGCAGAGCCATTGAAAAAGGTTCTTGAGAACTTAAACGAGATTGTACAGAGGTTTCTGGACTTTTTGATTGATGAGGCCGGCCCCATAGCGATTTTCTGCATGATTACAAGAACCCTTGCAGTATATGGGATTGAATATATCGGTCCCACGCTGGTGTGGATCGTGACGACAATCGTAGTCAGTCTGGCACTGGTAGTTACGATTTATCCGATTGGAATCATGCTGACAACACGGATGAATCCGATTCCGTTCATGAAGAAAACATTTAAGGTTGGCTTGTTTGCAGCGGCTACGAATTCATCAGCAGCTACCTTACCGCTGAATACGAGAACCTGTGTGGATGAGCTTGGATGTACGGAAGAGATCAGCAGTTTTGTCCTGCCGACAGGTATGACAGTGAATATGAACGGTACCACCGCAATGCACATGATCGCCGTTACATTTATCGCGTCTGCGGCAGGCATCGATATCAAACCTTCCACCCTGGTCGTAGCGGCCTTCCTTTCGATCTGTACGGCAATGGGAACACCGGCAATTCCGGTGGCCGGCACTACCATGGTATATGTAGTTATGACCGGGCTGGGCCTGAACAGTGACTTATGCATGATTGGATATTCCCTTGTACTTGCAATGAATTACCTTCCGGGTATGGCGGTAATCACGCTGAATGTCATCGGAGATGCAGCAACGAATCTGATTATTAACGTAAAAGAAGGCGTGCTCAATAAAGAAAAATATTATAAGAAAATGGAAAAGGAATAAAACCTGCGGATTCTATACGGCGGAGAACCACAGTCTTAATGAAAAATATGTGGTCAAAGATGGCTGCAATGTGTTCAAAATGAAGTGATTTTGAACACATTGCAGCCTTTTTTCAACACGATATAGGGGCAGGATTTTCTGAATCATATTAGATATTAAGACGGCAGAAATAGCAGATGAAAAAGTGGCTGAAAAAATGAAATATCTTTTGCTGCATTTAGCTGGAAATAGTATGAGAAATCCTTTATACTATAAGTATTTCGGTTCTATAGAAATTAGAAGGATAAAGAGAGAAGGTTACCTTATGTTAACAGGTATGAAGAAATTATTCGCCCCGGTAGATATGACGGAGGGGAGCCCGTGGAAACGAATTGTTGCATTTACGATTCCTATGCTGATGGGAAATATTGCACAGCAGCTGTACAATACGGTGGACAGCATTATCGTGGGAAGATTTGTGGGGGATAATGCCCTTGCAGCAGTCGGGAGCGCGGGGCCGATTCTCAATCTGCTGCTGGTCCTGTTTGTGGGAATTTCGGTCGGAGTGGGAATCATGGTGTCCCAGTATTTTGGGGCCAGGCAGAGATTGGAGTTATCCAAAACGATTGGCTGTTGTATTACCCTGACCGTGATAACAACGATCCTGGTTATGGTGGTCACACCGATCGTCACGATGCCGCTTTTGAGGCTATTGAATACTCCGGATACGATTATCGGATGGTGCAATTCGTACCTTATGATTCTGTTTATGGGGATTATCGGGTGTGCATTTTATAATATTCTGGGCGGGATTCTCAGAGGTTTGGGGGATTCCATTTCGGCCCTTGTTTATCTGCTTGTAGCTACCGTACTGAATATTGTTTTGGATTACATATTTGTTGCGTATTTTAACATGGGAGTTGCCGGAGTTGCCCTGGCTACTGTGATTGCGCAGATGGTATCGGCGCTGTTGTCTCTGCGGAAGCTGCTCAGAATGAAAGAGGTATTTGATATGAAGAAAGAATACCTTGTGCCGGAGAAGAAGTATATGTGGGGCCTGATACGTTTGGGGCTGCCTTCCGGGTTAACCCAGGCGATTTTTTCGCTGTCCATGATTATTGTACAATCTCTGACAAACAGCTTTGGTGAAATGTTTATCGCTGCCAATGTGATAGTGATGCGTGTGGATGGGTTTGCAGTCATGCCGGCGTTTTCTTTTGGAACTGCGATGACCACTTATTCCGGCCAGAATGTGGGCGCGCGCCGGATGGACCGGGTTGTGCAGGGGGCTAAGCAGGGGACTGCCATAGCAGTCGGAACGTCTACGGCGATCACCATCCTGATCCTGCTGTTCGGCAGATATCTGATGTCCATATTTACCTCCACACCGGAACTGGTGGAATTAAGCTTTTCCATGATGAAGATACTGGCTGTGGGCTATATCGCCATGGAGGTGACCCAGTGTCTGTCGGGTGTAATGAGAGGGGCAGGAGATACCGTGACGCCGATGTGGATTTCTATGGTGACCACAGTTGTAATCCGCGTTCCGCTGGCCTATGGTATCGCGTGGCTGACCAGATCCGATTCCATGCCTAACGGAAACAGTGCATGTATTTTTATCTCCCTGCTGATCTCATGGATACTGGGAGCGTGTATTACAGTTCTCTGCTACCGCGCCGGACGGTGGAAGAAAAAAGCAATAGCAGAATAGAAAGGAACGATAACAGGAGCCGTGCATAGTAACCTGCGCGCCCCCTGTTCTGAACATATGGAGATGATGAAAAGTTATAAAAAAACAATTTATGCCTGCTATACAGGGTACATTACCCAGGCAATCGTTAATAATCTGGGGCCGCTGCTGTTTTTGACCTTTCAAAACCAGTTCGATATATCTGTGGAAAGAATCGGTTTCCTGATTACACTGAACTTCGGCGTACAGCTTGTGGTTGACCTGCTGGCCGCAAAATATGTGGACCGTATTGGCTACAGAATCAGTATTGTGGCCGCTCACATCATGGCATCCGCAGGGCTTGTGGGAATGGGCCTGTTCCCGTTTGTGATGCCGGATCCCTATCTGGGCCTGCTGGCAGCTATTGTGCTGAACGGGATCGGCGGCGGACTGATCGAAGTCCTGATCAGTCCGATTGTGGAGGCTGCACCTTCGGGGGAGAAGGAAAAGGCGATGAGCCTACTTCATTCTTTTTACTGCTTCGGGCAGGTGGGCGTGGTGATACTGTCCACGCTGGGCTTTAAAATATTCGGGATGGAACACTGGAATTACCTGCCGGTTATCTGGGCCGTGGTTCCGTTTGTCAATATTTTTGTTTTTACAAAAGTTCCGATCCGTACCCTGGTTGAGGAAGATGAGAGGCTGCCGGTAAGAAAGCTTTTTTCCATGAAAATGTTCTGGATTTTTGTTCTGATGATGCTCTGCGCCGGTGCATCCGAGCAGGCCATGTCCCAATGGGCTTCCTACTTTGCGGAAAGCAGCCTGCAGGTATCGAAAACGATGGGAGACCTGATGGGACCCTGCGCGTTTGCGGCATTGATGGGGGCATCCCGGGTATTCTACGGAAAATGCGGGGACAAAATCCCTCTGGAGAAGTTTATACTGGGCAGCAGTATTTTGTGTATCATAAGCTACCTGTTCGCGGTCTTTATGCCGGTTCCGGTTCTGAGCCTGCTGGGCTGTGCGATGTGCGGGCTCTCAGTGGGAATTATGTGGCCGGGTACGTTTAGTATTGCGGCAAGAGAATGTACCCGGGGAGGAACGGCAATGTTTGCGTTTTTTGCACTGGCTGGAGATGCCGGATGCATGGCGGGGCCGGGACTAACGGGCGTAGTGGCGGAACAATTCCCGAGATGGGGGCTGAAGGCGGGCCTGCTTTTTGCCATTGTATTTCCTGTTGGGATGGCGGGGATACTATTGGGGAGGCGGGCCGGGAAAGTACAGAGGATGCCGGACAGAAACCTGTGACAGGAACCTGACGGGAAGCAGTCTTCCGATTTCGCGGGCTGCTGTTTTGTGAAGAAATACTTGGGCGGGGGTGAAAATTGCTTACAGCAATGAATTTTCACCCCCGCCCTTTATCTGAGCACTCTCAGAAACTCTATGTGTGAACGCAATGCATGCGAAACAGGAAGACGGTTTCTTGATAACCTGTGCCTTGTTATAATATTAATTCACATAACTAATTAATTGTGATGCATAATTGTTAAAAAACTGTGAAATATTGAACCATATATTGACATTTCTATATAATACTACTAATATAATCGTTAAACGTCTAACTAATTTTCGGATTTGGGATAGGGATTCCGGGAAAGGAGATTTATATGAATTGTGATGCCAACCATGTTCCCACAGTTGGGATTATGAGCCAGATCATGCATATGAGCATGAATCGGGCCAGGCTGTTATTTGATGAGTATGATTTAAAGATTGGGCAGGCGGGGATTCTCTTTATGCTGGAACATTTTGGAGAGATGTCCCAGCGGGAACTTGCCTCGAAGATGAATGTGACTCCGCCGTCTATTACTGCGGCAATCGGGAAGATGGAACGTCTGGGATACATCAGGCGTAAGCCGGATGATAAAGACCAGAGGATTATGCGTCTGAGTACCACTGATAAGGGGAAGGCGTGCCTGGAGCATACCAAAAAAGTGGCGAAGCAGATGGATGAACTCATGTTCAAAGGCATGAGCCAGGAGGAGAAGCTGCTGTTTAGAAGACTTCTGCTTCAGATGCAGGAGAATTTAAAAGAGGAAAAAGAACTCTCCGGTTTAAAATGACAGACATGATAGTATATGCAGAAAGGGAGATATTATGAAGAAACTATTTAAGTATATGGGGATGTACTGGAAAGCCGTTATAGCGATTCTGGCAGTCCTCATCATACAGGCGTACTGCGACCTGTCGCTGCCCGGATATACTTCGGACATTGTGAATGTCGGGATTCAGCAGGGCGGTATTGACGAATCGATACCGAGAGCAGTTACGGCGGATGATATGGAGAAGCTTCTGCTTTTTGTAAGCAGCAAAGATGCGGATACAGTGAAAGAAGCTTATCAGTTGAAGGAGAAGGACACAGGGTATGACTATGACGGTTCTGTGTATGTCCTGAAGAGTAAGGCCGCAGAGGATGAAGCGCAGGTGGAAAAACTGTCCTCAATTCTTGGCAGTCCGATGATGCTGGTGTCCGGCTTTGAATCCGGAAGCGATATGACTGACCAGATGGAAGTCTCCATGAAAGACAAAATGAAGGCTATGATTGAGGAGCAGGCGCAGAAGCAGATGGATGAGGCCGCGTCCAAGATGACGGATGAGCAGAAGGCTGCGATCGCAATGAATCCTGAACTGCAGAAGCAGCAGGAAGAGATGCAGAAGCAGGCAAAGGAACAGATTGACGCTCAGCTGAAAAAGATAGATGAAGCCGATGTATTTGAACTGTTTGGTATGATTCCTGAGGAGCAGCGTTCTGAGGTGACGAAGCAGATAGAGGACAAATTTTCCGACATGCCGTCGACTATGATAGACCAGGCTGCCAAAGTGTACATTAAGGATGCATACACACGGCTGAACGTGGACACAGATCAACTGCAGAACAGTTACCTGTTGTCTACGGGGGCGAAGATGGTAGGACTTGCATTTTTGGGGATGGCAGCCAGCATTCTGGTAGGATTTATGGCTTCCCGCGTGGGTGCAACTGCAGGACGTGATCTTCGGGGAAAGGTATTCAGAAAGGTTGTCGGATTTTCGAACAATGAATTCGACCACTTCTCAACTGCGTCTCTGATCACGCGGAGCACAAACGATATCCAGCAGATCCAGATGCTGCTGGTTATGCTGCTGCGGCTGGTATTATATGCACCGATTATGGCCGTGGGAGGCATTTACAAAGTATTCCATACCAATGTATCCATGTCATGGATCATTGCACTGGCAGTGATCCTGATCGGCCTGGTAGTTCTGGTTCTATTTACCGTGGCTATGCCGAAGTTTAAGATTCTGCAGACCCTGGTAGATAAGCTGAACCTGGTTACAAGGGAGATTCTGACAGGGTTATCTGTTATCCGTGCATTTTCGACGGAAAAGCACGAGGAAGCGCGTTTTGACAAGGCAAACAGGGATCTGACAAGAACGACCCTTTTTGTAAACCGTGCCATGACATTCATGATGCCGGTTATGATGCTGATTATGAACGGCATTTCCGTTCTGATTATCTGGAGCGGCGCCCACGGCGTTGACAGCGGACAGATGCAGGTCGGGGATATGATGGCCTTTATTCAATATACAATGCAGATCATTGCCAGCTTCCTGATGCTGTGCATGATTTCCATTATGCTGCCAAGGGCGGCCGTTTCTGCGGACCGTGTAGATGAAGTGCTTACAAGCAAAACCATAATACATGATCCGAAGGAAGCAGTAAAGCTGCCGGAAAAAATGCAGGGCGTTCTGAAGTTCGACCATGTATCGTTCCGATATCCGGGGGCAAGCGAAGACGTGCTCCACGATATTGATTTCACAGCGAAGCCGGGTGAGACAACTGCGATCATCGGAAGCACGGGAAGCGGCAAGTCCACGCTGGTGAATCTGATTCCAAGGTTTTATGATGTGACGGAAGGCAGTATTACCCTGGACGGCATAGATATCCGCGATATAACCCAGCATGACCTGCGGGATAAGCTGGGATATGTGCCGCAGAAAGGGGTACTGTTCTCCGGCGACATTGCTTCTAATATTATGTATGGGAACCCGGAGGGCAGCGATGAGGAGATGGAAGAGGCAGCAGCAGTCGCACAGGCTGCCGGATTCATTGAAGAAAAATCCCAAAAATATGAGAGCCCGATTTCCCAGGGAGGAACGAATGTATCGGGCGGACAGAAACAACGCCTCTCCATAGCCAGAGCGATCGCAAAACATCCGGATCTCTATATTTTCGACGACAGTTTTTCTGCGCTGGATTATAAGACAGATGTTACGCTTAGAAGAGCGCTGAAGGAAAATACGGCAGACAGCACGGTACTGATTGTTGCGCAGCGTATCAGTACGATCCTGCATGCGGAACAGATTATTGTTCTGGACGATGGTATGGTGGCAGGGAAGGGTACACACCGGGAGCTGCTGAAGAATTGTGAAGTATATCAGCAGATTGCGGCATCCCAGCTGTCGGAGGAAGAACTGAAGGCGGGGATGGAGACAGCAGAGTCAGACACGAAAGGAAGGGAGGAAAACAGCCATGAGTAGAGAAGGCGGCAGAAGGCCTATGGGCAGACGGGGCCCTATGAAGGGTATGGTTCCGGGTGAGAAGCCAAAGAATCTCAAAGCAACCGTAAAAAAACTGCTCAAATATATGAGCAAATATAAAATACAGCTGTTTTTCGTAATCGTATTTGCGATCGGCGGTACGATTTTTAACATCATTGGCCCGAAGGTCCTTGGTAAGGCAACTACGGAGATATTCAACGGCCTGGTCAGCAAAGTGTCCGGCGGAGACGGCATGGATTTTGGGAAAATCGGTCAGATCCTGATCTTTACGCTGAGCCTGTATCTGGTGAGCGCCTTGTGTTCGTTTGTTCAGGGCTTTCTGATGACCGGCATTTCCCAGAAAATGACATACCGTCTGAGGAGAGAGATATCAGAAAAAATCAACAGAATGCCGATGAATTATTTTGATACAAAGACATATGGTGAAGTGCTGTCCAGAGTGACCAATGATATAGATACGCTGGGACAGAGCCTGAATCAGAGTATGACCCAGATGATTACTTCAGTTACGACAATCATCGGTGTGCTGGTCATGATGCTCTCGATCAGTCCTCTGATGACAGTAGTGGCGCTTTTAATACTTCCGCTTTCCATCGGTTTCATTTCCGTGATCATGAAACGTTCCCAGAAGTACTTCCGCGGACAGCAGAAATACCTCGGTGAAGTCAACGGACAGGTGGAGGAAGTATATGGCGGCCATAACATCGTAAAGGTATTTAATAAAGAAAAAGATGTAATAGAAGAATTCGAAGAAACCAACAATAAACTATACGACTCTGCATGGAAGTCCCAGTTCATATCCGGTATGATGATGCCGATCATGCAGTTTGTCGGGAACCTGGGGTATGTGGTAGTTGTTATTCTGGGAGGTTATCTGGCGGCAAAGCGTACAATCGAGGTTGGAGATATCCAGTCCTTTACGCAGTATGTAAGAAACTTTACGCAGCCGATCCAGCAGGTAGCGCAGGTAGCCAATCTGCTGCAGTCCACAGCAGCGGCATCCGAGCGTGTGTTTGAATTCCTGGAGGAAGAGGAAGAAGACCAGACTGTGCAGAATCCGGTATCTGTGGAAGGTCTGCAGGGCAATGTCGAGTTCGACCATGTACGGTTTGGCTACAATGAGAACAAAATTATTATCAATGATTTCTCTGCCAGGGTAAAAGAAGGCCAGAAGATAGCGATCGTAGGGCCCACCGGAGCGGGTAAGACCACGATGATCAAACTATTAATGCGTTTTTATGATGTCAGCAGCGGAGCCATTTTGATTGATGGACATAACATCAAAGATTTCAACCGGAGCGAACTGCGCCAGATGTTCGGCATGGTGCTTCAGGACACGTGGCTGTTCCACGGAAGCATCCGGGATAACATCCGTTACGGAAAACTGGATGCAACAGACGAAGAAGTGATCGAAGCGGCAAAGGCAGCAAGAGTGCACCGTTTTGTCCAGACACTTCCGGGCGGTTATGATATGGAACTGAATGAGGAAGCCAGCAACGTATCCCAGGGCCAGAAACAGCTCCTAACCATCGCAAGAGCCATCCTGGCAGACCCAAAGATCCTGATCCTGGACGAAGCAACCAGCTCTGTAGACACAAGAACAGAGATCCAGATTCAGAAGGCCATGGACACCCTGATGAAGGGCAGAACCAGCTTTATCATAGCCCACAGGCTGTCAACAATCAGGGATGCCGATATCATCCTTGTTATGAAAGATGGAGACATCGTAGAACAGGGGAAACACGAAGAACTGATCCGCAAAGGCGGGTTCTATGCAGAACTCTACAATTCCCAATTCGAGAGGGCGGCGGGGTAGAGGTTTATTGCTGGGGGGGCGCCTGCCTGGACCAGGGAGATGGCTGCCTCCGCGGCAAACCGGGATGGTTTTCGGAAGCAGGCCGCTTACGGAGAAGTTCTAGCACAAAATGAGCCGTCCACGAGGGCACGTACAACATTCAGCCAGAAAGCCTGATGCTTTCTGGCCTCAGGTTGTACTGAAAAGTGATTTGGAAAATCACTTTTCATCCCTCGTGGACGGCTCATTTTGCGCAAGAACTTCTAGACCGTGCGCTCGATGCTTCCGAAAACCATCCCGGTTTGCCGCGGAGGCAGCCATCTCCCTGGCCCAGGCAGGCTGGGCGCATCCGGCAGGAAGAAAAAACTCTTTTGGGGAGCCTGGACGGGGGAGGCGGATGGGAATTGGCGGATAGGGAAGTTATAGATCCGATTGGGTTAAAAAGCAAGATTATTACAAGTGGTGAAAAACTTCAAACTATCACTTACTGGGGCATACAATGTTCCGTCAATTCAACTCAATCCGCCGCCCCCGTCGAAGTCCCGGGCATCAGAAAGGTTTTTTCCTTACGGAGGATGAACCCAGCTGTGCGGAATTGGAATATGCCTCTCCTGGATGCGTCTTTCAGGATATTAGTGCCGCTTCATCAAAATCGGAGCCGCCATGTGAACTGTTTTCAGGCCTACAAGGCCTGAAAACAAGCAGACCCGAAGTGGGAATTCATCAGAATTCCCGCAAGTGTCCGCGGTGTTCATCATGGCGGCTCCGATTTTGATTAGCGGCACTTATATCCTGATTCCGCATCCAGGAGAGGCATATTCCAATTCCGCACAGCGTCCCCCCTCCGAAAAAAATTCCAACTTTCTGATAGACTTCCCCCTTGTTTGTACGTAATAATAGGTGTAACGATATTTTGTAAGCTTACAATTTTGAGAAGGACGCAGATTATGAAAATTAATGAGGAAAATTATATCAGGGAGCTAAAGCAGCATAATGAGTCGGCTCTCGCCTATATTATTGAGCGGTATGGAGGGCTTGTGAAGTCGGTTGTGAGAAAGCATCTTTATGCTTTGCCGCAGTATCAGGAGGAATGTATGAATGATATTTTCTTCCAGGTGTGGAATAACATTCAGTATTTTGACTGTATGAAGAATTCTTTTAAGAACTGGATCGCGGGAGTTTCACGATACCGTGCCATCGACTGCCTGCGGAAGCACCGCAGGGAGCTGGAGGTGGAAAATATTGAGGATGTGGCCGCGGCAAAGGAGGAAGAGGCTTATCAGAGGCTGATTGACCAGGAGATATCAAAGGAGCTGGAACAGATGCTTTCATGCCTGAACCCACGGGATCAGGAGCTTTTTCGGAGGCTTTATATTGAAGAACAGGATATCAGCCAGGTGAGCAGGGAGATGGGCATGCAGGAGTCGGCTGTTTATAATCATGTATCCCGTGGAAAACGTAAAATCAGAAACTTGTATCCAAGAGAGCAGAAGGAGAGATGAATATGAAGAGTAATATATATATGATGTTGAATGACATAGATTCTGAGGCCGATGCGTACCAGGAGGAAGCGTGGTCGGAGGTGGAAGCAAAAAGGACGAAGAAAAAGGTTCTTGGCAGGGTTCGAAGAAAAGGCAGGAAAAAATATGTTATGGCAGGCGTATGTGCGGCAGCAGCTTTTGCCCTTTTGACAGTCATGCCTCTTCGGGGAGCCGTGGCAGATGCGGTGGAACAATTGTCCTACCGGATCGGCGCTTTTCTCGGGATTGATAAGAATCTGGCGCCGTATGAACAGATTGTCAATCAGTCTGTGACGGAAGACGGGATAACGATTACACTGAATTCTGTGGTGTTGGATGTGGATGAGCTCGTTGTTTCGACGACAGAGGTCTATGAAGATGCTATCACAGAAGGCGGGCCGGGGCTGATGGGAAATGTTTACATCAATGGCGTGCGGGCATCGGGCGCAGCAGGCGGAGGCTCTTACACTACCGATGAACATACGCGGGAAGTGGTGATGAAATATTATCTGAATCAGGTGGATTTGGCGGAATTGAGCCGGGAGGTCAACGTGGCCATACGGTTCAGCGATTATGAGGAAAACAGGGGCGGCTGGGAATTTAAATTTACTGCCAGCGGGGAACAGCTTTCTGCTGATACGCAGACCATTGACCTCACATACCGGTACCAGCTGCCGGATGGATGTAATATCACATTTACGAAGTATACGAGCAACGCCATGGGACAGAAAATATTTTATACCAATGACGGAAATAAAAATGACTATGATATGAAACTTGAGGGCACGGATAATCTGGGCAATCCGGTAAGTTTCTATGTAAGCTCATCCAATAAAGAGGGCGGAAGGTTCGTCATTGATAACTCGGCCGGGAATTTAAGCGATGAGGCGGAGACGCTGACATTGACGCCCTATGCGGTTAAGTATCCGGAAACAAGCGGGAGACTTAGTCATGATTTTGAGCAAGTTGGAGAGGCTTTCACGATTGAGGTTCGATGAAGGGGGGCGCTCCGTGAAATGCGCTGCGGTAAGCCCTTCACATACACACATGGCGGTTTGAAGGGCGGACGCTTGTTAAGCAGCAGTAGGACGGAAAAGAGCAGAATTGCATGACACCACGGACATTCAGCGTGTAAGCCGATGCTTACACGCCTCAGGTTCGCTTGAACCCTGATTCGGAATCAGGGTTCAGTCATGCAATTCTGCTCTTTTCCGTCTTACTGCTGCTAAACGCGCTGGGAGCTCTTCAAACCGCCATGTGTGTATGTGAAGGGCTTACCGCAGCGCATTTCACGTCGCTTTGGTGCATCCGGGCGGGAGGAATGAGGGGAGGCGGATAGTGGTGGATTGATTTGACAAGAACGGCCGGGAGAGATAAGGGAGAGGTTCTTTACTTGCTATTGATGGGGTTAATAATTATAATGAGTATATTGACGGGGGAACTTTTGGGGAAAAGGAGGTTTTTGGAGACTTTAAGGAGTGGCTAATTTACTATAGAGCCTGGTTCATTTATAATAGGGATTATGATAAGGAGGAGAGTAAGAAAATGAGAGATCCGGTAAAAACGATTGGGAATTTGATTGATAAGCAGGGGGTGTCTTTTATCAGTTCTGTGGATGAGGAAGGGTTTCCTAATACGAAGGCTATGCTGCCGCCTAGGAAAAGGGAGGGGATTCGGGTGTTTTATTTTACTACGAATACTTCTTCTATGAGGGTAATGCAGTATCGGAAGAATCCACAGGCCTGTATTTATTTTTGTGACAGAAGATTTTTCCGGGGCGTGATGTTGACTGGTACTATGGAGGTACTGGAAGATCGTGTTTATAAGGAGATGATCTGGCAGGATGGGGATACGATGTATTATCCGGAGGGGGTGACCGACCCGGATTATTGTGTTTTGCGTTTTACAGCAAGACAGGGGCGGTTTTATAGCAATTTTAGTTCCGAAACGTTCGATATTGAATAAACTATTATTTTTGTGATATCATTTTTTATAAATGATATCTGGAAGGGGCGTGTAATTGTATTGAATCATTATCAGGTAATTAATGAAAATAGTTGGGAGAGGGCCATGCACTGTATGGTTTTTAGGAATAGTGTTGAGCCTGCTTTTTGTGTAACCTTTGAGGCAGATGTTACGAATTTTCTGAAAAAGGTAAAACAGCAAAAATACTCTTTTACCCTTTCTATGGTGTATGCTGTGTGTAAGTGCGCGAATGAGATAGAAGCGTTCAGATACCGTTTTTTGGATGGTCAGGTTGTTTTGTTTGACAAGATTGATACCGCATTTACATATTTAAATACGGAGAGTGAATTATTCAAGGTAGTTAATGTGCCCATGCAGGAGAATATGCAGGATTATGTGGAACTCGCCGCCAAGACAGCCAGAGAGCAGAGAGAGTATTTTACCGGACCTTTGGGGAATGATGTGTTTCAATGTTCTCCAATGCCGTGGATCACATATACTCACATCTCCCATACAAATTCAGGTAGAAAAGATAACGCCACACCTTTATTCGACTGGGGCAGATATTACGAAAAGGACGAACGGATCGTTATGCCTTTATCTGTGCAGGCACATCATTCATTCGTAGACGGTATACATATTGGGAAATTTGCAGATGGGCTGCAAAAATATCTGAATGAGTTTTAGCAATAGTAAGAAGCTTAAATGAATCTTGAAATTTGGAGGACTGAAAATGGCAGAATCATTAACGTTTCGTTATGCAGAACGAGAGGATACGGAACTTATTTTAAAGTTTATCAGGGATCTTGCAAAATACGAAAAAATGGAAAATGAATTAATTGCAACGGTAGAATTGTTGGAAGAATCACTGTTTGAAAAGCAAAAGGCGGAAGTTATCTTTGCCATGGCGGATAACCGGGAAGTTGGTTTTGCCTTATTTTTTCATAACTTTTCTACTTTTCTGGGACGGGCGGGACTATATCTTGAAGATATATTTGTTCTTCCGGAATATCGGGGGCGCGGTTATGGGAAAGGCATCTTGAAAAAGCTGGCTCAGACCGCAGTCGAAAGAGGCTGCGGCAGGCTTGAGTGGTCTTGTCTTGACTGGAATAAGCCCAGTATTGACTTTTATTTATCTTTGGGAGCCGAGCCGATGGAAGAGTGGACGGTTTACCGTCTTGCAGGTAATACGTTAAAAGAGCTGGCGTGTAAAACGACAGATTAGATTAGAGTACCAGGAGGTGCGGTATTGAGGATTTTACTGGCGGAAGATGAGCCGGATCTGAACCGGCTGATTCTAGATAAGCTGCGGGGAGAGCATTACAGCGTAGATTCCTGCATGGACGGGCAGGCGGCATTGGATTACCTCGAGGCCGCGGACTATGATGCTGTGATTCTGGATATTATGATGCCGGGCGTGGATGGGCTGACTGTCTTAAAACGGCTCAGGGCACAGGGCGGGAACATACCGGTTCTGCTGCTGACGGCACGGGACAGTATCGAAGACCGGGTGGCGGGACTGGATGCCGGAGCCAATGATTATCTGGTCAAGCCTTTTGCATTTGAGGAACTGCTGGCCCGGATCAGGGTGCTGCTGAGATCCCCCCGGGACACAGGCGGGGTATGCTGCAGAATAGCTGATCTGGAAGTACATCTGGATACCCTTGAGGTTAAGCGCGGTGGAAAGCAGATTGCGCTTTCCGGGAAAGAATTTGCGCTGCTCAGGTATATGGTCCAGAATGAGGGGATCGTGCTGTCGCGGGAAAAACTGGAGCAGCATCTCTGGAATTATGATTATCCGGGCGGTTCCAATGTGATTGATGTGTATATCCGCTATTTGAGAAAGAAAATCGATGAGGAATTTGAAACAAAACTTATCCATACGGTGCGCGGAACAGGATATGTCCTGAAAGTGAAGAACTGTGGATAACCGTCTGTCTTGTAATGCAGTGCATGGCGCATGTTTAGCATGGATCGAAGCCGAGCGGAGACCTGAACGCCTGCAACCATTATGTTTTCGTACGGTCTGCGCAGTAAATGCGCAGACCTGTCTGAACTGTTACGGAAACCCTGCTTGAATCTGGAGGTAGCTATGAGAAGATTTTCCCTGAAGATGAAGCTGACGCTCTTATACTCTTCATTTCTGATCATTATAATCGGTACGGTTCTGGCGATCCTGTTCTCGCTCAGCAGCAGGGAAGTCCTCCTCTCTGCCCAGGAAACGCTGAAAAGACAGGTGCAGAAAGGGATTAGATATATCAGTTATAAGGACTGGGAGCTGGAGGTGGATGCAGATTTTTACGATCTGGAACAAAATGTCTATCTGTCACTCTATGACGGCGCGGGCGAATTTCTCTATGGCAGGATTCCTTATGAATTTGAGGAGCAGCCTGCGTTTGAGGTAGAAAGTCTTCAGACCGTGTCCCAGGGCGGACAGGCCTGGTATGTCTATGATTTGCTGCACAACGATGGAATCCACGGAAATATCTATGTGAGAGGCATTACTTCTGTGGACAGGGTGAAATACAGCTTCCGTATCACGCAGAGGTTTGCCGTTGTACTGCTGCCTCTGCTTGCTGTGGCCACAGCGGCGGCGTGTTATTACTTTACACGGCGGACGCTGCTTCCCGTGAAGCAGATGACAGACACCGTACAGCAGATCCAAAAGGACGGAGACCTGTCCAGTCGGATTGTGTTCCCTTTAGAACGCAAAGATAAAAACCGGGACGAGATCTATACACTGGCTGTTACCTTTGATCAGACACTGGAACGGCTGGAAGAATCCTTTGAGCGCGAAAAGCAGTTTACTTCCGATGTATCCCATGAACTCAGAACTCCGGTCAGCGTGATACTCGCCCAGTGTGAAGAACTACTGCAGAGCAGGGAGATGCCAAAGGAACAGCGCGCCAGGGTACGGGTCGTGCAGAAAAAGGCAGAGGAGATGGCGGGCATGATCTCAAAGCTGCTGCTTTTATCCCGCGGAGAACGGGGGATGCTGGAATTGAACCGGGAATATCTGAACCTGAGCGAGCTGACCCTGATGTGCGTGCAGGAACTGGAGAACGCTGCAAGGGAAAAGAAGATAACAATAGAGACTGAGATAGAGCCGGAGGTGTATGCCTGTGTGGATGAAACCTTATATATACATATGCTGGACAATCTGCTTTCAAATGCAGCTGCATACGGCAGACAAGGCGGCTGTATACGGGTGACCCTTTTCAAAAAGGAAGGGTGTATTATTGGCTCGGTATTGGATGACGGAATCGGTATATCACAAGCGGAACTTCCGCATATCTGGACGAGATTCTACCGTGCCGATCAGTCAAGAACCTCAGACGAACATGTGGGGCTGGGGCTTCCGATGGTGAAATGGATTCTGGAGGCACATGGAGGCGGCGTTGAGGCAGAGAGCAGAAGCGGGGAGGGCAGTACGTTTCAATTTTTCTTTCCTGACGGTATTTTTTAATCTTTCTTTAATCTAAGGCAGGTATACTGAGAATATGAAATGACAGATGCGGGGAGACTAATATGTACCTGCCGAAAGGAGGAAAGAAGATGAAGATAAAGAATGGTTTGAAGGTATATGCTGCCGTACTGTGTATGGTATCTGCGGTTTTGATGCCCGGATGCTCCAAAAAAGGGATTGGGGAAGAGAAAGCTAAGGAAATAGCCTTCGAAGATTCACAGACTGATGAGAAAGAGGCGTCCAGACTTCAGGTTTCCAGAGAAAAAGAGGACGGGAAGTCTGTCTATGATGTTTATTTTATGAATACGGAAAGCAAGATGGAATATGAGTATGAAATTCTGGCCGATGACGGAACGATATTAAAGGCAGAAAGTGAAAGCACATATGCACGCCAGCAGGACGCACAGTACAAGCTGGATATCCAGACCCAGCTCGAGGAAGCAAAGGCGTTAAAAGAAGGCCTTGAGGAGCAGAAGCAGCGGTTAGAGGATCTGCTTGCGCGGGAGGAAAAAGACTTAGACAACGAAGGCCTTCAGGATAATCTGGATGAAGTAAACGAAGAACTGCAGTCTGTTACGTATCACCTACAGGATCTGCAGACTTATATGGAGAATAATAAGGATCAGCTGATCGGTGTCAATCTGAAGGAGGCACAAGAGCTGGCCCTGGAGCGTGTGGAGGGCGCGGGTAAGGATGATATTGTGATTGCGCTGGAGTACGATGACGGCGGGTATAAGTACGAGGGCGACATTATATACGGCGGACATAAATACGATTTTGAGATCCATGCCATGACCGGCGCGTTTTTGGAATGGAGAAAAGAATAATGTAAATGAGAGAAGATGATAAAGTGGGGACTCCTGTCATATAAATAGAGTGATATCCGTTTGCGGGGTTATGACATGGAGACATTATCACAGATCATGAAATCGATCTACGGGTACTTGTGGGGAATGCCGATGCTGGTGGTTCTTCTGGGTACCCACTTGTATTTTACCGTCAGGCTTGGTTTTATCCAGCGCAAGATCCCTCTGGGAATACGGCTTAGCTTCTCCAAAAAAGAAGCCGGTGACGATGGAATCTCGCCCTTTTCTGCGCTGGCGACTGCGCTGGCGGCTACAATTGGTACAGGGAATATCGTGGGCATCTCTGCCGCGATTGCCATAGGAGGGCCTGGTGCGGTGTTTTGGTGCTGGCTGACCGGAGTGTTTGGTATAGCAACCTGCTATGCCGAGTGCTTCCTATCCGCAAAATACAAAATAAGAAGGCCGGACGGTTCATATACCGGCGGACCGATGTACGTGATGGAAAAGGTGCTGCATCAGAAAAGTGCGGCGGTTGTGTTTGCCGTCAGCACAATCCTGGCGTCTCTGGGAATGGGAAGCAGCGTCCAGTCACATTCAATCTGCGCCGCGGTGCAGGTGGAATTTCCGATTTCCCCGTCCGTAATCGGAATCATTGCGGCAGTCCTGGTGGGGGCCGTGATGCTCGGCGGTGCAAAACAGATCTCAAAAGTGTGTACATATCTGGTTCCTTTTATGAGTGTTTTTTATTTCGGCGGCTGCCTGTTCCTGATCTGGATAAACCGGGCATATCTGGGGGCGGCACTTGCTGTGATTGTGAAGTCTGCATTTACCTCCAAATCAGTATTCGGAGGGCTTGCCGGCACAGCTGTGATGGTGGGCATGCGGACGGGAATCTCAAAGGGACTGTTTACAAATGAGGCGGGTCTGGGCTCCATCCCCATGACTGCGGCTGCATCCAGAACCAGTTCCCCGGTTAAGCAGGGAATCATTTCCATGACAGGGCCATTCTGGGATACGGTCGTGATGTGTGCAATCACCGGGATCGCGATCGTGAGCAGTATGTTAAGTGAGCCGGGGATCTATATTGGGGCTGCGGATGACCAGCTGTGCTTCCTGGCATTTGAAAAACTGCCGGTAGGCGGGAGCACGATGCTGTCCGTCTCGCTGGTGCTTTTTGCCTATGCCTCTATCATTGGGTGGAGCTATTATGGCGAGTGTGCGGTGCAGTATTTGTGGGGAAATAAAAAAATCCTTCCCTTTAGAATCGCCTATATAGCGGCGGTATATCTGGGGGCAGTGATGTCCCTGGATCTTGTGTGGACGGTATCGGATCTATTTAACTCATTTATGGCGATTCCTAACATACTTTGCATCTGGATGCTCCGGAAAGTGGTGATTCGGGAGACTGGGGCGAGCTTTGGGAGTGTAAGAGGCGGAGGACGCTGAATAACCGGGAAGCCTGCCTCATGCAGGAGTGTCTATGCCATTTTAAAAAGCCCCTCCGTTTACGTAAGAGTCCCTAAAGATAAAACTAGTACACCGAAAAATAAATAGCACAATGCTTCGCCCGTCTGATTTCACGAAAGCACAGATGCAAAAGCCTCAGCGTAACCCACTATGCCTGCGTTTTTGCATCTGCACTCTCGAAAAATTATACGTAGCGAACCATCATGCTATTTACTTTGAGTTATACGAGAGAATAGCGGTCCAGCGGTATTCTCTATGTTTTTCCTTAAGGGACTCTAATATGAACGCTAAGACTTTAAAAATGGCATAGATACTCCTTTATTCTGTTTGCCTGAATCTTTCATAATACTCCTTTGCTTTGTCCTCAGTCATTGTGAACCTTTTCTGTAATTTTTTTATAATTTTATCCTTGTCAAATTCTTCCTCAATATAATCCAGTACCAATGCTTTGATTCCCTGCTCTATTCCCTCATTTCTGGCTTCTTCACGCTCATAATATCTTTCTTCCCAAGCCTGCATATATCTCACCCCTGCTTCCTCGCTCGTTTTCACCTTACGTACCCGCTGATGTATACGCTTAATCCGCTCGCTGTTTGTATTCATTGCTGTAATGGCAGCTTCTTCGTCCATAGAAAATACTTCCAATTCATTTTATTGGATTTATTAACATTACCATATATATATATATATGCGGACTGTCAATGGACAAAGCCATGGATGATTCGGGTCTTTTAAGGGACGCATGTTCATGCTATAATATAGTGAATCGTTAAAAAATTGGAAGCTATAAAAGCCGGATTATATACAAGGAGCAATAAAGATGCCGATAAAATGGAAAACAGCGATTATTACACTGAGTGACAAGGGATACGCCGGGGAGCGGGAGGATAAAAGCGGGCCGCTGATCCGGGAGATGATTGAGCGCGCCGGATATGAGGTGACGGAGATGGTTTTGCTGCCGGATGAGCAGATGATGATTGAGGAGAAGCTGACAGAACTCTGCGACGAGAGGGAGACAGACTTGATTCTTACCACCGGCGGGACGGGATTTTCACCGAGGGACTGCACGCCGGAGGCAACTCTTGCCGTGGCGGAAAGGAATGCGCCGGGAATTGCCGAGGCGATGCGGTATGCCTCGCTGCAGATTACCCCGCGTGCCATGCTGAGCAGGGGAGCCTCCGTGATGCGGGGGAAGACTCTGATTATTAACCTTCCGGGCAGCCCGAAAGCGGTGAAGGAAAATCTGGAATATATTCTGCCGTCCCTGTCCCATGGACTGGAGATCATGAAGGGAGTCACGGGGGAATGTGGAAGCGAAGCTAAAAAACCGGGGGCAAAAGCATGACGGATCAGTATGGACGGGAAATAGAATATCTGAGAGTGTCTGTAACAGACAGGTGCAATCTCCGGTGCAGCTACTGTATGCCCGAGGAGGGAGTCGAGCAGGTCGCGCACAATGAGATCCTGACTTACAGCGAGATTGCCAGGATCTGCCGGATCTGTGCGGACAAGGGGGTCTCAAAGATCAAGCTGACAGGCGGAGAGCCGCTGGTGAGAAAGGGCATCAGCGGCCTTTTGTATGAACTTAGGCAAATAGATGGAATAGAGCAGATTACTTTGACAACGAACGGAGTGCTGCTTGCAGGACAGATTGAAGAACTGGCGAAAGCGGGCCTGGATGCTGTTAATATCAGCCTCGATACGCTGGAACGGGAACAGTATGCACAGATTACCAGACGGGACGAGCTTGGGAAAGCGATGGAAGGTCTGGAGGCGGCGCTTAAGTATCCGGGCATCCGGGTGAAAGTCAACTGTGTCGCTCTGCAGGGAGTCAATGAAACCCAGTGGGTTCCCCTGGCGGAACTGGCAAAGAATGAGCCGGTGGATGTGCGGTTTATAGAGATGATGCCCATCGGGCTTGGAAAATCCTGTGCCGGCAGCAGCCAGGAGGAGGTGTGCCGGGTGCTGAAACAAGCGTATGGTGATCCGAGGTTTTTATCCGGAAGCTTTGGAAATGGTCCCGCAGTTTATGCTTCTTTTCCGGGCTTTTCCGGGAAAATAGGTTTCATCAGCGCCATTTCACACCAGTTCTGCGGAAGCTGCAACAGGGTCCGCCTGACTGCGGAAGGTCTTTTAAAGCCTTGCCTGCAGTATTCCAAAGGGGCGGATTTAAGGCGCCTGCTGAGAAGCGGGGCCGATGATGCAAAGCTGGATGAGGTCATCGGGAAGGTCATATTTGAAAAGCCCCGGTGCCATCAGTTCACGCTGAAAAGAGATGAGAGACAGGGGACAGAGAATGAGGGGCCGCTGGAAGGAAAACAAATGTCAAGAATCGGAGGATAAACATGGGAAAAGTAATTGCTGTTTGTACAAGCCCTGCAAAGGGGACACAGAAGACCAATGTTGGGGAGGCAGTATTTATAGAAGATTTTGGGATTAAGGGGGATGCCCACGCCGGGAAATGGCACAGACAGGTGAGCCTTCTTTCTTATGATAAAATAGAGGATTTCCGCAAGCGAGGTGCGGAGGTGGCCGACGGCGCTTTTGGAGAGAATCTGGTTGTTGAAGGGATCGATTTTAAGACATTCCCTGTAGGAACCCGTTTTCAGTGCAATGATGTGATCCTGGAGATGACACAGATCGGAAAGGAATGCCATCACGGCTGCGAGATCTTTCAGAAAATGGGCGACTGCATTATGCCAAGGGAAGGCGTCTTTGCAATCGTGATAAGAGGGGGGACAATCCGGACGGGGGATATCCTGGAAGTGATTTGAAATGAAAAGGAAGAATTTACGAAGCATACACCAGCTGGAATATGAGGACGGATAAGAATGGCACAGAATCGAAATGTAAAGTTAAAGGGATGTCTGTATGCCTTTATGGCAGGTATGCTGTGGGGGATTACAAGTCCCGCGGCACAATACTTATTTGAAAGAAAAAATATCGTTTCCGAATGGCTTGTACCCTTCCGCCTGGTTTTTGCCGGGCTGCTCCTGCTGATCTATGCGGGAGTAAGGCGGCAGGATATTACCAGTGTCTGGAAGGAGAAGACGGATGCGTGCAGGCTGGTTCTATTCGGGGTATTCGGCATGCTGGGCATGCAGTTTACTTTTTTCTCCGCCGTGCAGGAGATGGATGCCGGGACGGCCACAATTTTTCAGTACCTGAACCCGGCCATGCTGATCTTATTTTTCGCTGTTGTTTATAAAATTATGCCGGGGAAGAAGGAGATCGCAGCTGTTCTGGCAGCAATCTCCGGGATTGCCATCGTTGCGACGCACGGAAATCTTTCGTCACTGGCGATTTCCCCAAAAGGGTTTTTACTTGGAATGCTTTTAGCAGTGACGACCTGCTTTTACGGTGTGCTCCCGGCGCCTTTGGTTAAACGGTACAGCGCGGAAGCAGTCAGCGCCTGGGGGATGATTGTGGGAGGCCTGGTACTGATGGCTGTGACGAGGCCGTGGCGGATACCTGTTGTGATCGATGTTCAGGTTGCGGCGGCTTTTGTTACGATTATCACCGTAGGGACAATCCTGCCGTTCTGCTTTTATCTGTCCGCAGTAAAGTACACCGGTTCTGTATATGCCGGGCTTTTTTCCTGTGTGGAGCCGGTCGCGGCCTCAGTTGTAGCGGCGGTATTCCTGGGCACCAGATTTATGAAAATGGATATTCTGGGGTTTGCGCTTGTCCTGTCCACACTGTTTATACTGGCAATCCCTGAGAAATTGCGTTAAAATGTAACAGTCCAGGTCTGCCTGTAATCTTACGGTTAAATTAATAAAATGCCGCTGCCTGCGGGCCGGCCTGTAAAGAGCAGAAAAGAGGAGACTGTTCACACACAGCGGCTGCGTACAGCACGGTCTGAACAGCATCGGACCGGATGCTGATTCCTCTGGCATCTGAAAAATTTCTTGCATGTGTGTCTGAAAAGTTATATAGTGGACAATGGATTGCCGAAAAGCGGCCATAACATGAGGAAGAAATACAGAGGCTTAGAAGATGAAAAATACAATAAAAAAGAAAACATTGATGAAAGATATGACACAGGGAAGCCCGGTCAAACTGATTCTGGAATTTACCCTGCCTATGATATTTGGATTTTTATTCCAGCAGTTTTATAATATGGCGGATACCGTGATTGTCGGCCGGTTTCTGGGGGTTAAAGCGCTTGCGGCTGTGGGCGCCACGGGTTCTGTGAATTTTTGTGTCATTGGATTCTGCATGGGGATATGCAATGGATTTGCAATACCGGTTGCACAGAAGTTCGGCGCAAAAGATGAGCGGGGGCTTCGCAAATCGGCCGGAAACGGGGCAACTCTGAGCGTGATATTTGCGGCGGTGATGACAGGCATCACAGTGGTACTGTGCCGCCAGATTCTGGAACTTATGAACACCCCGTCCGATATTATCGACGGGGCCTACCAGTATATTGTTGTGATATTTGCAGGCATTCCGGCCATTTTTCTATATAATCTGCTCTCCGGCTACATCCGCTCACTTGGAGATGCGAGGACGCCGGTCCTTTTCCTTACCGTGTCCTCTCTGCTGAATATTCTGCTGGATGTGCTGTTTATTGTAGTGTTTAAGATGGGTGTGGCGGGAGCTGCCTATGCAACGGTAGCATCCCAGGCGGTTTCGGGGATACTGTGTCTTTTCTATATGATGAAGCATTTCCCGATTCTGCGGCTTCAGAAAGAGGACTGGAAACTGAACCGAAGATATGTCGGCCCGCTGTGCAGGATGGGAATTCCTATGGGGCTGCAGTATTCCATCACTGCCATCGGCAGCGTGATTCTGCAGATTGCGGTGAATTCTCTGGGGTCTATGGCGGTGGCTTCGGTGACTGCGGCTTCCAAGATCCAGATGCTTTTGTGCTGTCCCTTTGATGCGATGGGTTCTACCATGGCGACCTACGGCGGTCAGAATGTAGGGGCCAAGCGTCTGGACCGGATCAGCAAAGGTTTGAAAGGCTGTCTTATCATCGGAGCGGTTTATTCTGCAGTGGCACTGGGAATTACTGTTCTGTGGGGAAAGCAGATTGCCTGGCTGTTTATCGATAAAGGGGAAAGCCAGATTCTGGGACAGGTGTACCAGTACCTGCTGGGCTCCGCGGTCTGTTACATGCTGCTTGCCGCGGTAAATATTGTACGTTTTCTGATACAGGGTATGGGATACAGTATGTTTGCCATACTCGCAGGAGTGTGTGAAATGGCGGCGAGAGGATTTACAGGATTTATTCTGGTGCCGGCCTTCGGATATGGAGCAGTGTGCCTTGGCAACGGGCTTGCGTGGCTGGCTGCAGACTTGTTTCTGATTCCGGCATTTTTTCAGGTGATGAAGAGATTAAGAAGATTATTTCAGGAGGAAAAGATGAGATGAAATGGAATAGTTTCCGGTTAAAGACGACAACAGAGGCGGAAGATATTGTCAGCAGCATGCTGATGGACCTGGGAATCCAGGGAGTGGAGATCGTGGATAAGGTTCCGCTGACGCAGGCGGACAAAGAGCAGATGTTTGTAGATATTCTCCCCGAGGGGGAAGCAGATGACGGAGTGGCATACCTGAACTTTTATCTGGAAGTGGAAGCGGATAAAGAAAAGATTCTCGGCGATGTCAGAAGAGAACTGGAGGAGATGTCTTCCTATGTGGATGTGGGAGAATGCATCATAGAGGAGTCCCAGACAGAGGACGTCGACTGGGTGAACAACTGGAAGCAGTATTTCCATCAGTTCTATGTGGATGATATCCTGATCATTCCATCCTGGGAGGATGTTAAGCCGGAAGACAGCGACAAACTTGTGATCCACATCGATCCGGGTACTGCATTTGGCACGGGCATGCATGAGACCACGCAGCTTTGCATCCGTCAGCTGCGCAAATATGTGACTTCTGAGACACAGATTCTGGATGTGGGCTGCGGGAGCGGTATCCTGGGTATGCTGGCGCTGAAGTTCGGGGCAGCCTATTCCGTGGGTACGGATCTGGATCCCTGTGCGATAAATGCCACCAATGAGAATATGGAGGTCAATGGAATCAACCGTGATCAGTACGAAGTGATGATCGGGAATATCATTGATGATAAGGCGGTACAGGAAAAAGCAGGATACGCCCGGTACGATATTGTTGCGGCAAATATTCTGGCGGACGTGTTGGTGGAGCTGACACCGGTGATCGTGAACCACATGAAGGCAGGCGGTATTTATATTACCAGCGGTATTATCGATGATAAGGAACAGACCGTGATCCGCGCAGTGGAGGAAGCCGGACTGGAAGTGCTGGAAGTGACTTACCAGGGTGAATGGGTATCTGTAACTGCAAGAAAGAGTTAGAAAGAGACGGCGTCAGAAAGAGGCAGATTCAGAAGAAAGTGGGGGATGTGAGATGCATCGTTTTTTTACAGAACCGTCCAGGGTTCATGAAACAGTGATAGAGATTGGCGGGCCGGACGTAAACCATATAAAAAATGTGCTCCGCATGAAGCCTGGAGAAGAGGTGGAAATCAGTGACGGAGCAGGGAAAGAATATCTGTGTGAGATAGACCGGTATGAAGAGGAAGCTGTGATTCTCCGGATTTTGTCATCAGCAGGAGAGCCTGCCGAGCTGCCATCTAAGATTTACCTGTTTCAGGGGCTGCCCAAAAGTGATAAAATGGAACTGATTATCCAGAAAGCCGTGGAGCTCGGAGTCTATGAGGTGATCCCGGTGGGAACCAACCGTGCAGTGGTAAAGCTGGATGAGAAGAAGGCGGCCAAAAAAACAGAGCGCTGGAACGCGATCGCCCTGAGCGCCGCAAAGCAATGCGGCCGCAGCATCATTCCGCAGGTGACGCAGGTGAAAAGTTTTGGCGCAGCGCTGGAATATGCGGCGGGGCTGGATATTGTGCTGATCCCATATGAACTGGCAAAAGGAATGGAAGAGACAAAGCGGCTGATTTCGTCTGTTGAGCCGGGGCAGAGCATTGGAATATTTATCGGACCGGAGGGCGGATTCGAGGAAGAAGAGATAGAAAAAGCCGTGAATATGGGAGCACTTCCCATCACGCTGGGCAGAAGGATACTGCGCACGGAGACGGCCGGATTAACGATTTTGTCCATTCTGATGTACCACCTGGAGCCTTCTGTGTAATTTTTACGTTCCAGGCAGAGTATTTTCGGTGATTTCATTGCTGCGGGAAAGGATCTTTCTGAACATTAAGTGTTCGGAAAGCATAGTGTAATAATAAGAAACAGTAAAGGAAGAATATCATGGAAGTATATTTGGATAATTCAGCAACGACCAGATGCTATCCGGAAGTTGGGGATTTGGTTTATAAAGTGATGTGCCAGGATTACGGCAATCCCTCTTCTATGCACAGAAAAGGCGTGGAAGCAGAACGGTACGTGAAAGAGGCGAAAGAGAGACTGGCCAGGATTCTGAAGGTGAACACGAAGGAAATCTTTTTTACTTCAGGAGGAACCGAAAGCGATAATCTTGCGCTGATCGGCGCCGCCCGTGCAAATAAGCGGGCCGGTAACCATCTGATTACAACAGCAATTGAGCATCCTGCTATTCTGAATACAATGCGGTATCTTGAAGAAGAGGAGGGCTTCCGCATCACATACCTGCCGGTAGATGCACATGGAAGGGCAAAAATGGAAGCTTTGAAGGAAGCTCTGTGTGAAGACACGATCCTCGTATCAATGATGTATGTGAATAATGAAGTCGGTTCTGTGCAGCCCGTAGACGAGGCGGTTCAGATCGTAAAGAAATATAACCCGAACATTTTATTCCACTCAGACGCGGTACAGGGATTTGGCAAATATCACATATACCCGAAAAGGCAGGGAATCGACATGCTGACTGCCAGCGGACATAAGATTCATGGGCCGAAGGGAACCGGATTTATTTATATCAATGAAAAGGTGAAGATAAAACCGATCGTGTTCGGAGGGGAACAGCAGAAGAATATCCGTTCCGGGACGGAAAATGTTCCGGGGATTGCCGGGCTTGGTCTGGCGGCGCAGATGATCTACAGTGATTTGGATATGAAGGTGGCCTTGATGCGGGAATTGAAGGCATATTTTCTGGAAGGAATCTCCGGAATCGAGAATATCGCTGTACACGGCCTGACTGATGAGAACAGCGCGCCCCATATAATTAGTGTTGGAATTGCCGGAATCCGCAGCGAAGTGCTTCTGCATGCCCTGGAAGATAAAGGAATCTACGTTTCGTCCGGTTCGGCATGCTCCTCCAATCATCCGTCTGTCAGCGGTGTGCTCAAAGGAATCGGAGCGCCGAAAGAGTATCTGGATGCAACGCTGAGATTCAGTATGTCGGAGTTCACCACAAAAGAAGAAATTGACTATACGCTGGAGACGTTATATAATTGTGTTCCAATGCTTCGGAAATATACAAGACACTAAAATCTTGCGTTTCCTGCCAGGATGCAGGAAACGCAGCACATAAGGAGAGAGAGATGAGATTTCATTCATTCTTGATTAAATACGGAGAAATCGGTATTAAGGGTAAAAACAGATATCTGTTTGAGGACGCTCTGGTCCGCCAGATGCGCTTTGCGTTAAAAGGGGTAGACGGAGAATTCTATGTTCACAAAGCCCAAGGCAGGGTCTATGTGGAATGTGAAGGCGAGTATGACTATGAAGAGACGATAGAGAGCCTGAAGAGAGTATTCGGAATCGTGGGAATCTGCCCGGTCGTGCGTGTGGAAGACCGGGGATTCGAGCAGCTTTCCAAGGATGTTATATCCTATATGGAGGAAATGTATCCCGATGGGACCCAGACATTCAAGGTAGAGGCCCGGAGAAGCCGAAAACAGTATCCCATGACTTCGATGGAGATCAACTGCGAGCTGGGCGGGGTGATACTGGATGCATTCCCGGGAATGAAGGTAGACGTGCACAATCCGGATATCCGGCTGAATGTGGAGGTGCGGGAGGAGATCTATCTTTATTCCGAGATCATACCGGGACCCGGCGGTATGCCTGTGGGTACGAACGGCAGCGCCATGCTTCTGCTGTCCGGCGGAATCGACAGCCCAGTTGCAGGCTATATGATCTCAAAGCGGGGAGTCGGGCTGCACGCCACGTATTTCCATGCTCCGCCGTATACCAGCGAGAGGGCGAAAGAAAAGGTGGTTGATCTGGCCAGACTGGTTTCCAGGTACGCAGGGCCGGTTCAGCTGCACGTTGTTAATTTCACGGATATCCAGCTCTATATCTATGAAAAATGCCCGCATGAGGAGCTTACCATTATTATGCGCAGATATATGATGAAGATTGCGGAGCATTTTGCAAAGGAGAACGGCTGCCTGGGCCTGATCACAGGGGAAAGCATCGGACAGGTTGCGAGCCAGACCATGCAGAGCCTTGCGGCCACAAACGCAGTGTGCACGCTGCCTGTTTACCGCCCATTGATCGGATTTGATAAACGGGAAATCGTGGAAATCGCAGAGAAGATCGATACGTATGAGACTTCGATCCAGCCATTTGAAGACTGCTGCACCATCTTTGTGGCAAAACATCCGGTTACAAAACCGAATCTGGAGCGGATTGAAAAGTCGGAGCTGAATCTGACAGAGAAGATAGATGAGCTTGTGAAGACGGCAATTGATACGACAGAGATACTGACAGTGAAGTAGTGTGCCGGGGGGATGACTCTTCCGGCCGCGGCGTGTGCATCCCCCGGAGAGTTTCATATAATAGGAAAATGCCGGGCATTTTTCTATTATATAAAAAGGGCTGCCTCTTGTGAGACAGCTCATATCATGCAGATGTATGCCAATCCGGCATTCTGTATACCGTGTCCGGGGCGGACACGCTTTTTGTTTTTGTGGTGTTGAGCCACTTACTATTTAATAATGTATGGATCCAGTGCGCTGAGAATGTCGTCTGTTACATTACCCTCAGCATGTACGTTCAGTTCGATCGGTTTTGAAAGATCTAAACTGAAAATACCCATGATTGATTTGGCATCTATGACATACCTTCCGGATACTAAATCAAAGTCATTATCAAATTTTGTAATTTCATTTACAAATGATTTTACTTTGTCGATCGAGTTTAAAGAAATCTGTACTGTTTTCATCGTGAAATCCCTCCTTAATATACATTTACAGGGTTTTACCCTATGTCTATTCTACGAGAAGACAGTTTAAAAGTCAAGAAACAAAGAAGGAAAAAAGTAACAATTTATAACAGCTCAGACAGGTCTGCGCATTTACTGTACAGACCGCACGTAAACATAGTGGCTGACGGCATCCAGTTCTTCGCCGCGGGCAAATTCTAATAGGCTGGATGCGTAACAGTTCAGGTTTGCCTGAACTGTTACAACAATTTAGACAAGAAAATAGGAGAATTAATTTATGAAGAAGGTTGCACTGCACAATCTGGGGTGTAAAGTGAATGCTTACGAGACTGAGGCGATGCAGGAAATGTTGGAGAATGCAGGGTATCAAATCGTTCCGTTTAAAGAAGGCGCGGATATCTACATTATTAACACCTGCACCGTGACAAATATTGCGGACCGCAAGTCCAGGCAGATGCTCCACCGGGCCAGGAAGATGAATCCGGATGCGGTGGTGGTCGCTGCGGGATGCTATGTGCAGGCGCAGGAGGACAAGCAGGAGATAGATCCCTGTATTGATATTGTGATTGGCAATAATAAGAAACAGGATCTGCTGACTATCCTGGAAGAATATGAAAACAAGCATCATGCAAAAGAAACGGCTGGCCACAACTCCGTATTCGCCAGGGAATTGATAGATATCAATCATACGAAGGAATACGAACCCTTGCGCCTGTCAAAGACGGGGGAGCATACGAGGGCTTATATTAAGGTACAGGACGGCTGCAATCAGTTCTGTTCTTACTGTATTATTCCCTATGCCAGGGGACGTGTGAGAAGCCGGGCAAAAGAGGATGTGATGGAGGAGGTAAAACGCCTTGCAGAAAACGGGTACCAGGAAGTCGTCCTCACAGGAATCCATCTGAGTTCCTATGGGATTGACCTGGAGGAGCCGGAAAACCTGCTGTCCCTGATTCAGGCGGTGCATGAGATCGGGGGGATCAAAAGGATACGCCTGGGTTCTCTGGAGCCGCGCATCATAACGGAAGAGTTTGCGAAGAGGCTTTCGTCACTCGAAAAGCTTTGTCCGCATTTTCATCTGTCTCTGCAGAGTGGGTGCGATGCGACTCTGAAAAGAATGAACAGAAGGTACGACAGCAGGGAATACTATGAAAAATGCCGGCTGCTGAGAAAGTACTTTGATCATCCCGCGCTGACAACCGACATCATCGTCGGATTCCCCGGGGAGACAGAAGAAGAATTCGAGCAGTCCAGGGCATTTGTGGATAAGGTAGACTTTTATGAGACCCATATTTTTAAATACTCAAAAAGGCAGGGCACAAAGGCTGCGGTCATGGAAAATCAGGTGCCGGAACAGGTAAAGTCACAAAGAAGTGAGATTCTGCTTGCCCTGAATGAGAAAAAGAGACTGGCCTACGAGAAAAGTTTTATCGGAAAAGAAGTGGAAGTTCTGCTCGAGGAAGAAATAGAACAAAATGGCAGGAAAAAGCTGGCCGGCCATACAAAAGAGTATATGAAAATTGCACTAGACGCGGATAAAAATCAGCAGAATTGTATCGTAAAAGTTGAAATTGAAAATGATTTACAAATTATACATTGAATTTTAGCAGTGTTTATATTAGAATTGTAAATAGGGTACTAGGCAAGAATGCCGGATTTATGTTACTATGTGCGACCCCTGGGCCGTGAATAGTAACGGATTTATCAAAAGATTGTTGGAAAATACAGATAGCACTAAAACAACAGGGTACACAAAAATGGAGGAGAAGAAATGAGCGATTTAAGCAACACCCAATTCTTTCAGGTAGAGCCGGGTCCCCAGATTTCCGCAAGGGATATTCTGGAGATCGTATACAAAGCTCTGAAAGAGAAGGGGTATAACCCGGTGAACCAGATTGTCGGTTATATCATGTCCGGCGATCCGACTTACATCACAAGTTATAACGGCGCAAGAAGCCTGGTGATGAAAGTGGAGAGGGATGAACTGGTAGAAGAATTGTTAAAAGCGTATATTACGCACAATTCCTGGGAATAATCATTATGAGGATTATGGGACTTGATTATGGCACGAAGACAGTCGGCGTCGCGATCAGCGATGCTCTGGGACTTACTGCCCAGGGAATTGAAACAATTCAGAGAAAAGAGGAGAACAAGCTGAGGCGGACTCTGGCGCGTATCGAAGAACTGGTTTCTGAATACGAGGTGGAGAAGATCGTGCTTGGTTTTCCAAAACATATGAATAACGACATAGGAGAACGTGCGGAGAAATCTTTAGAGTTCAGGGATATGCTTGCGCGGCGCACCGGGCTGGAAGTCATCATGTGGGATGAGCGCCTGACGACCGTGGAGGCAGAGCGGACTTTGATTGAGAGCAATGTGAGACGTGAGAACCGGAAAAAGTATATTGACAAGATTGCGGCAATATTCATCCTGCAGGGATATCTGGATTCTGTATATTTGCAGAGGCAGACCGGGCAGGGCAAGTAAAGCACGGCCTGCGGGCAGATGCAGTGGCTGCGGAAATAAGGGGACATTTGTATGGAAAAGATTAAATTTACATTTGAGGATACAAGTGAAACAGTAGAATTTTTTGTTCTGGAACAGACAAAAATTAATGGTGCTGTATACATACTGGTCACAGACTCAGAAGAAGATGACGCGGAATGTCTCATATTAAAGGACATGAGTTCTGCAGAGGATGCGGACAGTGTCTATGAGGTTGTTGAAGATGATACTGAGCTTCTGGCGGTTTCCAAGGTTTTTGAGGAACTGCTGGAGGACGTAGATATTGAAATGTAAGATCTGTATCCGCCGTGCGGCATAAGTTTACGGGGCCGGGCTGCGGTAGGCCATAAAAGGCAAAAGATTTTTACAATAGATTTACTTACTGCTAATGAATCGGAGTATGGCAATGGAACAGGAAAAAGTGCAGGAACTGCTTAAAGTAAAACTGAGAGAAAAAGGCTTAAAAGTAACACAGCAGAGATTGCTGGTTTTACAAACGCTGGCTAAGAACAGCGGCAGCCATATGGCGGCTGAAGACATATACGAAGTGATAAAGGAGGGCTATCCTGAGATTGGACTTGCCACCGTTTATCGTACTTTGCAGCTGCTCCTTGAAATGCAGTTGGTGGACCGCATTAATTTAGATGACGGGTGTGTCAGATATGAGATCGGACATATTTTTGAAGGTGATACAAAGCACAGCCATCATCATCTAATATGCAGGACATGTGGAAAGGTACTTCCTTTTGAAGATGACCTCCTGGAGGAACTGGAGCGTCATATTGAGGAGGATACAGGATTCCATGTGCTGGATCACGAACTGAAATTTTACGGACTTTGTAAAGAATGCCTCAGTAAAAGCAAATAATCCGTTGTTAAATGTAACGGAGGGTTGCTGTTTTTTTCATGCGCAGAAGTAGGTGCTGTTCACACACTTCAGGTGCGCACGGCATGTTCTGGACATTAATGAAGTAAGTACATAAAACACATGGAGGTGTAAAATTATTGAAAAAAACAAACAATGGTAAATTAAGGATTATCCCTCTCGGCGGTCTTGAGCAGATAGGGATGAATATTACTGCCTTTGAATACGAGGACAGTATTATTGTAGTGGACTGCGGACTCGCATTCCCGGAAGACGATATGCTCGGTATTGATCTTGTAATACCGGATGTAACATATCTTAAGGATAATATCGACAAGGTTAAGGGATTTGTTATTACCCATGGACATGAGGACCATATCGGCGCCCTGCCCTATGTACTGAAGGAGATCAATCTCCCGATTTATACAACAAAGCTGACCATGGGTATTATTGAAAATAAATTAAAAGAACACAATCTGGTCCGCGGTACAAAGAGGAAAGTGGTACGCCACGGGCAGTCAATCAACCTTGGTAAGTTCAGAATTGAGTTTATCAAGACCAACCACAGCATTCAGGATGCATCCGCGCTGGCTATCTATTCTCCGGCGGGTATCGTAGTGCATACCGGAGACTTCAAGGTGGATTATACGCCGGTATTCGGCGATGCCATCGATCTGCAGCGCTTTGCTGAGATTGGCAAGAAGGGCGTGCTGGCGCTGATGGCGGATAGTACGAACGCAGAGAGGAAAGGGTTTACCCAGTCTGAGCGGACAGTGGGAATCACGTTTGACCATATTTTTGCGGAGCATCAGAACACAAGGATTATTATCGCGACATTTGCATCCAATGTAGACCGTGTACAGCAGGTCATCAATTCTGCATATAAGTACGGCCGCAAGGTGGTAGTGGAAGGCCGCAGTATGGTAAATATTATTTCAACAGCATCGGAATTGGGATACCTGAATATACCGGATAATACACTCATTGAGATTGACCAGATGAGACATTATCCGCCGGAGAAGATGGTGCTGATTACGACAGGAAGCCAGGGAGAATCCATGGCGGCGCTGTCCAGAATGGCTGCGGACGTACACCGTAAGGTTACTATTCAGCCGAATGATACGATTATATTCAGTTCCAACCCGATACCGGGTAACGAGAAGTCTGTATCACGTGTTATCAATGAATTATCTGCAAAGGGAGCGAACGTAATTTTCCAGGATGCTCATGTTTCCGGACATGCCTGCCAGGAAGAACTTAAGCTGATTTATTCCCTTGTAAAACCTAAGTATGCCCTCCCGGTGCACGGCGAATACCGCCACCTAAAGGCAAATGCGGCGATTGCAAGTTCTCTGGGTATACCGAATGAGAATATCTTTATTATGCAGTCCGGAGATGTCATGGAGTTGAGTGAGGATGAGGCTAAACTCGTGGATAAAGTACACACAGGCGCAATCCTGGTGGACGGGCTTGGAGTCGGAGACGTTGGAAACATCGTACTCAGAGACAGGCAGCATCTGGCGGAGGATGGTATTCTAATCGTTGTACTGACGCTGGAAAAGGGAACAAACCACCTGCTTGCAGGACCGGATATTGTATCCCGCGGTTTCGTCTATGTGCGTGAATCAGAAGGGCTGATGGAAGAAGCACGCCAGGTAGTGACAGACGGCCTGGAGCGCTGCCTTGCCAATAAGCATGCGGACTGGAATAAGATCAAACTGGCTATACGCGACACAATGAATGATTTTATCTGGAAAAAGACAAAGAGACGCCCGATGATTATACCAATTATAATGGATGTGGATGTGTAAGATATGATAGTTGATGAACGTATCGTTACATTCATCAATTCCATGGAGACAGAGAACAGTGAAATACTGGAGGCCATCGAGAAGGAAGCCCTGGATACTTGCGTTCCGATCATAAGAAAAGAAATGCAGAGCTTCCTCAAGGTGCTTATCACCATACAAAAACCTATGCGCATTCTCGAAGTCGGGACTGCCGTAGGTTTCTCTGCGTTATTGATGAGTGAATACGCCCCGGAGGGGTGTGAGATTATAACAATAGAAAAATATGAAAAAAGAATTCCCATTGCCCGTGAAAACTTCAGGAGGGCGGGGAAAGAGCAGCAGATAACCCTGCTGGAGGGGGATGCTTCTGAGGTGCTGAAAGACTTGGACCAATCCTTTGATTTTATCTTTATGGACGCTGCCAAGGGCCAGTACATCCATTTTATGCCCGAGGTCCTGCGGCTTCTGGCGGATGGCGGCACGCTCGTCTCAGACAATGTCATGCAGGACGGAGATATTATCGAGTCCCGCTTTGCAGTAGAGCGCAGGAACCGCACCATTCATGCCAGGATGCGGGAATATCTGTATGAACTGAAGCATAAAGAAGGGGTGGTAACGTCCATACTGCCACTGGGTGACGGCGTAGCAGTCAGCACAAAAAGAGGACAGCTGAAAGAGGAAATGTAATAGAAAGGAATAGGAAATGGGAAGACGTCCAGAACTTTTGATTCCGGCGAGCAGTCTGGAAGTATTAAAAACAGCAGTTATATTCGGAGCAGATGCAGTATATATTGGCGGAGAGGCTTTTGGGCTCCGTGCAAAGGCCAAGAATTTCTCTATGGATGACATGAAGGAAGGCATTGCCTTTGCCCATGAGCATTGTGTTAAAGTATACGTCACAGCCAATATACTGGCGCATAACCGAGATCTGTCCGGTGTAAGAGAGTATTTTAAAGAACTGAAGGAAATAAAACCGGACGGCCTGATCATAGCGGATCCGGGGGTATTTGAAATTGCAAAGGAAGTATGTCCTGAGATTGAACGTCATATCAGTACACAGGCCAATAACACGAACTACGGCACATATAATTTCTGGTACAAACAGGGAGCTAGCCGTGTTGTCTCGGCAAGGGAGCTTTCGCTGGATGAACTGAGAGAACTGCGTGCCAATATACCGGACGATCTTGAAATAGAGACATTTGTCCACGGGGCCATGTGTATCTCCTATTCCGGAAGATGTCTGCTGAGCAACTATTTTACGGGCAGAGACGCGAACCAGGGCTCCTGTACCCACCCCTGCCGCTGGAAGTATGCGGTTGTAGAGGAGACAAGGCCCGGCGAGTATATGCCGGTCTACGAGAACGAGAGAGGCACCTATATCTTCAATTCAAAGGACCTGTGTATGATCGGGCATATCCCCGAACTTCTGGAAGCGGGCATAGACAGTCTGAAGATCGAAGGACGCATGAAGACTGCCCTGTATGTGGCAACCGTTGCGAGGACTTACCGCAAAGCCATTGATGACTGCCAAAAAGATCCAAAGCTGTACAGAAAAAACATGCCCTGGTACCTGGAACAAATCTCTAACTGCACATACCGCCAGTTTACAACGGGGTTCTTCTTCGGAAAGCCGGATGAGACAACCCAGATCTATGACAGTAACACCTATGTCAAAGAATACACATATCTAGGAATTATCGGCCAGGAGCGGGACGGGCTGTACGAAATAGAGCAAAGAAACAAATTTTCCGTAGGTGAAACAATAGAGATCATGAAACCAAACGGAGATAATATAGAAACTACCGTGCTTCAGATCATAAACGAAGATGGAGAAGAACAGGAAAGCGCGCCGCATTCCAAACAAAAATTGCAGATCAAACTGAGCAGAAAAGCAGAAAGGTTTGATCTTCTTCGGCGGAGGGAATAGGGAGAGGACGCGAAATAAAGGGATAGCCGCAAGCCGTCCAAGTGCATACATGCCGTTTTGATGTGCGGACACGGACCTAAGAAATTCTAGGAAGCCGGCAGCTAAAAAAGTGGGGCACAGGCGACACATCACGAGAAATCCGATGATTTCTCGCGCTGGGTCGCCTAATTTTGTGATTCGGTGATCACAAAATTTCCCCACTTTTTTAGCTGCCGGCTTCCTAGAATTTCTAAGATCCGCTTTAGCACTTCAAAACGGTATGTATGCACTTGGACGGCTTGCGGCTATCCCTTCATTTCGCTGGTGCATCCGGACGGTAGGGAAGACCAGGTGGCTGGTCTTATAGACGGTGGAGGCGAATTGATACACTGCAGCCGTTTGGTGTCACTCCCAGGGGAGGGGCCTTTACTGCCGATGGATGAACCAGCTGAAAAACCGGGAAGCCTGCCCCAGGCGGGGAGCATCTATGCCATTTTAAAAGTCCTATAGTTTACGCTAGAGGCCCTTAAGGAAAAAAACAGAAAATGGTGGGCAGAATTTGCCGTCTCACGGCAAATTCTGAAGCGGCCTAAGGCCCAAAATTATCGAATTTTGGGCTGCATGCCGCTGGCCCGCCATTTTCTGTTTTTTTCCCATTAGGGCCTCTTACGTAAACGGCGCGGATTTTTAAAATGGCATAGATGCTCCCCGCCTGGGGCAGGCTTCCCGGTTTTTCAGCGTCCCTCTTCCGCAAAAAACTCCCCATTACACCCCCTTAGAAGAATTCCCGCAGCTTTTCCACCGCACTTTTTTCGATACGGGAGACGTAGGAGCGGGAGATTCCCAGCTGCCTGGCAATTTCCCGCTGTGTGTATTCTTCCCCGTTGTAGAGGCCGTACCGCATTTTCAGAACGAGCCTTTCGCGTTGGGAGAGTTCGTTTTCAACTTTGTCATAAAGCTTCTGGATATTTTCTTTGAGGTGGATTTTCTCGGGGACATCTGCTTCGTCGGTTTCGATGATGTCATAAAGCTTGATTTCGTTGCCTTCTCTGTCGGTACCGATAGGTTCATACAGCGAGATTTCCTTGCTTGTTTTCTTTTTGGCCCGCAGATACATCAGAATTTCGTTTTCAACACATTTGGAAGCATAGGCTGCAAGCCGGTTGCCCTTATCGGGATTAAATGTAACGACAGCTTTGATCAGGCCAATGGTTCCTATAGATATGAGATCCTCAGGGTCCTCGTCGAGATACTGGTATTTTTTAATGACATGTGCAACGAGCCGCAGATTTCGTTCGATTAAGACATGTTTTGCCTGAAGGTCGCCCTCTGTATATTTTTGCATGTAATATTTTTCTTCCGATGGAGTGAGGGGATTTGGAAAAGATTTCAAGAACAGCACCTCTAAGCACATTTGATATAGTCTATGTGAAAAACGTCAAAATTGTGCTTTTCCACACAAAATAAATAGGGGGACGAGGAGGGGACGCCTGTCCGGGAGGGGGCTTCTGCCGCAGTCCGGGAAACTTCCATGCCCCTTTTCGGCTGCGGCCCGTTTGCTTAGTCTCGCTAGATAAAAACCGCATCGGATGGGGAGGCGCCAGCGGCATTCACCCCGCAATTCTGAAGAATTGCGCGGCTCAGGCCGCTTTGAAATCTGCTTCGGAAGCAGATTTCAGCCTCCCCATCCGATGCGGTTTTTATCAAACGAGACTACGTGCACTCTATGCGTCCGAAAAGGGGCATGGAAGTTTCCCGGACTGCGGCAGAAGCCCCCTCCCGGACAGGCTGGTCGCATCCGGACTCTGGATATTTCTTTTGTCGGGGCGGGAATCTGCGAGGGAGGCGGATTGAATCGCATATGGGCGATTTAATGACTGGGGTATTTGTGTGATTTTTTAGTAAGCCATCTCCAGCCTTCAGATATCCGTCCCTACATCACAAATACGCCTCCTCCGCAGATCACCCTCCGTGGGAGTATTTTATCTTCCGCCTTGATGCGCCCAGCTGAGAGAGAGGGGAGACTGGTTTCCGGCGGGGCGGTGTATGCCATTTCAAAGTCCATAGAGTGCGTCTTAGAATCCGTTGGGGAAAAAACAGGGAACTTGGAGGGCGGAATTTGTTTTACAAAAACAAATTCTGTTGCCGCCGGCGGCGCGAATGCATCGGCATTCGGGCCAACTGCGGCATGTCCCTCCAAATTCCCTGTTTTTTCCCCTACGGATTCTTAACGCACGGGCAGGATCTTGAAATGGCATACACCGCCCCGCCGGAAACCAGTCTCCCCTCTCTCTCAGCGCCCCCCTCAAAGCAAAAAACTCCCCTCAAAGATCTCCTTCTTGACAGGAGTGAGACAGTAAGTTATGATGGATTCACCAGTTCCGGGGATTTCTTCCCTGGTTGTCAATTCGGGCCGTTTCGGCCATGTTTCATTTATTTACTTATTTATTTTTGATCAATGCTTGAAAGGAGTGTGTGAATGAGTTTCAGCACAGTTTTATCAGCGTCTGTTCAGGGGCTGAAGGTGGAGTTTGTACATGTGGAGGCGGATGTCAGCAATGGGCTTCCTGCTTTTCATATGGTTGGGTATCTTTCTTCGGAGGTGAAGGAGGCAGCAGAAAGAGTGCGGACGGCAATCCGCAATTCGGGCCTGGATTTTCCGGCTAAGAAGACGGTGATTAATCTGTCACCGGCAACGATGAGAAAGAGAGGGGCGGCGTTTGATCTGCCCATTGCGGTGGCAATTCTTGTATCCCTGGGGCTGATTCCTGAGGACAATGTGAAGAATGCCCTGGTTATAGGGGAACTGAGTCTGGACGGATGTTTACAGAAAGTTCCGGGAATTCTTCCTGTGATTATGGAGGCAAGGGCGGCAGGGATTCCCGTGTGTGTAGTACCGAAAGCAAATGCACCTGAGGGTGCGCTTGTAGAAGGAGTCGCGGTGCTGGGGGTCCGAAATCTTCATGAAGTTATTTCTTTTTTGTCTGGAGAAGTGCGGCTGGAGCCAGAGCCGTATCCAAAACATAAGAAAGAGGAACCCGTACAAAAGTTTCCGGATTACAGTGAGATACAGGGACAGGAAAATGTAAAGAGGGCCGCAGAAGTAGCCGTAGCGGGCGGCCATAACCTTTTGCTGGTTGGGCCGCCGGGAAGCGGAAAAACAATGGTGGCCAGACGAATTCCGGGGATTCTTCCGCCTATGACGCTGGAGGAAAGCATGGAAATTACGAAGATATACAGCATAATGGGGCTGGTAGATAAGGAAGCACCGCTGATACGGCAGAGACCATTCCGCAGTGTCCATCATACGGCTACGAAGGCGGCGCTGATTGGAGGCGGCCTGGTTCCTGCTCCCGGTGAGATCAGCCTGGCTCATGGCGGCGTACTGTTTTTAGATGAACTTCCGGAGTTCCAGAAGGCGGTGCTAGAAGTGCTGCGGCAGCCTCTGGAGGAACATCAGATACGCATAACGAGGGCCCACGGCAATTATGTGTTCCCGGCTAATTTTATTTTGATTGCGGCCATGAATCCATGCCCCTGCGGCTGCTATCCGGATTTTGAACGGTGCACCTGTACTCCCGGTCAGATCCAGCACTATTTGGGTAAGATCAGTCAGCCTTTTATTGATCGTCTCGACATTTGTGTGGAGGCTCCCAAAGTGGAGTACGAGGCACTTTTGCGAAAAAGAAAAGGAGAAAGTTCCGAGGAGATACGAAGACGCGTATGTGATGCCCGTGAAATTCAAAACCAGCGGTATGCAGGAACAGGTATTGTTTCAAATGCGATGCTTGGGGTAAAAGAGCTGGAGGTATACTGCAGGCTTGGAAAAGCGGAAAACAGGCTGATGGAGCAGGCATTTACTTCCCTCAGGCTCACGGCCAGAACCTACCATAAAATCGTGAAGGTGGCCAGAACGATTGCAGATTTGGACGGGCAGGAAAGAATTGCTGTGAAACATATAAAAGAAGCCATAGGTTACCGTACGATGGACAAAAAATACTGGGGGAGATGAGAAAATGAAATATGAATATTGGCTTGCTGCTATTACACCTTTGAGTGACCGTAAAAAATATCTGCTAAGAAAACATCTTGGTTCCGGTGAATGTATATTTTATATAGAAGAAACAAAACTAAAAGAATTAGAGTTCTTAAATGAAAGGGACATCCATACAATTAGGCAGGCGCAAAAGGAGCGAAATCCGGAGGAAACAGCAGCAAAGCTGGAGGAGAAATCCATCCGCTTTGTTCCCTGTTTTTCCCGGGAATTTCCAGGAAGGCTGCGGACAATTCCGGATCCGCCCTATGCGCTTTACGTAAAAGGCAGACTGCCGAAAGAGGAGAAAAGGGCGGTTGCAATTGTGGGCGCCAGGCGCTGTACACCCTATGGAGAAAAGTATGCCCTGGAATTCGGGGAACGGCTTGCCGCGTGCGGCGTTTCGGTTATCAGCGGGCTGGCAAGGGGCATAGACGGAACCGCCCAGCGGGGCGCTCTGATGGGAAAGGGCCACACCTATGCGGTATTAGGCTGTGGGGTGGATATCTGTTATCCACGGGAACATATCGGGCTGTATGTGGATATTTTGGAAGAGGAAGGAGGAATTCTGTCCGAATTTCCGCCTGGAACCCCTCCCGCACCCCAGAATTTTCCCCGTCGGAACCGGATTATCAGCGGTTTGTCGGATTTGGTTCTTGTGATCGAGGCACGAGAGAAGAGCGGATCATTGATTACCGCGGATATGGCCCTGGAGCAGGGAAGGGATGTGTATGCGCTGCCGGGGCCTGTTAACAGCAGCCTGAGCCAGGGATGTAATGAGCTGATCCGGCAGGGCGCAGGTATTCTGTTGTCCACAGAAATGCTTCTGGAGGAGCTGAATATGAACTGCACCGAAGAGAACAAAAAAACAGCCAAAATTGAAAAAGTGCTTGAAAGTGGGGAAAATATGGTGTATAGTCGTCTTGGTTTGTATCCCAAGAATCTCAGCCAGCTCACAGAGGAAACTAAGCTGCCGGCAAATGAGGTACTTGAGCGGCTTGTGTCGTTAGAACTGAAAGGATACATCAAAGAGATTTCAAAAAATCATTATATTAAGATAAAATGATAAATAGAGGCGTGAAAGCCTATTGGAGGAAGTTTATGGCACATTATCTGGTTATTGTGGAGTCACCTGCCAAGGTGAAAACAATCAAAAAGTTCCTGGGGAGCAACTATTCAGTTGCTGCATCGAACGGTCATGTCCGAGATCTGCCCAAGAGCCAGCTGGGCATTGACATAGAGAACGACTATGAGCCCAAATATATTACGATTAGGGGAAAGGGAGATATCCTGGCGAATCTGCGCAAGGAAGCAAAGAAAGCCGACAAAGTCTATCTTGCAACTGACCCCGACCGTGAGGGAGAGGCGATATCCTGGCATCTGGCAACGGCCCTGAAATTAGATGATAAGAAAATGCGCCGTATTACATTCAACGAGATTACTAAAAATGCCGTAAAGGCATCTTTAAAGGCCCCCAGGGATATTGATATGAGTCTGGTTGACGCCCAGCAGGCACGCCGTATCCTGGACAGAATGGTGGGCTACCGTATAAGCCCAGTGCTGTGGGCAAAAGTAAAGAGGGGACTCAGTGCGGGCCGCGTGCAGTCGGTTGCGCTTCGTCTGATTGCAGACAGGGAGGCCGAGATCGATGCGTTCATACCGGAAGAATACTGGTCTCTGGACGCTGTTTTAAAGGTAAAAGGCGAAAAGCGTCCGCTGGTGGCTAAGTTTTACGGTACAGAGAAACAGAAGATGACGATTGGTTCAGAGGAAGAACTGAATCAGATAATCAAAGCGGTAGACAACGAAGAGTTTAAAATCACTGATATTAAAAAAGGAGAACGCATCCGCAAGGCCCCGCTTCCTTTTACCACCAGTACACTGCAGCAGGAAGCCGCTAAGGTACTGAATTTTGGAACACAGAAAACGATGCGCATTGCACAGCAGCTGTACGAAGGAATTGATATCAAGGGGAACGGGACAGTCGGTGTGATTACTTATCTGCGTACGGATTCCACCAGAATCTCCGAGGAGGCGGATGAAGCGGCAAGAGAATATATTGCGTCAGCCTATGGAAAAGAGTATGTGGCAGCAGGCGCTCAGGCGAAAAAGACCGAGAAGAAGATTCAGGATGCGCATGAGGCCATCAGGCCTACCGATATTACCAGGACTCCGGCCTCTTTGAAAGATTCTCTTTCCAGGGATCAGCTGCGCCTGTACCAGCTGATCTGGAAACGGTTTGCAGCAAGCAGGATGCAGCCTGCAAAGTATGAAACGATTTCTGTAAAAATAGGAGCGGGTGATTACCGGTTTACAGTAGCAACTTCCAAAGTAGTATTCGATGGTTTCCGCAGCGTTTACACAGAGGCTGACGAAGAGAAAGAGGAGAGCAATGTTCTGGTAAACGGCCTGGGTATGGACACCCGACTGAATAAGGAGAGCTTTGATTCAAAGCAGCATTTTACGCAGCCGCCGGCGCATTATACGGAGGCGACTCTGGTTAAGATGCTGGAAGAACTGGGCATTGGCCGTCCAAGTACTTATGCTCCTACGATCTCCACGATCCTGGGACGCCGCTATGTCACAAAGGAAGCAAAGAACCTTTATATCACAGAGATCGGCGAGGTCGTGAATAATATCATGAAGCAGTCTTTCCCAAGCATTGTGGACGAGAACTTCACTGCCAATATGGAAGGCCTGCTGGATATGGTGGAAGAAGGCAAGGTGCCTTGGAAAGAGGTCATCCGTAACTTCTATCCGGATCTGGAAGAAGCAGTGCAGATCGCCGAGAAAGAGCTGGAAAGCGTTAAGATCGAAGACGAAGTGACAGACGTGATCTGTGAAGAGTGCGGCCGCAACATGGTGGTAAAATATGGTCCTCACGGAAAGTTCCTGGCTTGTCCGGGATTCCCGGACTGCAAGAATACAAAACCATATCTGGAGAAGATTGGCGTTCCATGCCCGGTCTGCGGTAAAGAAGTAGTAATCCGCAAGACAAAGAAGGGCAGAAAGTATTATGGCTGTGAAAATAATCCGGAATGCGAGTTTATGTCCTGGCAGAAGCCATCCAAGGAAAAGTGCCCTGAATGCGGCAATTATATGGTAGAAAAAGGCAGTAAACTCGTATGTGCAGATGAAAAATGTGGATATGTCCGAAATCTGAAAAAAAATTAGATAAATGACGTTGATATTTCGTGAGTTGTATGATAACATAACTATATCGAACGAATTGGAACGAGTTGTATACACAATTAAATCTGGAGGAAATCAATGAGCGTACAGTTATTGGATAAGACAAGAAAAATTAATAAGCTGCTTCATAACAACAATTCCAGCAAGGTGGTTTTTAACGATATTTGTGCCGTCCTTACGGAGATTCTGGATTCCAATGTCCTTGTTGTCAGCAAAAAGGGCAAGATATTGGGAGTGAGCAAATGTGGACAGGTGGAAGGCATTAGGGAACTCGTTGGCGAGTCAGTCGGTGCGCATATCGATGAGATGCTGAACGAACGTCTGCTTAATATCTTATCTACCAAAGAGAACGTAAATCTGGAAACACTTGGTTTTTCGCCGGAAGCGGTGAGAGGGTACCAGGCTATTATTACACCGATTGACATAGCAGGAGAGCGTCTGGGAACTTTGTTTATTTACAAACAGAATTCCGTATATGAGATTGATGACATTATCTTGAGTGAGTACGGAACAGCGGTCGTAGGGCTGGAGATGCTTCGCTCCGTCAATGAAGAGAGCGCGGAGGAGACGAGAAAAGAACACATCGTTCAGTCTGCGATCAGCACCCTTTCTTTTTCAGAGCTGGAGGCAATTATTCATATTTTTGAGGAACTGGATGGTACGGAGGGCATACTTGTAGCAAGTAAGATTGCAGACCGTGTGGGCATTACCAGATCCGTAATTGTCAATGCACTTAGAAAGTTTGAAAGTGCAGGTGTGATAGAGTCCAGGTCATCCGGCATGAAAGGGACATATATTAAGGTTCTGAATGATTATGTGTTTACGGAACTGGAAAAAATAAAAAAAGAGCGTCTGTAGATATTCAGACGTATTTATCTATTATTGAGCATAGTAAATTGGAGAGGGTATCAGGCAGCTGATACCCTCTCTTATGATAACAATCAATCATGATCCGGAAGTTAAGGGCAGAAAGTCAGATCGTTTAGGAGGCGGAGAAATATGTATGAAGGTAACCCGGTAGACTTACAGATGGAAAAAGTAATTTCGGCAGATGTAATTTTTGACGATGCGACGCATCATTGCAAGGTTTTTAAGTATGATTTGGAGGAAGATTACATATACTTGCAATTAAAAGAAGATGATTTGACGGCAATTTCCCTGGATGCCAAATATCAGTGCTATATTTCCACTAAGAAAGAACTGCTTTACTGTACTGGAGCAGTGAAAGAACGCTTTCAGTGTGAGAATGGCAATATGCTTGTCTTTAAGATAGAGAATGGATTCTATATTGTGGATAGCGTAAAACGGCCGATTAAACGAAAGTAAGCAAAAGATTTAACAGAAGTCAGTTTTATAAACTAAGAATCCCGCAGGGCATACCGTAACACATGCCGTTACTGTGCACGCCCGTAGGGGGTGAACAGTAACGCAAGCTGCAAAATAATGTATAAATTTTAGAAACTCTGTTGACAAATTGGAAACAGAGTGCTATTTTATATTCATGAGGTTAGCACTCAAAAGAAATGAGTGCTAATAACTAGCAAAATCAATTAAGGAGGAATTACTATGAAATTAGTACCATTAGGTGACAAGATTGTATTAAAACAATTTGAAGCGGAAGAAACAACAAAGTCAGGTATCGTCCTGCCGGGTCAGGCAAAAGAAAAGCCGCAGGAGGCATTGGTAATTGCAGTTGGACCTGGTGGAAATATAGACGGTAAAGAAGTGACAATGCAGGTAAAAGTCGGCGATAAAGTTATCTACTCCAAATATGCAGGAACGGAAGTAGAGTTAGAAAAAGAAGAGTATATCATTGTAAAACAGAGCGACATTTTGGCAATTGTTGAGTAGGGGGTCCGTTAAAATTAATTTAATTGCTTGACTAATTTCTATAAAATAATATGTTTTAACAGATGAACTTGAAGAAAGAATTTAATTAGAATAAGAGGAGTGACAGACATGGCAAAGGAAATCAAATACGGAACAGAAGCCAGAGCAGCGCTGGAAAAGGGTGTTAACAAGCTGGCCGACACAGTAAGGGTAACATTGGGACCAAAAGGAAGAAACGTTGTACTTGACAAATCATTCGGAGCACCGCTTATTACAAACGATGGTGTAACGATTGCAAAAGAAATCGAACTGGAAGACGGATTTGAAAACATGGGAGCACAGCTGATAAAAGAAGTGGCGTCCAAGACAAACGATGTAGCCGGAGATGGTACAACAACAGCTACAGTACTTGCACAGTCCATGGTACACGAAGGAATGAAGAACCTGGAAGCAGGTGCGAATCCGATCATTCTTCGTAAAGGAATGAAGAAAGCTACAGACGTAGCAGTAGATGCCATTGCAAAAATGAGCAGCAAAGTGAAAGATAAAGAGCAGATTGCCAGGGTTGCAGCCGTATCATCAGGGGATGATGCAGTTGGACAGATGGTAGCAGACGCTATGGATAAGGTTTCCAATGACGGAGTTATCACGATCGAGGAGTCCAAGACAATGCTTACCGAACTGGATTTAGTAGAAGGTATGCAGTTTGACCGTGGATACATTTCCGCATATATGGCAACAGATATGGAAAAAATGGAAGCAAATCTGGAAGATCCGTACATCCTGATCACAGACAGGAAGATCTCCAGCATTCAGGATCTTCTTCCGCTCTTAGAGCAGGTTGTACAGTCAGGCGCAAGACTTCTGATTATTGCGGAAGATATTGAGGGAGAGGCTCTTACAACATTGATTGTCAATAAACTGCGCGGAACATTTAACGTAGTAGCAGTAAAAGCACCGGGCTATGGTGACAGAAGAAAAGAAATGCTGCAGGATATTGCGATTCTGACAGGCGGACAAGTGATTTCAGAAGAACTGGGAATGGATCTGAAGGAAGCTTCCCTGGATCAGCTGGGACGTGCAAAATCCGTTAAAGTTCAGAAAGAGAACACTGTTATTGTTGATGGTTGCGGAGACAAGAAGGCAATCGAAGACAGAATTGCCCAGATCAAGAAGGGAATCGAAGAGACTACATCTGATTTTGACAAAGAAAAATTACAGGAAAGACTCGCAAAACTGGCTGGCGGCGTAGCAGTTATCCGCGTAGGCGCTGCAACAGAGACTGAGATGAAGGAAGCAAAACTCCGTATGGAAGATGCTCTGAACGCAACAAGAGCTGCAGTAGAAGAAGGAATCATCGCAGGCGGCGGTTCTGCATACATTCACGCAGCGAAAGAAGTTGAAAAACTTGCCGAGGAACTGGAAGGCGACGAGAAAACAGGCGCTAAAGTAGTTCTGAAGGCTCTGGAGTCACCACTGTACCACATTGCATCAAATGCTGGTCTTGAAGGAGCAGTTATCATTAATAAAGTAAGAGAGTCCGAACCAGGAGTTGGATTTGACGCATACAAAGAAGAGTATGTAGACATGGTAAAAGAAGGAATCCTGGATCCTGCAAAAGTTACCAGAAGCGCATTACAGAATGCAACAAGCGTAGCATCCACACTGCTGACAACAGAATCAGTAGTGGCTGCAATCAAAGAAGATACACCAGCAATGCCGGCAGGAGCAGGCGGCGGAATGGGTATGATGTAATTGGGTGAAAGGGGATCTTTGGTGAAGTAGGGTCCGCCTGCCGAGAGCGGTCAGTGGAATGGACGGAGGCGTACATCTGTTGGGGCTATGCGGCAACCCGTTTACGGGGAAACACTAACGTAAAAAGAACGGCCCACTGAGGGCACGTACAACATGCAACGGGAAAGCTTGATGCTTTCCCGTTTAAGTTGTACTGGGAATTGATTTGGTAAATCAATTCCCATCCCTCAGTGGGCCGCTCTTTTTACGTAAGTGTTTCCAGCCGTGCTCTCTAAGCCGCATAGCCCCAACAGATGTACGCCTCCGTCCATTCCACTGACCGCTCTCGGCAGGCTGCGCGCATCAAGACGGAAGATGCCCATTTTACCGGGAGGATTACGCAGGGCGGCGGATTGAGCTGATTGAGGGGAGCGTAGCTTGTACAAGGTCGCAATTCTCAAATCCTCCTGATCAACCTCCTTATCTAGATTAAAGCGCCCCACATCGTATCAATCCGCAGCACCCGCCGGAAAAAATCATCAGATTTTTTCTGAGTGTCTGCGGAGTCTGCCATTTTATCTGAAATTTATTTAGCCGCTTACCCGCCCTCCGCCTGCATCGCCCGCTTTCCCTGTCCGCCTCCTCCCCTGCGGCCCCTTCAGCCAAAACATCCTCCCAAATATTCCAACTTATAAGTGGTGGTTTTTAATGGGGGTTAGTATTTATTATGTGTTTTTCCGGCGGAAACCTGGGAATCCCTTGACAAGTTTGTTTAATTTTTGTACTATATCAGTTAAAACATCAGCTTACATATTAGAGAAAGAGAGGAAATAAAATCATGGGTAAAATTATTGGAGAAGGTATTACATTTGATGATGTGCTCTTAGTTCCGGCATTTTCCGAAGTAATTCCGAACCAGGTTGATTTATCAACGAACTTGACGAAGAAGATTCGACTGAATATTCCGATGATGAGCGCAGGAATGGATACGGTTACTGAACACCGTATGGCTATTGCGATGGCTCGTCAGGGCGGAATTGGTATTATTCATAAAAACATGTCTATTGAACAGCAGGCGGATGAGGTTGATAAGGTTAAGAGGTCTGAGAATGGGGTAATTACGGATCCTTTTTATTTATCACCTGAACATACACTGGAAGATGCCAATAATCTGATGGCAAAGTACCGCATCTCAGGAGTTCCTATTACGGAAGGAAAAAAACTCGTCGGAATTATTACAAACCGTGATTTAAAATTTGAAGAAGATTTCTCTAAGAAGATTAAGGAGTCCATGACTTCCGAAGGGCTGATTACAGCAAAGGAAGGTATCACATTGGACGAAGCGAAGAAGATTCTTGCGAAGGCAAGGAAGGAAAAGCTGCCGATCGTAGATGATGAAGGAAACCTGAAAGGTTTGATTACAATTAAGGATATTGAAAAACAGATTAAGTATCCTTTGTCTGCAAAGGACGGTCAGGGACGGCTGCTCTGTGGTGCGGCGATCGGTATTACAGCAAACTTTCTGGAGCGTGTGGATGCACTGGTGAAGTCTAAAGTAGATGTGGTGGTTATGGACTCTGCACACGGTCATTCTGCGAATGTTCTGCGCACGGTACGCATGGTAAAAGAAAAGTATCCGGAACTTCAGATTATTGCAGGGAATGTTGCAACAGGGGATGCAACAAGGGCTCTGATTGAGGCAGGAGTCGATGCCGTCAAAGTTGGAATCGGACCTGGTTCTATCTGTACAACGCGTGTCGTTGCAGGAATCGGTGTTCCGCAGATTACTGCAGTTATGGATTGTTATGCAGTGGCAAAAGAATATGATATACCGATTATTGCGGATGGCGGTATTAAGTATTCCGGAGATATGACTAAGGCAATCGCTGCCGGTGCAAATGTTTGTATGATGGGCAGCATATTTGCCGGATGTGATGAAAGCCCGGGAACATTCGAGTTATTCCAGGGAAGAAAATATAAGGTATACCGCGGTATGGGCTCGATTGCCGCTATGGAGAACGGAAGCAAGGACAGATACTTCCAGGCGGATGCTAAGAAACTTGTTCCGGAAGGCGTTGAAGGACGGGTTGCATACAAGGGAACCGTGGAAGACACCGTATTCCAGCTGATGGGCGGTCTGCGCTCCGGTATGGGTTATTGCGGAACTCCTACAATTGATGAGTTGAAGCAGAACGGGCAATTTGTGAAAATTTCCGCGGCATCTCTGAAAGAGAGTCATCCGCACGATATTCATATTACAAAAGAGGCGCCGAACTACAGCGTGGACGAATAAAATACAGTTATACAGGAGCAGCCGAAGGACGGTTGCCCCTTGAATCATATAGAACCGGACAATTCCGGAGATACCCGAAATATTCAGCAATGAAGCAGGGATCCCGGAGCTGTCCGGTTTTTTATTTACTATAGCCGGTTCATGGGGTAAAAGCTCACTACGCCTGCAGGAGCTCTCTGTTACAGGGTACTCTTGCTAAGACAATTTTAATAAAATATTCATTTTTGTTTCGACAAAATATGATAAGATATAAACAGTTTTTGGATTGGGGAACAGGGATGAAAAGACGAAGATATACAAAAAGAAAAATAAACCTGAAGAATATAAGAATCGACAAGAAGTCTCTCTATATATATGGAGGAATCGTGTTTCTGGTAATCCTGACAATTGTCCTGGGAATCTATTCCTGCGTTGCTGATGGGAGAAGGAATCGTGCTAATACGGGCCTGTCTGTGGATGCCTCAGAGCCGAAGATTGATGTACAGCTGCTGGATGTGAATGAGTATTCGAGGCCGGGGACTGAATCTGATCCGATTACCGGCATCGTCATTCATTATACGGCGAATCCGGGCAGCACAGCACAAAACAACAGGGACTATTTTCAAGGGTTGAAGGACAGCCATGAGACGTCGGTGAGCAGCCATTTTGTGGTCGGCCTGGACGGAGAAATTATCCAGTGCGTGCCGACATGGGAGATTGCTTACGCTTCTAACAGTAGAAATCATGATACGGTTTCAATCGAATGCTGCCACCCGGATGAGTCGGGAGAGTTTAATGACGCGACTTATAAGTCTGTGGTTCAGCTGACAGCATGGCTGTGTAAAAAGTTCGGCCTGACGGAGCAGAATGTGATCCGCCACTATGACGTTACGGGTAAAATCTGTCCCAAATATTTTGTGGATCATGAAGATGCATGGGAACTGTTTAAAGGCGATGTGAAAGCCGCTCTGGAGAAATCCGTTAAGGAATAGGAGTAAAACTTCATATTCATGAAAAAAGGACCGGAAAAGCAGAAAATACGAACACAGGCGGTTAGTTTCTGCTTGCTATCATCTGGGAAAGTTGCTATAATATGGTGTATTGTTTTGGAATAAGAGATTAAAGGTGGACGTTGGAAGATGAATGATTTAGAGATGTACCGCGAACAGCTTGCTTTGTGTGATGATAAGATTATAGATGCGCTGGTTGAGCGCAATGCAATTGTAGAAAAGATCATGGCATATAAAGAGGAATACGGCATGCCGATTTTGCAGCCGGCACAGGAAGCCAAGCAGGAACGGAGACTGAAGGATAAGCTGGAAGGCTGTAAGTATCAGGACGAGATTTACGATGTGTTCAGGAGAATTGTACGTAACAGCAAGAGGATACAGGCAAGGAAGCTGTTTTCTTACAATATAGTACTGATCGGATTTATGGGCGCAGGCAAGTCTACGGTGTCTGATTATCTCAGCACAATGTTTGCGATGCGTATTGTGGAGATGGATCAGGTAATTGCGGAACGTGAAGAAATGAGTATTCCGGATATTTTTGCCACATATGGTGAAGAATATTTTAGGGAGCAGGAAACAAAACTGCTGATCGAACTGCAGGATAAAAAGAATACTATTATATCCTGCGGAGGCGGAGCAGCCCTCCGGGCGGAGAATGTAACCGAGATGAAGAAAAACGGCCGTGTAGTTCTTTTGACTGCGAGTCCGGAGACCGTTTATGAACGGGTGAAAGACAGTGATGACAGACCGGTGCTCAAAGAGAATAATAATGTAGAGTTTATTGCAGATCTGATGGAAAACCGCCGTGAGAAGTACGAGGCGGCTGCCGATATCGTGATACAGACTGATAACAAGACGGTGCTGCAGGTTTGTGAGGAACTGATTACAAAGTTAATGGAGATGGATGCGGAATAATGTTTGACAGATTTTTTCCGGATGACTATAAGATGTCTACATATGTCATCCCATTTGAAAAATTATATGAAGAAGGATTCAGAGGCGTTATATTTGACATAGATAATACACTTGTACCTCATGGCGCCCCTGCGGATGACCGCGCTAAAAAACTGTTTGCCAGGCTGAAGAAAATCGGTTTTTCTTCATGCCTGATTTCAAACAATCAGGAAGCGCGGGTCAAGATGTTCAATGAAGAGATTCAGACGAACTATATTTATAATGCCCATAAGCCATCCACAAAGAATTATAAAAAAGCGATGGAGATTATGGGGACGGACGATTCCAATACTCTTTTTGTAGGAGACCAGTTGTTTACTGATGTGTGGGGGGCTAAGAGAAGCGGCATCCGCAATATACTGGTTAAGCCGATTCATCCGAAGGAGGAGATTCAGATCGTATTGAAACGGTACCTGGAGAAGATTGTACTGCATTTCTATAAAAAGAAGCAAAAGAAGCGGATCTCCGGGTAAAAAAAGGTTGAAAAATGAATGAAACTATTATAAAATTATAAACAGTGTAAAAAGGTAGGCGCATTGGCAGCGCAATTGAAGGAGGATTACAATGATATCAGCAGGAGATTTTAAGAATGGATTAACCGTTGAGATTGAGGGGAACATCTATCAGATTTTGGAATTCCAACATGTAAAACCAGGTAAAGGTGCAGCGTTTGTAAGAACAAAGTTAAAAAATATAATTAACGGCGGTGCTGTTGAAAAGACTTTCAGACCCAATGAAAAGTTTGAACAGGCCCGTATTGACCGTAAGGACATGCAGTATCTGTATCAGGACGGAGATTTATTCAACTTTATGGATGTTGAGACATATGACCAGATCGCACTGAATGCTGAAGTGGTGGGTGACGCTTTGAAATTTGTAAAAGAAAATGAAGTCGTAAAAATCTGTTCTCATAATGGAAATGTATTCTCTGTTGAGCCGCCATTGTTTGTAGAGCTTGCAATCACAGAGACAGAGCCGGGATTTAAGGGTGATACTGCACAGGGAGCAACAAAGCCTGCGACCGTAGAGACCGGGGCAGTTGTAATGGTACCTCTGTTTGTAGAGCAGGGAGATGTCTTAAAGATTGATACACGTACAGGGGAATATTTGTCACGTGTTTAATTTGGAAAGAAACAGAGCAGGGGATGCTTTATGACAGGGCTGCCAGGAAGGGCATGGGCCTGTATTTGGCGCCTGTGCCGCTAGCTGTATCTGAGAAAAACCGATGCCGGATATGAGGGCTATGGGAACTCCGTGTGGGAATCTGAGGATTTCCTGAACCGGGTTTCCAGAAAATTTGATTTTAGAATCAAGTTTTCCCCGCATATCCGGCATCCTTTTTTAGATGCAGTAAGCACACAACGGTGTTTTACAACGTTATATACCAGTATAGCACTGGGAATGCATCGGTTAGATGAAGGGCAACAATATTTTGCCTCATTTGGGATTGTGTTTTTGATGAAAATCATATATAATTTACTCACCTAATATGTTTCAAATCATTATTTTATCATGGACACAGGTCGTGTCACTTTTCCTATTTTGTTTTGATGAGCACAGAAAATTTGAAAGGAGAATTATGAATTATCAGGAATTTTTGTGTGCTGTTGAACAGGAATTAAATAAAAAATTAAAGGAGGGGATTCAGGCGAGCGTCTATACTGCCCGAAAGAATAATGGCAGTGAGAAGCAGGGAATTATGATTAAGGCAGATGGTGTGAATGCGGCGCCGGCTATTTATCTGGAAGAACTATTTGAACGGGTTCTGAAGGGAGAACGGATGGACAGGGTTGTCCAGGAGATTCTGGACTTTTATGAAGAGGTGGACTGCAGTAAAGTGTGGGACTGCAGCCAGTTTCAAAAGTATGAAAATATCAGGGATCGTGTGGTATTCCGTCTGATCCATACGGAAAAAAACAAAAAGCTTTTGGAGTGTATTCCATTTATGGAAGTACTGGATTTATCGATTGTGTTCTATGTACTTTTAGAACAGGACAGGAATGGGACGGCCAGTATTCAGATCAATCATGAACATCTGAGGATGTGGGGCGTACAGAAAGAAGAGTTGTACCGGGCTGCGGTCAGAAATGTAACAAACCTTCTGCCGGCAGAGTTTTATACTATGCGCCATGCCATAGAGGAGATGTTGGAGGTGGACTCGGATGAGGAGGAGAATCTGCTGGAAATTCAGAACGATGAAAAGAAAGATGTTATGTACGTTTTGACGAATTCACTCCGCAATTATGGAGCTGCATGCCTGCTTTACCCTCATGTACTGGAGATGGTGGGGGAGATGTTAAAAGAAGACTATTATATTCTGCCCAGCAGCATACACGAACTGATTATTGTTCCGGAATCCAAGGCGCTCGACGCGGATGAAATGAGCGAGATGGTTGTTGAAATTAATGAAACCCAGGTAGAACCGGAGGAAGTACTGAGCGATCATGCCTATTTTTACCAAAGAGAGGAGAAGAAGTTAATGTCCAGGAAAAAGGGGGATGCGTGGTGCAAAGAGAGGGGATAGATCGTACACGGGACACCCTGGAAACGAGTCATTCCCTGTCTGTCGGGTGCGCCAGCTCCATATAGGGGGAGACGAAAGCCCCCGGAGGAACCTGTCTGTCGGACAGGTTCCTCCGGGAGGATTTGGGCTGCTCCTCCATGGAACGTTTCCCGATCCGCACCGGGGTGAAAGCTCTTCACGAAATCTTGTTTTCCTCTTTACATTTCATAAATTTTGTGCTAGGATAATAAAGCATTCTGTTAAGGGTTCATTCCATTACAGCAGAATTGCACAGTAATTATGCGTCTGTAGCTCAGTGGATAGAGCAATGCCCTCCGGAGGCATGTGCGGCGGTTCGACTCCGCCCAGACGTGTATTTTTTATGCCCTGGAAAAAGTTTCGTATTAAAATAAGTGTTTTAGTACCGGGCTTTATCAGAAGGCTGGTAATACATTTCCAGGCATTTTATTTTATATAGATAAGACGTAGCGTACTCAGTGAAATTACTGAGCGTGGATTAAACAAAAGAGAATCAGAGGAGAGGGTTAGATCATGTCAGGGTATAAGACGGCGTTTAGGAGGGCTTTTCCTTATACGATCCCGGTACTGACGGGATATCTGTTCATAGGGATTGCTTTTGGTGTTATGTATGCGGAAAAAGGATATTCTGCCTGGTGGGCGGTTTTAATGAGCTTGCTTGTTTATGCGGGGTCGGGGCAGTATCTGGCTGTGAATTTTTTTGTGCCGGGTATTTCTTTTCTGCAGGTCATATTTATGACTTTGATGGTGAACATCCGACATGTATTCTATGGCCTGTCCCTGTTGGATAAGTTTAACAAAATGGGCGGCAAGCGCTGGTATATGATCTTTGGACTGACGGATGAGACGTACTCTCTTTTGTGTACAACCAAAATTCCGGAAGATGTTGAGGAAGATAAGTTTCTGTTTGCTATTGCGCTTCTGGATCAGAGCTACTGGGTCATCGGCTCAGCCATCGGAGGAATTTTAAAGAGCGTACTGCCCATCAACGCCGAGGGAATAGAATTTGCCATGACCGCCCTGTTTGTTGTGATATTTGTGGAGCAATGGATGGAAGCAAAAAATAGGATACCTGCAATGATCGGTGTTGTTTCAGCCGTTTTATGCCTTCAGATTTTCGGAAGCGGAAGCTTTGTGTTCCCGACAATGATTCTGAGTATTTTGATCCTCTTTGCTGCAAGAAAACGCCTGGAAGGGGAGGTGGAGACATGCCCGTAAATGTAGGAACTTCATTATGCATTATTTTGGCCGTGGCTGTCACTACATTTGCCACAAGAGCAGTGCCATTTTTAATATTTCCCAAGGGGAAGACGATCCCCAAGACAATTGAGTATCTTGGGAAAGTCCTGACTCCGGCTGTTATCGGGATGCTGGTCGTATACTGTTTGAAGGACACCCCCATAACGACGGCCCCCCATGGTCTTCCGGAAGCATTAGCCGTGCTGGCCGTGATCGTGCTGCATGTCTGGAAGCGCAACAACCTTTTGAGTATTGGAGCAGGTACTGTATTCTATATGTTTCTGGTACAAGCCGTATTTTAAGCGGCCGGCAAATTGGGCCCGCTGAATAATAGAGAAGCAAAAAAGCGTTCCGGTCATCGGACTTTCTGCAAATGCCTATCAGAGGAATATAGATAAAGCAACGCAGAGCGGGAGGAATAGATATTTCCCAAAGCCGGTTGATTCGGAACGCTTTTTTCATACGCTGGGTGAATTTCTTTAGATGAGATTCACCTTTTTGTTCATAATATAATGTGTTGCGGCGTATTCCAATACTGTTGTAACAAATATCAGGATTCCGCTTAATCGAAACAATTTAAATAAGTAATGCCCTACATTGCCTGCACCAGGCGGGTAGTTGCTGCCGTTTGGAAATATGCCAAGGGCAGCAAGGATTATAAAGGTAAATATTTGAATGATTGTAGATATTATTATGTAGGCAATAACGGAGCACAGCACTCTGTGGCCCGGAAACAACTGCCCAATTGCCACACAGGAATAGATCATGATGACGCTCCCTATACTGCTGGCCAGTATAAATAACAGCATGTACAGACTGTAACGGCCGAGCGGCATCCCAAGTGACTCTGTTACCTCGGAGGCGATTCCTGCGTAGGCTGTTGTAACATTTTTACCGCTGACCAAAATGTAAAGACTCAAGCTGTAGAGCAAAATATCAATGACATACCAGATTGTACCGGATATAATCTTGGCCCAGAGCTGCTGTGCAGGGGTTGCAGGCAGGGTCCATGTCAGATATCCTTCATCTGTAAACAGATTTTTATAAAAACGGATACCAAGCAACAACATCACTCCAAAGGATACTGCCGTAAACAGAAGCAGAAAAATGGATATAAATAAGCCAAGAGAGGTGATCAGGACATTCGCTTCTGCGCTGAAGTCGAGTTTCTCAAGAAAGAAAAACCGTCCGAGTATACTGGCCAACAGCAGCAGTGCGTGGAGTATGATAAATAACTTGGCTCCATATTTTAAGTCGTATTTAATGAGTCTGCCTAACATTTGAATACCTCCCTGAATAAAGCATCTACGGATTTCCCTTCCTTTGTGCGGATCTCGTCTACAGAAGCATTCAGGGAAAGCTGTCCGTTCTGGATAAAAAGTACTCTGTCGAGTACATTCTCAATATCGGTGATGAGGTGTGTGGACAGAAGAATGGTCGCATTCTCGTTATAATTGGTCAGAATCGTGTGCAGGATATAGTCCCTCGCAGCAGGATCCACACCGCCGATCGGCTCGTCCAGGATATAAAGTTCGGCATCCCGGCTCATGACCAGCACAAGCTGGACTTTTTCCTTCGTGCCTTTAGAGAGGGTACGCAGCCGTGAGTGCGTATCGATCTCCAGATCGTGCAGCATTTTCCTGGCGCGGTCCAGATCAAAATTATCATAAAAATCTAAAAAGTAGGATAATATATCGTCCACCCGCATGTGGTCATTCAGATAGCTTCTTTCCGGCAGATAGGAGACCAGCTTTTTTGTCTCTGCTCCGGGAGCCAGGCTGTTGATCATGACTCGTCCGTCAGTAGGGGTTAGAAGACCGTTAATCAGCTTGATCAAAGTCGTCTTTCCGCTGCCGTTGGGGCCAAGAAGCCCTACAATCTGCCCTCTGTCCAGAGTCAGGTTCAGGTTGGAGAGCGCATAGAAGTTGTTATATTTCTTAGTCAGTCCCTGACATTCCAGAATTGGTTTCATTTACTTTTCCTCCTTGATTGTCTCCTGGATTAATTCCAGAATCTCTTCATCCCCAAAACCGAGCAGCTTCATCTTTTCAAAAAATTGATGAATATGTTCGGATGCTAAATCTTTTTTCATCTTTTTCAGCATTGCATCATCCTCCGTGATAAATCTGCCGCTGGTTCTCTGCGAATATACCAGGCCGCTTCTTTCGAGTTCGGAGAGCGCTTTCTGCATGGTATTGGGGTTCACGGAAGCATCGAGAGCCAGGTCACGTACGGATGGGAGCTTATCTCCGGGATTATATATGCCGGCAATGATGTCCTGCTGGATGCGCTCCATGAGCTGCAGATAGATAGGGCGGTCATTATCTAAATCCCATGGCATCTAAGTCACCTCTTTTTCTGTATGATAAAGTTTTTGGAATACTGTATTATCTGTATAGTACAATCATACAATGAGGCGCCTTAGATGTCAAGTACTAGTACATCGAATAACAATTAACTTGCTGTTATGCTGAGATGTACTAGTCCCCGGTCTTTTCATTCTCCCTGATAATTCTATCCATGAGAGCAGGGTCAAATTTCCCGTTCCTGAGCATTTCGATTTCATATTTATATGGTGCATAGGATTTTTTCTCGTATGTTGGGGAGGGGACATAAGGTGTCTCCAGAATTTTCGGTACATTTTCAAAATCCTTGTGGTGGACAATATAGTTCAGAGCATCAAAGCCGATCTCTCCGAAACCGATATTTGCGTGCCTGTCCTTGGCAGCTCCGGGTATGTTTTTGCTGTCATTAACGTGGAATACTGCAATCTGGTCTTTTCCAAGGATTTGATCAAACTTATCGATCACGTCATCAAAATGGCCGATTATATCATATCCGCTGTCGCTGGTATGACAGGTGTCAAAGCATACCCGCAATTTATCGTTATACTTAACGCCGTCGTATATACGGGCCAGTTCCTCAAAAGTCCGGCCAATTTCTGAGCCTTTTCCAGCCATTGTTTCCAGTGCGATGCAGCAGTCCGTATCCTTTGTCAGAACCTCGTTCAGTCCATGGATAATCTGCTGGGTACCGGTCTCGACGCCGGCGCCGACATGTGCGCCCGGATGGAGAATCAGCAGATGGCTTCTGCAGGCAATCGTACGCTGCAGTTCTTTATCCAGAAATTCCACTGCCAGCTCAAAAGTTTCCGGCTTTACTGCATTCCCCAGGTTGATGATGTAAGGGGCGTGTACAATAATCTCGTCGATTCCGTGTTCCTTCATATATTCCCATGCGGGTTCGATATTCAGCTCGCTGATATCTTTGCGGCGTGTGTTCTGCGGAGCCCCGGTGTAAAACATAAACGTGTCTGCTCCGTATGAAACAGCTTCCCTGGCGGAGCCAAGAAGCATTTCCTTTCCGCTCATTCCTACGTGTGATCCTATAATCATACTTTATTCCTGCCTTTCAAAACAGTATTTCGGGTTCGGGGTATGGGAAACATACTTAAATGCCCCAAAATACGGGGAGAGTTCCCTCATAACACTTGCCCTCCCTGATTATACGTGATAAAATAGCAAAATGGAAGAAAATTAGAACGGAGTGTGGAATAAAATTGAAGACATTATTGGAACTGATTACCATAGAGATGCAGAAAGCCTTTCGGGAAGCGGGATACGATGAGGCTTTTGCGAAAGTGACTTTGTCCAACAGGCCGGATTTATGCGAATACCAGTGCAACGGTGCGATGGCGGCTGCAAAGACCTATAAAAAGGCGCCATTTGTCATTGCGGAGGATGTTCTGGGGAAGCTCGGAGAGTGTTCCTGCTTTGAGACCGCAGAAGCGGTCAGGCCAGGGTTTATTAATCTGAAGATGAGTCCTGCGTACGTGGCAGCCTATCTGAATAAGATGGCGGCTGCGGAGGGCCTTGGCGTGGAGAAAGCCGCACAGCCGAAGATGATTATGGTAGATTACGGCGGCCCCAATGTGGCAAAGCCGCTTCATGTAGGCCACCTCAGATCTGCGATTATCGGCGAGAGTGTTAAGCGTACTGCGAGGTTTAAAGGACACAAGGTAATCGGAGATATTCATCTGGGAGACTGGGGATATCAGATGGGGCTGATTATTACAGAGCTGGAGAAGAGAAAGCCTGATCTGGCATATTTTGACGAAGCGTATGAGGGAGAATTTCCAAAAGAAGCTCCTTTTACGATCAGCGAGCTGGAGGAGATTTATCCAACTGCCAGCGCATATGCCAAAGAACATGAGGAATACCGTGACAAGGCGCTGCAGGCCACATTTCTTCTGCAGAATGGGCACCGTGGCTATCGGGCCATCTGGAACCATATCATGAATGTATCCGTGGCGGATCTTAAGAAGAATTATGAGAGTCTGAATGTGGAGTTCGACCTTTGGAAGGGCGAGGCGGATGCGCAGAAGTATATTCCCGACATGGTGCAGCGGCTGAAAGACGAAGGTTATGCCCATTACGACCAGGGCGCGCTTGTAGTCGATGTGCAGGAGGAAGCGGATAAAAAAGAAGTGCCTCCGTGTATGATCCTGAAGTCAGACGGCGCGGCCTTATATGATACGACAGACCTGGCAACGCTGGTGGAACGGGAAGCACTTTACCAGCCGGACAAATTAATTTATGTGGTGGACAAGCGTCAGGAACTGCATTTTGTACAGGTATTCCGCTGTGCAAAGAAAACGGGAATTGTGCGCCCGGAAGTGGAAATGAAATTCCTGGGATTTGGTACGATGAATGGGAAGGACGGCAAGCCGTTTAAGACAAGAGAAGGCGGAGTCATGCGCCTGGAGAATCTGATCCGTGAGATCAATGAAACGATGTATGGCAAAATTATGGACAATCGTACCGTGAGTGAGGAGGAAGCGCAGAATACAGCGAAGATTGTGGGACTTGCGGCAATCAAGTACGGTGATCTGTCCAATCAGGCATCCAAGGATTATGTTTTTGATGTAGACAGATTTACCTCCTTTGAAGGGAATACGGGGCCTTATATCCTGTACACGATTGTACGGATTAAGTCCATTTTGAATAAGTATCAGGAAGGAAAGGGAGCCCGGGAGGGCCTGGCGGTAAGGGACGCACAGAGCGAGTTTGAGAAGGCGCTGATGCTGGAGGCGGTCAAGTTCAATGACGTGATTGACGCGGCCTTCGAGGAGAGTGCACCGCACAAGATCTGTGCATACATTTACGACCTGGCCAACGCATTTAATAAATTCTACCATGAGACGAAGATTCTCACAGAAGAGGATGAGGAACGCAAAGCAGGATATATTGCTCTTCTAAAGCTGGTGAAAGAGATTTTGGAGACTTGTATTGATTTGCTCGGCTTTGAAGCGCCGGAAAGGATGTAAATACAGAATATGACAGAAAAGTTATTTTATGAAGACAGTCATAAAAAGGTGTTTACCGCAAATGTAGAAATGTGCCGGCCAAAAGGGGAATATTACGAGGTGGTCCTTGACAGGACTGCCTTTTTTCCAGAGGGCGGCGGACAGTATGCGGATACGGGCTGGCTTGAAGATATCAGGGTGACGGATGTACGGGAAAGAGACGGCATTATCTACCATGTCATGGAGGCGCCTTTAGAGGAAGGTCTCAAGGTGACGGGGAAAATAGACTGGGATATGCGCTTTTTGAAGATGCAGCAGCATACCGGAGAGCATATTGTATCGGGACTTGTGCATGCCGGATTCGGATACAATAATGTGGGATTCCACCTGGGCAGTGAAGACTGCACCATGGATTTTGACGGGGAGATCACAAAAGAGCAGCTGCGGGAGATTGAGTGGCAGGCCAATGAAGCAGCCGTGAAAAACCTGGAGGTGCAGGTGTCCTGGCCATCCAAGGAGGAACTGGCTTCGTTGGAGTACCGAAGTAAGATCGAGATAGAGGGGGCGGTCAGGATTGTGACGATCCCTGGTTATGATGTCTGTGCCTGCTGTGCTCCGCATGTAAAAAGAACAGGCGAGATCGGCCTGATTAAGCTGACAAATGTCCAGCGGTATAAAGGCGGCGTGCGGGTCACGATGCTGTGCGGGTTCCGTGCCCTGGCTGACTATGACGCTAAGGAACAGCACGTGAAGAATATTTCTGCTCTCTTGTCTGCAAAAGAGGATAAAATCAGCCAGGCGGCGGAGCATCTGAAGGAAGAGTGCGGCCGTCTGAAGGCAAGGCTTTTGGAAGAACAGAAAAAGCTGCTGGAGTACAGGGCCGGCGGGATATCCGGGGAGGAAGCCTTCGTATGCCTGTTTGAAGAAGGGCTGGAAGGGGACGGCCCCAGAATCCTGATGAATCTGGTTCTGGCGCGCGGAGCAGAGTGCTGCGCAGTATTTCTGAAGACGGAAGACGGGGCATACCGCTATGTGATCGGCAGTACAAATACGGATATCCGTCCCCTTGCAAAAGGGCTGAACGAAGCGTTCGGCGGACGCGGAGGCGGTAAGCCGGAGATGGTACAGGGATCTCTAAAAGGGAAAGAAGAAGAAGTGAGGGTGTGGATAGAGGAGAAAGCGAGGATAACAAAAGAATGAATAAGAATCCGGAATCAAAGCAGTTCTGGCGGCTGTTTGGTCCACTTCTTTTGTATTGGGTCATCCAGTTCGTTGCAAGATTTATAGTGGAAATGTTCGCAATCATTCCACATCTCGGAGAAATTATAGATTACAGTGCATTTTCCGATAATATGACGCAGGATGAGATTATGAATCTGGCGTGGCAGAATGCAGGCAAGGTCATGGAGATCGTGCAGAAGTATCAGGTTGAGATCCTTGGGTTCGCGGCCCTTTTTACGATTCCGCTGACACTGTCGCTGTTTTTAATGGACAGAAAAAGGGAGAAGCTGCTGAATATTCCGCAGAATAAGAAGGCAAATATCTGGAAATACGGCGAAATCATCGGGCTTGGCGTGGCAGTATGTATCGGGGCGAACTGTCTGACAATCATGAGCAGCCTGGCAATGACAAGCCAACAGTATCAGGAGACTTCGGAAGTGTTCTATTCGGCCAGCGTGCCGGTTCAGATCTTCTGCCTCGGGCTCGTAATACCACTGACCGAGGAACTCATGTTTCGGGGAGTTCTGTTTAAAAGATACAGGGAGCGCGGCAGCTTTATGAAGGCCGCGGTTTGTTCCTCTCTTTTATTCGGGCTGATCCATGGGAATATAGTGCAGTTTTTGTACAGCTTTATTTTGGGACTGCTGCTTTCTTACGTTTATGAGAAATACGGTTCTTTCAAGGCTCCTGCTGTGCTGCATGTGGTGGCTAATATTACCTCATTGATTGTCACCGAGATCGGGGGATTCGACTGGCTTGCCGCAAAAGTTTCCAGAATGGGAATCGCGGCAGTAGTCTGCGCTTTTGCAGGTTCCATTATGTTCGTACTTATTCAGAAAATCGATGAAAAACCGGATGTGACTCCGCCTCCTGCGGAAAATAAGATTACACCGGATATGTTTCGGTAAATAGAACAAATTGAGTTACTATTCACGGGGCCGTGAATAGTAACCAATTTGAACATAAGCCGGTTACAGGACACTGAAGAGGTGTATGTACCCGGCTTTTCAATTGGCATAGAGGAGGAAAATGCCTTAAAATTGTGAGAAGTTGAGGTATAAATATGAAAATAGGAAGAAATATCTGGAAAAACAGGTAGAATAATTTATATTGACAAATTAATAGACAATTCAAAATAAAGTTTTTATTTACAAATAAAAAAAACTGTAGTATAGTAGGAAAAAATAAAAAGTCAACATTACTATTATGGAGAAAGGAAAGGGATTATGGGTGAACTAAATACGGGCCGGCAGACCGGACTGTACCGATTCGGTTTTGAACATGACAACTGCGGGATCGGGGCGGTTGTGAATATTAAGGGCATAAAAAGCCATGAGACAGTGGTGAATGCCTTGAAAATTGTAGAAAATCTTGAACATAGAGCAGGCAAGGACGCCGAGGGTCAAACAGGAGATGGTGTAGGAATCTTACTTCAGATTTCACACAGATTTTTCTCTAAGGTTTGTAAACCCCTCGGTTTTTCTTTGCCCCAAAATAGGGATTATGGGGTGGGGATGTTCTTTCTTCCCCAGGACGAACTCAAAAGAAATCAGGCGAAGAAGATATTTGAGGTAATCACTGCGAAGGAGGGACTGCAGTTTCTGGGGTGGAGAGAAGTGCCTGTAAAACCTGACATTCTGGGTAAAAAGGCGGTCGACTGTATGCCGTGTATTATGCAGGCATTTATCGGCAGGCCGAAGAAAATAGAACAGGGACTTCCCTTTGACAGACGGCTCTATGTGGTGCGCCGGATCTTTGAACAGAGCAGCGACGATACATATGTGGCTTCACTTTCCAGCAGAACAATTGTCTACAAAGGGATGTTTCTGGTCGGGCAGCTCAGGATGTTTTTTGAAGATCTGCAGGATGAGGATTATGAATCCGCAATCGCGATGGTGCATTCCCGATTCAGCACGAATACGAATCCGAGCTGGGAGCGGGCGCATCCGAACCGCTTTATGGTGCACAACGGCGAAATTAACACAATACGCGGCAACGCGGATAAAATGGGGGCCAGAGAGGAGACAATGGAATCCGGTTATCTGAAAGGTGAACTGCACAAGGTACTGCCTGCAATCAATACTTCCGGTTCCGATTCCGCGATGCTGGACAACGCGCTGGAGTTTATGGTGATGAGCGGCATGGAGCTTCCGCTGGCAGTTATGATTGCCATACCGGAGCCATGGGCAAATAACCGCAGCATGTCCCAGAATAAAAAGGATTTTTACCAGTACTATTCAACCATGATGGAGCCCTGGGACGGGCCGGCCTCCATTCTGTTCTCGGACGGAGACTGTATGGGAGCGGTTCTGGACCGCAATGGCCTGCGCCCTTCCAGATACTATATCACAGAGGATGATAACCTGATTCTTTCTTCCGAAGTGGGAGTATTGGAGATTGATCCTGCGAAGATTATCTTAAAGGAGCGCCTGCATCCGGGGAAAATGCTGCTTGTTGACACCATAAAGGGAGAAGTGATTGACGATGAGGCCCTGAAGGAAAAATATGCAAATGAGTACCCATATGGAGAATGGCTGGACAGCAATCTGATTCAGCTGAAAGATCTGAAGATTCCGAATCAGGATGTGCCAAAGTATACAAGGGAAGAATGTACAAAGCTGCAGAAAGCATTCGGCTATGCCTACGAAGATGTAAAAACGTCTATATTGAATATGGCCCGGACAGGAGCCGAAGGGATTGCGGCAATGGGGATTGATACTCCGCTGTCTGTCCTGTCCCATAAAAACCAGCCATTGTTCGGTTACTTTAAACAACTGTTTGCCCAGGTAACCAATCCTCCAATCGATGCGATCCGGGAGGAGGTAGTTACTTCTACGACCATATACATCGGGAAAGACGGGAATCTTCTGGAGAAGCGGGAGGAAAACTGCAAAATGCTCCAGGTAAATAATCCGATCCTGACAAACACGGATATCCTGAAAATCAAAAATATGAAGGTGGATGGCTTCTGTGTGGCTGAAATACCCATTATATATTATAAGAATACAAGCCTGGAAAAAGCCATGGATTATCTTTTTATTGAAGTTGACCGGGCAATCAGGGAGGGGGCAAACATCCTGATCCTGTCGGACCGGGGCGTGGATGAATACCATGTGGCCATCCCGTCGCTTTTGGCCGTATCGGGCCTGCAGCAGCATCTGGTGCGCACAAAGAAGAGGACATCTGTGGCAATGATACTGGAATCCGGGGAGCCGAGGGAGGTACATCATTTTGCAACACTGCTGGGTTACGGCGCCTGTGCGATCAATCCATATCTGGCTCACGAGTCCATTCGCCAGCTGATTGATACGAACATGCTTCACAAGGATTACTATGCCGCTGTGGATGATTATAACGATGCGGTGATTCATGGCATAATCAAGATCGCTTCCAAGATGGGGATATCTACGATCCAATCTTATCAGGGGGCAAAAATATTTGAGGCGTTAGGTCTGAAGGAAACGTTTATCAGCCGGTATTTTACAGATACGGTCAGCCGGATCGGCGGGATCGGTATCGAAGAGATAGCAGGGGATTATACGGCATTTCATTCTGAGGCATTTGATCCGCTCGGACTGGATGTAGATATGACGCTGAACAGTATTGGAAAACATAAATCCAAAAGCGGGGGAGAAGAGCATCTCTATAATCCGCGGACCATCCATATGCTGCAGCAGTCATCGAGGCGCGGTGATTACGGTTTGTTTAAGCAGTACACGAAGATGGTGGACGAGGAAGGAGAAAAGATCAATCTGAGAGGACAGCTTGATTTCAACTATCCTGCTAAGGGCATTCCCCTGGATCAGGTGGAAAGCGTAGAGTCTATTGTGACGAGGTTCAAGACTGGCGCCATGTCCTACGGATCCATTTCCAAAGAGGCGCACGAGACCCTTGCCGCAGCCATGAATCAGCTGCACGGCAAGTCAAACAGCGGGGAAGGCGGCGAAGATATTGAACGTCTGGACACGGACCGCTGTTCTGCTATCAAACAGGTGGCTTCCGGAAGATTCGGCGTGACATCGCGTTACCTGGTCAGCGCCCGGGAGATCCAGATCAAGATGGCGCAGGGCGCCAAGCCAGGGGAAGGAGGGCATCTTCCCGGAGAAAAGGTATATCCCTGGATTGCAAAGACGCGTCATTCCACACCAGGAGTCAGCCTGATCTCACCGCCTCCGCACCATGATATTTATTCCATTGAGGATCTGGCGCAGCTGATCTACGACTGTAAAAATGCAAACAAAGAAGCACGGATATCCGTCAAGCTGGTGTCTGAGGCAGGGGTTGGAACCGTAGCCGCAGGCGTTGCAAAAGCAGGAGCGGAAGTGATCCTGATCTCCAGTTATGACGGCGGTACGGGAGCTGCCCCCAGAAGTTCTATTCAGAACGCAGGCCTGCCCTGGGAACTGGGCCTGGCGGAGACACACCAGACACTGATCCAAAACGGGCTGCGGGACCGGGTGCGGATTGAGACCGACGGGAAACTGATGAGCGGCAGGGATGTGGCAATTGCGGCGCTTCTGGGTGCGGAAGAGTACGGATTTGCAACCGCGCCTCTGGTGACCATGGGATGTGTCATGATGCGGGTGTGCAATCTGGATACCTGTCCGGTGGGGGTGGCAACGCAGAATCCGGAGCTCAGAAAACGGTTTTTGGGTAAACCGGAATATGTGGTGAATTTTATGAGATATATCGCAGAAGAACTGCGGGAATATATGGCGAAGCTGGGAGTACGCACTGTCGATGATCTTGTGGGCCGGACGGATCTCTTGAAGAGGAAGGAAATTCCGGCGTCAGAACGGGCATCCGTTCTGAACCTGGACAGCATACTTTACAATCCCTATTCAGGAGAGCGGAAGGGGAGAATTTTCAATCCAAAGAAAGTATATGATTTTGGGCTGAAAAAAACGCTGGATGAGAAAATTCTTTTGAAACAACTGCTTCCGGCTCTGGAAAAAGGGCAGAAGAGAAGCATAGAGGTAGCTGTCTCTAACACGGACCGTACATTTGGCACCATGTTTGGTTCTGAGATTACAAAGCGTTACCCCGAAGGCCTGCCAGAGGACAGTTTTGTCGTAAAATGCAAAGGCGCCGGCGGGCAGAGTTTCGGTGCGTTTATTCCAAAGGGACTGACTCTGGAACTGACAGGGGACAGCAACGACTATTTTGGAAAAGGGCTGTCGGGAGGAAAGCTGGTTGTGTGCCCGCCTAAAGGAACCAGGTTCAAAGCCAGTGAGAATATTATTATCGGCAATGTAGCACTTTATGGAGCAACGAGCGGAAACGCTTATATTAACGGCGTGGCGGGTGAAAGATTCTGCGTGCGCAATTCTGGAGTACGCGCGGTAGTTGAAGGGGTAGGAGATCACGGATGCGAGTATATGACCGGTGGCCGTGTTGTGATTCTGGGACAGACAGGGAAAAATTTCGCAGCCGGAATGAGCGGTGGTATAGCCTATGTACTGGATATGAAAAACGATCTATACCGTAAAGTAAATAAAGATATGGTAAATATTGAGAGGCTGACGGATAAGTACGATGTCCAGGAACTGAAAAATATGATTCAGGAGCACGTTGCATACACAAACTCCGTGATCGGTAAAGAGATACTGGATCATTTTAAAGAATATCTGCCCAAATTCAAAAAGATCATACCGGAAGATTATGAGCGCATGATGTCGGCAATTCTGCAGATGGAAGAAAAGGGCTTAAGCAGTGAACAGGCAAAGATGGAAGCATTTAACAAAATCAAAAAGGGAAGATAGGAGGCGTTAACAGTGGGGAAACCAACAGGATTTATGGATTATGAAAGACAGGACAAGACGGCAGAGACGCCGAAGGAAAGAATCAGGCATTTCCGTGAGTTCCATGCGCCTCTATCTAAAGAAGAACAGGAGCTGCAGGGGGCCAGGTGTATGGCCTGCGGGGTGCCCTTCTGCCAGTCGGGGCAAATGTTGAACGGGATGGCGAGCGGGTGTCCTCTGCATAATCTGGTGCCGGAGTGGAATGACTTGATTTATAACGGAAATTGGGAGGAGGCCTACGCGCGTCTTATTAAAACAAATAATTTTCCGGAATTTACAGCTCGTGTCTGCCCGGCACTGTGTGAGGAAGCCTGCACATGCGGGCTCCATGAAAAGCCTGTTGCAACGAAAGCAAATGAATACAGTATCATTGAAAATGCTTATGAACAGGGATATGCCCGTGCCTGCCCCCCTAAGGTAAGAACGGGAAAGAAGGTAGCAGTCATTGGTTCAGGGCCCGCGGGCCTGGCTGCTGCCGACCAGCTGAACCGACGTGGGCATTTGGTGACCGTATTTGAGCGGGAGGACCGGATCGGAGGCCTGCTTCGTTATGGAATTCCCAATATGAAGCTGGAAAAGCAGATTATTGACCGGAAGCTTGCAATCATGGAAGAAGAGGGCATTCAGTTTAAAACAGGCTGCAATGTGGGAAAAACAGTGAAAGCAGCAGACATTTTAAAAGAGTACGATAGAGTGATCCTGGCCTGCGGGGCTTCGGAACCGAGGAATATCAAGGTGCCGGGGCGTGATGCGGAGGGAATATACTTTGCGGTAGACTTTTTGAAATCTACAACAAAGGCCCTCTGGGCAAATCAGATGACACTGAAGGATGGCGCGTATATCTCGGCAAAAGGGAAAAAGGTTCTGGTAATCGGAGGCGGAGATACAGGAAATGACTGTGTTGGAACTGCTGTCAGGCACGGGGCAACGTCCGTACTTCAGCTGGAAATGATGCCAAAGGCGCCGGATCAAAGAGCGGATAACAACCCATGGCCGGAATGGCCGAAAGTCTGCAAGACGGATTATGGCCAGGAGGAAGCCGCCGCCGTGTTCGGAGCAGATCCCAGGGTGTATACAACTACGGTGAAAGAGTTCATTAAGGATAAAAAGGGGGCGGTGTGCAAGGCTTCGCTTGTGAAGCTGCAGGCCAAGATGGATGAAAAAACCGGCAGAATGATGATGGCGGAAATACCCGGGAGCGAATACAGCGTTGATGTGGATCTGGTGCTGATCGCGGCGGGATTTATCGGAAGTGAAAGCTATGTGACAAAAGCTTTTGGCGTTGAAGTGGATGAAAGGCACAATGTGAAAACAGCTCCAGACGGGTATGAGACGGCGGCAAAAAATGTATTTGCAACGGGAGATATGCACAGAGGGCAGTCGCTGGTTGTATGGGCTATCCGTGAGGGCCGCGAAGTGGCACGGGAGGTGGATTTGAGTTTGATGGGGTATACGAATTTGTCGGTGCAGTAGGAGGGGCGCGAAGTCCGAGGGGAAGCTTGCTTCAGCCGAGGCTGTGCATACTGGTTCTCTATCCTGTCCGTTCGCGAAGAAGCTGTAGACGAAAAAACAGGGAAAATGGAGGGTGCTTGCCGCAGTTGGCGGGAATGCTGATGCATTCCCGCCGCCGGCGGCAACAGAATTTGCTTCGGAAGCAAATTCTGCCCTCCATTTTCCCTGTTTTTTCGTTGACAGCTTCTAATGCTTACTCTATGGATAGAGAACCAGTATGCACAGCCTCGGCTGAAGCAAGCTTCCCCTCGGACTTCGCTAAGCGCTTCCGGGCGGGAATGAGGGGGACATCCCCTGCGGGGATTCATATTGGCGGCAGCGGATGGGATGTCGTATTGAGGGAAGGGGTGAGTTGTGTGGAGATTATGTTGCATCTTTTTCTTTTTGTTTAGCTTTTAGACTTTTAGATTTTGATTCTGAGGGGATTTGGTCTTGACATTTGTGGGGGAGGAGAGTAATCTAAATGTAGATCATATCTTGGTAGGTATCTGGAGTTTTTCTTTTTGGTCAGGGAATCTGAGAATCTTTTGTTTTTCCTTTTTTTGAATTTAGGGTTTGGGGCTGTACAATGGGTCTGATATTTTTTAGCGAGATTAAATAGTATGCTATGTATTATTCGCATGTTTATCTTTATTTAACGGGGAGATTTGGGCGCTTGAGAGACGGATCATTTTAGTATATTATTTTTTAATTTTACTGGATTTAGTATTGACATAATATATGGAATATGATATTATACATCATATAATTTAGTTCTATAAATTATTGATTTAATCGGTTATTTTCTTTTCGGTGTGTTGGGCACTGATTCGGATAAGTTCTTTTTCGTGATTTTATCCCAGGGTGTAGTTGAATTTTGTTTGTTATGTTTATTCTTTCAGGGCATTTTTTGTTCTGTCGCAGTATTTTTTTCGGGAATTCCCCGACTTTATTCCTTTTTAGGCTGATAGTGGCTTTGGGCCGTCAGGGACGGTTTTGAGCATAGTACTGTGGTTTTTGTGTGGATTTTAGTGCAGAGACTGCGGAATTTAAATGAAAGTGTGGTGATGTTTATTGATTGTCTGAATTTGCATGAATAGTCTGCAGTAACATGTTTAACTAAATGAGTGAGAAGTCTCCCGCCTTGGAAGGTGGAGAGAGGAATCACTTAAAACAAGATGAGCGGCAGTGGCGGGCGGTGAGAAATCGGTATCCCCACTGACATGAGGTCAATCTGCGCATCAATCTAAGATGTAGTCGTACTCTGTATAATTACCTTGCGCGGATAGAAATGGAGGATTTTGAATGAAAACATTTATGGAAGAATATGGTGTGATTGTCGTGGCGGCAATTGTGATTATGATTATTGTTGTGGCTGCGACGCCCCTTGGCAACAGTATTAAGCTGGGAATTACCGCTGCAGTGGAAAAGCTGACGACTGCACTTGGCACTACGGCATCTGTCGTAGGGTGATTGAGGGAAAGGAGAGCTGCCTGTGAAGGTTTCCAGGGAGGCTTGGAATTTAAAAGCAGAAAGTTTTGGGCCGCTGCTTCCCTATGTAATAGATCCGGATATCACGGACATTAATTTTAATGGGACGGATGTGTGGGTGGAGCATTTAAAGCGGGGGATTTATAAAGTTCCGGTACAGCTGCCGGCGGAATTTGTGAGCCAGTTCAGCATCAGAGTGTCTAATGTGGTTAGCAGCCAGATTAATAAGTATAATAATGTTCTTGAAGCGGAGACAGATATCCTTCGCATTTCGATTATTCACTCCAGTGCTACGAACACAGGCTATGCAATATCTATCAGAAAGACGCCTGCGGTGATGCGGATGTCTGTCGAGAAAATGCTAAAGGAGCAGTACTGTTCGGGAGAGCTTTTAATCTTTCTTATTAACTGCATCCGGGCCCGCATGAACATGGTATTCTGCGGACGTCCGGGGGCAGGTAAAACGGAGCTTTTAAAGTTTCTGACGCAATATATTCCAAAAGAAGAAAAGGTGATGACCATAGAGGACAACCTGGAGATACATTACAAGGAGATTAATCCGGGTTCTAATTGCGTGGAACTAAAGGTGGATGAGGAATTTTTCCCGTACACGAAAGCAATCAAGACTGCCCTGAGGCAGAATCCCCAGTGGGTTCTGCTTTCAGAGGCACGTTCGGTGGAGGTGAAATATCTGCTGGAGTGTTTTTCTACAGGACTTCATGGACTGACGACTCTGCATACGGACGACACGAGAAAGATCCCGGACAGAATCCAGAATATGATGCAGGATGCCTATGCTGCAACAAGGTTGGAGAACGACATCTACAGTTTTCTGAATGTAGGTGTGCTTCTTAGAAAAAAAGTGACAGAAAGACAGAAAGTTGTCAGGTTTATCGACCAGATATGTCTTTTTGACCGTATAGGCGAGCAGAATGTAAAATGCCTGATTGCGGAGGACGGGAAGTTTATATCCAGAGAAATACCGGAAAACGTAATGAAAAAGTTTAAGCTGGAAGATATTACGGCTCCATTTTCTGATATGGGAAGTATGCCGGTTAATATGCGGAGGAGAGGATGAAGAAGAAAGAGAGAGGAGAGGGAATCTGTTACCTGAATCCCGGGTATTTAAAGAGAACGGTGCGCAGATTCGGGTATCAGTTTTCGGCCCGCAGATATGTGGGGTACTTTTTGGGGCTGTATGGATGTGTGGCGGTATTAGCGTTTGCTTACAGGCTGAAACTGCCCAGTTTTATAATCATTGCCGCGGCATCTGCCTGTTTTGTGCCGGGGATATTTGCCATGACATACCGCAACTTATATGAAGCCCGGCTTTTTGAGGATGTTACCTCCTATATTGAACAGATGCTGTATTCTTTTAAAAGAAGGTCCAAGATACTGACGGCGCTTGAGGATACACTCGTTTTGTTTGAGGAGGGGGAGAGCCGTATGTATGATGCAGTACATAGCGCTATACGCTATATACAAAATGAAAGCGCGGGAGAAAATCTTTACCGGGAAGCATTTGCAATGATTGAAAAAGAATACGGATGCAGAAGGTTGTATAAAGTTCATGATTTTCTGATTGAGGCGGAGGCTGTGGGCGGGGATTTTACTGCCGCTGCAGATATCCTGCTGAATGACAGGAAACTCTGGATGGACAGAGTGTATGAACTGCAGAGAGAAAAGAAAAATGTGAAGGTTAAAATTACGATTGGCATCGGACTCTCCTTTCTGATCTGCGGCATGACCGTACTGATGCTTCCCAAAGAGTTTGGTATTACAGAAAATGTCGTCTCCCAGACCGTGACAACGGTAACGGTGCTGCTGAATATGCTGATCTGGTATATTGCGCAGAGGAAGCTGTCAAAAAGCCTGATCCGTGGAGAAGAGGGCCAGGGGGAGGAGACGGTAAAACGGCAATATGAATATGTTATGCACAGCAACAGAAAAAAGGCAAAGCGTAAGGCGTGGTGCATTGCCATCCTGCTGATTCCGGTGAGTGTTCTTATGGCTTTGTACGTTGGCCTGCCGGCGGCGGTGCTGTCTGTGATTATGGCAGCGCTTATGGCGGGTCAGCCTGACCGCAGATACAGAATTTCATTGAAACATGTGGCAAGAGAGGTGGAAAAGTCATTTCCAGAATGGCTGATGAGTATGTCACTCCATCTGCAGACCGATAATGTACATGTTTCCTTATCAAAATCGATTCCTCATGCCCCGGCAATACTAAGAGAAGAACTGAATATTCTTCTCGCGGGGATTGAAGAAAAGCCGGATTCAGTACGCCCCTATCTTTCGTTTATGAAGCAGGTGCCGCTTCCCGATGTGACTTCAGCAATGAAGGTTTTGTATTCAATGGCAGAATTCGGCGCCTCGGATATCGGCGGTCAGATAGGCCCTCTGGCTGAAAGAGGAGCTGTAATGACAGATAAAGCGGAGCGGCTCAGGACAGAGGATTATATTGCAGGAATCAGTTTTCTGATCCTGCTGCCAATGATAACAGGTGTATTAAAAATGCTGGCCGATCTTGCGCTGGTTGTAGTTTACATTTTATCAGCGGTGAATCATGCCGGCTGAGAGGAGGGGATTGAGTTATGAAAGAATTTCTGGAAGAGTATGGAGGCATCATTGCAATCTCAGTTATGGGTTACGCAGTGATGTCCGGATTGTGGGATATTTTGAGAATGATCTGTGAGACTGGGGGATAGAAGCCATGCGGTATTCCTTATGGATATGGGAGTGATGAAATATGAAAGAATTTCTGGAAGAGTATGGAGGTATTATTACCGCTTGTATTTTGAGCCTGATACTACTGGGAACAATGGCAGATCTGCTCGGAGCGGATGGACAGATTTCATATCTGTTTGCCGGATTTCTGGAAGGACTTGGGCCGATGCGGGGGTAAGAGTATTTGAAGGAGGTGTCTGCGGGTGAAAGCTGTGATCGGAGAATATGGAAAAGTGATTATTCTGGCGGTTGTTTTGGGAATGCTGGTTCTGTTCCTGTTCGGAAGGGGGAATCATGGCTTTCTTGGAATGATTTCTAAGGCAAGGCCGGAGGCAGCTGTGGGAAACGAGGACTCATTTGCCATGGCACAGACTGTATTTTCGCGCAAAGCCCCGGAGCTCTCTGTCTCGGTAAGAAAGCTGCAAAAAGGCAGGGAATATAATCTGCTGGACAGCGGCCTGTTTGAGATCAGGGCGGTTAATCCGGAAGGGGAGGAGGTGCCTGTTACGATTGTCAAATTGACAGCTCCCGGGCAGCAGGATATTACAGGGGAGACAGATCCCCGCAGGTTTGTCCCTTCTATAAGCGGGGAATATCAGATCACATATCGTGCAGAAGAATCCTTTCAGGGAAGTATCAGGGCAAAAGAAAAGAAATATTCTGTCCTGGTTGACTAAAGAGATCTTGTGTAAGGTATATGGACAGAAATAAAAGGGACGGAAAAGAAGTCCCAAAAGAAAAGAGGACAGAGGATGAAAGGTGCGGTGGAGACAATGATGGGGATGATTATGATCGCATTCATGGCCGTGCTTAGCGCAGCCTATATCATGGCATCCCTGAACACCCAGAGTGCGCAGAATTACCATTCTGCGGTAGTGGCAGAGGTCGAAGCAGGGGACTTTACAGACCCTGTAATACGGAGCTGCAGGCAAAAAGCACTGGAAAACGGATATACGGATTTATTAGTCGAACCGATGACAAGCGTAGACAGCGGGAAATTTGCAAAAGTGACGCTGACTTATGACTATACTCTTCCTGTGCTGAACTTGTTTTTAGAGCATCAAATAGTAGGATATGCAAGATGAAAGAGGGGAAAAGCCAGCGGATGCTTTGTGAAAAAGCACCCCGTAATGTCTGCCGGCTGGGGGTTAATAAAAAAGAAAGGGGAAGGTATGAAGAATGCCGTAATAGGCTTTTTTATGATTGTAATACTGGTAATTTCTTTAGCAGCCATTCAGACTGCAGAGAACAGAACTACCAGAAAAAATGAACTGGACAGCAGTCTTAGCGAAGCCATGGAACAATCAATGAAGATACTGACAGTAAATCCTGTATATCATATTGAGAAGGAGTCCGGTTCGGACGAATTTACTGCAGATTTTATTCAGGGTTTTCTTATGAAAACAACGAGTAATTCTGAGTTTACGGTAGAGATATTAAATGTGGATGTCGAAAAAGGCCTGCTGGATGTCAGAGCCAAGGCCAGATTCAGGCAGATAATCGGATATGGTGAGGTATCCTGCCGCAAGACAGTGATATTGGAAGAGCTCGAAGAAGAGAAAGAAACACCCTGTTATATTTCATTCTTCGCAGAGAAGCCTGCCAAGGAGAAGGATACGGAAAGCAGCTATGTTTTGAAGAAGATCAGCGTACACTTTGGTGACAGGCTTAGTGCGGCAATGCTGCCGGAAAGCGGATTGGAGAAGAAAGGATATATTTTCCGCGGATGGAAAATGACAAAACCGGTAAACGGGATCGGGATCCTGTACGGCAATGAGAATATAAACACATTATGTGTAGGAGATGATATGGAATTTCAGGCTGTTTATGAGCAGGAGGAAGTTTTGTAGATGAAAAAGAAGAGACGCATAACAATACTGGTTACTGCGGCAGTAATTTTGTCTCTCTGTGCCCCCATATCCCTGCGTGCACAGGAAGAGCCGGTAAGAATGGGCACAGAGGAGACGGAAATACCAGATAAAATCGTGGGGGCCGGCGAAGAAAGTCAAACTGTACCGGAAGAATCTGATGAATCAAATGAACAGCAGCCGCTGCAGGATATTGCTTCATGGTTTGAGGAAACATTACAAGGGCTGCTCCTTATGGAAGAACCTTTAAAAGTACTGGAAAAAGCAGACGAAAAGGAGCGGGAATTATTTTTAAACAGAATAACTGTCAGGGAGCATTTAGAATTCACTATCGTATATAAATATCTGCTGCTCACGGCCGTTGCGGAGGATACATCTTTTTCCGAGAGTATGCAGTCATCGGATGAAATGACGGAAGCAGCATCCGGGAAGACAGGGCATATTCACTTTCTGCGGGAGCTGTTGATGAAAAATAAAGATACAGATCCGGGACAGGAGGATATAGAGGATATTCAGTGGAGGGAGGAGATAAAACAAGAGGCTTTCCGTATATTTCGTGAAGGCATGGAAGAAAAGGCTGCTGCCAACGGGGAAGAATCTGCAGAATATCATGATTTTCAAGAATATACAGAGTATCTCCAGACACAGACTTATGCAGATATCATTGGACTTGCTGATGTCTTGGAAAAGATGCAGTCTGAAAATGAGCCGGAAGCAACGGAAGCATATGAGGCCGCACTTAACCGGCTGGATGAGATTTACAGTACGAAGCCGGAAATAGCTCCAAAGGTACAGATAATCTGCGGTATCCAGGATTATGATGTAAAGAAAAAGGAGCCGTATCTGACCGTTACGATATCGGATCAGGAGCGTGCTGATGTCATAAAATTGCTGCCCCCAAATTTGGAAGTTTTGCTGGAAGAGGATTCGGACATAAATGAGAAAGAAACTGACAAGAAAGAAACTGATCAGGAAGATACTGATAAGAAAGATTCTGATAAGATAGAAAAGGACAAGAAAGATACTGGTCAGGAAGAGATTCTTAAGGATGCCGCGTCCGAGGATAAAGATCCGAAGGAAACAGAGCCGTCGGAAAAGACAGTCAATGTTACATGGGAATGCGCAGAAGATATTGAACATACGGAATATGAACAGTATACATATACGGCGGTTCCCCAGGAAGGGTATGAATGGAGTGAAGAACTGCTTAAGGGGGAGGAAGACGGGCTCCAGGCCCTGCCCTATGCCAGGGTCATTATAAAGCCAAAAGAGACTGCAAATGTCATGGCAGCCCGTGCCGCAGCGAGCGTCAGTTATAGGGCGTACTGCCAGAACGATGGATGGAAAAGCTGGAGTGCAGGCGGCGCCACTGCAGGCACGATCGGAGAAAATAAGCGGTTGGAGGCTTTGCAGATAAAAATGTCCGGTGACACGAATCTTGGTGTCAAATATCAGGTTCATGTACAAAACAACGGATGGATGAGCTGGGTAAACGGCAGCGGTACAGCAGGCACTACAGGACAGTCGCTGAGAGTGGAAGCAGTCAGGGTTTTGCTGACCGGGGCCAGCGCAGGCTCCTATGATATTTATTACCGTACATACTGCGAATCATATGGATGGCTGGACTGGGCAAAGAATGGGCAGGCAGCCGGTACAGTGAATCTTGGAAAACGCATGGAAGCCTTTCAGGTGAGAATTACAGCAAAAGGCGGGGCCGCACCCGGAACAACTGCTACTCCATTGAAGACAGATGCTGCTGCAAGGGTCGGCAGCAATTACTACAAAACATTTAATGAGGCATTTGATGCCATGCCGGACGGAGGATCTATGTACGTAATAAAAAACTGTTCGGCAACACATATAACGACCAGAAAATCCTTTTCGATATTCCCGGAGGAAAGAAACGTTAAAGTAACGTTCAACGAAAGTACGCTGATACCTGCCGGCATAATCTCTACAGAAGAGGGCTGGAGGGGAAGTCCTACCTGGAATTTCAGCGGCAATGGCGGGTATACAATAACATTTGATGCGAATGGAAAAGGCTCATCGGGTGTAATAGCAGCATACGGTGCAACGATCAACCTGAAGAACGGCTCCAGATTTACGAACTCTGCAGGCAATGGTGTATGGAACGACATGGGAATTACAAACGTTTATGACGGAGTTTACATTTATAATAATAAAGCGCATGGAATTGCAACCTGCAACACGGTCAATCTATATGGCGGCAGCATTTACGGCAATTCTTATGATGGTATCCGTTCACAGAAGGTGATCAATATGTCCGGCGGTAATCTGTACAATAATGGTGAGTGCGGCGTGCATGTGGGAGACGGCGCGTGTATCTTTACGTTGACCGGAGGAACGATCCATGACAATGTAGATGGCGTGGGTAATATAGACGGCAATGGAACTATTAATATCAAGGGAGGCAGCATCTACAGTAATACCCGCCATGGGATTTCTGCCAAAGGAAAATCATTGAGTATATCAGGCGCAGCCGTTATCCGAAACAATAAAGGCATCGGGGTGGCAGTCCATGGAGGGGAAGCAGCGGTTCAAAATGGAAAAATATATGAAAACCAAAACGCGGGAATTGCAAATAAGGGCAGCATGAAGTTAAGCGGAGGTGAAATCTTTTCAAATTCGAATGCAGGCAGTGGAGGCGGAATAGCCAACAGCGGAACCTTAAGCATCAGCGGGGGGAATGTTCACGATAACTCGGCCGTAAACGGGGGCGGAATAGCAAACAGCGGTACGCTGGCATTGACAGGAGGCAGCATCACGGGCAATTCGGTTTCCGGAAGTGGAGGCGGGATTTGTCTGTCTGGGGGGACGCTCAGGCTGACCGGGGGTACCATTGCAAAGAACAAGGCGAAAAACGGAAATGGTATATACCATAACGGCGCTGTCTTCCAAATGGGCGGAAACGGTGCAGTAGATGCGGGGAATGATGTATATCTACAGACAAATAAGTATATTACAGTAACATCAGCCCTAAAATCTTCGCCTGCTGCGGTTCTGACACCGTCAGGCTATAGCAATGGCAGAAAGGCGGCGGAAGTTGCATATGGCACTAAAAAGGGCAGTTTGCAGTATGCCAGGTACTCATTAACCCCAAAAGGCGGATACTGTCTTCGTCCGGGAGACATGCAGGCATCCGGTGCAAACACGGAGGCGGCAGATATTGTGCTGAGCACGAAGTATACGATTCAATATCATAAAAATTATGATGGAGAGGTGGCGAATGTCCCGAAAAGCACTCCGAAATACTGGTATGAAAATGCAGGAATAGCAGGAGAGGTTCCATCTGAAGGGAGAATAAAATTTCTGGGCTGGTCCGAGAATGCTGCAGCGGAAAAACCTGCCTATAAGCCAGGAGATGTCTTAAGCGCATCTATTAATCGAAATATCACACTGTATGCTGTCTGGGGAACCAAAATCCAGGTGAGCTATGATGGAAACGGAAGCGATGTCCAAAAGGAAAAGTCAGAAGAAATAACCCTGCAGGAGTGCATGAAGAATGGCGGCTACCTTATACATAAAAATAAAGGATATACGGATTATATCAGAAAGGGATACAAATTTGCAGGCTGGGATGTTTCTGCGGGGGCTCCCGTTCAGGCAGTAAAATATCCTGACCAAAAAGAGAACAGGGTAAAATTTGAAGAACTGATGGATATTGCTGAGGCGCAGGCGAAGACTCCTTTGTCAGGAGAAAAGACTGTTCAGCAGGTGCGCTTATATGCACTCTGGGATAAGTTTCCCGAAATCACTGCAGAAGGAATACAGGAATTCTTCGAAGGCACCGAGGTTACCAGGGACATGCTCCTGGCAAACATAAAGGCACAGGATCAAGAGGATGGAGACATAACAAAAGACATCCGCATACTCGGAATCAAATATCAAAAAGGAAGGCTTCGGGATGGACAGAAACAGGAGGCGTATGAAGTACGGTGGAAGGACGGCATGCCAGAGGATAAAAAGTTGGATACTTGGTTTTTAGAGCTGGATGACAAAGATTCACCTGTGGAACACCAGATTATTTACAGTGTGAAAGACAGTGCTGGCAATGAGACAGTACGAGAATGGCCGGTTAAGGTAAAGTATAATGAATTTCCTGTGATAGAGGCCGAGGATAGGTATTTTACACTGGAAGAGGCAAAGGAAGGCAGAATAACCGAAGAAGTGTTGCTGAGAGGCGCTATAGAATCTGGGGCCCTTACGGTGAAGGATAAGGAAGAGGATGAGCGATATCCCGGCAGAATGGAACAGGCAGTAAAACTCGAAGATTTTCATCCGGAAGAATTTACAAGATTTGAAGATTCGGGTTATATCGTAATTACTTTTTCGGCCAAAGACAGTATGGGACCGGGCGGGGAAGGCAAAGAGACTTTCAGGCAATGTACGGTACATATTGTAAAAGACGGGGAAATAACGTCGCCGGAGCCTTTAAAATACGTGCGGTTTATCAACAGAGAATATTACGAAAAGAATCTGAATGCACAGAATGAAAATACAGGAAAAGAAACCGGGAAACCGGAGTCAGAAACCGCTTCAGGAGAACTGCAAAACGGCGGCCTTTACTCAAATTCCAAGTGGTATAGGATTCCGGAATTCAGAGCATTGCTGTCTGGTGCATGGGATGAAGAAAAACCAGCAAGAGAGGTATGGACTTTTAAAAATACAGATGTAAAAAATATAAAGAGTTATGTGGAAGAGCATGGGATAGGAAACAGCCAGGAGCGGACATCGCTTCTGAGGTTCCATGAAGAATTCAGCCATTTGAGAGTCTTGTAAGCGCTTCTTTACTGGCTGCAGACCAGATGGTAACGGCGAATTGTTACTTCCCACACCCCAAGGGCGCGAACAATAATGACGAATTTCTAAAATATTACAAATATGTTAAAATTATATTGCATTTTATTCAGTTATCCTTTATAATTTAGTCTATGTAAGCATAAGACGAATTTTGACGAGTCCTCTGCATATAATATAGTTTCTGTGTTCTGATGAAAAGGGCCGGGGACTGCATATCAATAGGGATTTCTGCAACATACAGGCTGCGGGCGATTTGGCAGCAGCCGGCGGAAATGATACTGCAGTACATATTTGCGGGGACATGATAGATCATAAATAAAATAAGGATGGGTGAATTGATTGTGAATTTTAAAAGAGTACGCAACGTGTTTGCAGCAACCGCTTTGACATGTTCTATGATAACTGTGCCTGTATTAGCGGCACCGAATACATCAAGCCTTCAGGATCAGAAAAATGCAGCGCAGAACGAAGTTAGTTCCCTGCAGTCCCAATTAAATTCATTAATGTCAACGATGAATGAACTGGAAGGGCAGTTAGTAGCAAAAGGCCAGGAGATTTCGAAGGCCGAAGAAGATCTTAAAGCGGCGCAGGAAAAGGAAACGCAGCAGTACGAAGATATGAAACTTCGTATTAAGTATATGTATGAAGAGGGCGACGGTTCAGCGCTTGAGAGAATATTGAGTTCAGGAAGTATCGCCGATCTTCTCAGTGAAGCAGAGTACATAGAAAAGGTTCATACTTATGACCGCAATATGCTGCAGGAATACGCGGATACAGTAGAAGAGATCAAGACTCTGGAGACAACGCTTGAAAACGACATGACAAACCTTCAGGATCTGGAAAAACAATATAAATCACAATCAACCGAACTGTCAACCATGCTCAACAGTAAGCAGGCAGAGGTTAGTAATCTGGATTCCATGATTCAGGAAGCAGCAAGAGCTGCATTGGAAGAACAGAAGAAACAGCAGGAGGCAGCTGCGAAAGAGAAAGAAACTGCTGATAAGAAGAATGAAAATACTGCACAGCCAGGTACAAACGGAGGCCAAAGCAATGATCCTGGTACAGGCGGAACTACAGATCCTGGTACAGGCGGAGAAAATAATAACGAGCAGCCGCCGCAGAATGTACCGGAGCAGAATGTACCAGAAGAGAATAATACACCGGATAACGGGACACCGGAGCCAAATTACAATCCTTCTACAGGAAATGCAATTGTGGATCGGGCATATAGTTGGGTTAACAATGCGGAATATCATTGGGGCGCGTGTGCACCAGGGTCTTTTGACTGCTCAGGATTTGTAAGCCATTGCCTTACTGGCGGTTATGTCCGACTGGGGAATACTTTTGACTTCCTAGCATGGCCACAGGTCAGCGATCCGCAGCCAGGAGATGTATGTGTGAATGCCAATCATTGTGGTATTTACATAGGCGGCGGTCAAATGATTCATGCGGCTGATGAGGGGATCGGCGTTATAATTGGACCAGTTCAGGGTGGTATGATTTATGTGCGTTATGGGTTATGATTAGAAAGATACCGGATAAGCTTTATGTAAAAAGGATCCCCAGTGAAAAGGCACTGGGGATCTTTTTTAGATGGCCTGCTTACCCTTTGATTTAACATCTTACGTGCAATCTCCTATAGTAAGATTATTTGAAATAGGTATATATGAGACATTAAAACTAGAATCAGAGCTTAGATTACAATTATTTACCAGTTATTTTTTGTGATTTTTCAGGATATCCTGTTGAAAAATGCTGATGAATATTGTATAGTAAAAAATATATGTGGGGACATAGATAAAAAAATAAGGATAGGTGTTATTTTATGAAAATGAAAAGAGTACGCAATATGTTTGTTGCAACGGCACTGACATGTTCTATGATTGCCGTACCTGTGTTTGCAGCGCCAAACACATCAGGTCTGGAAGAACAGAAAAAAGCTGCGGAGAATGAGGTGAACAGTCTTCAGTCACAGTTATCAACATTGATGTCTAAGATGACAGATCTTCAGAATCAGTTGATTACGAAAGGTGAGGAGATCACAAAAGCAGAGAAGCAGCTGGAAGAAGCACAAGCAAAGGAAAAGCAGCAGTACGAGGATATGAAGCTTCGTATTAAGTATATGTATGAAGAAGGCGATGGCTCGGCAGTGGAACGGATCTTAAGTTCCGGAAGCATTGCAGAGATGTTAAGCCAGGCAGAATATGTTCAGAAGATACATACCTATGACCGTAACATGCTGGATGAGTATGTGGAAACGGTGAATGAAGTAGAAGAACTGAAAACTACGCTGGAAGAAGATATGAATAAGCTGGAAGATATGCAGACAGAGTATGAGGCGCAGCAGACTGAGCTGAGCAATACGATTGAAAGCAAGAGTGCCGAAGTGGAAAATCTTGACGCACAGATCCAGGAAGCAGCGAGAAGAGCCGCTGAAGAAGAACGCGAGAGACAGCGTTTGGCAGAGGAAGCGGCAAGGAATGAGAGTGCAAATAATGGCGGCGGAACAAACAATGGTGGCGGAACTACACCAAACGTTCCGGAAACGCCTGGTACACCAGAGACTCCTGGCACACCAGATACCCCGAGTACACCACAGACGCCATCTGATCCGGGCAATAACGGAGGCGGCGGTTCTGGAAACACTTCCGCGGCACAGGCAATTGTAAATGCTGCATGGACTCAGATTGGTGTTCCGTATGTATGGGGCGGTACAACACCATATGTAGGCCTGGACTGTTCAGGACTCACACAGTGGTGCCACGCACAGGCAGGTATTTCAATCGGCCGTGTGGATACAGACCAGCTCTACGGCGGTCAAAGAGTCAGCGATCCGCAGCCAGGGGACATCGCATGGACTCCCGGACATGTGGCAATATACATAGGTAACGGTCAGATGATCGAAGCACAGCAGCCAGGTACAACGATATGTGTAAGCCCGGTTCGTGTTTCCGTATACGTAAGATATTGGTAATTCAGAATATAAAAAAAGGAGTCCGGATAACGGATTCCTTTTTTCATGTTCTTCTATTTCGAGGGTACAATTTCCAGCCAGTATCCATCCGGATCCTCTATAAAGTATATCCCCAGTTCCGAATTTTCGTGGCATACACAGCCCATCTTTTTATGTTTTGCGAAGGCTGCGTCAAAATCATCTACTCTAAACGCAAGGTGGATTTCATTGTCGCCCAGTTCATAGGGCCTGTTCATGTCGCGCAGCCAGGTAAGTTCTAAAAGATGCGGAGTGGTGGCATCGCCCAGGTATACCAGTGTAAAACTTCCGTCTTTGGCATCTTTTGTGCTGACAGGTTTGAGTCCAAGCGCCTCCTCATAAAAAGCAAGTGATCTCTGTAAATCATAAACATTTAAATTGTTATGTGCAAATGTAAACTTCATAGCTTTTTCCTCCCTATATATGTAAGTTTTACAAAAATGTGCTATAATATACCGTTCCTAAAACAGAAGATATGAACAGTACACCTTATTTAGCATAACACAGAGATGGTACAGAGACAAGTTATAAGAAGTGAGTACAGAAAAATCAAATAAGGCAAATAAGATGAATAAAGCAGAATACACCACACAATATAACAAGATAGTTTGAGAATAAAGACAGACAAGACAGACAAGATACCACAGAAAAGCCTTGCATTCCAGTATTTTCTATGTTATACTACAACCGTTGCAAAAAAACACGCATGCGGATATCTTTGACGGTGCCTAAGCCTGCACAGTGCAGACCGGTCTCAAAGGAGAGCAAAAACATGCGGAAGTTAAAAACCAAATGGAGGAAGAAACATGAGCGTTATTTCAATGAAACAACTTTTAGAAGCAGGTGTTCACTTTGGACATCAGACAAGAAGATGGAACCCTAAGATGGCTCCTTATATCTACACAGAGAGAAATGGTATCTATATTATCGACTTACAGAAATCTGTAGGCATGGTTGATGATGCATACCAGGCTGTTGCTGATATTGCAGCTGAGGGTGGTACAATTCTGTTTGTAGGAACAAAGAAACAGGCACAGGATGCCATTAAGACAGAAGCAGAGCGCTGCGGAATGTTCTATGTTAATGAAAGATGGCTCGGCGGTATGCTGACAAACTTCAAGACAATCCAGAGCAGAGTTCAGCGTTTAAAAGATATTGAGAGAATGTCCGAAGACGGAACATTCGATGTACTTCCAAAGAAGGAAGTAATTGAACTGAAAAAAGAATGGGCTAAGTTAGAGAAGAACCTGGGCGGTATCAAAGAAATGAAGAGAATCCCTGATGCAATCTTCATCGTAGACCCGAAAAAAGAAAGAATCTGTGTTCAGGAAGCGCATACACTGGGAATTCCGTTGATCGGTATCTGTGATACAAACTGCGATCCAGAAGAACTTGATTTCGTAATTCCGGGTAATGATGATGCGATCAGAGCTGTTAAATTAATTGTTTCCAAGATGGCCGATGCAGTAATTGAGGCTAATCAGGGCGCAACAGGTGCTGAAGAAGAATATTATGAAGAAGCTGCAGAAGAAGCAGTAGCTGAAGAGACTGTAGAAGCAGAGTAATTATAGACTTGGGATGCTTCAGCCTGTGGATACAGGTTGAAGCATTTTTAAAATATGCAATCAAGAATGAATAATGGAGGAATGAATCATGGCAGTTACAGCAGGAATGGTAAAAGAATTAAGAGAAATGACGGGCGCAGGCATGATGGACTGCAAGAAGGCTCTGAGTGAGACAAATGGAGATATGGACGCAGCAGTTGAATACCTGAGAAAGAACGGACAGGCTAAGGCAGAGAAAAAAGCCGGAAGAATTGCAGCAGAAGGTATCGTAAAAACCGTTGTTAAAGATGATAAAGTTGCAGCAATTGTAGAAGTAAATTCTGAGACAGACTTCGTTGCAAAGAATGCAGATTTCCAGGCATTCGTAGAGGCAGTTGTTAATCAGGCAGCAGATACAGATGCAGCAGATATGGATGCATTCATGGCTGAGGCATGGGCTGAAGACACAACAAAGACTGTGAAAGACGCGCTTGTAGAGAAAGTTGCAGTAATCGGTGAGAATCTGAATATCAGAAGATTTGAAAAAATAGTGACAGACGGATGTGTTGTATCCTATATCCATGGCGGCGGCCGTATCGGTGTTCTTGTAGAGGCTGAGGCAGATGTAGTAAATGACGAAATCAGAACATGTCTGAAGAATGTGGCAATGCAGATAGCGGCTATGTATCCGAAGTATGTATCCCGCGCAGAAGTTTCCCAGGAATACATGGATCATGAGAAAGAGATCCTGTTAGCACAGGCTAAGAAGGAAAATCCAGAAAAGCCGGACAATATCATTGAGAAAATGATCATTGGTCGTCTGAACAAAGAATTAAAAGAAGTATGTCTGTTAGACCAGGCGTATGTACAGGACAGTGATCTGACAGTTGCTAAATATGTAGAAAAAGTAGCAAAAGAGAACAATGCGAATGTATCAGTTAAGAGATTTGTACGTTTTGAGACTGGTGAAGGCCTGGAAAAGAAAAATGAAGACTTTGCAGCGGAAGTAGCTGCTCAGATGGGACAGTAATATTAGGTTTGCGTTAATATTTTAGAAACAAGCCCTTATAAATAGCGGTTTTACGCTGTTTGTAAGGGCTTATTTTGTAATAAGTTTCGATGGATAAAGCCAGAAAAACGTAATACAAATCTATAAATCAAAAGGTGCTGATTTTATGATGTTTAGTGTAGATAAATAATGGGATTATGCTCTAGGGAATTGAAATCAATAGAAGAAGTTGCTCATATATTTTCCTTTATTACGCCTTTTGTGATAAAGTAGTATTAGCATCAAAGAATACGGATACTGCGTCAGTCTATATCAAATGAAGATCAGGAGGAAATGATTATGCTGTGTGATAAGGAAAAACGAAAACTAAAGGATTCTTATGATACGCCTTTATTCGGGACGTTAGCGGCGGACTCCCCGATTCCGAAAAACAAGATAGGGGAACAGCCCTTAGAACCAGCCCTTGCATACCGGCTCATAATGGATGAACTGATGAACGAGGGGAATGCAAGGTTAAATCTGGCTACTTTCTGTCAGACCTACATGGAGGATGAGGCGATCAGGCTGATGTCAGAGACACTTGAAAAAAATGCCATTGACAAGACGGAATACCCGCAGACAGCCGAGATAGAACAGCGCTGCATACGGATTATATCGGATTTATGGAATGCCGCGGAAACAGACGCTGCAATCGGCACATCCACAGTAGGTTCCTCGGAAGCGTGCATGCTGGCAGGGATGGCAATGAAATTCCGGTGGCGTAAGCGGGCCTCTGTTTTAGGGCTTGATGTAAACAAAAAGCCAAATCTGGTCATTTCATCAGGTTATCAGGTCTGCTGGGAGAAATTCTGTGTTTACTGGGATGTAGAACTTCGTCAGGTGCCGATGGATACAGAATGTATGAGTATGCGTCCAGATGCAGTATTAAACTATGTAGATGAGTATACGATTGGTGTAGTCGGTATCCTCGGCATTACATATACAGGGAAATTTGATGATTTGAAGGCGATTGACCAGATACTTGAAGAATACAATGCTTCAACAGAGCACAAAGTTTATATCCATGTTGACGCCGCTTCCGGAGGTTTGTTCGTTCCATTTGTCAATCCGGAGCTTTGCTGGGATTTCCGTTTAAAAAATGTAGTGTCAATCAACTGTTCCGGTCATAAATATGGTCTTGTCTATCCGGGTATTGGATGGATTTTGTGGAAAGACAAAGAATATCTTCCAGAGGAACTAATATTTGAGGTAGATTATCTCGGAGGTAAGATGCCGACAATTGCAATCAATTTTTCCAGATCGGCCAGCCAGATTATCGGCCAGTATTACAATTTCATCCGGCTTGGCAGGGAGGGATACCGCCGCATTCAGCAAAAAACACAGGACGTGGCTCACTATCTGGCAAAGGAAATTGAGAAAACAGGAAGATTTTTCATATACCATGACGGAAGCGACTTGCCGGTTGTATGCTATACAATAAAAGAAAAAACGGGGCAGGAGTGGACTCTTTATGATCTCTCTGACCGCCTGCTTATGAGGGGATGGCAGATTCCTACTTATCCGCTGCCTGTGAATCTGGAAGATACTGTTATTCAGAGAATCGTCTGCCGTGCCGACTTGAATTATGATATGGCAGAACTGCTCATGCGTGACATAGAAGAGGGAATCCGTGAATTAGACGAAGCGGTCATACTCCCCCATGCGAAAGATAAAAAAACAAAGGTATACGGGTTTACACATTAAGATGCTCAAGCTTCAGAAACCAAAGGTCACAGGTTGCTGTGCCTATGTCCGGATAACGTTATTGTGTGCACCCTCAGAGTGTTACCAACAGCATCCTTTTTTATAATTAAATGATGAACTTAACATTCCCTTTTGCTGCCAGGATATGCTAAAATAGTAATAATATCATGAGACAAGACATGTGGCCTGAACAAATACTGGGACAAGGTTCAGGAAAAACAAATTTACTAATTGGAGGTATATCATGTTAAACAGCACTGATATCAGGAAGGTATGCAATGAGAAGGGAATCAGAATGATTGATTTCAAGATGACGGACCTGGACGGAAGGTGGCGTCATATCACAATCCCTGTAGAAAGGTTCGACGACGACATTTTCGTCTATGGCATTGGGTTTGACGGTTCCAACTACGGATATGCACCGGTGGAGAAGAGCGATATGGTATTCATCCCCGATCCGGCAACCGCGGTTGTCGACCCATTTACGGAGATTCCTACCATGACCATGTGCGGGAATGTATGTGTGATTGGGAAGGAGAATACCCCTTTCGATCAATACCCAAGGAACGTCAGCCTGCGTGCAATGGAATATATGAAGTCAGAGGGAATTGCAGACGAGATGCTGATCGGGCCGGAATTTGAATTTCATTTATTTGACAATGTAAGCTATATGGCAGAGCCCTATAAGACCTCTTTTACGGTAGACACCAGGCAGGCATCCTGGAACAGCGGAAAAGAAGGGCCTGACAATGCAGGATACCAGGTGCCCAAAGGCGGCGGATATCATATTGCAGCGCCGCATGACATCGCTTACAGCTTAAGAAGCAAGATGTGTATGTATATGGAAGACTGGGGAATCGACGTGAAATACCACCACCATGAGGTAGGCGGCTCAGGACAGATGGAGATTGAAGTAGAACTGGGTGATATGGTGGACATGGCGGATAAGACAATGATTATCAAGTATATCATTAAAAATGCTGCCGTACAGGAAGGCAAGACCGCTACATTTATGCCCAAACCAATCCATAAAGAAGCCGGAAACGGAATGCATGTGCATATGCTCCTTATGAAAGACGGAGAGCCGATATTCTATGATGAGAAAGGCTATTCCGGTTTAAGCAAAACTGCGCATTACTTTATCGGCGGGCTTTTGAAGCACATTGGTTCTCTCTGCGCATTTACCAATCCCTCTACAAACTCTTTCAAACGGCTTGTTCCGGGATATGAGGCGCCTGTTACGATTGGGTACGCAACCTCTAACCGCAGTGCTGTGATCCGTATCCCGGCCTATGCGAAGTCACCGAAGGCAAAGCGTTTTGAGCTGAGGAATCCGGATGCTACTGCCAATCCATATTATGCTTACGCAGCGATTTTGATGGCCGGACTGGACGGTATCAAGAACCAGATTGATCCTACTGAACATGGCTGGGGTCCCTATGACTGCAATCTTTACGATCTGCCGGAGGAGGAAAAGGCAAAGATCCAGTCACTTCCAAAGACGCTGGATGAAGCACTGGATGCACTGGAATGCGACCATGAATATCTGACGGCGGGAGGGGTGTTTCCGGAGAGGCTGATTGAGATCTGGCTGAAACGCAGACGGAAAGAAAGCCTGGAGATATCACAGATACCGCACCCCGCGGAATTTGAAAAATATTATGATTTGTAATCAGCTTTTACACTTATAAAAAGGAAGGCGCTCAAACTTGAGCCGCCTTCCTTTTTATTTTGTAATGATAAGGGACAACTCTATAAGAATATGCTAAAATGATGTCATGAATACTGGGGTGCCAGTTTTAAGCTCTGGAGGTAAAATGGATACTATAAGGTGGGTGCATTTGTCAGATATACATTTTTCTGCTGATGAGAACAATGAAATGAAACGAATGAGGGACAGTCTTTTAGAAAAATTATGGGAGATGTCCCAAGAACATGAATTTGATGCAGTATTTATCACCGGTGATTTGACTTACCAGGGAGGATATTATGATTATAATCTGAAGAAATTTATTGAAGCATTAATTTATCTCTTAAAACTCACTCCGGATGAGTTATTTATCATACCGGGGAATCATGACCTGGCCAGGTCTCACTCCAGGGATCTTGCGGTGGCGGAAACAAGAAAAAGAGGATTTGAGTTTGGAAAGGACAATATTAGGCAATTACAGAAGGATTTCAGCAAATATAATATATTTTATAGAAAAATAAAAAATGAGGAGGCTCAATATATATATAAAACAATTACAAAAGATAAGTTTAATGTATTTTTAATAAATACGGCCTTTACGTCCGGAACTGATGAGGACGAAGGTAAGCTTATCCTTGAAAAAGGATCTTTTTATCAGGAAATCAGAAAGTTAAAAGATCAGGAAAAGTGTATTAATATTGCTGCAGGCCATCACCCGGTCAATTGGTTTACAGAGAATGACCAGCAGTTTATTTGGAAGAATTTTAACGACTATAATATTGATTTTTATTTATGCGGGCACATGCACAAGGGGGCCTATAATTTTAATTCAAGCGGGGGAAGGGGAATCCCGTCTTTTCAGTGTGGAAGCGGAAAGGCAGAACGGGATACTGCGGTGACATTTTCGACAGGAGAGGTTGATATATCGGCAAAGAAAGGCCGGCTGACATCGTATAAATGGCTGGTAAAGGAAGCACGCTGGGCAAGCGGCGGCCTGGAAGGGAGAAGGGCCGCCTCAGGTGTACTGGATCTTATTTTGGAGAGGTTTTGCTCATGATGCAGCCGCTTTTCTGAATTTTAGCAGATAGAATAGAAAGCACACCATTTCTGATGTGCTTTCTGTGATGGCTGTGCAATTCTTTTGTTTAGACGACCGGCCTGTTTACAGGGGCAAGCAGTACTTTTCCTGTTCCCTTATACACATTTACCAGTCCCTCCCCGGAAGCAGCAGAACCAAGCAGTGTTTTACCGGAACGTTCTACGGTAAAGTCAAGGCTTCCGCTCCAGGCAATTGCCATATTGCCGTCAAACTTTAGGATATTTTGATCAGTCATTTATGGTATAAATAAAACAAAGACTACGATTATAAACCGCAGTCCTTGTTTTTGTAATTATTTGGATTCCTTCCGACCATTTCGTCTAAAGAGACATGAAATAAATCTGCAATTCGTATCAATTCATAAATATCAGGAATCCGTTTTCCTAGTTCGTAGTTGGAGAGCGTTTGGCGTGTCATATTCAGCGTTTCTGCCAATTGCTCCTGGGTTAGGTAATTCTTTTTCCTCAGCGCCCTGATGTTACTGCCTATTTTATTGGTCATCATCTCTTATTCCTCATCTTTTGTAATCTTAAAGTAGGACAATAATAACATTTTGCATTGAAATGTAAAATAAAAAGTGCCTTATTGTTACATAATGGTAACAAATCATTTATTTTGCGTAAGTTTTTAATAAATAAATTGTTACGAAACTGTGAACTGAAATGTTTAATTACTACATACGGTTACAGCAGCGTCTGCTCTGTTGTTTTCCGGATTTGGATCCTGTACGGAGCCGGATACGGTAACGGTATTTGTGATAGTACCGTGGGCGCAGCAATCTATCTTGCCGGTTAGAAATAGTGTTACGGTGTCTTTGTCAGCCAGGCTTCCTATCATAAGCTGCCCTGTCCAGGGCTGCCAGGTATGGCCGTTATTCAAAGAATAGCGCGGTTCAAAAATGGCGGTCGGAAGCAGATCGGTAATAATAACATCTTTTGCCATATCCGGGCCCAGATTGGTTACGGTGATACAGTATTCTATAAATCTTCCGGGGCACACGGTCCGGCAGTGCGCCTTTTTGGTAACTGCCAGGTCAGCGGACGGTACATTGCCTACATCGATACTGGAATAGCCGCTGTTGTTGCTGTGGTCCGGATCGGGAGTATCACTGGTTACATAAGCCATATTTACAATGCTTCCGGTTGCTGCCGTCACGGTCCCCTTCAGTAGAATCATCCGTGATTCATGATTTGGTATGGTTCCGATGGCGTAAGGACTGCTCCAGCGGTTCCAGGTATCTCCATTGTCGGTGGAATACTCCAGGTTCTCCAGTCCTTCCGGAGGATCATCCCGGAGCATTACATTTTCTGCATCTATATTCCCCAGGTTTGAGACATGGATCTGATAAGTGACCGTGTCGCCCAAAACTGCGTAAGTGATATCCGAGGTTTTCTTCAGTTTCAGATCGGCTGTTTCCGCGATGGGTGTGTCTACGGTAACCGTATTGTTATCGGGCTCGGGGTCTGGTGTGGATGATGTCACACCGGCAGTGTTGCTGAGTACACCGGTGTTATCCGCATCAGGAAGCGTGCGCAGCAAAAGCCTGATTACGGTGCCTGTATAAACGGTTCCCAGGGTGTACGAACCGGTCCAGGGCAGCCAGTGTATGCCGGAATCAAGGGAATATTCAGCGTTTACTGCGGGATCAGTTAATAATACATTCAGCGCATCTGCAGGACCGGCGTTTGAAACAAGGATGGAATACGTCAGGTATTGGCCGGGAACGGCAGGATTGGGATGGGCCAGTTTGGTGATTGACAGATCCGCCGTGTCCTCAACGGATGTCTTCTCAGTTGCAGTGTTGTTTGTTGGATCAGGGTCAGGTGTAGATGAGGTGACTGCCGCCGTATTTATGATGGCGCCGGATACAGTTTTATTTAGTGTTCCCCGAATGAGGACCACAATACTGTCTCCGGCTGCGAGGTTCTCAGCCTGGTAAGGTGATTGCCAGGTCTGCCAGGTCTGCCCCTGGTTGACCGAGAACACAGCATTCATAAGCTGTGCAGGAACGGGATCAATCAGTGTGATATTCCGGGCGTTCCCGGGTCCGTGGTTTTCCAGCGTTATGGTATAAGTCAGTGTTTCCCCGGGAATGGCAGGTGACGGTGCGGCTTCTTTAGTGATTGAAAGGTCCGCCGATGGAATCACAGGTATTGTGATAGAAACCGTATTATTGCCTGAATCCGGATCTGAAGTCGTGCTGCTGACCGCTGCGGTGTTCAGGACAGCCGTTCTTCCTTCGGGGACGGCGCCTCTTATCTGCAGGGCGGAAAAATCACTCCCTGGCTGCAGAGTACCGACGGAGAAAGAACCGCTCCATTTGCTCCAAGTTAGTCCGCCATCCGTGGAATACAGAGGATTCTCCAGTTCATTTAATATGGCAGCATCTGTGATAAGCACGTTCTCGGCCGCATCCGGGCCCAGGTTGTTAACAGAGATATCATAAGTGAGGGGTTCCCCCGGCGATACAGGAGAAGGTGAAGCTGTTTTACGAATCGCAAGGTCAGCCGTTGCTCTGACAGGTGTTATGATGATAACGGAGTTATTATCTGGATCAGGGTCTGGGGTATCGCTGTCTATGAAAACTGTATTTAAGAGTTCCCGTACACCCGGATTCTGGATTGTGAGCAGGCCACGAAGGAGCAGCGTGTAGGTCATTCCGACGCTTAGCTGATCGAGCGTAAAGGAGCCGTTCCATTCATTCCAGGTACGGCCATTGTCGGCAGAGTATTCCTGGCCGGTCAGCTGCGCAGAAAGTGTATCCTTCAGAGTAACGTTTGCGGCATCGGAAGGTCCGGCGTTGGATGCGGTCAGTGTGTAGACTACCAGGCCGCCGGGCACTGCCGGCACAGGGCTGGCGGATTTTGTGACGGAAAGATCAGCAGACGGTGTGATCTGCAGTTCCTCCGTATCCCGGTTATCTGACGGGTCGGGGTCTGAGGTGGAGGAGGTAACGACAGCGGTGTTTGTAAGCACTCCTGTGGCGGATGCACTTAATGTGCCGCGGATCGTCAGTACGGCAGAACTGCCCGGCTCCAGGGAAGAGAGCTGCCAGGTTCCGGTCCACGGTTCCCAGCCGGAGGCATCATCTGTGCGGTATTCTGCCTGCCCCAGAAGACTGGAAACCGCATCAATCACAATGATGCCGCTGGCCTGGGAGGGACCTGCATTGCGTATGGCCAGCGTGTAGGTTACAGGTTCTCCTGGAACGGCCGGATTGGGACTTCCGCTTTTAGTGACGGATAGATTCGCTGAAGGAGCAAGCGGCGTCTCCAGCTCAGCCGTGTTATTATCCGGAACAGGATCCGGCGTATCGGAGGACACAGAAGCTTTGTTATATATCGGTGTGACAGCATCAACAGCAATTGTTCCCCGAATCGTAACGAGGGCGCTTTGGGCAGCTTCCAGGCTGCCGATATTCAGCGAACCGTCCCATGTGGAGTAGGAGTCTCCGTTTAGAGAGGCCTCCGGATTTTGAATCTCTGCAGACAGAAGGTCCGTCAGGACAATCTGATCGGCGGCATCCGGTCCTGCGTTGGCAACCTGTATGGAGTAGGTAATCAGCGAGCCCGGGACTGCAGGAACCGGTGATGCAGCTTTCGTGACTGAGATATCAGCCGAAGCCCCGACCGGTGTCAGAAGACTGTACGTATTATTATCCGGGTCAGGATCCGGAGTGGAAGAGGAAACAAATGCCTCGTTTGTTAGAAGTTTGGCAGTGGATGCGCCCAGTATGCCGCGCAGCAGAATGACAGCATCGGCATTGCTGTCCAATGTCCCTATGATATATGGGCTGGACCATGGATTCCAGGCAGTGCCTCCGTCTGTTGAAAATAACGGCTGAGACAGCTCTGCCGGCAGTGTGTCAAACAACGAGACATCCCGTGCCGTCTCCGGCCCGGCATTGCGGACGGTAACCGTGTAGGTCAGGTACTGTCCCGGTACTGCAGGAATCGGATCTGCAGATTTTACAACAGATAGATCGGCAGAACTCTGTATCGGCGTAAATAGGGTGGAAGAGTTATTATCCGGATCGGGATCCGGAGTTGTAGAACTGATGATGGCTATATTTTCTATGGTGCCCGTTGCTGCGCTGCTCAGATTCCCTCGTATTAATATGATAGCGCCGGTTCCGGCTTCGAGTGTTCCCAGATTGAACGTTCCCTGCCATGGGGCCCAGTTTTCCCCGTTGTCAACCGAGTATTCAACGGAAGATAACAGCGAAGATATGGGATCTATCAACTGTACATTCCGGGCATCGGAGGGACCGGCATTAGAGACAGACACGGTATAGGAAAGAAGGCTGCCCGGTACTGCGGTACTCGGGGCTGCAGTCTTTACAATGGAAAGATCTGCGGAGGTCTCGACAGGTGTTGTAGCGGCAGACGTATTGTTATCCGGATCCGGATCCGGCGTCTGGGATGATATGGACACGGTATTGGTAACCAGCCCTGAGGCGGATGCAGCTACTGTTCCCCGGATATAAATAATGACTGGCACTCCGGGATCAATTGTACCGATTGTAAGGGAAGAGACCCAGGGCCTCCAGTTCTGTTCATCTGTGGAGTATTCCAGCCCGGAGAGTCCGGAAGGAATCGTATCTTCCAAGACCACGCTCTCAGCGGCAGATGGGCCTGCATTGCTCGCCACAATGGTATAAATCAGGTATTCTCCGGCTATGGCCGGGGAAGGAGAGGCCGCTTTTATAACCGAAATATCTGCGAAGGCTGTGATCGCTGCCGTCGTTTCAGAGGTGTTATTTGTGAGATCCGGATCCGGTGTGGAGGCAGATACGGAGGCACCATTTACCAGAGTTCCTGATGCAAAAGGGCTAAGTGTTCCTGTGATAACCAACTCCGCTGATTCAGACGGATCCAGGGATGCCAGGAAATAACTGCCATTCCATACGCCTGTATAGATACCATTTAAGGTGAAATCCGGATCCATGACTGCTGCCGGAAGGAGATCTGTTATATTAATATTCACTGCTCTGCTGGGGCCATTGTTTGTAATGGTGAGTGTATATATGACAGCCTCACCGGCAGCCGCTGAGTCAGGACCTGTTTTTACAATCTGCAGGTCTGCGAAGGCGTCAGCAGGCGTTATGATAGTATCTGTGTTATTATCCGTATTCGGGTCAAAGGTATCGCTGAAGGCTGAGGCCATGTTGAACAGGTCTTCTGTCTGGGAAAGGGAAACATCCGCGAGGATCGTCAGGGTAATAGTGCCGTCAGCGGACAGAGATATCTGATTGTACTGTCCGTTCCAAGGCAGAAAATTGATTCCGTCTACGGAGTACTGCGCATTTTCCAGGCCAGGAGGGAGCATATCTGATATTACGATATTGACTGCATCCGAGGGACCTTTATTCGTAACAAGAATGGTATAGGTCAGTTTTTCACCTGATATTGCGGTATCAGGGTACGCTGTTTTCGTAACGCTGAGATCTGCAGTGCCTTCCAGCGTTATTACTTCCGTATATTCGTTATTGCCCGGATCCGGGTCCGGCGTCTGCGAGGCGACATTCACAGTATTGGAAAGCGTTCCCGGCACTGCATCAGGACTGACGGATGCACGCAGATACAGCGTATAAACGGCACCTGCTTCCAGAATTCCCACCATATGGCCTCCGTTCCACGCAAGCCAGCTGATCTGATCCGTAGAATATTCCGCATTCAATAGATCGGCAGAAAGCGCATCGGTTATCTCAACATCCTGTGCCGGGGAAGGGCCGCTGTTGGTTACAGTTATAATATAGGTTAATGTCTGCCCCGCAGCCACTGGGTTTGGTACACCGGTTTTCACCACGGACAGGTCCGCGGACGAAGACTTGGGGACGATAATGGTAACGGTATTGTCATCCGGATCCGGGTCATCGGTATCGCTGGTGACAGAGGCCGTGTTAGTGAGTGCATCAGAGATTCCGGAAAGAACGGTTCCTCGAAGCAGAAATGTGTAAACAAATCCGGCATCCAGTGTTCCTGCGAAAAGCTGGCCATGCCATGGATACCAGGTGGCGCCGTTGTCCAGGGAATACTCAGGACTTTCAAAATCTGTTTCAACAATGTCATACATGATGACATTTTCGGCGGCATCGGGGCCATTGTTAGTTACTGAGATGTTAAATGTGAGGCTTTCTCCTATCACAGCAGGATCTTTGTCAGGCGTTTTTTCAATGACAAGGCTGGCGGCCCGGTTGACTGGAGTAATCACAGTATCCGAGTTGTTGACCGGATCAGAGTCTTCGGAATGAGAGGTGACGGATGCCGTGTTTACGACCGGTCCCATTGTGGAGCCATCGAAGACACCCTGGATCACAACTGTGATGACCTGGCCGGGCGGCATATCGCCGAGCGCAAGGGTTCCCGGCCAGTAATCCAGTGGACCCTGATCCAGACTGTACATGGGATTGGTGATCTCCGGCGGAATCAAATCTTCCAGTATGACATCCAGTGCCGTTTCCGGGCCGTGATTTGTGATGGTGATTGTGTAATGAATGAGATCTCCTGTAACCAGTACGTCTCTGTCGGCAGTTTTTGTGAGCGCCACATCCGTAGTGGTGCCGATTTTGAGAATATAATCCTCTACTTCGCCGTCAGCGGCAGGGCCTACGCTTCGGGTATCCTGCGTTTCCAGCCCCGTATCTGTCAGAAGCTCTGTGGTAAGACGCAGTCTGACAAAGGTATGGTCGGGCCTTATAACAGTACCGGCGGGAATTGCAAAATCTAGGGTATACTGGCCGGTTCCTGAATAGGCCGGAACAATAAGCACGGGCGCCGCCTCGGAGGCTTCAAACAACCCGTTTTTGTTAAAATCAATCCATCCATACAGATAAGCCGTTTCGCTAGTATAATTTGTAGCAGTGACAGATAGAGAGTAATTCAGGGCCGCCACTGCCAGCATGGGCAGAGGGATAGACAGGCCGTCATCCTGAATCCCATGATACAGATCATCGCCGGTAGCGGTGGCATTCTGATAAGCGTCTTCTTCGGATGTCACCTGTGTTCCTAAATACAGGGGGCTTCCGGTGCCGTGGCGCGGGCCGTTGCTTGTAAGCAGGGTATTATAGCTTCCTGTTCCTCCTCCGCCTGCGTCCGGTGCGTCACCATAATCCAGCTCAATGACTGCATAGGGACAGAGGGCGCCGTCATTGAATGCATCCACCGGTGTCATTGAAAAACGTGCGCCCGCTGCGGTATCTCCGCTGATCCGGTAACGGTAAATGGTGCCGTCCCCATTGCTGACCGCATAGAGGTTCCCGCTGCCGTCTATTACTACAGAGCCAAAGGTATCACCGGGATTAGGGCCGGTTGTTTCCAGAGGCGTTACGGTTCCGGTGTACTCATCAATCCGGTATACGGCGCCGTCTCTCTCCACACCATACAACCGCTGGTCTGCAGGGCTGAATGCCCAGTCACCGATGGTAAGAGGGGCGGATAAGGGTGTGCCGTAATTGGAGGTCTGTTCCGTAAAGCCGTTAGCTGGATCTACAAGCTTTAAGAATGTAAGAGAATCTGTGCGCAGGTCGACAGTATAGAAACGGCTGGTTCCAGGAACGTAGAGATAATAGAAACCCGCCATATCCATTGTGCCGGCGGAATAAGGGGCAGCAGGCATGCCGGCGGGGCGGGGGTTGAGCAGAAACACTTCGCCATTATTATCCCCCCGGGCAATGGGGTTGTTTGACTGGGCCTATCCGTAGACATGATAATCGTCCAAGGAAAGAAGAAAAAAAAAAACCCCGCCATATCCATTGTGCCGGCGGAATAAGGGGCAGCAGGCATGCCGGCGGGGCGGGGATTGAGCAGAACCACTTCGCCATTATTATCCACCCGGACAATGGTGTTGTTTGACTGGTCATATCCGTAGACATGATAATCAATTGTGCTGAAACCTATCGCATTGACGGACCCATTATTAGACAGAGGGCCTTGCAGGAGGGATGCACCGGTGATCAGATCGACGGTGTGACGCATGGTGGGCCTGCCCTCAAAAAGGATCATTTCTCTGCCGCAGGGATAAGGAGCACTCTGCGAGTCATGGCTGAAGTTCAAATTGTCAATATTTTCGTGATTGTTAATCTGACCGGCACTGACCATGACGGTCTGCTTTCTGGGGGTGTTGGAAAATGTGTAACCGGCGGGCTGTCCTGCGTTAGAGGGCGGGCAGTTTCCGGACTGTACTCCAGTTTCATAGACAGTATAAGTTCCCGGGTCTGTGACTGTAAAAGAGTATCGGCCGTCTGAATCTGTGACTGTTGATGCACAGAAGGGGCCAGAGGCAGAATCTGAAAAAAGTACGAGGACCACCTGGGAGATACCTGGTGAGCCGGGGACGTACTGACCTTCATGATTCAGGTCGCGAAATACGGTTCCATTAAGGGTAGCGGGCATGATCTATTCCTCCTTGATCAGTTAAGATTCTGGTTGATTACATAGTTTGTGTACCGGCGCAGTTTGCCTGGTTTTATTGTATTCACAGTAGAAAAATAAGGTGCATGCCGTTTGGGTGGGGAAATAAGGCTGAATGCAGTATAAAAAACCTCCGGACAAAAGCCGGTGAAGCCGGCAGTGGTCCGGAGGTTTGTGGAAAGCAGCAGCCTGCTGCTACCAGGGCGTTCACCCGACAGCACAATCTGCAGGATGATCATTTTCACAGACTTTGCTGTGATATTTTTCGATTTCCTTTCCCCAGTAATCTTCATCCCGGGCACCTGCATATACAGTCCCCAGCTGCTCTTTGTCCCTGCTGTAAAGAACGGTTGACGGAGTCTCTTCATAAAGGCCGGGCATCATTTTTTCAAGTTCTTCGGAATCCAGCAGCTGGATATAATGTGCACCGGTCTCGGAAATGACCGCAAGAGCCTCTTCATCCCTTTTTTGGGTAACCCCCTTTATGATCCCTATGATCTGGACACCCCTGCCGGAATATTGATCTCCAAGCGCTGCGAGAGCCTCCATTTCGCTTTGACAGGAGCCGCAGGAGGGTTCCCAGATATTAAAGACTGTAAGCTCTGCGTTGCTAAGGATACTGTTCATATCTGTTTCTGTTCCGTCCAGTTTCCGGACTTTCATATTCTCAAAGCCGGAAGTATCTGAGTTGGTATTTGCCGCGGGGTTTTCGGCAGCCGGTTCTGTGATATTCTGGCACGCTGTCAGCAGAAAGGATGCGCTTAACAGAACGGCTAAGACCGTGTTTCTTTTTTTCATGGCTATTTCACCTCCTTCTGTAATGAAAAGAAATACAGTTTATACTGTAATCATAACAGTTACAGTATAAACTGTCAAGCTTTTGAGTTACTGTTCAGATCTTACTTTTCACGTTCCAGCCAACATCTAAATCGGGATTTAGTCGGCAAGCTTTAGACTTGTCGACGGACGGGGACGCTTCATGACAGGGAGGCCGGGGAGGTGCCGGGGCTGTATATGCCGTTGCGATATGCACCCGTGCTGCTAAGTGTTTCTAGAACAGCCGCTGCCGGATAGGCGGGTACGCTGAACACATCACGGGAAATCTGATGATTTCCCGCGCTGGGTTCAGCAACAACTTGATTTGGAGATCAAGTTGTTCCCCGCCTATCCGGCAGCGGCTGTTCAAGAATCACTAAGCGCACTCCAGCATTTCGCAACGGCATATACAGCCCCAGCGCCTCCCCGGCCTCCCTGTCATAAAGCTGGCTCATCCAATCGGCAGGAAAGCTCGCCAACCGGGTGGGATCCTCGGCCAGGGCAACGGATGTGGATTGGCTATGCGTATCTTTTCATCTTCAAGGTGTATATTAACTGTAAGCCGTATCCCCTTGCTTATGTACACCTACTGGGGACAAAAAAGTCCCGCCAATTCTATATCCATACGCTGCCCTCGTTTGAGGCCCCACCTTAGGAACGTGTCCTTTTCCTGCCGGCCGGATGAACCAGCTCCATGAAGGGATCGCCGAAAACCTCCCGGAGAACATCCATGTCCTTTCAAAAACGCTCAAAGCGGACCTTAGAAATTCTTGGTGGGAAACAGCCCTGAAAATGGAGAGATTTTTGGATTCCGAATCCAAAAATCAGCTGACCCAGCGCGAGAAATCATCGGATTTCTCGTGATGTGTCAGTGGTGCTCCATTTTCAGGGCTGTTTCCCGCCTAGAATTTCTTAGGTCCGCGGCCGCGTTTTTGAAAGGACATGGATGTTCTCCGGGAGGTTTTCGGCTATCCCTTTATGGAGCGTCCCCATCCGTACCGCGACTAAAGCGCGTCACTAACTCCCGATTTAGATGTTGGCTGGGGCATGAACAGTAACGCTTTTGGCACTAATATAGAACATAGGTCTGCAAATGCTTGATTTTCGTGAAAACCGCATATATAGTATTAAGGAAGGTAATTGCAAGAAAAAGGAGGCATTTTAGATGCAAATAAAGAATGTGGCACTGATCGGACTTGGAGCCATGGGGGTGTTTTTTGCGCCAAGACTTGAGGAGCATCTGGGAAAAGACAACTTTTGCGTAATCGCACAGGGGAAGCGGAAAGAGCGTCTCGAAAATCGGGGTGTCACGGTGAATGGTGTGAATTATCATTTCCCAATCTGCACTCCGGAAGAAGGCCGTGAGACGGATTTGATTATCATGGCAGTGAAGGATATGGGGCTGCAGCAGGCCATAGAGGATATCAGAAATTTTGTGGGTGACAGGACGCAGATACTCTGTGTTATGAATGGTGTGGAGAGCGAAGAAAAGGTGGCAGCCGTCTATGGATGGAATCATGTACTCTATTCATATATGAGAATGTCCATTGTCATGAAGAATGGCAGGGCTGACTTTGACCCTTATTGGGGCAAGGTGTATTTCGGCGAATCAGAAAATACTGTCCAGACAGAACGGGTAAAGGCGGTCAGTGAGTTGATGGAACACTGTGATATCCCATATAAGGTAGAAAAAGATATGATGTGGGGGCTTTGGTTTAAATATATGTGCAATGTCGGGGAGAACCTGACCTGTGCACTGCTGGGGATTCCCTTCGGGGCATTCCGTAGCAGCGAACCGGCCAATGAAATCCGCTGGGCGGCAATGAAGGAAGTTCAGGCAGTTGCGGCAGCAAAAGGAATCGTTATAACGGAAGAGCAGATGAGAAAGCAGTACGATACGGTCTGCAGAATTCCATATGATAATAAGCCTTCTACGCTTCAGGATCTGGAGGCAGGACACAAGACGGAGATCGATATGTTTGCAGGAGGTATGGTACGGATGGGAAAAGAACTGGGAATTGAGACCCCGATCTGCTGGATGTTACTGCAGGGAATCAAAGCGCTGGAGGAGAAGAACTGATTTGAGGAAGGGGGGAAGGTATACTTTATAGGTGGAGAGGGGCGCTTACCTGGGGGAGAGTATGGAGCGGGGCGACTATTACAATTATGGGGATCAGGGAGATCCGGGATAACCAGAATGTAAAAGCGGTGATGCCTGCGCTGAGCGCCGAGATTATGGTTCCCTGGGAACCGGATTTTGCAGATGTCTGGATGCAGGAATTTTACGATATGTGGATGACAATTCCTTATGAGAATGACATTGAGGAGTACAAAAACCATCCGGAGAATTTTGGCTCCTTCCTGATTGGAATTAACGAGAAAGAATTTGACTATCTTAACCGTACGCTGGAATTTCCGATCGATAAAGCAAAATTTTTAGGCGGCAGAACCTGTATTTTATATAGGGACGGACTGGATTTCCAGACAATTGACCTGCAGGGGAAAACAGTGACCTGCGCGGAGTATGCCGATGTACAGAATTCCCGGACATTTGAGATTGCCGGCTTGACAGATCAAACGTATTATGCGGGCGCGCTGATTGGCTATCCTCCGACTATCATTATCAGCGATGAAGCGGCAAAGGAGTTTATCCCAGATGCATTTGTATATAAAGCGGCTGTCCGTTACCAAGAAGAATATAGTAAGGCTGCAGAGGAGGAAATACTCGGCCTTCTGCAGGCGGATCCCCATGCAAAGAGTTTTTCCTGGGAATCCAAGATAGAGGAGATGGAGTCGGTAGAAAAAGCCCAGGGAAATATGATGGAGGTGGGAATCGGAATTGTCGTGATCCTTGCATTCATCGGACTTTTGAATTACCTTAACACGGTAACCGGCAACATACAGAGCAGGCATGTTCTGGCGAAAAGGGGAAGTGTCGTAGAGCGGACCAGGGGCTTTGAATAATGAAATAAGATTTGACAGCGGGGGCAGGAAAAGGGTAAACTAAAACCATATTTTACGATGTACCGGTGCACTGTCTCTCATTGCGGCGGTACACTAGAGCAAAGCTGATATTGCCGGAGGAGGAAACATAGGATGGAACAGAAAAAATCAGACTGGCTGACCCCGGTTCCCAAGCAGTCTTTATCAAAAATGGTGGTGGAAAAGATCAAGGAAGGCCTGATCAGCGGGGAATTAAAGCCCGGCGATTTCCTGCCTTCAGAAGCAGAATTATCTGAACGTTTTGGTGTCGGCAAATCCAGCATTCGTGAGGCTGTTAAGATGCTGGAGGCCCTGGGGGTTGTGGAGATCTGTAAGGGGAACGGAAGCCGCATATGCAGCAGCGTGGATGCTTCTGTTATGAATCCGCTTATTTTTCAGATGATCCTGATGAGTAAAGCGGAGAGTAAGGATGCACTGGTGGAATTCCGCAAGATGATCGAAACATCTGCCAGTCTCCTGGCCATTGATAATGCGGATGAGGAAGATATTGAGCGTTTAAAAGATATTCACATGAAAACAAAAAGTGATTTCAACAAGGGATGGGCGACAGTGGAAAACGATATGGTATTCCACGCGGAGATCTACAAGAGCACGCACAATCCTTTTGTAGCCAGCATCGGAAACAGTATTATGGAAATGTTCCAACCGTCGCTTATGATCTCCAACCGGGATTATTCAAAGATCGTTACAGAAAATCATGATAAGATTCTGGAAGCGCTGATGCACAGGGACAAAAAGGCCATGACGCAGGCGGTTGCGGATTCGCTGGACAAATGGAAAGAACTTTCACTGGACGAAAGTCCGGATTAACAGGAAGCAGGTATCAGAAATGGTGCCTGTTTTTAATTTATTAAAAATTAAAGGAAGACTTTTGTGTGTCAGAAAAAAGGGTTGTGCAGATTATATAAAATTGTATAGTAAACATTGTTGAAATATACAGAAAATACAAAATGATGTTGACGAAAAGAGATTCTGATGTTACCCTAGCATTAGAGAACAGACATCTGATGACTGATGTCTAAAACATGTACCTAACGGGCACGCTTAATTCATACCCAGCAGATGGATTCGCTGTAAACTGCAGAATAAAGCATACCCAAGGGTACCCTGTAACTCATGCCCTGCGGGCAGATCTGCAGCATAGCGGCAGAATAATGTATACATAAAGGAGAGAGAATTATGGCAAATATTTATTATGACAAAGATGCAGATCTGGGGCTTGTGATCGACAAGACCATTGCAATCATCGGTTATGGAAACCAGGGACGGAGCCAGGCGCTCAACATGCGAGACTCCGGTATAAAGAATGTGATCGTTGGCAGCCGTCATGACGAGTCCTATGATCAGGCAAATGAGGATGGATTTATGGTATATCCGATTGATGAGGCAGCGAAGCGGGCGGACATTATCTTCTTGCTGCTTCCGGATGAGGTGGCTCCGGAGATTTACGAAGAACAGATTGCTCCGAATCTGGAAGCCGGTAATATTGTGAACTTTGCTTCCGCATACAATATTACATTCCACAGGATTAAACCGGCGGCGGATCTGGATGTTGTCATGGCAGCTCCGAGAATGATTGGAAAAGGCGTGCGCGAACTGTATGAGCAGGGGGAAGGAGCTCCGGCATTTGTAGGCGTCCATCAGGACGCGTCAGGAATGGCCCTGGAATATGGAAAAGCGCTGTGTAAAGCAATCGGAGCCACAAGAAAGGGCGCTATCGAGGTAACGTTCGACGACGAGACCTGTCTCGATCTCATGGCAGAGCAGGGAACCTGGCCGATCATTTACAACGTATTTATGGAGGCATTCAAACTTCAGGTAGAAATGGGGCATCCGGAGGAAGCTGTATTGATGGAAATGTATCTCTCCAAAGAACCGGCGGTTATGATGGAAAAGGCAGCCGAAGTAGGATTTTTCCGTCAGCTCCCCTATCACTCTCACACCAGTCAGTATGGACAGCTGACCGGATTTCAAAAAGTGGACACGACCGAGATACGGAATTTTCTGAAGAAACAGTACGAAGGAATCAAGGGCGGCGCATTTGCAGAAGAGTGGGATAAAGAACAGCATGAGAACAACTTAAGTACACTGGAAAAACTGGAAGAAGAAGCATTCAACTGTGAATTTACAAAGGCTGAGGACAGACTGAAAGAGCGCTTAAAATAAATCGGAGATTAGTTAAAAAGTTTAGTTTTGGCGGCGGACAGGGACGCGAAATAAAGGGATAGCTTATGGCTATCCCTTTATTTCGCTGGTTTTATCCGATCGGCAGAAAAATTGTCAGCCAGACTTCCTGACTGGGGGATGAAAAGCGGCGGCTGTTTCGTTACTGTGCATACCCTTCGGATGTGCACAGTAACGCTGTGTCTGTCCAGAAATGTAAATCCTGTAATTATGGTAGAGAAAAACCGTATTTCGTGTTAAAATATCACTATATCCTTCATAGCAGCGAGGGTGGGAAATGCCATTGGGTATGTAAAAAGTATTATGGCATGTGGAGGCATACTGAATGAAGGCTGGCATATTTTTCAAAAAGCCGGGTCCCATACTGACACCGGATCAGAAACTGGGTTTCCGTGAATATTTTCCTCAAAAGGTGTATAAAACGGAACGGAACATTGCCGTGATTGTAGCAGGCACTCAGCTCTGCATGCTGTTGGTTTCAGCATGCAAAGCAGGAGGGCCTTTTGCTGATTCAGAATCAGCCCGGTATTTTTTTATGTATGTGATGCTTTTTCTTTCAACAGTCAGTATCCTACCTGTTCATGCCTCTCTTGTGAAGAAAAAGAAGTATCGGGAATACCTGTGGATCAGAAGGCTCTACGTAGTGATTTTATATGCCTGGGTTATCGGTATAACCCTTCTCGATAAGAGAAATGGAATGGGAATTGTTATCTATTGCTATCTGGTTCCGACTCTGGCGGCAGTGATGCTTCAGCCGCCGCTGGAAAGCATTCTGATCTTCGGGGGTTCATGGAGCGTGTTGACGGGAATGCTCGCATTTACCGCATCACCCCACTTTACTGCAGATCTGATTAACAGTTCATTTACGACGGTTCTGGCATTGTTTATCTCGATCCGGAGTTACCAGAGCATGGCGGTAACATACCGCGACAGGGAGACAATTGCAAAGCAGTACAGGGAAATAGAAAAGGCTAATGTGATGCTGAACAGGATGGCCTGCACGGATCAGCTGACAGGGCTGTATAACCGCAGGTATCTGATCGAAAATGTGCGCGGGCTTTTTGAATCCTATCAAAAGAGCCGGATGCATGCAGTGTTATTAATGCTGGATATCGATTATTTTAAGCAGTATAATGATACTTACGGCCATTTAAATGGAGATGAATGCCTGAAACAGATGGGGGCTGTGATCAGAACCTATTCCCAGGAAAACGGGATGATAGCGGTTCGGTATGGAGGAGAAGAATTTCTTGCTATTAAGTTCTGTGAAGCCCAGGAGGCCGGAGATTTTGCCGGAGAACTGCAGAAAAGGATCGCAAAAGCCGGCCTGCCCAGAGCGGATGCCAAAAACGGCAGGGTGACTGTCAGCATTGGCGTATGGAGGGGCAGTCTTGAGGAACTGGACAGTTTTGAGGTGGCGCTGAAATATGCGGATCAGGCATTGTATGATGCCAAAAAAGCAGGAAGGGACTGTATCTGTTATTATAATAATAGATGCAGTGTGCAGGAGAATTCATAAAATAGTAAAACGGGAGTAACAGTTAAGACTTGTCTGAACTATGACAAACGGAAAGGATAGGAAAGGGCTGAAATTATGATCAATTATTCTGAAAATGAAGAAAAATTATATCACCTTCAGATTGGCAGAGGAGATGTGGGAAGGTATGTGATTATGCCGGGTGACCCGAAACGCTGTGCCTCCATTGCAGGATACCTGGATAATCCTGTACTGATTGCTGATAATAGAGAATACATCACCTACACAGGTTCACTGGCCGGCGTAAAGGTCAGTGTGACGTCTACCGGGATCGGAGGACCGTCTGCTGCGATTGCCATAGAAGAATTGGTAATGGCCGGTGCAGATACATTTATCAGGATCGGAACCAGCGGGGGAATGGATATTGATGTAAAAAGCGGAGACCTTGTCATTGCAAACGGGGCAATCCGCATGGAAGGAACAAGTAAAGAATATGCACCCATAGAATTTCCGGCAGTGCCGGACTTTGGGGTGACGAATGCTCTCGTGAGAGCAGCGCAAAGACTGGAAAAGACTTACCACGTAGGTGTGGTACAGTGCAAAGACTCATTTTACGGCCAGCACTCACCTGAGACAAAGCCTGTGGGCTATGAACTTACAGCCAAATGGGATGCATGGGTGAAATTGGGCTGCAAGGCTTCGGAGATGGAGTCTGCGGCATTGTTTATAGCAGCCTCTTATCTGGGGGTGAGGGCAGGGTCGGTATTCCTTGTAATGGCAAACCAGGAGAGGGCAAAGCAGGGACTGGATAATCCGGTTGTCCATGACACGGACGCGGCAATCCGCGTTGCAGTAGAGGCTGTGAAAGAATTGATAAAAGAGGACCAGAGCGTGTACAATGCATCTAAATCATAGATGTTAAGTAGTGAGGAACACAGATTAAAAAGGTTTACGTATAGACCATAAGGAGTGTGAAATGGGATGGTGCCGGTGAAGAGATTGATTGAACAGGCGATGGAAGCAATGGGGAATGCGTATGCCCCCTATTCCGGCTTCAGAGTAGGAGCGGCCCTTCTGACGGAAGACGGCCGTATCTACCAGGGCTGTAATGTTGAAAATGCAGCGTATTCCCCCAGCTGCTGTGCGGAGCGGACGGCATTTTTTAAGGCTGTAAGTGAGGGGATAAGAAAGTTTGAGGCAATCTGTATTGTGGGAGGAATGAATGGAATCGTAACGGATTTGACCGCTCCCTGCGGTGTATGCCGGCAGGTAATGATGGAATTCTGCCAGCCGGACCAGTTTCAGATTATTCTGGCTCTGGATACGGAACATTATGAAATCCATTCCTTGGAAGAATTGCTGCCTGTGGGATTCGGTCCGGCTAATCTAGTACATCGTAAAACAAGTAACTGACTCATAAGCTGAGATAAATTTTCGAGAGTGCTGCTCCACAAACGCAAGCGTAGTGGGCTACGCTGAGGCTTGCGGAGCAGTACTATCGGAAATTCAGGTCGGCTTATGTGGCAGTTAATTATTTTACGATGTACTAGTATAGTATTAGGAAAGAAGACATTTGATACAGAAAAGGAGGTTACGATGAGCAAATATCAGAGAATTTTTGTAATTGTTGTGGATTCATTGGGAGTGGGGGCGGCCGATGATGCGGCAGAGTATCAGGATGCGGGCGCTGACACGCTTGGACATATTTCCCGGAGTGTGAAGCAGTTTCATATTCCGAATCTTGGAAAGCTGGGGATCGGGAATCTGCATCCTCTTGCACAGGTTCCTCCTGTACAGCATCCGCTGGCATATTATACAAAGCTGAATGAATGCAGCAGGGGTAAAGACACCATGACCGGCCACTGGGAAATCATGGGACTCAGGACAGAAAAACCGTTTATTACATTCACAGAAACCGGCTTTCCAAAAGAGCTGATTGAAGAACTTGAGAAACGTACCGGTCACAAGGTCATCGGAAACCGGAGTGAGAGCGGCACGGTGATTCTGGACGAACTTGGAGAAGAAGAGATTGCGACCGGCCATATGATCGTCTACACATCCGCAGACTCTGTGCTTCAGATCTGCGGCAATGAAGAAACCTTTGACCTGCAGGAGCTGTACCGCTGCTGTGAGATAGCCAGGGAGCTGACCATGAGGGACGAGTGGAAAGTCGGGCGCGTCATAGCAAGACCTTATGTGGGGAAAAAGAAGGGAGAATTCAAAAGAACAAGCAACCGTCATGACTATGCAGTAAAGCCATTCGGGAAGACTGCGCTGGATGCGCTGAAAGAAAATGGCCTGGATGTCATATCAATCGGTAAAATCAACGACATTTTTGCGGGCCAGGGTATTACAAAGGCACTGAAATCCAAAAGCTCCATACACGGAATGGAGCAGACCATCGAAGTGGCGGAGCACGAAGACTTCAAAGGTTTATGTTTCGTTAATCTGGTTGACTTTGACGCCTTATGGGGCCACCGGAGAGATCCCCAGGGTTATGCCCGGGAACTGGAACGGTTCGATGAAAAACTGGGAATCCTGCTGGATAGACTGAGAGAAGACGATCTACTGATCATAACAGCCGACCACGGAAACGATCCCACTTATACAGGGACAGACCACACAAGAGAAAAAGTACCGTTTCTGGCCTATTCCAAATCCATGGAAAGCGGGGGAGAACTGCCCGAGGCAGATACCTTTGCGGTAATTGGGGCGACAATCACAAAAAATTTCAACATACAAATGCCTTCAGGTACCATAGGGGAGGCTTTGTTGTAAGCGGGAGTGGTGGCTGGTATGGGGACGCCTGTCTGGAATGGGGAGATGGCGGCCTGCGGGACAAATGGGGAGGGGTTCCGGGCGTACCCGTTTACGGAGAAGTACTGCACAAAATGAGCTGTCCATGAGGGCACGTACTACATGCAGCGAGAAAGCTTTATGCTTTCTCGCATTAGGTAGTCCTGAAAAGTAATTTTGGAAAATTACTTTTCATCCCTCATGGACAGCTCATTTTGCACTAGTACTTCTATACCGTGCACTCTTAACGCCCGGAACCCCTCCCCATTTGTCCCGCAGGCCGCCATCTCCCCATTCCAGACAGGCTGGGCATATCAAGGCGGTGCTTTTCGCTTACATGGGGAGGCGCCGACGGTGGGGGCGGATGCACCTAGCTAAGTGTGAGGGAAGGATGGAGGCCGCAGGGGAGGGGGAGGCGATTCTGAGAGAGCGGTAGAACCCGTTGGAGAAAAAACAGGAAATAGGGAGGGCAGAATTTGTTTTACCAAAACAAATTCTGTTGCCGTTGGCGGCGCGAATGCATCGGCATTCGGGCCAACTGCGGCAAGTACCCTCCCTATTTCCTGTTTTTTCTCTTATGGGTTCTCCGCAAACGGACAGGATCCAGAATCGCCTGCCCCTCCCCTGCGGCCTCCATCCTTCCCTCACACTTAGCGGCCTCGCATCTGCCGCACAAGTTCACAATCTCCTTGACTTTTGGTGGGAGTGAGGGTATAATTGTTGTGTTGTACAACAGTTGTATTAGACAACAGTTGTACGGGAAACAAAGGCGATTTTGGGAGGAAGCATGAAGAATTATTACGTCAGTATTATCAGGCGGTGTGAGTTGGCATATATTCGAAGTGAATTGGAGGAGTTTGGACTTAGCCCGCTGGAGGGGCGCCTGATACGGCTTTTGAAGGATAAGTTTTGCAGCCAGGAAGAATTGGCTGAGGATCTTGACATTGATAAAAGCAGGATTGCCCGCACGATGTTTCTCTTGGAAGAAAAAGGGCTGGTACATCGGGTGATTAATGAAAAGAACAGACGTCAGAAGATTGTTTCGCTGACTGAAAATGGGCTGAAGGTTTATGAGACCATCTGTGATATTTATGAGGCCTGGGATGATATCTGTTACAGAGGGTTTACGAACGAAGAGCGGAAGATGAATCAGGAATTTATTAAACGTATCTCCCAAAATGTAGTGGGGTACAAAAAGGAGAATGGGGGGAAGAATAATGGTTAAGAATCTTACAAACGGCAGGCCGCTGAAGCTGCTGTTTTTCTTTGCGCTGCCGATGGTGCTGGGGAATCTGTTCCAGCAGCTATATAATATGGTAGACTCTATGGTGGTGGGAAAGTTCGTTGGCGAGGATGCGCTGGCAGCGGTCGGGTCGTCCTTTCCCGTCGTATTTCTTTCTATTGCAGTTGCGGCGGGGCTTTCTATGGGGTGCACGGTTGTCATCTCGCAGTTATTCGGAGCCGGGCAGATTAAAGAGATGAAGACAACGATCTATACGGCTTTGATTACGCTGGGTGTGGTTGGGCTGTTTATCATGGCGCTGGGAGAAATCTTTTCTTCTCCTCTGCTAGGGCTTTTGGGTACGAACAAGGATATTTTTGCAGATTCACTTACATACCTGCGGATTTATTTTGGGGGCGCTATTTTCCTGTTTTTGTATAATTCTCTGAATGGTATTTATAACGCACTGGGGGACAGCCAGACTCCCCTTAAGTTTTTGATTGTTTCAGCGCTGACCAATATCGTATTGGATCTGCTTTTTGTTATCCGTTTTCATATGGGTGTGGCGGGAGTGGCGTGGGCCACACTGATTGCCCAGGGGATGTGCGCGGTGTTTTCCTTTTTCGTTTTGATGCGCAGGATGAGGAAGATGGAAAATGAACCCGAATTCATTGGGGAGAAGCCGGGGCTGTTTGAGATGTCTGCGGTGAAAAGGATCGCAAAAGTAGGGGTGCCTTCTATGATTCAGCAGTCCATTGTATCCGTTAGCATGATGTTTATGCAGGGGCTTGTAAACTCTTACGGCAAGGTATTTGTTGCAGGATATACAGCGGCTACTAAGATCGATACTCTGGCCATGATGCCCAATATGAACTTTTCCAATGCAATGTCGAGCTATACGGCGCAGAATATTGGGGCAGGCAAGGAAAAACGGGTAACACAGGGGTATAAGGCGTGTCTGCTGATGGTACTGATTTTCTCTATCATAATCACCAGCGTGATCTTTTTGTTTGGACCGCATCTCCTGGGGCTCTTTTTGAATGCCGGCTCTGCAGGTACTGCTATGGGATACGGGCTGAAATATATGAAGACAGTTTCTGTATTTTATGTGCTGATGGGCTTTATGTTTGTAGGAAATGGTCTGCTCCGTGGGGCTGGGGATATGGGGGCATTTATGCTGAGTTCCATATCAAATCTGGTTTCAAGAGTCGTGATTGCTTACCTGCTGGCTTATTTTATCGGGTCAAGCGCCATCTGGTGGTCAATACCTATCGGGTGGGGAATCGGATCGATCTTTTCATTCCTGCGGATTAGAAGTGGGAAATGGAAGGCAAGGAAACTCTTAGAGAATTAATTCGTGGGGGACGCTACGAAATCAAGGAAAGGCAGAGGCAGCAGAAAGCGGGCACAGTTGTGTCTGGTTCCTGCTGCCTCTGTCTTTTCCTGCCCTAGTATAAGACAATCTAAATACCTTACTGTTTTGCAGGCCAGATTTTGTCTATTTATTGTCGGATTTATAAAAAATTCATTTGCTATCTGAAATAAGACATGGTATATTTTGCTCATAGATATCATAGAAGTGGTCACTTCTTTTTTTCTATCCGGCGATCCGCCGGAACATTCAGCACAATGTCAGAGAACAGAACAAAGAGGGGGATGGTGCCTATTGGGCGTATAATATCAGTTTGCTTATGATTGCAAAGAAACATGAAAAATACTATAATTAAGGAGAACTAAGATACATGCAGGAAAAGAAAAAACTGAATAAGCAGATACAGAAAAACAGCTCGATTTTGGCGCCGCTGCAGAGATTGAATCTTATGGACGATTTTTTGTTTGATATCGCCACGCTGGATCTGGAATTGTGCAAGATTATACTGGAATTGTCTTTGGGATTCCGTATCCGGAGTATACGCTGGAAAGAAGGGCAGAAGGTCGTACATAATCTGCCGGGAAAGCGGGGGATTAGGATGGATTTCTATGTTGAGGACGAAGAAGGCAGGATTTTTGATGTTGAGATGCAGAAGCGCAATGAGGGTAATATTCCAAAACGCACCAGGTTCTATCAGGCGCTGCTGGATGCGCCCCTCTTGGAGAGTGGCGAAAAAGGATTCGATAGTTTGAACCCGACGTATATTATCGTGATTTGTGGATTTGATCTCTATGGGCTTGGCAGATACAGATATACCTTCGAAAACCGATGCTGTGAAGTGGAGGGACTCGTCTTGGGAGATGAATGTAAAAAAGTGATTCTCAATACAAAAGGAACAAATAACGATGAGGTGGAACAGACACTCATTGATTTTCTGCGATACGTAGAACACAGTACGGAGGAAAGGGTTCCTGATGGGTGCGATGAGCGGTTAAAGTATCTGCATGAGAAGATTAAAGGAATCAAATCAAATGAGCAGATGGGAGTGACCTATATGAAGATGGAAGAAAGGGACAGGTTGATTAAGGAGGAAGGAATAGAACAGGGGATAGAACAGGGCATTAAGGCCATGATATTGGATAATCTGGAGGAGAACAAGACTGCGGAACAAATCATAGAAAAACTGATCAGACGTTTTTCCCTGAGCCCTGAAGCGGCGCGTGAATATTATTGCCAATTTGACCGGATGGAGGATATATGACAAAGATACTGCTGGTGGAAGATGACGAGACAATTGCATTTGGGATCGAGTCGGCATTAAAGAGAAAAGGGTATATGTGTACAAGCTGTGCTTCTGTAGGGCAGGCGAAGGATCTGTTTTCGGAGGGACTCCAGCTGATTCTCCTGGATTTGAATCTGCCGGACGGCAGTGGCTATGATTTCTGCAAATGGGTGAAGGAACGGGCGGATACCCCGGTTATCTTCCTGACGGTTTGTGACGATGTGAAGGACATTACCAGGGGGCTGGATATGGGGGCAGACGATTATGTGACCAAGCCATTTCATATAGCGGTACTGGAGTCCAGAATTGCGGCGGTACTCCGCCGTACGTCTGACGATGGAGGGAATGTTCTCTCCTGCGGAAATATACAGCTTGACAGGGAGAAAATGCAGGTGGTGCTGGATGGGCAGTCTGTGGATGCAACGGCACTGGAATACCGCCTGCTTGAGGTTCTCATGGAGAATAAAGGGAGGACTCTGCCCCGGAACCTGATTCTGGATAAGCTCTGGGACGCAGAGGGGAATTTTGTCAATGATAATACATTGACAGTGACTGTAAAGCGTCTGCGGAAAAAACTGATGGATACGGAGTATATCGTGACGATCCGTGGGATTGGCTATCGGATGGAGGAAAAGATATGAAAGGGCGTGGAGTGAAGGCATTTCTTTTATCCTGCGTATTCTGGCTGATTCCCGGGATACTGGCTGGCGTAGTGACTGCTGTCTGTTTTAGCTTCCGTGAGTACGATTATACGGTTCGGCTGACCGAAGCCGCGCTTGAAGGCAGATCTATTCCCGCGGGTTTGAAATTTGCTGCAGAAAGAGGAAACAGTCCGGATCAGGGAAGCAGCCGGGGGGAGAGCGCCATGCCGGAATCTGGCGGCGGGGCGGAAAAACCGGATCAGGATGCAGCAGATGCGGAGGCCTATCTGCGCAAATATGGGCATGGAAGGCTGACTCGTTTCCCGGATCATTTGCCATATGCTCTGGCAGCAGGAATTATCCTGTTTGAAATAGCCGGTGGAATCATGTTCTTTTTTACAAAGAGAAAGGAAATGCGCTTCAGGAGCAGGATTGAAGATCTGACAGAATATCTGAAGGCGGCGGGGAGGGGCGAGGCAGCTGCACTTAACCGGCGGGAAGATATGTTTTCCTATCTGGAGGATGAGATTTACAAGACCGTTGCCAAGCTTGCCTGTACCAGAGAAGAGGCGATCAGGGACCACGAGATCTTGGCAGAGAGAACAGCCGATATCGCGCATCAACTGAAGACGCCATTGACTTCCATGTCGCTGATGACAGAGCTTTTAAGCCCTTCCCTGGAGGCAGAAGACCAAGAGTATCTGTACCGTCTGGAGGGCCAGGTAGAGCGTCTGAAGGGCCTGGTTGACGGGCTTTTGACCCTGACAAAGCTGGATTCGCATACGCTTGAATTTCACAGGCAGGATGTAGAAGCAAAGGAACTGATGGAACTTGCAGCAGAACCACTCAGAGCAATGCTGGGGCAGAAGCATGTCGAACTGGAAATTGTAACAAAAGGGCAGGGGGAATCGGAAGTCTGGCTCTCTGCGGACATGCAGTGGACAGCGGAGGCTCTGTTGAATATTTTGAAGAATTGTCTGGAACATACGCCCGAAAACAGTAAGATTCGTGTAATCTGTGAAGAAAATCCGCTTTATACGGAAATGCTGATTGAGGACGGTGGAAAAGGCTTTTCTAAAAAGGATCTTCCGCATCTGTTCGAACGGTTTTACAGAGGGGAGGATGCGGCTAAAGACAGCGCCGGAATCGGGCTGGCGCTTGCAAAAGGCATTATAGAAAAGCAGAACGGACAGGTCCGGGCAGAGAATTCTGCACAGGGACATGCCCGTTTCTGTATCAGATGGTATCATCCTTAATTGCGGATATGATGTTCTGGCGTACAATTCTGCGTCCGCCCATATAGTAAGCTCCGATAATGGAAGCGAGAACAAGTATGGTGTAGCCAAGGACAGCTGCATATGGAGCAAAAGGCAGATATTCGATCAAGGTTACCTCATTGAGGTACAGGAAGCACGCAAGTACCGCGGCCTGGAACGGCAGGCTGTAAAGCAGCGGTTTCAGCCCCAGATCCAATCCCTCCAGGAACAGCATGCGCCAGAGCTGTGCGGGGGAGAGGCCGACCGACTTAAGCATGGCGAATTCCCGGCTTCTCTGTCGCAGGTTGCCGGAAATACTTGCCCATACATTGGAGATACCGATCAGTGCCAGCAGCCCGGTTAAGAACGCCACAATGATACTCATAACGCCGGTGGATTGTCTTTGGCTCTCTTCTTTTTCTGCCAGGTCAGATACCATGTAGTCACCGCTGCCGTAATATTTACCAAGGATCGTAGAGATCTGGCCGGAAACTTTTTGAATCAGCGGATAAGAGATGCCGCCGTCGTCGTCTGTCAGAAGGATTCCGTTGACGGAGGATGCAGTATACCGCCGTTTCTCACTGCAGGATGCAGCGATTTCAAGCACATGTTCCATCGGCATGATTGAGACTACGCTAAAGTATGGCAGGCCAATGCCATCGGCGGGAAGTGCCTGCACCAGATCCCCTATGGTCAGCCTAAATTCAAAGTCGCCCGTGTCCTCATCGTAAGCCTTTTCCGTAAAAGAGAGGTCCTGCCCTTTTTGAAGCTTTAGGATATCTCTGTAGACCTTCTGTTTCTTAGTACTGACATTGGGGTCTTCGGTCCGGTTATAGATCAGTGCCTTTGCAGGATCTTTATAGTAGGAATCAGGATCTGCCCCCATCTCTTTGCAGTATTCTCTGAAACTGTCCTCCTCCAGGCCAATAAGTACAGAATAAATCCTGTATTTTCCATCCCTTTCAATAGGCGAGTACTTTTTCTCGGATACTATCTCATCGAATCCACCCAGATTTGTCTCGATATCATCTGAAGTCTGATCTTCTGTAATCCAGGTGGCACAGGGCATTTTATTCATGATTACTCCCCTGGAGACGCCGGGCACTTTTAAAACCTCATCTAACGCCTTCTGCTCGGGCCGGCGGCCATCGCTGATGCTGAAAAAGACATGGCCCTGGGATTCATTTTGCGCCCTGTAAACCTCTTTCGATGCATTTTGAGCAGTAATAATATATAAAAATCCTGTGAGCAGAAGGAAAGATAGACAAAGGGAAATTGTCGCGGCCCGGTAGGATTTCTTACGGGCGGTGAGGGCGTTGGAAGCCAGTTCACCGCTGATTCCAAAATGGCTGGATATGCGTCCCTGCCGGATCTTTCTCCCTTTCAGCACCTCCACCTGCCTCAGGGCCTCTACAGGCATCAGTTTTGCAACTCTGCGGGCCGGTATTCTCGCCGAGAGCCAGGCTGTGGCAGCGGACAGGAGAATTGCAGGCAGTATGGCAGGAATTCCGAATGTAAGTACAATATCCGGCGCGGTCCTGCCGATATTATTTGCAGCATTAATCAGACGGAACAACTCTGTATCCAACAGCCAGCCGCATAATATTCCGACAGGAAGAGGCACAATCAGCAGGATCATTGCCTCGGATGTCACCGCCGCCTTGATCTGCTTCGGGGATGCGCCGATGCCGGCCAGGGTTCCGAGCTGCACCAGCTTTTCGCTGGCAGACAAGGCAAAGGCATTGTGGATGACCAGTACAAATACGGCGATCATCAGAAGCGCAATGACCAGAAACATGGCAGGTACGGCAAGAACAGTGAGGCTGCTGATGCTTCCGATCTGATCCGGCGGGAGTATCCCGTATTTGGAGAGGAGGCCTGCATTATATCTGAGCGTATAGTATCCGTATTCATCGGCCTGATAGCCTAAGGAGCGTGCCAGTTCCGGGAGCTCCTTATAAGTACTCCTCATGGGGTCAAAACGAAGATAGACCGTTAGCTCATCGTCCGGGTTCACAGTCTTTGTATCCAGATAACTCATTCCGGTATAGGCCGGTACGGAGGAGGACGTGGTGACATCCAGAATTCCTACAATTTTGTATGTCTTTGTGCCTGTTTGACGGAAGGTTTCTTCCTCGTGGAACCCGTCTGTTTCCTTACATACCTTCCCCTGATACATGCGCTGCCCGATCGGAAGCGTGAGGGTATCGCCCACTTTTGCACCGGGGTGGTCATCAAAATACTGTTTTGAAAGTACCAGCTCATTGTTGGCTTGCGGGAGCCTACCTTCGGTCAGGGTATCCTTTTCCGGCATAGAATCCCAGTATTCCTGGTTGGCGCCGCGGGTAATGAGGTATGTCCTGCGTCCCTCATCTTCCAGCTTTGCGGCTTCCCACGGGCCTTTGACCAGAACGGCAGAGACAGAGGCGTAGTTCTCAATGTGTTCCAGATCCTTTCCGTACGTTGTATCGAACAATTCTCCGTGCCAGTCGCCGTCCTCAAGTTTTGTGAGAACAATGGCATCCGTCCACATTGTGTAAACAAAACCGCAGAAACAGGACATCATCGTGGTCATAAGAAATAAAGCGGTCATGATGGCAATGCTGGTTCGTTTATTTCTTCGTATCGTGTCCCAAACATATTCCCTTAAAATTTTCATCAGGACACCACCTCGTCATGCAGAATTTTCCCGTCTTCCAGGGTAATCACGCGGTCTGCCTTCAGAGCGGTCTTTTCATCGTGTGTAATCAGGAGGACAGACTGTCCGTACTGCCGGTTGGAGAGCTTCAGAAGTTCGATGGTCTCTTCTGAATTTTTACGGTCCAGGTTGCCCGTTGGTTCATCGGCAAGAAGGATCGCCGGTTGGTAGATGAGGCTTCTTGCGATAGCGGTGCGCTGCTGCTGGCCTCCTGATAATTCACTGGGAAGGTGTGTGAGACGGTCTGTAAGCCCCAGAGTGGATACCAGATGGCGAAACCGCTCCTCATCCGGTTTCTGATTATCCAAAAGAACAGGCAGGAGAATGTTTTTCCTTACGTTCAATGTTGGGATCAGATTATAAAACTGATAGACCAGACCTACCTTTCTGCGCCGGAATACCGCAAGCTGCTCCATGCTGAGTGTTGAAATGTCTGTGTCCTCGATAAAAATGCTGCCGCTGGTAGGTCGGTCTACGCCTCCCAGCATATGCAGCAGAGTGGACTTACCGGAACCGGATGCACCGACAATAGCCGTAAAGCTGCCCCGTTCAAGAGATAGCGAGACATCGTCCAGTGCTGTTACCGTATTGGAACCACTGCCATATGTTTTTGTAAGATGGCTGCAGCGTAAAATTTCCATAAGTTAATAACCCCTTTCATGTTTGATGATACCATATTAAAAAAGAAAAGTGACAAGAAAGTGACAAAGGTATGAATCGGCGCATTCACAGATGTAACTGTCGTAAGATGGAATTCATTTTGATTTATGAATACTGTTCATACCACAGCCAACATCTAATTCGGGATTTAGTCGGCAAGCTTTAGACTTGTCGACGGACGGGGACGCTTCATGACAGGGAGGCCGGGGAAGTGCTGGGGCTGTATATGCCGTTGCGATATGCACCCGTGCTGCTAAGTGTTTCTAGAACAGCCGCTGCCGGATAGGCGGGTACGCTGAACACATCACGGGAAATCTGATGATTTCCCGCGCTGGGTTCAGCAACAACTTGATTTGGAGATCAAGTTGTTCCCCGCCTATCCGGCAGCGGCTGTTCAAGAATCACTAAGCGCACTCCAGCATTTCGCAACGGCATATACAGCCCCAGCGCCTCCCCGGCCTCCCTGTCATAAAGCTGGCTCATCCAATCGGCAGGAAAACTCGCCAACCGGGTGGGATCCCTGACCAGGGCGGCATATGTGGATTGGCTATGCGTATCTTTTCATCTTCAAGATGTGTATTGAATTATTTTGATACCGGAACCGTATCCCATTGCTTTTTACACCTACTGGGGACATAAAAGTGCCACCAATTCTATATCCATACGCTGCCCCCGCTTGAGGCCCCTCCTTAGAAACGAGCTTTTTCCTGCCGGTTGGATGCGCCAGCTCCATGAAGGGATAGCCGAAAGCCTTCCGGAGAACATCCATGTCCTTTCAAAAACGCTCTAAGCGGGCCTTAGAAATTCTTGGTGGGAAACAGCCCTGAAAATGGAGAGATTTTTGGATTCCGAATCCAAAAATCAGCTGACCCAGCGCGAGAAATCATCGGATTTCTCGTGATGTGTCAGTGGTGCTCCATTTTCAGGGCTGTTTCCCGCCTAGAATTTCTTAGGTCCGCGGCCGCGTTTTTGAAAGGACATGGATGTTCTCCGGGAGGTTTTCGGCTATCCCTTTATGGAGCGTCCCC
>NZ_LN865148.1:0-61237 GCF_001244405.1 Eubacterium sp. SB2 | reverse complement strand
CCCGCCTAGAATTTCTTAGGTCCGCGGCCGCGTTTTTGAAAGGACATGGATGTTCTCCGGGAGGTTTTCGGCTATCCCTTCATGGAGCGTCCCCATCCGTACCGCGACTAAAGCGCGTCACTAACTCCCGATTTGGATGTTGGCCGGGATGTGAAAAGTCACGTCTGAACAGTAATGATTTAGGATTACTAAAGCAGAAAAGAAAATAAAAGGGTTTTCTTTTTTACAATTGTGGTGTATTATAAAGTTAGATTAAACTAACTTAAATAAGATCAAATAGGAGTAAACGATTATGGCAACTGGAATTATATGTATCATTATTATTATCGTTTGTGTGTTGGGGATCAGAAGCTATACAAAGCGTTTGACGCACGGGTGCTGCGGGGGCGGCCAGGATCCGGTGAAACGTGTGAGGCCTGCGGATCCAAATATTGCCCACTATCCGTACATCAGAAAAATACGGATCGGTGGAATGACCTGCGCAAATTGTGCCAGAAGAGTAGAAAATGTTTATAACAGTATGGATGGTGTATTAGCTGAGGCTGATTTTGCAGAGGGCTGTGTAACGGTCAGAATGAAAAAGGATTACAAAGACATTCAGCTGAAAGAAGCCGTCCAATCGGCAGGATATTTTGCAACGGGGATCGAGAAGCTGTGACATGTTAGGGCATGAGTCCGAATATTTGAATTTTGATGTACCGGAGATTCCGTCTTAGAAGCAACGAGTAAGTTTAAAGAGGAAAACGCAGAGCGCATTCGCGGTAACAGTTCAGACCTGTCTGAACTGTTACCATCCGCGGCTAATATGCCCGGGTGCGCTTTAATTTTAAATTGTACACGCAGGGCTCATATGTTATACTTATTAACGATTCAAATAATTTATGAAAGAAATATTGGAGAGGAAGGATATACGATGGAGAAAATCAGAATTGGAATTGTTGGTTATGGAAACATCGGACGTGGAGTAGAGCTTGCGGTTGAGCGCAATGAGGATATGGAATTAAAAGCCATCTTTACACGGCGTGAACCCGAGAGCGTTCAGATTATGACAGAGGGTGTTCCGGTCGTTCATATGGATGATATACTTAGCATGAAAGATGAGATTGATGTGATGATCCTGTGCGGCGGCTCAGCAACGGACCTCCCGGTGATCGGTCCCGAGATTGTAAAGAACTTTAATACGATCGACAGTTTTGACACTCATGCCAAGATACCGGAATATTTTGCAGATGTAGACGCATCCGCAAAAGCCGGCGGCCATATCGGAATCATTTCCGTAGGCTGGGATCCGGGAATGTTTTCACTGAACAGGATCTATGCGGAGTCCATCCTTGTACAGGGAGATACATATACATTCTGGGGAAAAGGCGTAAGCCAGGGACATTCAGACGCGATCCGCCGCGTAAAGGGTGTGAAGAACGCCATCCAGTATACCGTGCCGGTTGAAGAAGCAGTAGAGCAGGTAAGAAGCGGATGCGGTCCAAAACTCACTACAAGAGACAAACACTTAAGAGAATGTTATGTAGTGGCTGAGGAAGGCGCGGATCTGAAGGAGATCGAAGAAACGATCAAAAACATGCCGAACTACTTCTCGGATTACAACACAACCGTAACTTTTATCACAGAAGAAGAACTGAAAGCCGAACACAGCAAAATGCCGCACGGTGGATTTGTCATCCGCAGTGGTGAGACGGGAAGAGAAGGCAGTAAGCACGTAATTGAATACTCACTGAAGTTGGATTCCAATCCGGAATTCACATCCAGCGTACTGGTATGCTACGCGCGTGCAGCATACCGTCTCGCTAAGAATGGAGATTCCGGCGCAAAGACAGTATTCGATATCGCACCGGGCTTGCTTTCTATGAAGTCCGCAGAAGAACTGAGGGCAGAATTATTATAGGGGTCTGCCCCCTTTGTGTCCCATTCTCCGAATTGTTTCAAACAATTCGGAATTCGGTGTTCAAAGGGGTAAGACCCCTATGAAAGGATGATGGCATGGAGAAATTATTTCACTTACTGTATGAGTGTATGCTGAGGGGGCAGGATGCGGTTCTGGTTACGATTGTTGCAAGTACCGGCTCCACCCCGCGGGGGGCAGGGGCGCGTATGCTGGTTACTTCCGCCGGGAGAATCTGGGGGACGGTAGGCGGCGGGGCGGTCGAGCACCACAGTGAAGGCGTGGCGGCGGAGGTACTGCGCAGCAAGAAGCCGCGTCTGGAATACTTCCGGCTCAGGGAAAATGAGATCCAGGATCTGGGAATGATCTGCGGGGGAGATGTGAATGTGCATTTTCAATACATTTCTGCAGATGATGAGCAGAAACTGGTTCTAATTAAGCAGATCGGGGCATTATATCAAACAAAAGAGGGATTCTGGCTTGTCAGCGAGATTTCTGAGGACGGAGAGGGAGGTATGGCGGTCTGCCGCCGTTCTGGCGCTATCGCAGGGATATCGCTTCCAGCGGCTGTTTTTGAAGGGCTGCAGATGAAACCCGTGCTGATAGAGACAGAGGGGCGTAGGTTTTACTGTGAGAATATGCAGCAGCAGGGGCGTGTCTATATTTTCGGGGGAGGACACGTTTCACAGGCACTGGTGCCGACTCTTGCAGCAGTTGATTTTAGGTGTGTGGTTCTGGAGGACAGGGAGGAGTTCAGCAGGGCTGAATTGTTTCCCGGGGCAGAAGAGGTCCTGTTAATTGAGAACAGCCATATTGCAGATTATGTTACAATCGATGCCCCGGATTATGTGTGTATCATGACACGCGGGCATAAGGACGATCTGGCGGTTCAGGCACAGGTTTTAAAGACTTCCGCAGCTTATATCGGAGTGATCGGGAGCAGACACAAAAAAGCCGGTGTGTTTGCAAAATTAAAGGAACAGGGTTTTACTGATGCAGATCTGGACAGAATCACGACTCCGATCGGCCTTGCCATCGGAGCAGAAACTCCTGCGGAGATCGCGGTGAGCATCACGGCTCAGTTGATTCAGCAGAGAGCCGCAAGAGATACTCGGCTATAGCCATAGGGCCGTTTGACGTTACTATGTACGGTTCATAGGCCGTGTATAATAACCGTTTGACAGCTGGGAAATACAGGAAGCGCAGGCGGATGTTTGCGGAGAGAAAGAGAGATATGTTATAATATAGCGATTCTATAGGAAAGGGATTGAAACTATGAAGAAATTATTTAATAATCTGCCATTCCGGCTTCTGCTCGGAGTGGTGGCTGGTATCCTGATTGGCCAGATCGCCAATGAGGGATTTATGAATATCGTAGTCACTGTAAAATACATTCTCGGACAGCTGATCACGTTCTGTGTTCCGCTGATTATCATCGGCTTTATTGCCCCATCCATTACAAAGCTGGGCAACAACGCCTCCAGGATGCTGGGAGTGGCAATCGTTATCGCCTATGTGTCCTCCGTGCTGGCGGCGCTTCTTTCCATGCTGGCAGGTTACGGCCTGATTCCGCACCTCTCCATCGTATCTGAGGTGGATGGTCTAAAAGAACTTCCCGGTGTAGTATTCCAGCTGGATATTCCGCAGATCATGCCGGTTATGAGCGCACTGGTATTTTCTGTTATGATCGGGCTTGCGGCTGCGTGGACGAAAGCAAAAGTGATTACACAAGTACTGGATGAATTCCAGAAAATCGTGCTGGAGATCGTGACCAAAGTCGTGATCCCGGTGCTTCCAATTTTTATCGCCTTTACATTCTGTGCATTGTCCTATGAAGGTACAATCACAAAACAGCTGCCGGTATTTATTAAAGTCGTACTGATCGTAATGGCAGGGCACTATATCTGGCTGGCTGTGCTCTATGCGGCAGGCGGCGCTTATTCGAAGAGCAACCCGCTGGATGTCATCAAGAATTATGGCCCGGCATATATTACCGCGGTCGGAACGATGTCTTCTGCAGCAACGCTGGCGGTTGCCCTGCGGTGCGCGAAAAAATCAGAGCCGCCTCTCAGAGAGGATATGGTTGATTTTGGGATTCCGCTGTTTGCAAATATCCATCTCTGCGGTTCGGTACTGACAGAAGTATTTTTTGTCATGACCGTATCCAAAATTCTCTATGGCAGCATTCCTTCCCCGGGAACAATGGTACTGTTCTGTGTGCTGCTGGGAATCTTTGCAATCGGAGCGCCGGGGGTTCCGGGAGGAACCGTAATGGCTTCACTGGGGCTGATTACCGGGGTGCTTGGATTTGATGAGACCGGAACCGCGCTGATGCTTACTATATTTGCCCTGCAGGACAGTTTTGGAACCGCATGCAATGTGACCGGGGACGGAGCGCTGACCATGATCCTGACCGGCTATGCCAAGAAGCATAATATAGAAAAGCAGGAAATCAGCATAGATTTATAAAATATCTGGCTGTACAAACGTGTCTGGCAGCAAGGCAGCACGAGGGTACAGCCGTATTTTATCTTAGAGCGTGTCTGAAAATTCATTGCCGCAATATGCCGCCCCACTTCACGGTCTATTTACTGCCAAATCCAGAGGGCGTAGCCCGCTACGCCTCCTGTATTTGGCAGTAAATACCCCGCAAACTGGGAGAACATCTTGCAACAAGCAATTTTCAGACACACTCTAGCAGGAAAATCCGGTTATAGATAGAAAAGACCGATACAAAAAAAGAGGAAGGCAGCGATGCTGCAGAAGAGATAAATGGGAAAGAATAAGACAAATGATATGACCACAGGAAACCCGGTAAAGCTGATGATTTGGTTTATGATCCCGATGTGCCTGGGAAATATATTTCAGCAGTTCTATAATATAGCGGATTCGATTATAGCGGGGCAGTTCCTAGGGGTGAATGCCCTTGCTGCCATAGGGAGCACAGGTTCACTCATGTTCATGGTGACCGGCTGGATCACCGGGATCAGCAGTGGTTTCTCTATTTTAGTGGCACAGTGGTTTGGCGCCCGCAAATACGACCGGATGCGGCATTATACAGCAATGTCGGTCTATCTGACATTCGCCATTATCGTAGCCATGACGGTGGGGCTTCTGGCAGCAAATGAGCCGATTCTGAGGCTCATGAATACACCGGAGGAACTGATGCCGGATGTGAAAGGGTATATGACAGTTATCTATGCAGGCCTGATCGTGACGGCCGCTTATAATTCTTTGGCTGCCGTGCTCAGAGCACTGGGGGATTCAAAATCGCCGCTGTATTTTTTGATCATTTCCGCAGTGATAAATATCTTTCTGGATATTGTATTTATCACCTGGTTTCATATGGGGGTAACAGGGTGCGGTTACGCAACAGTGATTGCGCAGGGAATCTCAGCGCTGCTGTGCTTCCTGTATATCAAAAAGAAATTTTTAATTCTGCATCTGAAAAAAGAAGATTTCCATATTTCCTGGAACAGTATAAAAAAACTTCTGGCGCTCGGAACACCGATGGGCCTTCAGTTTTCCATCACCGGGATTGGAACCATCATTGTACAGGGAGCGGTTAATATCTACGGAGCAGTCTATATTGCAGGCTTTTCCGCCGGAGCCAAGATCCAGAACCTGATCGCATGCGTCTTTATAGCATTTGGAGCGACCATTGCAACCTATGTAGGGCAGAACTGGGGTGCAGGCAGGTTAGACAGGGTGAAAAAAGGCGTCTGGTATACACAGGCAATGATATTAATCTGCAGCGCGGTATTGATGGTTTTGATATTTTTCTTTGGAAAATACATGGTGCTTATGTTTGTTTCTCCTGCGGAGAAAGGCGTAATCGATGCTGCTGTGGTCTATTTCCTGGCGGTATTCTGGTGCTATCCGTTCCTTGGAAGCATCTTTTTGTACCGCAACGCACTGCAGGGAATGGAATACGGCCTGGTGCCCATGCTGGGCGGAGTATTTGAACTGGCGGCGCGCGCCCTGGTTGTGGCAGCGGTTGCCGGAAAGACAAGTTTTTTCGGGGTCTGCCTTTCAGATCCGGCGGCCTGGCTTGCGGCTTTAATCCCTTTGGTTCCGTATTATTTTTATAAAATAAATAAGGTGGGGAAACAGTAAAGATTGTTATTATTCACGACCATAGTGTGCGCAAAGTAACGAAAGATTCTCCACTTTTTTGTTGAAATTTTATCTTTGGTTATATATAATAAAAATATTGACAGAATAGAAAAAATAGTAGTTCTGCAGGCAGGAGGGAATTATGGCCGGACAGTATGAAGGTATGGCAATAGGCGTATTCGAGCTTGACAGCGAGTGCGCATGTTTTGTAGCATTAGATGCGGCAGCGAAAGCTGCGGATGTAAAGATCCAGGCAGTAGAGAGAAACCGTCTGGGAGCGGGTGCATGTGTTAAGATGAGAGGCAATGTCTCCAACGTCAATGCAGCCATGGAAGTCGCGCTCAGAGTGGCGGAACCAATCTCCAAGATTGTTTCCCATACGATAATAGCGGCACCGTTAGCTGAGACTGAACCAGCAATTACAATGACAATCAACAAGTAAGGAAGAGGTATATTTTTATGGCATATGGAGCATTCGGACTTGTAGAAGTCCTTGGGGAAGCAAACGCCGTACTGGTCACGGATCAGATGCTGAAAGCGGCAGAAGTAACCTATGAGACACAGGACACAAAATGCGGAGGACATGCCCTCATATTTATCAGTGGCAGCGTTTCTGCAGTAACTGCGGCAGTTGAGAGCGCAGCTGTAAATTCACCTTGTAAGATACTTAACTCAGCAGTTATATCCAATCCATCAGAGGAAATGATACATATTGTGGAGGAATTTAAGTCCCGTTAGGATGTGGAGATTCTGTTTTTATAGCATCAATGTAACAGAGGTAATAAAAACTCTGATATATTGATGCTATTTTTTGTTGAAAAATTTATTTTTAGTTTAATAAGAGCAACTGGTATTAACTTCAAATTCGCTCTTGAGCAATTTTCAAATATATTCCAATGTATTTTATAAATATCCAAGTCTTGAATTCTTATAAATACTGTCTTTAAAATCAGCATAGCATAAAAGTAAAATTAAAAATCGAAAAAATAAAAGAAGAAAACTTATTAACCGATAGATTGGAGAATTATCCAATTTTATATTTATAAGTCCTGTTTTATCAGAAAATATGTTGACAATATTTTCACTGTATGATACTATACAATTAATTAATAAAGATTACTAAGTAATGTGAATGGAAAGTTTAGTAAATGAGAAGGTTCATTTAAAAATGTAAAGAAGGAGGTGAGAGTCAAAATGATAAATCAAAAAGGAAAGATACTATATTCTAAATCAAAAAAAATGTTACCGTGGAAATTGCTGTTCCCTTGTGTGTTAATTGTTTTAGTTGTTTTCCTTTTCCCTGTTTTATATTCATTAGCAATGAGTTTTAATCAAGTGGATATATCAAACCAGGAGTGGACCTTTGTTGGATTACAGAATTTCGCTAATCTTTTAAAAGACTCATATTTTCTGAAATCCGTAGTAATCACAGGGAAATTCACTTTATTAACTGTTTTCTTTGAGATGGTTATGGGAACTTTAATAGCCGTCTTTTTGAACAAATCATTTAGAGGCAGAGGATTTGTCAGAGGGATTATGATTTTACCGTGGGCACTTCCAACAGTTGTTAATGCTTTGATGTGGAAATGGATATTTAATGCAAATTACGGAGTGTTAAATGCATTACTTTCACAGATCGGAATTATAGACTCCTATAAAGCATGGCTTGCCGATCCGACCAGTGCATTGTATTGTATGCTTTTTGCTAATATCTGGAAAGAAACACCGTATGTAGTGCTACTGGTTCTTGCTGGTTTGCAGAGCATTCCGGCAGATATGTATGAATCCGCCAGAGTAGATGGCTGCAGCGGCGTAAAAGCATTTTTTAAAATCACGATACCAATGATCAAACATATTCTGCTTATTTTGATCATTACAAAAACAATTTGGTCTATTCAGACCTATGACCTTGTGGCGATTATGACGTGGGGTGGACCTGCAAATGCTACGCAGCTTATCTCTTACTATGTACAAAAAATGACATTCAAATTCTTTGATTTTGGAACCGGTGCAGCAATGTCATATGTCATCATGCTGATAACATTTATTTTGTCGATATTGTACATAAAGACAATGTCAAAGGATGGGGAAGTTATTTGACAGGAGGGAATAAAATGTTGCAAAAAAGAAAAATGAAAAAAAATTGTGGGAAAATCATAATTTATATACTGGCTTTACTGCTATGCATTTATGTTTTGGCCCCATATGCCTGGCTGATCATTTCGAGTATATCAACTAAAGCGGATCTTCTGAAAAAACCTTTGAATTGGTGGCCTTCCCATCCAAGCTTGCAGAGCTATGCTGATATTCTGTTTGGTACTTCAGGAGGCACAACCGCTGTAGTAAATCAGTTTAAATACGCTTTGCGAAACAGTCTGATTGTTTCCGTAATTGTTACGATGATTGCTCTCGCGGCTGGTGTTCTTGCGGCTTATGCATTTGCAAGATTTCGATTCAGGATGAAAAAGTCTCTTTTTTATTCTGTGATCATTACGCAGATGATTCCCCCGGTAGCGCTGTTAATACCTATGTATGTGATTTATCTGAAATTAGGTCTGGTTGATTCAAAGGCCGGTTTGATCCTGATTCATTTGTCATTGGCTTTACCTTTTGTCATATGGATTATGAAGGGATATTTGACAAATTTGCCAATGGATTTAGAAGATGCGGCAAGAGTAGATGGATGTTCCCAGATGCAGGCATTTCTGCGCATTATACTTCCGTTATCAGCACCTGGATTGGCCTCAACAGCAATTTTTATTTTTATTATTTCGTGGAACGAATTTTTTTATGCGGTAAATCTGACATCATCTACAGCAGCAAAAACAGTGCCTGTTATGATCACTGAGTTTTCCAGCAAGGCAGGCTATGATTTTGTTATGGCTTCCACGGCCGGAGTCATTGCAAGCCTTCCGCCGTTATTGCTGTCCCTGATCTTTCAAAAGTTTATAATTTCAGGTTTAACCGCTGGTGCAGTGAAAGGCTAGCAGGAACTACAACAGGTGCAGTTAAAGATTAAAAGCAAAAGAAAAGGAGGAGAAGTTATGAAAAGAGAAAAAGTAAAACGGGCAGGACAGTCGATTCTGGTCATAGGCATGACTCTTGCCTTGTTAGCCGGATGTGGAAACAAGGCGGGGGATTCGGGCAAAGAGCAGGATGGGGCAGCAGAATCAATTTCTGTGATATGTCCCCGGCAGGAGCTGGATACGGATGGAGTTGTAGAAAAAAAAGTCCGGCAATTTGAGGAGGAAACAGGGATTAAAGTCGATTTGATTAATTCGGCATGGGATGTCTGCACGGACAAAATACGTACAGAATTGTCGGTTGGCGGCTCCTCATATGATGTTGTTGATTTTGATAACTCATTGGTTGCTATGTATACAGAGAATGATTGGCTGGAGCCGTTAAATGATTATGATGGCGTAGAAGAAATTAAGAAAGGAATGTTTGCCGGCCTGGTTGAAAAATTTTCTGTAGACGACACGCTGTATGGTGTGACATGGAACAATGATACACATGTATTTTTATATAACGAAGTTATGTTGGAAAAAGCCGGTATAACAGAACCGCCTAAAACGTGGGACGAGTTGATTGAACAGAGCCGGATCCTGATTGAAAAGGGATTATGCCAATATGGAATGCCAATGTGTTTTAACGGAAATGGAGCTGTCAATGAAATGACGAACGTGATTTATTCATTTGGTGGAAATGCGTTCGATGGCCAGGAGATCATCATTGGTGAAAATGAGGGAGCATTAAAAGCATTTGAGGTGATTAATAGTATGATGTCTGATGGAACGATTGATCCGGCCTCCTTATCCTATGATTACGAGACGGCAGCGAATGTATTTTTAAATGGAGACAGTGCCTTTTTCCTGCAGGCTATGCCGGGGCTGTATACGACGGCAAATGATCCGGAACAGTCTCAGGTAGCAGGACAGATTAAAGTAGCGCCATATACCGTTACGGACAGTAAAGATACAAATGTAGTCCTTACAGTTCCCGAGGCATATGCAATACCTAAGAATAGCGAACACAAGGAAGCGGCATGGGAATTTATAAAATATATGTCTTCTGTTGAATTTGATAAAGAAAAGGTTATGAAGATAGGAATGCTGCCTATTTATGAATCCGTATTTGAAGATGAAGAGGTATTATCTGCATATCCTCAGTTCGCTGAATTGGGAGAGCAGGTCAAATATGCAAGAGGATTAGATGACATTCTTTGGTATGATGAATACTCTAATGTATTCCAATCAGAACTGCAAAGTATGCTTTTGGGAGATATATCACCTGAAGAGTGTGTAAAAAGCATTCAGTCTCAATGCGAACAATATGAAAAATAAATATGGCATCAAAACCTTTTCCAGAAAATATCTGGATAAGAGATAAAAACAAAAACAGGAGGAAACTTAAAATGATTAAACCTAAGATTGGATTCATTATTTTCGGACAGCACAAAGACGGGACACATGACCACATGGGAACTCCGCATATGGATTTTCAATTGTATGACAAATGTAAAGATGCTTTAAGAAAACACGGCATCGAACTGATCTGTGAAGATGTGGTGGTTCGGGATAAAGCGGAGGCAAAAGAAGCATTAAGAAAATTCCGGATCGACGACGAGATTGATGGTATTATTCTCTTTTCAGGCACATGGGTGTGGTCTGCAAATCTGATAGCAGCGGTGAGAGAATATGCGAAAACAGATAAAGGTATTGTTCTGTGGACCATTCCGGGAGCTACTGGGTGGCGTACAGTCGGCGGCCTGGTCATGCATGGGGCAATGAATGAAATTGGCATTGAACACAAATGCGTATACGGGAATTATGATGATGAAACAGAAATCAAGAAAATTGTCAGTTACTGTCGTGCGGCAGCATTAAAAAATAAACTTAATATGAGTACAGTTGGATCCTTTGGCGGAAGAGGCATGGGCCAGACAGTTGGAGTGGCAGATCCTTCACAGGTTATGAAGATGTTTGGGATAGATATTGATTCCCGGGATACAACACAGCTTATCGAGTGTGCGAAAGCATTTTCAGATGAGGAAGTAAAAGCATTATATCCAAGACTGGAAAAGTTATTTGGAAGTTTACCAAAGGAAGATGCAGTGACAGACCGATCCCTGCGGATTTACCTGGCGCTCAAGAAAAAGATGGCAGAATGGGATTTTGATTATTATACGATCCAATCCTTCCCGGGAATCGGGGACGATTATACAGCTACGTGCTTCGCACAAAGCTTAATGCTTGATGATGGAATAGGTACTTCAACATTGGGCGATTTCAATACATTGCTGACGACAATCGCATTGACAGAATTAAGTGGACAACCAGTTTATTATGGTGACTTACAGGTTCTTGTCCGCGAAGAGAATGAGATAAGGATCATCGGTGACGGTGCTTGCCCGCCTTCACTGGCCGGTGATTTAGATCCAGCTGCATATGCACATCACGGAGTTGCGTACGAAGGGAAAATGGACGGATTATCCGTTCAGCTTACCTGCAAGCCGGGAGAAGGCGTTGTTGCAAGATTGGCACGTATGGACGGCGAGTACGCAATGACTATCGCACGCTGTACGGTATATGAGCCAGAACCGGAAGAACTGCAGAGCAAAAAGCTGGAATGTGGTTCTCCGATGTGGCCGCATGCATTTTGCCGTATTCATGGAGATCTTGATGTATTCATCGAAAACTGGAACAATGAATATGCTTGCCTGGGTTATGGCGGCGATGAACTTTACGATCAAATGACAGCTTTTTGCGATATTACGGGAATCCGAAAGATACTTATTTAAAGATAAGAAAGGCAGCATATGGTGGTCTGCCAGGAGGCTGTCATCACATGCAGGCTCAGGAGGTTATAAATGAAGGCAAAAGCAGAAGAATATGCAAAGTATTATAAAAATCATCTTATCAATGAATGCTTACCATTCTGGGACAGATGTATAGATCAAGAGTGTGGTGGTTATTTTACTTGTTTTGACAGAGAAGGGAACTTGACAGATAGTAATAAATATGTTTGGTTTCAGGGCCGACAGGTATACACATACTCTTTATTATATAACCGTATAGAAAAAAGACAAGAGTGGCTGGATAAGGCATATCACGGATATCAATTCTTAGTAGAGCATTGCTATGCCGGAAATGGAAGATGGAATCTAAGACTGGACCGGGCAGGAAACGTGCTGGTGGGAACGATAGCAATATATGCGGATTTGCATTGTATCCAGGGAATGGCAGAATTTATGACAGCGACCCAGGGGGTTTTAGAAGAAGGAATGCAGATACTTAGAGACAGCTATGATGTTCTTGAGAAAAATATGTTTGACCCATTTTTTAAAGAAATTTTTGAAAACACATGGAGTGAAAAATTTATCTGGCATGATATGTATCTGACAACTTTAAGCGTTGCGGAAGTTTGTACACCTATACTGGGGGAGAATCGGACTAAGAGATTGATTGATGAGAGCATTGAAAAGATTTTATATTGGTTTACAAGAGATGAGTATCAAGTGGTTCTTGAAGCAGTCCAAAGAGACAATACTCCTGATTTATCGGATCCGCAGGGAAGATTTGTAAATCCAGGACATATGGTTGAAAGCATGTGGTTTTGTCTCGACACAAACCGTAGATTGAAAAATTCTGAATATCAAAAGAAAATTTTAAATGTAATTGACTGGGCATACGAAATTGGGTATGATATGGAATATAATGGAATTTACGCATTTGTGGATGTAGAGGGTGGGAAACCACTACAGCCTCTTGATTGGTATGAAGAATGTAATTGTGCCTGGAATGATAAGGTTTGGTGGCCAAATTCAGAAGCATTATGTGCATTTGCGATGGCTTATGCAGATACAGGAGAAGAAAGATTTGGTGAAATGTTTGAAAAGCAGCACCGTTTCTGCCGGGATCATTTTTATGATCCGGAGTATGGGGAATGGTATAGTTTTCTGAACCGGGACGGATCCGTAAAATCACCGGAAAAGGGTTCAAAATGGAAGTGTGCGTTCCATGTTCTGCGGGCATTAGTCTTTACATATGAAGCTATGCAGCGGGCAGATCAGAGAGAGAAGGCAATAGAACATTATACAAAACAATGAAGATTACGTTTTATACGTGATAATGAATTTCAGGCAATTTACAGTACGATTCATGATTAAATATATATTAAGAAAAGAGAGCAGGAAGTTTATGGAGACAGGTAAACCAGAGGTTCTGTCGCAGATAAATAGAGCGGCAATTGTAAAACTATTAAAACAGCAGGGAAATCTTTCCCGTGCAGATCTGACAAGAATGTTAAATATGAGTTTCCCTTCTGTATCCTCTAATGTGAAACAATTATTAGAGGAAGAATATATCATAGAGATTGGGGAATCTGCAGGAAAAAACGGCCTGGGACGCCGTTCTGTTTTACTTGGCTTCAATGAAAAGCGTGGATATGTAGTAGGTGTGTGTTTTAATATAAGTACCATCATTGCTGCTAGTGCAGATTTGCTTGGGAATCCAATTGATATAGTAGAAAAGAGAATGGATTTAACAAAAGATGGAGAACATGCATATGCTCTCATCCGCGACTCTGTTAAGGAGGTACTTTTAAAAAGCCATATCCCCCTGGAACAATTAGAGTGTATCAGTATTGGAATTCCGGGAATATTTGACGAAAATAGCAGAAAAAACAGATTCGTTCCTTACCTGACTTCATGGGAAGATATACAGATTGAAGACAGACTGAAGAAAGACTTTATCGATAATGTGATCATAGATAATGTGGTAAACTTCGGGGTTATTGGGGAACGCTGGAGGGGTAACGCTCAGAACTATAGAAATATTATGTACGTAGAATATGATGTGGGAATGTCAGCAGGCCTGATCATTAACGGAGAGCTATATCAAGGCGCACGTCATCTGGCTGGAGAAATTGGTTATATGGTTTTAGAACCGAGCCAGATGGCACGTTCGTTTTCAAACGAAGGGGCTCTTGAGGAATTGATTTCGGGAATTGTTCTTAAAAAGGCAATGCAGGATACGGGCTGTCCGGGTGAAGAACTATTCGATATCGGAGTTTTGATTGCATTAGGTAAAGAGGGTAATCAAAAAGCAATGGAGGTATTGGATAAGGTAATAGACAGTTTCACGGCGATGCTGATCAATTCGATCGTAGTGATCAATCCAGAGATTGTAATTTTATCGGGAACGAATGGAATGCACATCGGAATAAACTACATGGAGCGTATCAGAAAAAACGTAGAAGCGCATGTACCTTTTCTGCCGGAAATCAATATATCCAAATTTTCAGGGAATAAGGCTGGACTTTATGGGGCATTGAACATGTCAGCAATGCATGCCATATCAAATATCGACAATGAAATAATATAAACCTCTTGCCCTTTAATTTCATATATGATCATATTGTATAATAATAGGTGCCTGAACCGCACTGGGAGTTCATTATCATGCTTTTAAAGCATCAAGCTTTAAGTTGGATGATAACCCGATTAAATCTAAATTTAATCGGCAGAGTTCTCATGTGGTAAAGGCATCTTTTATTTTTGTACATATGCTTGCCTGGGATCATTTTGTGGAGAGAGTAAATGAAATACTATTTATGTTTAGATTTAGGAGGAACTAAGACATCCGTTGCATTATTTCATCAAAATGGGATGATGGCAGATGAATTTGTGCATGTCGTTGCATCCACGACATTTAAAGGAGAAAGTGCGGTTTATGACAATACAAAAGCAGCGGTAAATTATATTCTCGATAAATACAAACTGACATTTCATGATTTGATAGGGATTGGGGTAGGATGTCCGGGACCGCTGGATGCAGAAAGCGGGATTATTATTAGCGCACCGCTCATGGGATGGCATAACTTTCCGCTTAAGAAGAAACTTACAGAGGATTTTCACGTTCCGGTTATGATTGATAATGATGGAAATTTGGGCGCTCTGGCCGAACAGAGATGCGGACTTGCAAAAGGGCTGAAGCAGGTTATCTATGTAACGGTCAGTACAGGTGTGGGCGCGGGAATCATAATTGATGGAGAGATTTATCACGGAAAATCTGATGGGGCAGGTGAATTTGGCCATTTATCAATTGATCAAAATGGGAGAGAGTGCCCATGTGGAAGCAGAGGATGTCTGGAACTTTATTGTTCAGGAACGGCGATTAAAGATACATTAAGGCAGGATGAAAAAAAAGGTGTAAAAAGTCCGGTCTTTCAGGCAGCCAGAGAAGAAGGAAAACAGCTTGATGCAAAGCTTTTGGCCAGGTTTGCAGCGCAGAATGACACTTATGCAGTAACATTATTTGAAAAAACCGGGTGGACTTTGGGATATGGATTATCATACTTATTTAATTTATTTGATCCGGAGGTCGTTGTGATTGGCGGCGGAGTGTCGAAAAGCCACCAGTTCTTTGATCAAGCGGTAATGAAGGCGTTGAAGCAATATACAATTATTGATGTTAAGGATAGTCAGGTCGTATATTCGCAGATGTGTGATACAGTGGTACTTTTTGGAGCCTATTATTTAATAAAAGAATCGATTGAAAGAGGTGAATAGATATGGCATATGTAACATTAAAAGAAATTCTGAGAGGGGCAAGAGAAAACGGATATGGTGTTGGGGCTTTTAATTTTAACAGCTATGAGGACGCGCAGGGGATAATTAATGGGGCAGCAGAAAAGAAAGCTCCCGTTATCTTAATGGCGAGTGCAGGAGCAGTAAAGTATATAGGGGTAAAACAGACGGCATATATGGTGAAAGGTATGGCAGAATCCGTAGATATACCGGTATGCCTGCATTTAGATCATGCAACTAGTATGGACTTGATCAAAGCATGTATTGATGCTGGGTTTACGTCAGTAATGATTGATGCATCTAAAAAAGCTTATGAAGAAAATATCAGAGAGTCTGCATTAGTAGCCAGGTATGCCGGCAAAACAGGATGTTCTGTAGAGGCAGAGCTTGGCAGGGTGGGCGGAAAAGAAGAAGATGTCATAGTGAAAGAGGGAAAGGATACTTATACAAACCCGAATGATGTTCCTCGATTTGTAAAGGAGACCGGAATTGATGCTCTTGCGATCGCCTTCGGGACGGCCCATGGTTTTTATAAGAAAGAACCAAACCTAGATTTTGAGCTGATAAAAACAGTAGCAGGTATCACCGACATTCCGCTTGTTATGCATGGAGGCACCGGTGTGCCACCAGAGGGTTTTAAAAAGGCAATAGCAAGTGGAATCAGCAAAGTTAATGTCGGGACGGAGTTAAAAGCGACTTATGTAAATACACTGCGTGATGTGGTTAAAAAGAATCCGAACGAGGCAGATCCCAGAAATTATCTAAAAGCCGTAAAAGAGCAGTGTGCGGAAGTGGTAAAGGGTAAAATTGATATTTTTGGCTGTGCAGATAAAATTGTATAAATGTTCGAACAATATGGAATTCAAAATAACTAAAGTGATGAGGAGATGTTTATATGACACAAAAAGAGCTGATGCTGTCAGGCCAGCTTTATCATGGGAATGATGCAGAATTAAAAAACGCTGCCGCGAGATCCCGGCAGCTGGCCAGGCTGATCAATAGTACAACAGAGGAACAAAGGGAATATAGAATTGAACTCTTTAAGAAGCTGTTCAAGAAAACGGGAGATAATTTTTGGGTCGAACCGCCTTTCCGGTGTGATTACGGCTGCAATATTCAAATTGGCAATAATTTTTATGCTAATTTTGACTGTATTATTCTGGATGATGGTGAAGTAGTGATTGGGGATAATGTTTTTTTGGGGCCGCGCGTGTGCATTTATACCGCGGGACATCCAATTGATGCAGAAGTAAGGAATACGAATTTAGAGTATGGAAAAAAGATAATCATAGGAGATCATGTTTGGGTAGGAGGATGTACCATCATTAACCCGGGAATAGTTATCGGCGATAATGTTGTGATTGGTTCCGGATCCGTAGTAACCAAAGATATTCCTTCCAATGTTGTGGCGGCGGGTAATCCATGCAAAGTGATCCGCAAGATTACTTTGGAGGATCATCTTTATTGGAAAGAGCAGGAACGGCTGTATAGGAGTAACAGAAAGAAAAACAGTGGGGAAATGGAATGAATTATTATGGAATGAATCTATCAAGAAAGGAAATTGAGGAGAAAGCGCCTGACATTCGTCAGATTGGAGGAACTAGAGCTTACGAGTTGTGTGAAGGAGCAACGCGGGGAACACGGGTGATTGATGTAAACGCTGGGGAGCTGCGTTACAGTGTAGTGGTGGATCGAGGCATGGACATCTCTCTTGCCAATTACAAGGGTATTAATTTAACACATTTAACAGAAAATGGTGAAGTACATCCATCTTTTTATGAATCAAGAGGCAGGGAGTGGGCTAGAATCTTTTTTGGCGGGCTGTTGACAACTTGTGGACTTACATATCTGGGACCGCCAGGGATGGATCAGGGCGAAGACCTGGGGCTTCATGGACGGTACTCTGCAATACCTGCAAGACGTGTTAATGATTTTTCCGGCTGGAAGGGAGATGAATATGAAATTTGCTTAGAAGGGCAAGTGGACGAAAGCGTGCAGATGGGGGCTAAGATTCGTTTAAACAGAAAGATCACCAGCCGTGTGGGAGTACCAAAGATCTGTATTCACGATAAAGTAGTAAATACGGGAACTAAGAATACTCCATTTACTATTCTTTATCATATTAACTTTGGATTTCCATTGTTGGACAATGGAGCTAGAATTCTTATCCAAAACTATAAAATAGAACCTTTTGATGAGCATTCGAAAGAACAGATGGATGAGAGGCTGTATATAGATGATCCGAGCAGCGGTTTTCAGGAGGTTAATTATTTATATTATGCAAAAGCGGATAATAATGGAGATAGCTTTGCGATGATCATGAATGATAGTCTGCTATCTGGCTTGGCAGTCTACATAAAAACATCAGCAGAAACGCTGCCGTTTTTCTGCGAATGGAAACTGCTCGAGAAAAGGGACTATGTGTTGGCAATAGAACCAAGCAACGTAGTATGTGAAAATCGAAAAGTATTACGTCAAAAAGGGATACTTCCGTTATTAAGGCCAGGCGAGATAAGAGAAATGGATATAGAAATAGGGGTAGTAGAGGGAAAAGAGGCAATCAAAATAATGGAAGAGAAGATAAAGGAGGCGTGAGATAATTGTATATTATTGTGATATCGGGTCTGCCTGGTTCAGGAAAATCTCATTTAGCAGAATATATAGCAGAAAAGTTAAATCTTCCGATGATCTGTAAAGACTCAATTAAAGAAATTCTGTTTGATACAATCGGATTTCGGAATAGGGAAGAAAAAACAAAGTTAAATGAGGCGTCTCTTCAAATTATGTTTTCTATCAGTAAAGAATTATTAAAAACAAATCAAAACCTGATATTGGAGAATAATTTTGAGAATAATGCGTATCCGTTTTTTGAGGAATTGAAAACAAAGTTTGATGTACAATTACTGACGGTTTTGATTTATGGTGATACAAAAGTTCTTTATGATCGTTATGCACTTAGAAATAAGGATCCTAATAGACATAGAGGCCATATATTATTCACAGAATATCCAGAAAGGGTAAAAACCAATTATATTCCTGAACCGATCACATATGAAACGTATTATCGGGATTTTAAAGAAAGAGGAATGTCGGATTTTTGCGTAGGTGAAAATACGATTAGAGTGGATGTTACTGATTTTTCAAGAATAAACTATGATAATATTGTAGAGGAAATTTATTGTATCGTTAATCAGAATATATGAAACTAAGGAAGGGGCTGTCGTGAGTATGATTTTTGTCATTTAACTGGTGCGACGGCCCCGCCTTAATAGTTTTGAAGTCATACAAGGTCAGCATAAGTGGCAGTAAATGATTATACGATGCACTAATATAATCTGCCCTTGATTTGTATCAGGCATTGCTTTCTTGATTTTAAATTGTTCCCTTTTAAATTTCTGACAGCGGTTTAAATGTATACCCCATTTCCTCCCATTTTGTCAGCAGTTCATCGAGTATTTCCCCGTTTGTTTTTGAAGTGCTGTGAAGCAGTACGATTGCGCCGGGGTGGATCCTGCCAAGCAGCTTTTCAAAAGCTGCCTCTTTCGTGGGCTGGTCATTTTCATACCAGTCTACATAGGCCAGGCTCCAGAAAAAGGTTTTATACCCCATTTCTTTTGCCATCTTCAGGTTTGTTTCACTGTATTTTCCTTGCGGAGGACGATAGTATTTTGTCATCTCCTGACCGGTAATTTTCTTATATTCCTCTTCAACATCCCCTAGTTCTTTTTGGAAGGCTTCCTGGGTTGATATCTGTGACATATCGGGATGGTGATATGTATGGTTGCCCACCGTATGGCCCTCTTCCACCATCCTTTTAATCAGATCCGGATTGGACGATATGAAGGTGCCTACCACAAAAAATGTCGCAGGTACATTGTGCTTTTTCAGCGCATCTAGAATCGCAGGGGTGTTGCCATTTTCGAATCCCGCGTCAAAGGTCAGGTATATAACCTTTTCATCCGTATTTCCGGAATAGTATGCGTCAAATTGTTTCAGCTCTTCGGCGGTTGCGTTAGCGACCGGCGGCTGGCCTTCATCCTGGAAGCTTAATCCCCAGTTCCCTTCTGCGGAGGTGGCAACAGCCTCGGGGGCAAAATAATCCTGAGCCCTTCCGGCGGCGCGTCCGGCCAAAAATGCAGCGGCAAAGAGCAGCACAAGTCTGGCAGTATTTTTTAGTAGAGATTTCTTTTTCGTATCGGGTTTCAGATTGATTTTCATTACATCTCCTGTATCTTATTTCCTATAGTATATGATGAAAATGCAGAAATATTTTCATCGTATGGCAAATCAGCGGAAGCTGCGGGGCGAAATCCTCTTTTTTTGTGAGGTATAGAAATGGATTTTTTGGGGAAAGAGTGATAAAGTGATAGAAGAAAATCTGAAACGTTAGGAGAACAAGATGGAAAGAGCAGCACTGTTTTTGGATATTGACGGCACCATACTGAGTGAGATTACGAAGGAGATCCCGCAGAGCGCACTGGATGCCATGCGTGCGGCAAAGCGTGCGGGACACCTGCTTTTTATAAATACAGGGAGGACATTCTGCAGTATACCGCCGAAGATCAGCCAGTTTGAATTTGATGGATTCCTGTGTGGATGCGGGACATATCTCACTTATCATGACGAGGTTTTATTTTCCAGATCAATTCCCGAAAAACGGGGAAGAGAGATTATTGATAAAATGATAGAATGCAGGCTGGATGGGATAATGGAGGGGACTCAGGACATATATCTGCCAAGTCGAATGTCGCGTTTTGACAGGCTGGAGAGCTCCAGACGATATTTTCAAAACGCCGGGCTGGGCCTGGAGGAGTATATTGAAAAGGGAAGCTTTGTGTATGACAAATTGTTTGTTTATGCGGATGAACTCAGCGACAAAGACACTTTTTTCAAGTTTGTGGAGAAAGATATCGAGCCGATCAACCGGGGCGGCGATACTTATGAGTGCATTCAGAAGGGCTATTCTAAAGCAACCGCGTGTGAGTATATTTTAAAGAAGTTTGCAATGGAGACGGAGCAGGCATATGTATTTGGGGACAGCTCGAATGATTTATCGATGTTCGAATATGCGGGGCATGCGATTGCTATGGGAGATCATGCAAAAGAACTTGACCCGTACACCGAATATGTAACTGCTAAGGTTGAGGAGGACGGGATAGCCTGTGCATTCAGCCACTATGGCCTGATGTAAAGTAAGCTCTGACAGGGAGGGTTAGTGATGAAGATATTTGTTTATAATTACCGGGAGTTCGATGAGGCTGTGTATTTTCAGAGATTTTCCAAAGAATACGGCGTGGAGCTGGGGATTTGTTATGATGACCCCTGCATGGAAAATGCCGGTCTTGCTGCGGGGTATGAATATATCAGTATTATTACCACTAAGATGGATGCACAGCTTATCGGGCGCTTCCACGAGCTGGGGGTAAAGATGATATCAACCAGGACGATAGGGTATGACCATGTGGATCTGGAGGCAGCGCAGAAACTTGGAATCAAAGTCAGCAATGTAACGTACTCGCCTGAGTGTGTGGCGGATTACACGGTGATGCTCATGCTTATGGCAATCCGTAAAATGAAACGGATCATGCAGAGAGAGGAGATCAATGACTTTTCCCTTCCGGGCATACAGGGGCGAGAGATGCACAATTTTACCGTGGGTGTGATAGGCACCGGAAAGATTGGGCAGGCCGTAATCCGCGATTTAAGTGGATTTGGATGCCGGATTTATGCTTATGATCTGTTTCCATCCCAGAAGGTCCATGCATATGCAGAATACGCGGAACTTGATACGATCTTTGCAACATGTGATATGATAACACTCCATATGCCCCTTGGGGATGATAATTACCATATGATCAACGCAGATGCCATTGCTAAAATGAAACAGGGGGTAGTCCTGATTAACACGGCCCGGGGTGGTCTGATTGATACAAAAGCGCTGCTGGACGGTCTGGAGTCAGAGAAGATTGGTGCGGCTGCAATGGATGTGATTGAAGATGAATTTGGGATGTATTATTATGACCGAAAATCCGATATTATAAGTAAGAGGGAGTTATATATACTGCGGGGATTCCCTAATGTGATCGTAACTCCTCACATGGCGTTTTATACGGATCAGGCAGTGAGTGATATGGTGAGACATTCCATAGAAAGCTGCTGTCTGAATGAGGCAGGGGAAGAAAATCCATGGGAAATTGTGTAAAAGGGTCAGACCCCTCTGCAGAGGGGTCTGACCCTTTTGAACACCATTGTCAGAATTTTCTGGCTAATTCATCGTGTATCCGATTGCCCATATTATAATCCAGCTTTTTACCCAGCCAGATTTCTTCAGATCCGATTGCCTGGTCTACCAGCATCATGAGTCCGGTTACGATCTGCAGTCCTTCTTCCTTTGCAATTCTTAGAAATTCCGTGATCAAAGGATTGTAGACGATGTCGGAAGCCGCTTTAAACTGCCGGATCACGGATGCATCTACCGGACTTTCGCCAACGTGGGGATGCATGCCCAGGGGGGTGGTGTTGACCAGAATATCACCGGCAGGAACATTTGTCAGTTTACAGGTATTTATATAAGGAAAACGCTCTTGCAGAGAATCGAGCGCTTTTTCGTTGCGCGCTGCGACTGTGATTTTAGCAGCGCCGTCCGTATGGAATCCATAGATCAGCCCCCGGGCGGCCCCGCCCGAACCGAGAATGACAATCTCTTTCCCAGCCAGTGTGATACCGGCTTTATGGAACATGCTGACGGCTCCGATATAATCTGTATTGTAACCGTAAAATTTACCGTCTTTCATTAAAACAGTATTGACAGCGCCTATTTTTTCTGCATGTGGATCAATGACATCCATGAGCTGATAAACGACTTCTTTATATGGCATAGTCACATTCATGCCAAGAATATGTTCATCCCTCATTACTTCCAGTATACGGAGGACTTCGTTTTCGTCCATTTCATATTTTTTATACGTACCGGAGATCTTCTGCTGCCGGAGCAGATCTTCGTGGATCTCGGGAGAAAGGCTGTGCCCAAGATGGTTGCCAAGTACACCAAAATGCAGTGGTTCCTTCTTTTCTGTATTCATGGCTAAATCACTCCTGCTGTTTTGAAAAAATCAAGATTGGTAGGGTAAATGAAGCTGTCACCAATAGCGTGTAAAAGAATTACATTCAGATGATTATCCAGATTCTTTTTGTCCAGCCTGACAGCATCCAGGAGTGCAGACACCGGAAGTCCGCATTCACAGGGGAGACCGTAGGTATCCAGCACCTGCTTGATTCGTTCTGCTTCGCCGGGGACAGTAAGCCCGGCCTTTTCGGAAATCTTTGTCATCTGGTACATACCAATTGCAACGGCTTCCCCATGGCTTTCGCGTTCATAGTGATAATACTGTTCGATGGTATGTGCCAGGGTATGGCCGAAATTCAGCAGCATCCGCTCACCGGTGTCAAACTGGTCGTCTTCCACAACGATTCTTTTGATATCTACACAGCGGTATATGATTGAGGACAGCCGGTCTTTTAATCCATCAAACGAAGGAGAGGAACTTAAGATTTCAAAGAGGCTGGCATCCTTGATGCAGCCATACTTGATTACTTCTCCCATGCCGTCGGTGATATACCGTTTGGGAAGTGTATCCAGCACGTCGGGGTCTATCAATACCAGCTTGGGATGGAAAAATGCACCTACCAGATTTTTTCCCTGTGGAAGATCAACCGCTACCTTCCCACCTACAGAGGAGTCCACCTGAGCCAGAAGAGAAGTTGGTATCTGAACCAGATTAACACCGCGCAGATAACTTGCCGCAGCAAAACCGGCCAGATCACCAATGACACCGCCCCCCAGTGCTATAACGAGATCACTGCGGGTAATATTATTTTCCAACAAAGCGGCATAAATCCGGGGGAGAGACTGAAAACTCTTCGTCAGCTCCCCGTGTGGAAGTATGAGGCTGCGGCATTCATAAGACGGAAGCGCCTTTACCAGTTTTTGGCCGTAAATAGGAAAAACATGATCATCTGAGATAATCATAATGCGTTTCCCATGAAAAACTTGTGCTACAAAAGTTTCTGCATTTGCCAGAATTCCGGATTTTATATAGATTGGATAACTGTTTTCACCTAAGTTTACTGTTAATTCCACGAGCTTTCTCCTTTTTAGACAAAATGGTATGCAAGGGGGTCAGACCCCTCTGCAGAGGGGTCTGACCCCCTTGCGCTCCTATACTTCTTTTCCGACTACCAGAGCTATTTCTTTAATTTGTTTTAACAAATCATTATATTTTTTCGGTTTCAGTGACTGGGCCCCGTCACACAAAGCGGATTCGGGATCGTTATGGACCTCGATCATTAGTCCGTCAGCACCCGCAGCAACCGATGCTTTTGCCATTGGCTCTACCAGCCACCATTTTCCGCCTGCGTGGCTCGGGTCTACGATGACAGGCAGATGTGTTTTTTTCTTCAGAACAGGTATGCTCTGCAGATCGAGCGTATTTCTTGTGAAGGTCTCAAAGGTTCGGATTCCACGTTCGCAGAGAATAACGTTCTCGTTACCGGATGCCATAATGTATTCGGCGGACATGATCCATTCCTCGTATGTTGCATTGAGGCCCCGCTTTAGAAGAATCGGGCGGTCCAGCTGTCCGAGCTGCTTAAGCAGATCGAAATTCTGCATATTTCTGGCGCCGATTTGGATTAAATCTACTTTCTCGTTAAAAATCTCCAGGTATTCCGGGGACATTAATTCCGTTACAATAGGGAGCCCTGTTTCTTTCTTGACCTCACAGAGGATATCCAGGCCCTCCATACCGAGTCCCTGGAAAGAATATGGACTTGTACGGGGCTTAAATGCGCCGCCGCGCAGCAGGTTGGCGCCGGAGGCCTTTGCGGATTTGGCAATGTCCAGCACCTGAGCAAAAGATTCCACGGAGCAGGGGCCGGCTATGAGGGCCAGGTGGTTCCCGCCGATCTTCACGCCGGAGACATCAATGATGGAATCCTCCGGATGGAATGCCCGGTTTGCAAGTTTGTAAGGTTCCTGGACGTGCATGACTTTATCCACGCAGTCATCGACTTCAAATAATTTGGGATCAATCGCTGTAGTATCCCCAATACAGCCAATGATTGTCATTTCCTGTCCTCTGACAATGTGGGTATCCAGTCCGCGCTTTTTGACAAGGCCTTCTACCCGGTCGATATTACCTTCCGATGTGTGTGGTTTTAATACAATAATCATTCTATTACCTCCCATTTACAATGACTTCGCACTGTAAAATTTTAACTGTTTAAAGTGTGAAAACATAAGTATCATAAAACATCCCGGGCTTAATGTCAATAAGTTTGGGGAAAATTGTAGGAGAGATTAACCAGTATGAAAAAGTCTAAAATATTGCAGCTGCTCACAGAACGCAGGAAATTAATCGTAATAAATCCCGGCCCGTTCCGTTGACAACAGAAACCAGCGGGTGTATTTTGTAAGATAGCCATAAAAATCTGCATATGAAAACATAAAAGAATTGAGGGATGAATTATGAAAATAATCAGGCAAATCGGAATCATCTTTACCGTCTGCTGGCTGAGCCAGGTGATTGCAGAGTTTCTGCCCTTTGATTTTCCTGCAAGCGTCATAGGAATGATATTCTTATTCATCTGTCTGGTGACAGGCTTGCTGAAGATAGAACATATCCAGGAAAAGTCGGACTTTCTTCTTGGGAATATGGCCTTTTTCTTTGTGCCGGCAGGGGTGAGCATCATGAATTATTTTGACATTCTCAAAAGCAGTGCGGTACAGCTGCTGATTATCTGTATCGTATCCACAGTCATCACGTTTGCGGTGACGGCATACAGTGTGAAGCTGACCATGAAATTAATGGATCGGAGGAAAAAATAATGGAAGCTTTGTATACATCTCCCTACTTTGGAGTGGCTCTCAGCGTAATCGCTTTCGGCGCAGGAGTCAGGATTCAGCAAAAAACAAAATCGGCTCTCTGTAATCCTCTTATTATTGCAATCGTTCTTATTATAGGCGTGCTCCTTGTTTTTAAAATACCATATGATTCTTATAACAACGGCGGGGAAATCATTAATATGTTCCTGGCTCCGGCAACGGCCTGCCTTGCAGTATCTATCTATACGAAGCTTTCCATCTTGAAAAAATACTGGCTTCCTATTATAGTAGGATGTATAGCAGGTTCTCTGGCGTCCATGGCCAGCGTGTACGGCATGTGCAGGCTGTTCAGACTGGATCAGAGCCTGACCATGTCCATGCTTCCCAAATCCGTTACCACACCGATCGCCGTGAGCGTTGCGCAGGCACACGGCGGCGTCGTTCCCGTAACGGTCGTGGCGGTGATTTTTACAGGGATATTGGGGAGCATCGCCGCGCCGCTGTTTATACGGATTTTTAAAGTATCGGATTCCGTAGCGGCAGGCCTTGCCATCGGCGCCTGCAGCCATGCGGTGGGGACATCCAAGGCAATTGAGATCGGGGAAGTAGAAGGGGCTATGAGTGGTCTTGCCATTGGAATTTGCGGAGTGGTAACGGTTTTGTTTTCCATGTTCATTTAGAGGTTTAGAAAGCGGGTGCTGCGGGGGCGCACCCGAATGAGAGGAAAAGAGGGAAAAACATTGAAAAAGGATACTTCACATACCATTAAACGGGCACAGCGCTTTCCGGTCATCCTGATCGGAGAGGGCCTTCTTGTAGGTGCAGTGGGAGGGCTGCTGGTGCTGTTGTACCGGGTTGCACTGACGTATGCGGGAAAATGGCTGGATATTGTGCTGAAATATATCAGGGGCAACCCCGTACGGATCGCAGGTTGGTTCGTGATTCTGCTTCTCATGGCATATGTGGTTGGCAGACTGGTAAAATGGGCTCCGATGATATCCGGGAGCGGTATCCCCCAGGTGGAGGGAGAAGTAACCGGAAAACTGACGCAGAATTGGAAAAAGGTGCTGCCTGCCAAGTTTGCCGGCGGTTTTCTCTGCCTGTTCGGCGGATTGTCGCTGGGAAGAGAAGGCCCCTCCATCCAGCTCGGGGCGATGGCAGGTCAGGGACTGTCCAGAATGCTCGACCGGGGGAAGACGGAGGAAAGGTTCCTTATGACATGCGGGGCCAGCGCAGGCCTTGCCGCGGCTTTTCATGCACCCCTCGCGGGCATGATGTTCGCACTGGAGGAGATACATAAAGGCTTTTCCATGTCCATACTGATCTCCGTCATGACAGCATCCGTGACAGCTGACTACATATCCTCCCATATACTTGGCCTGGATCCGGTTTTTAAGTTCCAGCTGGAACATTACCTTCCGCAGAATTATTACTGGATGCTGATTCTTCTGGGAGCGGTCTGCGGCGTGATGGGAGTCTTCTATAACTGGGCTATGCTGAAAGCGCAGGATTTGTATAAAAAGCCAAAGTTTTTGAATGAGACTTCCAGGCTGATGATTGCCTTTCTGGCAGCAGGAGTCCTGGGGCTTGTAATGCCCTCCGTGCTGGGCAGCGGCCACAAACTGATCATCACATTAACAAACGGGGAAATGGCGCTCAGTCTGGTCATCGTGACCTTTGCTGTAAAATTTCTTTTCTCTGCAGTCAGTTTCGGATCCGGGGCCCCGGGAGGGATATTCTTTCCGCTGCTGATACTGGGCGCCATGATCGGCGGCATTTTCGCCATGACAGGAGTTGAGTTCTTCGGGCTGGAGGAAATGTATATCAATAATTTTGTCCTGCTGGCCATGGCTGGATATTTTACGGCGATTGTGCGGGCGCCGATTACCGGAATTATCCTTCTGTTTGAAATGTCCGGTTCCGTGAGCCAGATGCTTTCCCTGGCAATTGTTTCGGTTACTGCATATATCGTCGCTACGCTGATGAAGTCGGAACCAATCTATGAAAGTATGCTGGATCGTATTCTGAAAAATTCCGGAAAAAATCAGACTCAGAATATGAAGAGCCCCGGACAAAAGGTGCTTAGCACCTTTGTGATCATGAACGGTTCCGTGCTGGAAGGCAAAAGCGTGGAGGAGATTACCTGGCCCGACAACTGCCTTCTCGTTGCTCTGGAAAGGGGCGGAAAAGAGCGGATTCCCAAGGGGAGGACCATGTTAATGGCAGGGGATACACTGACTACGATGACAGATGAAAGAGATGCCGGATATGTGCATGACAAAATGGAAAAGTTATGTTATACTTCATTTTAGAGTAATCAACAGAATTTGAAGGAGCTAAAGACGTATGAAAAGAGTATTGTTAAAGCTGAGTGGTGAAGCACTTGCAGGAGATAAGAAGACCGGGTTTGACGAGGCTACCTGCATTGGTGTGGCAGAACAGGTCAGACAGCTTGTGGACGAAGGAATTCAGGTCGCGGTAGTGACCGGAGGAGGTAATTTCTGGAGGGGCCGCACCAGCGAGACAATAGACCGGACAAAGGCAGATCAGATTGGGATGCTGGCAACGGTTATGAACTGTATTTATGTATCCGATATATTCAGACATGTGGGAATGAAGACAGAGATTTTTACCCCGTTTGTATGTGGGGCATTTACCACATTATTTTCCAAGGATGCGGCAGTCGCAGCCCTGGAAGAAGGTAAGGTTATCTTTTTTGCCGGCGGTACAGGCCATCCGTATTTTTCCACGGATACAGGGGCGGTACTTCGGGCAATCGAGATAGAAGCAGATGCCATGCTTTTAGCTAAGGCAATCGACGGGATCTATGACAGCGATCCGAAGGTGAATCCGGAGGCAAAGAAGTATGAAGAGATTTCGATTCAGGAGGTTATTGACCAGAAGCTTGCGGCGGTAGACCTTACAGCATCCATCCTGTGTATGGAGAATAAGATGCCCATGCTTGTATTCGGACTGAATGAAGAGAACAGTATCGCAGAGACGATGAGCGGGACATTTACCGGGACAAAAGTAACAGTATAAGGAGGACAATTGACATGGATGAAAAATTAAAAAAATATGAAGAAAAGATGACGAAGACCGTAGACAACCTGAACAGCGAACTGGCAACAATCAGGGCAGGACGTGCCAATCCGCATGTACTGGACAAGCTGACCGTAGACTATTATGGCTCACCTACACCAATTCAGCAGGTTGCGAATATCTCTGTACCTGAGGCGCGCCTAATCCAGATTCAGCCCTGGGAAAAGAGCCTGCTCAAAGAGGTAGAGAAAGCAATCAATATGTCAGATATCGGTATCAATCCGACGAACGACGGCAGCACCATCCGTCTGGTATTCCCGGAACTGACGGAAGAGCGCAGAAAAGAACTGGTTAAGGATGTTAAGAAAAAGGGTGAGGCGGCGAAAGTTGCAGTCCGCAATATCCGACGCGACGGAAACGAAGCTTTTAAGAAACTCAAAGGCGGAGAGATTTCTGAGGACGGTATCAAAGATCTGGAAGCAAACCTTCAGAAGATGACAGATAAATTCATTGCAAAAGTGGACAGCTGTGTGGAAGCAAAATCCAAAGAAGTGCTTACAGTTTAACGGGGATTTATCACTTGAAAACAAGAGGGGCTCGTATTATACAGCCTCTCTTTTGCTGATATAAGGCAGGCGGATTTAATGGGCTGGATGCATAAGAGTTCAGGCCTGTCTGAACTGCTACGGTATTAGGAGGATATATAGAATGAACGTACCACAGCATGTAGCAATCATACTCGACGGCAACGGCCGGTGGGCAAAGTCAAAAGGAATGCCGAGAAATTACGGACATGCGCAGGGCAGCAAAAATGTGGAAAGAATTTGCGAGGAGGCATGGCGGATGGGAATAAAATACCTGACCGTATATGCATTTTCCACGGAAAACTGGAACCGGCCGAAGAGCGAAGTAGATGCGCTGATGAAGCTGCTTCGCAATTACATGAAGACCTGTCTGAAGACGGCTGAGAAAAATGATATGAAAATCCGTGTAATCGGGGATATAAAAGCGCTGGATGAAGATATTAAGAAGAGGATAATAGAATTGGAGGAGGCCAGCAAAAACAACAACGGCCTGAACTTCACAATTGCTATTAATTATGGCAGCAGGGATGAGATGATAAGGGCAGTCAAACGCCTGGCGCAGGATTGCGTGGATGGGAAGATACGTGTGGAGGAGATTAGTGACCCGGTCTATGAGTCGTATCTGGATACACATGGTATTCCGGATCCGGATCTTTTGATCCGGACGAGCGGTGAGCAGAGGCTTTCAAATTATCTTCTCTGGCAGATGGCCTATACGGAATTTTATTTTACAGACGTTTTATGGCCGGATTTTACAAAAGAGGAATTGGTAAAAGCTGTCGAGCAGTATAATAGAAGAGACAGACGTTACGGGGGCGTAAAGGAGGAACAGGATGTTTAAGACACGGCTACTCAGTGGAATACTATTAGTACTCATTGCACTATTTACAGTGATTTCCGGCGGAAGCATTCTGTTTGCAGTGCTATTTATCATCAGCATGATCGGCCTGAGCGAACTTTACAAAGTCTTTGATATCCGTAACAAGGCTCCGGGAATCTGCGGCTATCTCTTTGCGGCTGCCTATTATGCCCTGATTTATTTGAAGCCGGTTCTGCCGTCCGGGACAGACTGGTTTATGCTTTTGTTCATGGTATTTTTAATCTGTATGATGGGAGTGCTTGTATTCTCCTTTCCAAAATACAGGACAGAGCAGATACTGGCAGCATTTTTCGGTGTATTTTATGTGGCTGTGATGCTGTCCTATATTTATCAGATCCGCATCCTTCCGGGCGGGGTATTTACCGTATGGCTGGTATTCATCTGCTCCTGGGGATGCGATACCTGTGCCTATTGCGTGGGCATGCTGATCGGAAAACATAAGATGGCTCCGAAGCTGAGCCCCAAAAAGTCAGTGGAGGGCGGTATAGGCGGGATCGCAGGAGCCGCACTTTTGGGCGTGCTGTATGCCCTTGCTATCAACAAGTGGGGGGATGCGGGCGCAGGCATTGTCAGGTTTGCAATCATCGGCGCAGCGGGAGGCGCGATCTCACAGGTGGGCGATCTGGCGGCTTCTGCAATCAAGCGTAACCACAATATCAAAGATTATGGAAAGCTGATACCGGGGCATGGCGGGATACTTGACAGATTCGACAGTGTAATATTTACGGCGCCTATCATATATTACCTGTCTGTTCTTCTTTAGGTGATAGAGTACAAAGGAAGGAACTGCATATGAAGAAAATTGCAATACTGGGCTCCACAGGTTCTATCGGAACCCAGACATTGGAAGTCGTGCGTGAGAACGGCGATATAGAAGTAACCGCACTGGCAGCGGGCAGCAACATTGCACTGCTGGAGAAGCAGATCCGGGAGTTTCATCCTAAGATGGCGGCAGTGTGGTCAGAGGAAAAGGCGAAGGAACTGAAAGCGCATATCCGGGACCTGGATGTAAAAGTAATGGCGGGAATGGATGGAATCCTGGAAACAGCCGCAGAGCCCGAATCGGAGATTCTGGTAACGGCCATTGTCGGTATGATCGGGATTCTGCCTACGATTGAGGCGATACGTGCGAAGAAGGATATTGCGCTTGCCAATAAGGAAACACTTGTCACGGCAGGTCATATCATTATGCCGCTGGCCAGGGAACATGGGGTGTCAATCCTGCCCGTGGACAGCGAGCACAGCGCCATTTTTCAGTCCCTGCAGGGCGGACAGAGGGCCGCTCTCCACAAGATACTGCTGACGGCCTCCGGAGGGCCCTTCAGGGGCCGTTCAAAAGCGGAGCTTGGGAACATTCAGGTGGAAGACGCCCTGAAGCATCCGAACTGGGAGATGGGGCGCAAGATCACGATCGATTCCTCTACAATGGTCAACAAAGGCCTGGAGGTTATCGAGGCGAAGTGGCTTTTTGACGTGACGGTAGACCAGGTTGAAGTAGTCGTGCAGCCACAGAGCATTATCCACTCTATGGTTGAGTACGAGGACGGGGCTGTTATCGCTGAACTTGGGACTCCGGATATGAAGCTTCCGATTCAGTACGCCCTGTATTATCCGGAGAGAAGATATCTTCCGGGCGGCAGGCTGGATTTTGGAGCCCTCTCACAGATTACATTTGAGAAACCAGATATGGAAACATTTTATGGCCTGAAGCTGGCATACGAGGCCGGAAGGCGGGGGGGATCCCTGCCGACAGTCCTCAACGCAGCCAATGAAAAGGCCGTAGCCCTCTTTCTGGAAAGGAAGATCCGTTACCTGCAGATTCCGGAGATGATACAGGCCTGTATGGAGAAACATAAAATAATTGAACATCCTACAGTGGAAGAGATACTAAATACGGAGCAGGCAACATATGAATTTATAAAAAACAGGTGGTAGTATATGGGGATAATTTTAGCAATACTTCTGTTCAGCGTGGTCATTATATTTCATGAGCTGGGACATTTTACCCTGGCGAAGCTTAATGGCATACGCGTGGACGAATTTTCGTTGGGACTTGGTCCTACAATCATAGGAAAAGAATTCAGAGGGACAAAGTTTTCCCTGAAGCTTCTGCCATTTGGCGGGGCATGCATGATGGGGGAAGATGATGCGGATGATCTGACGGAGGGCAGCTTTAACAGCAAGTCTGTCTGGGCAAGGATTTCTGTAATTGCGGCAGGCCCGGTGTTCAACTTCATTATGGCTTTGATATTTTCTGTCATTCTGGTGGCCTGGATCGGGTATGATGCTCCGGTAGTCCAGGGTGTGGATGCGGGATACTCAGCCATGGAGCAGGGGCTTCAGGAGGGCGATGTCATTACGGGTTTGAATGGAAAGGATATTCATCTATGGAGAGAGGTCAGTCTCTTTAATATGATGAACAGAGATGCAGATTCCGTGGAGGTCACATACGAAAGAGACGGGCAGGAGTATACGGCCACGATTGTACCCAGGCAGCTAGAGGGGGACAGCATGAAACGGATGGGAATCCGTGGCAGCACAGCAAATACAAAGGCCGGTCTGGTTGATTCTGTCAAGTACGGAGCGTACACGCTGCGGTACTGGGTAAATTATACGTTTGACTGCCTCAGGATGCTTGTTACCGGGCAGATCGGAATCAAGCAGATGTCGGGGCCTGTGGGGATTGTGAATTTTGTGGATGACACATACAAGCAGGCGGCTCCTTCGGGTGCGGCAACGGTTATCTTGAATCTGCTGAACATTGCTATTTTGCTGTCGGCCAACCTGGGAGTGATGAACCTGCTGCCGATTCCGGCTCTGGACGGCGGCAGACTGGTATTTTTGATCGTTGAGGCCGTACGGCGCAAACGTGTGCCCCCGGAGAAGGAAGGTATGGTGCACATTGCAGGCTTTGCACTGCTGATGGTTCTTATGGTCGTAGTCCTGTTCAATGATATACGGAATATTTTTTGACGAGATAAGCGTGAACGCCTCGGAAAAGATACGCGCGGTAAACAGCGGGTGTCTTTTCCGGGGCGTATTTTTATTGACGGCAATTTCCCTGTTTTGCCCGCAGGCACATTTTAAATTCCGGCGCATATATATAATAGAGATGAATTTTTTGCGAGGGAATATATGACTTCTTTAAGAGCAATGCAGAATAATGCTGTAGACAAAGGGCAGCTGCAGATTAACGTTACATCAGAGATTACGGCACTTCCTGTTACCGGGGCGACAATATCGATATCTTATACCGGAGTTCCGGAGAGTACACTGGAGCAGGTGAATACGGATGCGTCCGGGCAGACCGATGTACTGGATCTGGATGCGCCTCCCCTGGAGTACAGCCTGAATCCGACGGTTGAGTACCAGCCCTACTCCGAATACACACTGGATATCAGCGCACCGGGGTTTGAACCCATGAGCATTGCGGGGACAGAGATTCTGCCGGATGTAAGAGCAATACAGAACGTGGCGCTCAGGCCAAATGACCAGACCCGGGAGAATGAACAGGTTTTTGTAATACCCGCACATACATTATACGGCGAATATCCCCCAAAGATAGCGGAGGAGGAAATAAAACCGATTAACGAGACCGGTGAAATCGTACTGAGCAGAGTGGTAGTGCCGGAATTTATTATCGTCCATGACGGTTCTCCACGGGACACTACCGCACAGAATTATTATGTAAAATATAAAGATTACATCAAAAATGTAGCATCCAGTGAAATCTACGCCACATGGCCGGCAGATACGATCCGGGCAAATGTCCTGGCTATTATGTCCTTTACTCTGAACCGTGTGTACACAGAATGGTACCGTAATAAAGGATATGATTTCACGATCACATCCTCCACAGCATTTGACCACAAATGGATTCCGGAGAGAAATTTTTATGATACAATCTCTGTGATCGTAGATGAGTTATTTGCGGATTATCTGTCCAGACCTAATGTAAGGCAGCCGATCCTGACACAGTACTGCGACGGGCGCAGGGTAACCTGTCCAAACTGGATGACACAGTGGGGGTCAATGGCGCTCGGGGAGCAGGGCTACAGCCCGATCGAGATTCTGCGTTATTATTACGGAGACGACATGTATATCAACACCGCCCAGGAAATATCCGGAGTCCCCTCCTCCTGGCCGGGCTACACTCTGGAGATCGGCTCCAGCGGCGATAAAGTCAGGCAGATGCAGGAACAGCTTAACGTCATAGCCGGGGCATATCCCGCCATCCCTAAAATCGATGCAGACGGAATATACGGGCCGGCAACGGCTGCAACCGTAGAAAAATTCCAGTCCGTGTTCGGCCTTCCGCAGACGGGAACCGTGGACTATAGAACCTGGTACAAAATATCAGAAATCTACGTAGGAGTATCACGTATTGCGGAATTGGGGTGAATTCTTGCGGGAGGGAGAAGTGCATAGTCCGCCGCCGGAACCGGACATAGGTGTGGCTGGAGACGGGGCTGCGGCTGTAAGCTGGAGTAAAGTAAAATAGAAGGAAAACCGGAGCAGCCTGGGCACATCACCCGAACCCTTGATGGGTTCGCGCGCTGGGCCCAGGAAAAAATGTAATTTGGTGATTACATTTTTTGCCCCGGTTTTCCTTCTATTTTACTTAACTCCAGCTAACAACCGCAGCTACGCCTCCAGCCACACCTATGTCCGGTTCCGGCGGCTGCTTGCATCCGGCCGGGGGTATGAATTTACCGGCGGGGATTCCGGTCGGGGGAGGCGGATTGAATTGGTTGGGTGTGGTGTTTCCGGGCGCATAGAGTGCGCGCTAGAAGCCGTTGCAGAAGAAAAGAGGCTGCTGATGGATAGAATTTGATGTCTCATATTAAATTCTAAAGCCGTATTTGGCGCGAAATTCATCAGAATTTCGTGCCAAATACGGCTGGTTCCATCAGCAGCCTCTTTTTTTCTGCTACGGATTCTAAGTAAACGGACAGTGCCCGGAAATACCACACCCTGCCCCGGGGCAATTCTGCCTCCTGCTTTACTTAGCGTCCCCCTTACTTAATCCCCGTCGCGCCGCGGAACTTCATCGGGGATGATGTTTCCTACGCTTGCTTTTCCCGGCAGATCGATTTCGGGAATGTTATGGTCATCGTATTCATTTTCTTCAGCTGTCTTTGAGGGCATTTTGATTTCTCTCATATTACAACCTCCTTGCACTTTTTATGATAGTGTGTGCAGAATTAAGGTAAATATGCAGAAATACAGCCTTATTCTGCAAGAGAATAAAGCTGTAAGAAGCTTGCACGTTCTTCACGGTTCATTCTGACAAATTCAGTGAAATCCACGTCTACATAATACATTTGTTCTCCACAGCAGTTTGCGTGCGACTGATTGTTTGTATAATGGTATCTTTTGCATTTTATACAATAAAATACATGCATCATTTGTATCACTCCTTTCTGCTATCATACCATAAAATATGGGCTGTGAGAATTAAAATGTTGTTAAGGGTGAGAGTTATGTGTGACGGAAAGAAACACATAACTTGATCAGAATATATTTATTGGATGATTTATGATACAACAACCTTGAAGTTTAGGGGATCCTAAACTATAATTTATATAGAGGTGAAAAGCATGGATAATGGGGATAGGACGAAACAAAAGTTCGTGACAGCCATGACAGAACTGATGGGCGCGAAACCGTTGGATAAGATAACGGTGAAAGAGATTGTAGAAAAGAGCGGTATGACAAGACAGACTTTTTACCGCTGCTTTTTGGATAAATATGATCTGGTGAATTGGCATTTTGAACGTCTTGCTAAGAAGTCTTTTCTGCAGATGGGTGTCAGCATGACCTTAAGGGAGGGGCTTGAGAAAAAGTTTTGGTTTATCAAAAACGAACAGACATTCTTTGCAGCAGCTTTTCAGTCGGAGGATTACAATTCCCTGGTTGCTTATGACTATGAATGCATATTGCAGTTTTATAAGAATATCATAGAAAAGAAGACGAAAAAACCGCTGGATGAGGATATCTGCTTTCTGCTGGAGATGTACTGCAGAGGTTCCATCTATATGACTGCCCGGTGGGCCAGGAGAAATATGGATCTGGCTCCGGAGAAGATGGCAGATCTGCTCATACAGGCGCTCCCGCAGCCGTTGGAAGAACTGCTCTCTGAACTGCAGCCTGATTTGCAGGATGAATAGGATCTGGTATTGTAAGAATAAATGTTACATAGACGCCATTTTGTAACTTGTCTCTGTATGTTTCAGGTTGTTATAATTATAACAATAAATGATGCTGCAAGGCAATCTATAAAATGTAAAGGGGATATGTGCTATGTCAAACAGATTTATTTTGAATGAAACATCTTACCATGGAGCAGGGGCGGTCAATAATATTGCGGCTGAAGTTCAGGCCAGGGGATTTCAGAAGGCATTTGTGTGTTCTGATCCGGATCTGGTGAAGTTTGGGGTTACACAGAAGGTGCTGGATGTGCTGGAGTCAAATGATCTGGCGTATGAACTTTATTCAGATATTAAGCCCAATCCGACCATTGAGAATGTGCAGACGGGAGTCGCTGCGTACCGGTCCTCCGGTGCGGACTATATCATTGCAATTGGCGGCGGATCTTCTATGGATACAGCCAAAGCGGTAGGTATCATCATCAACAACCCGGAATTTGAGGATGTCAGAAGCCTGGAAGGCACCGCACCCACGAAAAATAAGTGTGTGCCGATTATTGCGGTTCCGACGACAGCCGGTACGGCAGCGGAAGTTACGATTAACTATGTGATAACAGATGTTGAAAAGAACAGAAAGTTTGTATGTGTTGACCCCCACGATATCCCGATCGTGGCAGTGATTGATCCGGACATGATGTCCAGCATGCCGAAGGGGCTGACAGCATCCACGGGCATGGATGCGCTGACACATGCAATTGAGGGGTATATTACGGCCGGAGCATGGGAATTATCAGATATGTTCCACTTAAAATCTATTGAGATTATCGCCCGCTCCCTGAGAGGCGCAGTCGACAATACGCCGGAGGGAAGAGCGGACATGGCGCTTGGACAGTATGTGGCAGGGATGGGATTCTCCAATGTAGGGCTGGGAATTGTGCATTCTATGGCACATACGCTGGGCGCACTTTATGACACACCGCATGGAGTTGCGAATGCGATTCTGCTCCCAACGGTTATGGAGTACAATGCAGACGCCACAGGAGAGAAGTACAGGGAGATCGCAAAAGCCATGGGTGTGGAAGGAACCGAAAATATGACACAGGAAGAGTACCGCAGGGCGGCAGTGGATGCAGTGAAAAAGCTATCTGCAGATGTCGGAATCCCGGCAGACCTCAAAGGCATTGCCAAAGAGGAGGACATTGCGTTTTTGTCTGAATCGGCATATGCGGATGCCTGCAGGCCGGGGAATCCGAAGGAGACTTCCGTAGAGGACATTGCAGCTCTGTTCAGGTCTCTTCTTTAAGCTGCTCTCCCGCCGCACCGGCGGAGCCAGGGCTCCCTCTGTAAGAACGGCGGGCAGCTCTGTTCAGGTCTCTTCTTTAAGCTGCTCTCCCGCCGCACCGGCGGAGCCAGGGCTCCCTCTGTAAGAACGGCGGGGATCGCACAGGTGTGGGGAAGCGGCAGAACGGGGAAGGATTATGGCAGGAAGAAGGAAAAAAAGAAGAAAATGGCCGGTCGTAGCCGGAATATTCATTCTGACAGGCATTTTTACAGGTTTGGGAGCGGTGGCTTTTCAGCAGCTCCCAGGCCTTTTTGCGTCCACAAAAGAAGTGATTGAGACGGTGAAGGTCCAGGTGGAGAAAAGCACAAGTGTTCCCTTTGAGGAAGTTAGAATACCGGAAGACGATGTGGCACAGGGCTACTATTACCGGCAGCTTCCGGATACGGAACAGAACCTGTATAAGGAGCTTTATCAGGGGATGATGGACTTTAACGAAGCCATCTATATGCATTCACCCGATGTGGAGGTGCTCAAAAAGGTGTGCCAGTTTATTTTCAGCGACAGGCCGGAGATATTTTGGTGTACCGGGGAGATGCAGGTGACCAGCTATGCGGACTATTCTGAAGTACAGCCTGTATATACCTGCACACAGGAGGAGCGGACACAGAAGCAGGCACAGATTGATGAGGCTGTCTCTGCATGCTTTGAAGGGATTGACGGGAACGCTTCGGAATATGATAAGATCAAATACATTTTCGAATATCTGGTAAATACTGTGGACTATAATATGGAGGCCCCTGACAATCAGAACATATACAGTGCCCTGGCGGGGAAGGCATCCGTATGTGCGGGATATTCCCGCGCCGCTCAGTATCTTCTGCAGAAGACAGGCATCGAGTGTATCTATGTAACCGGAACGATTCCCGGACAGGGAGCGCATGCATGGAATATCGTGAAGTGTGACGGGCAATACTATCAAATGGATGTTACTTTCGGGGATCCGGTATTCCTGGAGACCGAGAGCGGGGAAAATTTGCCGGAGCAAAGTATTAATTATGATTATCTTTGCTGCAGCGATGCGGAAATCATGAAAAACCATACCATGGATACGACAGTGGGCTATCCGCCCTGCAGTTCCATGGATTTGAACTATTATAAACTCAACGGCATGTACTACGAGGAATATCAGCCGGACCAGCTGCTGAAGGATATGAATGACACCATCTACAGCAGGGCGGATTCTTTTACCTGTAAGTTTGCAAATGATACACTCTATCAGGAGGCACATGACAGTATCCTGAACGACCTGGTTCAGAGAGCGGCCCAGAATCTGCTGGAATACTACGGACTTGAATCTGTGCAGTATACCTATATAGAGGATGAGACGATGAATAAGATCACGATTTTCTGGAACTATCAATAATTTTCCGGAAAATTGTTACAGAATGTTGTTTAAAAATTTTGTTGAAATCTGTTTTTAAATGTAGTATAATCTTTACAATTTGAGAACGAGGGCGCTCTGGATTGAAAGACTCCAAGAGTGCCTTTGTCATGTAAAATAAATGAGATTCTGTTTGTTGCTTTTACGGGCGCTGTTTACAGGGCTTACGGGGCGGCGAAATACAGGAAGGGAATAGGTGAACAGATGAAAGCGTTTCTGATATTGGAAGACGGAACCGTGTTTTCAGGAAAAAGCATTGGTTCGAAAAAAGAGATGATAAGTGAAATCGTATTTAATACCTCCATGACAGGGTATTTGGAAGTATTGACTGACCCTTCTTACGCGGGACAGGCCGTCGTTATGACATACCCGTTAATCGGGAATTACGGCATAACACCGGATATGGAATCCCAAAAGGCATGGCCGGACGGATACATCGTGAGGGAACTGTCCAGGATGCCAAGCAACTTCAGGTGTGAAGGAACGATCCAGGATTTTCTTGAAAAGCAGGATATTCCGGGGATTGCGGATGTGGATACCCGTGCCCTTACGAAGATATTAAGGGAAAAAGGCACCATGAACGGGATGATTACCACGAATGAAAATTACTGCCTGGAAGAGATTCTTCCAAAACTAAAGGCCTACAGGGTGGGAGATGTTGTTTCTAAAGTGACATGCAGTAAAAAGTATGTGCTGGAAGGAAGCGGGAAGAAAGTAGCACTCCTCGATCTGGGCGCCAAAAATAATATAGCCAATTCTTTAAATAAACGTGGTTGTGAAGTGACTGTTTATCCGTCCAGCACAACTGCAGAGGAAATCATTTCAGCAAATCCTGACGGCATCATGCTTTCTAACGGCCCTGGTGACCCTGCAGACTGCACTTCTATTATCGAAGAAATCAAAAAATTATACCATACCGATATTCCTATTTTTGCGATTTGCCTGGGGCATCAACTGATGGCTCTTGCTACTGGTGCGGCCACACATAAGCTGAAGTACGGCCACCGCGGCGGCAACCATCCTGTCAAGGACCTTCGGACGGGGCGCGTGTATATTTCTTCACAAAACCATGGCTATGTGGTGGATGATAAAAGCGTGGATCCGGAGATCGCTGCGCCCGCATTTGTCAACGTCAATGATGAAACGAATGAAGGTCTGCAATATCAGGGGAAAAATATCTTTACCGTGCAGTTTCATCCGGAAGCCTGCCCGGGACCGCAGGACTCGGGTTACCTGTTTGACAGATTTATGGAAATGATGGGAGGAGCGAAATAATGCCAAAGGATAACAGTATCAAAAAAGTATTAGTCATCGGTTCGGGGCCTATTATTATCGGACAGGCCGCAGAGTTCGATTATGCGGGGACACAGGCATGCCGCTCCTTAAAGGAAGAAGGGGTTGAAGTTGTGCTGCTGAACTCCAATCCGGCAACAATCATGACCGATAAAGATATAGCCGATAAGGTGTATATTGAACCGCTTACCGTAGAAGTTGTGGAACAGCTGATCAGGAAGGAACGGCCTGACAGTGTACTTCCGACGCTGGGAGGGCAGGCAGGCCTGAATCTGGCAATGGAGCTGGACGAGGCCGGATTCTTTAAAGAGAATAACGTGCGCCTGATCGGAACTACATCAGAGACGATTAAAAAGGCGGAGGACCGCCTGGAATTCAAGGCCACAATGGAAAAGATCGGCGAGCCCGTGGCTGCGTCCCTTGTTGTGGAGAATGTTGCGGACGGCCTTGCATTTGCCAATGAGATCGGATACCCTGTCGTACTCCGCCCCGCATACACACTGGGAGGAAGCGGCGGCGGAATTGCCCGGAATTCGGAGCAGCTGGTGGAAATCCTGGAAAACGGCCTGCGCCTCTCCCGTGTGGGACAGGTTCTGGTAGAGCGCTGCATCGCAGGCTGGAAGGAAATCGAGTACGAGGTGATGCGGGATTCCAAGGGGAATTGTATCACGGTCTGCAACATGGAGAATATTGATCCGGTGGGTGTGCATACAGGTGACAGTATCGTGGTTGCCCCATCCCAGACACTGGGGGATAAAGAGTATCAGATGCTGCGTACATCTGCCCTGAATATCATCAGCGAGCTGAATATCACGGGGGGATGCAACGTACAGTATGCACTCAATCCGGAAAGCTTTGAATACTGTGTAATCGAGGTGAATCCGCGTGTCAGCCGTTCCTCTGCTCTGGCATCCAAAGCGACCGGCTATCCGATTGCCAAAGTTGCGGCGAAGATCGCGCTGGGTTATACATTGGATGAGATTAAAAATGCTATAACCGGTAAAACTTATGCAAGCTTCGAGCCGATGCTGGATTACTGTGTGGTAAAGATTCCAAGGCTTCCCTTCGATAAATTCATCAGCGCCAAGAGGACGCTGACAACGCAGATGAAGGCGACCGGAGAAGTTATGAGCATCTGTGACAACTTTGAGGGCGCCTTGATGAAAGCGATCCGCTCTCTGGAACAGCACGTTGACAGCCTGATGTCCTATGATTTCACAGGACTTTCAGATGACAAGCTCAGGGAGCAGCTTGCGATTGTAGACGATATGCGTATCTGGCGAATTGCAGAGGCGATCCGCCGAAACATGACTTATGAGCAGATCCATGAGATCACGATGATTGATTTCTGGTTTATTGATAAACTGGCCATTCTTGTTGAGATGGAGGAGTCACTGAAGTCAGAGAAACTTACCCCGGAACTTCTCAGAGAGGCAAAAAGGATAGAATTTCCGGATCAGGTGATCGCAGCCCTGACAGGCAGGAGCGAAGAGGAAATCCACGATATGCGCCATGCAAACGGCATTGTAGCTTCCTATAAGATGGTAGATACTTGTGCCGCAGAGTTTGCTGCCGCGACGCCGTACTACTACTCTGTGTATGGAAGAGAAAATGAGGTGGAAGAGACCAGAGGCAGAAAGAAAGTCCTGGTGCTTGGATCCGGCCCGATCCGCATCGGACAGGGAATCGAATTCGACTTCTGTTCCGTGCATTGTACCTGGGCATTCTCAAAAGAAGGTTACGAGACGATTATTGTAAATAACAATCCGGAAACTGTCAGCACAGACTTTGATATTGCGGATAAGCTGTATTTTGAGCCGCTGACCCCAGAGGATGTAAAAAGCATCGTAGATATAGAAAAGCCGGACGGTGCGGTCGTGCAGTTCGGCGGCCAGACAGCCATCAAGCTGACGGAAAGCCTGATGAAGATGGGGGTGCCGATCCTGGGAACCTCCGCCGAGAATGTAGACAAGGCTGAGGACAGGGAGCTGTTCGACGAGATTCTGGAACAGTGTCAGATCCCGCGCCCAACCGGAGGTACCGTATATACGGCGCAAGAGGCAAAAGAAGTGGCAAACAGGCTGGGCTATCCGGTTCTGGTGAGACCCTCCTATGTATTGGGCGGCCAGGGAATGCAGATTGCCATCAACGATCACGACATCGACGAATTTATCGGAATCATCAACAGAATCGCACAGGACCACCCGATTCTTGTAGATAAATATCTGCAGGGCAAGGAAATAGAGGTTGATGCCGTATGTGACGGGGAAGATATTCTGATACCTGGGATCATGGAGCATATTGAGCGCGCGGGAATCCATTCCGGAGACAGCATCTCCGTATATCCTGCACAGAGCCTGAGCCAGGCGGCAAAAGACAAGATTGCCGAGTACACAAAAAGATTAGCCAAATCCCTCCATGTCATCGGCCTGATAAATATTCAGTTTATCGTATGCGGGGATGAGGACGTCTATGTAATCGAAGTCAATCCACGCTCCAGCCGGACAGTACCATATATAAGCAAGGTAACCGGAATCCCGATCGTACCCCTGGCGACAAAAGTAATCATCGGCGGGAAGATCAGAGAAATGGGATACACCCCCGGACTCCAGAAAGAGGCCGAGTACATTGCCATCAAGATGCCTGTATTTTCATTTGAAAAAATCCGGGGAGCCGACATCAGCCTGGGCCCGGAGATGAAGTCCACCGGAGAATGCCTGGGAATCGCGAAGACATTTGGAGAGGCGCTTTACAAAGCATTTATCGGAGCCGGAATCAAACTGCCGAAGTTCAAAAATATGATCATGACCGTCCGTGACGAAGACCATCAGGATGCAGTAGAGATCGGAAGAAGATTTGCCGCCATCGGATACCGCATCTTTGCCACCGCCGGAACAGCCAGGGCGCTGAATGAAGCGGGAGTCAAGGCGATACCGGTCCGCAAGATCGAGCAGGAGTCCCCAAACCTCCTGGATCTGATCCTGGGACACGAGATCGACCTGGTCATCGATATCCCCGCTCAGGGAGCTGACCACTCCCGGGATGGATTCATCATCCGGAGAAATGCAATCGAGACAGGAGTGAACGTGCTGACAGCCATGGATACGGCGCAGGCGCTTATCACAAGCCTGGAAAATACAGACATACAAAAACTTACCTTAATCGATATCGCGACAGTACAATAAGGATTAGCGAACGAGTTTTGGACTCGGGCGCGGATGGAGGGGCGGTCGCTTACCGTGAGCCGGGACGTGCTGTGAAAAGCACCTGTCCTGTTGGAAATACAGCCGCTGCGCCAAGCAGCAGTAAGAGGAAATCCGCAAAATCAGCCGGAACCGAACACATTCACCGCTTAATCTGGTGATTAAGCGGCTCAGGTGTTCTGAAAAGTTGCTTCGGGAGCAACTTTTCTCCGGCTGATTTTGCGGATTTCCTCTAACTGATGCTAGGCTCGCTAAAAGCATTTCCAACAGGACAGGTGCTTTTCACAGCACGTCCCGGCTCACGGTAAGCTAGGTGCATCCGGTCGGTAGGAAAAGATGCGTTTCCGGTGGGGATCCTGACGGGAGAGGCGGATGTGGGCTGGCTGGGCGTTGGGGTTCATCTGAATTGGTGCTTGTTTGTAAGAACAGAGTTTGTACGATTTATGAAAAAATTAATGTTTCGAATAGGCAGAAAGCCATATACAAGTCACTGCATAAATAGTTTCAATACGTCTAAGCAAGATACAAGACACGAATAGCCGAATCAATCCGTTTCCCCCGTATGGGATACTAACCGGGAAACGTGTTTTTTCCTGCCGGCCGGATGAGCCAGCCTGCCGTGGAGCGGGACGGGGGAGGGACTTCATCCTGTCTCTGTCCGGAATGCCTAGAGTGAGTTTAGCAGCAGTTAGAGGGAACACACCAAATCAGCCGGAGAAAAGTTAATTTCCAAATTAACTTTTCAGTACGCCTGAGCCGTCCAATCATCAGATTGGGCGGTGAATGCGTACGGTGCCGGCTGCTTTGGTGTGTTCCCTCTTACTGCTGCTAAACTCACTCTAGGCATTCCGGACAGAGACAGGATGAAGTCCCTCCCCCGTCCCGCTCCACGGCAGGCGTCCCCCCGTCCGCAAGCCTATAACGTGTTCCCAAATCCGCCTACCAGACACCCATAAGGTGCTGCATACCTAAGCTGACGAGTGCGATTCCAACCCAGCAGCAGAAGCCGGTAAAGATTGGCTTGCCGCCGGTTTTTACGAGATCTACGATATTCGTGTTCAGGCCGATTGCTGCCATTGCCATGATGATGAGGAATTTGCTCAGTTCTTTTAATGGCGCGGTGACTGCCGGGGGCAGCTGGAATACTGTAGTAATGACCGACGCAAGAACGAAGAACAGTACAAAATATGGAAATGTTTTTTTCAGGCTGAAGGAAGATCCTTCGGTCTTTTTTTCTTTTCTGCCTCTGTAGAGGGCCAGGAACAGGGTGATTGGGATAATCGCCAGTGTTCTTGTCATTTTGACGATGGCTGCCGCCTCCAGCGTATGGCTGGCGTGAATTCCATCCCATGCGGCTGCAGCTGCCGTTACAGAAGATGTATCATTGATGGCAGTGCCTGCAAACAGGCCGAACCCTTCATTACTCAGGTGCAGGATTCCTCCCAGTGCCGGGAAAATCAGTGCGGCGATGACGTTGAAGAGGAAGATGACTGAGATGGACTGTGCAACTTCTTCATCGTTTGCATTGATAACCGGGGCTGTAGCTGCGATCGCGGAGCCTCCGCATATGGAAGAGCCGACTCCGACCAGTATGGCGTTGTTTGGCTGCAGTTTCATTGCTTTATACAGGATAAAAGCAATGATTAGGGAAGTGCTGATTGTGGAAATAATGATAGGAAGGGACTGACGGCCCTTGGCAAGGATCTCTGTCAGGTTCATTCCAAAACCGAGAAATACAACAGCTGCCTGCAGAATCTTTTTGGATGTATAGGCTATGCCGGGTTGTACGGTATCTTTCCGCTTGATGATTAATGTTAATACCATTCCAATGAGTATTGCGAAAACAGGGCCGCCGATCACCGGGAGCGCCCGGCCCAAAAACCATGACGGAATTGCAATAATCAGGCAGAACAATAATCCAGGTCCTTTTTGTTTTATAAAATCCATGTTACAAATCCTCCGTTCTTATTCCATTAGATTTAGATAATTGATCAGACAAGACAGGCGTAACTTTTCCATATTTTGTCTGTCATATTTATCATAACATAAAAAAACTATAAAATAAAATTATATATCTTTATTTTATGATAATAATATGTTATAGTAAATGCAGGGAGTAATTAAAATATAAAGGCGGAGCTTTTGAGGAGAGGAAGCTCCGCCTGGATTCATTTAAAGAGGGATGAATATGTTGGATTTTCGGATGGAGACATTCCTGACGGTATGTCAATGCATGAATTTCACTAGGGCAGCTGAAGAACTCAATATTACACAGCCTGCGGTTTCGCAGCATGTGCGTTATCTGGAGAAGCACTACGGGATAAAACTTTTCCAGTATGAGGGGAAGAAGCTGAAACTGACAGAGGCAGGAGAGATGCTCCGCAATGCATCGCTAACCATGATGCACGACGAACTTTCTCTGCAGAGTAATATGCAGCATCTGACTGATGGATATCAGAATATCCGGTTTGGAGCGACTATGACAGTTGGGGAGATCGTTATGGCGCGGATTCTGGAGCGGTATCTTGTAAAGTACCCGGATGTGAAGTTACATATGGAAGTGGCGAATACCCAGGAGCTGCTTGCAAGGCTGGATAACGGAGAGATAGATTTTGCCCTTGTTGAGGGATTTTATAAAAAGAATGAATACGATTATCTGCATTATTCCACAGAGCGCTATGTGGCTGTTTGCAGCCCTTTTTACCCGTTTAGCAAGAAGCCGGAGAAGCTGGAAGATTTGTTTGGCGAGCGCCTTCTTCTCAGGGAACCGGGGTCGGGAACCAGGGAAGTGCTGGAGCGTTATCTGGATTCACAGAATTATGGGACCGAAGATTTCGTCAGAACTGCGGAAATAGGCAGTTTACATGCGATTAAAGAGTTGACAAAAGCCGGCTGTGGTATTACATTTTTATATGAGGTCGCAGTTAGGGAAGAACTGGAAAAGAGAGAACTCAAAGTAATTTCACTGAGGAATTTCGGTATTACCCATGATTTTACCTTTATATGGAGACGGGGGAGCATCTATGCAGATACTTACAGAGGATTATTCCGCCAGTTTTCCGGTGAATAAAGCGTGCGGCTAGCATAAGAAAAGGAAGTGACAGAGATGTTACAGGTAGAGCATTTATCATATGATGTATCTGAGGAAGGGAAGCAGTCGGAAATACTTTCCGATATCAACTTTACGGTGGAGGACGGAGAGATGCTGGTCATCACCGGACCTAACGGGGGCGGAAAGTCCACACTGGCAAAGATTCTGATGGGAATTAATAAGGAAACGGCGGGCCGGATTATTCTGAACGGTGAGGATATCACAGGCTTATCTATCAATGAAAGGGCACAGGCAGGCATCGGATTTGCATTCCAGCAGCCTCCCCGTTTTAAGGGAATGACTGTGAGACGTCTGCTGTCACTGGCAGCGGGCGAGGAACTGACCGAGGAAAAGTGCTGCGGATTGTTGAGCAGTGTTGGTCTGTGTGCCATGGAATATATAGACAGAGAGGCGGATTCGACCCTGTCAGGCGGGGAGATGAAGCGGATTGAGATTGCTACTGTGTTGGCGAAAAAGCACAATATCTGTATCTTTGATGAGCCGGAGGCCGGTATTGATCTCTGGAGCTTCTCCATGCTGATCAAGCGGTTTGAGAAGATCCATAAAGAGAAAAAAGAAAGCCTGATCCTCATCTCTCATCAGGAGAAGATTATCCAGATGGCGGACCGGATCATGGTAATATCCGACGGGAAGTTAGATTCAATCGGGCCCACAGCGGAGATCATGCCGCAGCTGCTCGGAGAAGATATCGATTCCTGTGCGTGTATGAAGGAAAAGGGAGGTGACATCTGTGAAGCTTAATGAAGTAACGGAAAATGTGCTAAAGGTAATAGATTCTCTGGGATTTAAGCAGGAGGGCGCCTATAATCTGCGCCTGAACGGTATGGCAGTCTGTCACGGTGACAGCCGCCATATCCGGATTGAAAAAAAGGAAGACAAGCCCGGCATTAATATTTATATCAGCGGAGAAGCTCAGCAGGAACAGGTCCATATTCCGGTTGTAATGTCTGAATCGGGCATGAAGGATGTAGTATACAATGATTTTTATATAGAGGACGGTGCAGATGTCGTAATCGTAGCAGGCTGCGGTATACACAATGACGGCTGCAGCGAGAGCCGCCACGACGGCATTCACGCCTTCCATGTGGGGAAAGATGCGAATGTGAAGTATGTAGAGAATCATTACGCAGAGGGCGAAGGAACCGGTGGTAAAGTATTAAATCCTGTGACAAAGATTTATGTCGGAGAGAATTCGGTATTTACACTGGAGACCACCCAGATCAAGGGTGTCGATTCCACAGAGCGTGAAACATTTGTAGAACTGTCCCGTGGGGCAAAACTTTTCGTTACAGAAAAGCTCATGACCCATGCGGAGCAGACTGCAATATCCAACATGGACGTCCAGCTGAGCGGAGAGAATAGTTCCGCCAGGATCATCTCCCGTTCCGTGGCAAAAGGAACCTCAAGGCAGGTCTTCCATCCAAGGGCAATCGGAAACAATCTGTGCCATGCACATGTTCAGTGTGATTCCATCATTATGGATCAGGCCGAGATCAGCTCCATACCGGAGATCAATGCGAAACATGTAGATGCACAGATCGTGCATGAGGCCGCGATTGGAAGGATCAATGACGAGCAGCTGGTTAAGCTGCGGACATTTGGGATGTCGGAGGAAGAGGCGGAATCAGTTATCATCGAGAACTTCCTAAACTAAATCGGGAGTTAGTGACGCGCTTTAGTCGCGGTACGGATGGGGACGCTCCATGAAGGGATAGCCGAAAACCTCCCGGAGAACATCCATGTCCTTTCAAAAACGCGGCCGCGGACCTAAGAAATTCTAGGCGGGAAACAGCCCTGAAAATGGAGCACCACTGACACATCACGAGAAATCCGATGATTTCTCGCGCTGGGTCAGCTGATTTTTGGATTCGGAATCCAAAAATCTCTCCATTTTCAGGGCTGTTTCCCACCAAGAATTTCTAAGGCCCGCTTTGAGCGTTTTTGAAAGGACATGGATGTTCTCCGGGAGGTTTTCGGCTATCCCTTCATGGAGCTGGCGCATCCAACCGGTAGGAAAAAGCTCGTTTCTAAGGAGGGGCCTCAAACGGGGGCAGCGTATGGATATAGAATTGGCGGGACTTTTATGTCCCCATTAGGTGTACATAAGCAAGGGGATACGCTTCCGGTATCAAAATAATTCAATACGCATCTTGAAGATGAAAAGACACGCATAGCCAATCCACATCCGCTGCTCTGGTCCGGGATCCCACCCGGTTGGCGAGCTTACCTGCCGATTGGATGAGCCAGCTTTATGACAGGGAGGCCGGGGAGGTGCTGGGGCTGTATATGCCGTTGCGAAATGCTGGAGTGCGCTTAGTGATTCTTGAACAGCCGATGCCGGATAGGCGGGGAACAACTTGATCTCCAAATCAAGTTGTTGCTGAACCCAGCGCGGGAAATCATCAGATTTCCCGTGATGTGTTCAGCGTACCCGCCTATCCGGCATCGGGTGTTCTAGAATCACTTAGCAGCATGGGTGCATATCGCAACGGCATATACAGCCCCAGCACCTCCCCGGCCTCCCTGTCATGAAGCGTCCCCATCCGTCGACCAGGCTAAAGCTAGCCGACTAAATCCCGATTTTGTTTGTAAAATCCTTGAACGTATGAGATAATTATTCGAATGATGTGATATGATTCTTATAGTTATACTATTTTTGACAAGATAAATGAGGATTCTGCCCCCCTATAGGCGGAGGGATGAATCAATAAAAACTAGGTTAACGGCAGTGGCGGGCGAAGAAAAATCGGTATCCCCCACTGAGGTCAGGTCGGGGGTAAAAGTATGGAACTGATTCAGGAGATTAATGAATATCTTCAATTAGGAAAGGCTAAGATGGTCAAGGCTCTGATCCGGCAGGCTCTGGCCGAGGATATAGATCCCAAAGTGATATTGGACGAAGGGCTTCTTGCGGGAATGATGGAGCTTGGGCTGAAGTTTAAGCATAATAAAGTCTTTGTTGCTGAGGTTCTGGTTGCGGCAAGCGCGATGCATGCGGGGTTGAAGGAGCTTGAACCCAGATTGGCTGCCGCGGGGGCGGAACCAGTGGGGAAGGCTGTTGTTGGCACGGTCTTTGGAGATCTGCATGATATCGGAAAGAATCTGGTCATTATGATGCTCAAAGGCGCCGGATTTGAAACTTATGATCTGGGCGTTGATGTGGAAACTTCAGTATTCATTGATAAGGCTGAGGAAATTGGCGCGGATATTATATGTATGTCAGCACTGCTTACCACGACGATGATCCGGATGGAAGAGTGTACGGCTGAACTGGAGAGAAGGGGGCTGCGGGATAAATATATACTGATGGTTGGGGGAGCTCCTGTTACGGAATCCTTTGCCGGAAAAATCGGAGCAGATTTTTATACATCGAATGCAATGAATGCAGCAGAAGTGGCAAGAGAAGCGGTTTTTCATAAAAGGAAAGGGCAGCGCTAACAACGCTGCCTTTATTAATCACGTATTGACTTTATACTGTTTTCTTTCCGGTATTTCATCTTGCTTTTATACATGTCATCGTCTGCCTGCCGGAATACCCTGTCTATTTCATTTCCTATAATTGTATCAGAAGCATTCCAGCCAATTGAAAGAGAAAAGTTATACTCACAGGAACTGTCCGCACTCTCGATTTCTTTCTCCAGCATAGAGACGTAATCGGGCAGTTCATGGAACGGGGCCTGAATGAAAGCGGCGAATTCATCGCCTCCGATCCGGAAGACTTTTCCGGAATCCTGGAAGATTTTTGACATGCAGCGGGCAGCTTCTTTTAGTATAATATCGCCTGCCTTGTGGCCGTAAGTATCATTGGTCACTTTTAGATTGTTCAGGTCACAGACATAAAATACTCCGGGAAACGGGGTTGTGCGGCTTCGGAGTTCATTCATGAATTCTTCAAATGCCAGCCTGCTGCCCACGTTTGTGAGGATATCTGTGTAAGCCAGCTTTTTCAGTATTTTATGCTCGGTATAGTCATTGACAAAACCCAGCATGGCTTTAACGCTTACGTAGATCAGGATCGAAATAAATAAAATAAAGCCATAGCGGTAGAACCGGCTGTTATCTGCCTGCGGGTTGATATAAAATTGTATCAGCGCCAGTACTGCGGAGAGGATCAGCAGAATCAGGGAAAGCAGCATAGGTTTTGCAAAATGGGAAGAACTGCCTTTGAGCCTGTGCAGTAAAAATAGAAGCAGTACAATGCCGTTCAGCACGATCAGGCTATGTGTAATCGGAAGCATCAGGACCAGGCTGACATTTCCCAAAGAGTATAAAATGCCCTGGACTGTAGCATTTAATATCAGAACACATTTCATACGTGCGAGAACTCTCCGGCTGTCCTGGCATAGTGTGCTGGTGATAGAAAGCATAGGCAGTGGCAGCACCATAAAACTGAAGAAAGAGAGGACACAGACGGCGACAGTATTCCCCCAAAACAGCTGAGGAAGCTGGGAATCGGTAAATATCCATAAAGCCGAAATTAGTGTCAGAAGCGAAAGTTCACCAAATACGGAATAATTGTAATCCAGCTTTCTGTACTTCTGCCAGAGAAAGGCAGAAAACAGGCACAGGCTGGCAAGAAGCATTATGAATAGACTGATGATTAGTTCGGCATGAGAATAAAGATATTTTGTAATATAGGAGCTTGCCGTGCCTATTGAGATATCTTTAATTCCGACACTGAGAAACGTATGGGGCTGAGTAATCTCAACAGATAAGGTTCTTCCGGAAAAGTCACGGTCAAGCGGAATCTGGCAGATGAAATGTCCCGACATATTGGCAGGCAGGTCTACGGTATCGTCAGAATAATCATAGATACAGGTGCCGTCAACAAAGACCTTTATGTAGTTAAAGTTATTCTCAATGAACAGGTAATCCTTATCGGACAGCGGGGGCAGTTCCCTGCGGATTGTTACAGGAGCATCACTTTTCATACTCCAGGTATTGAGCTCAGGCAGAGTAGTTTTTCCGCCCGAAGCATCAAGGGTATACCAGCCTTCGGATAAACTGACAGGCGGATCTGGTATAAAACGGCTGTCCGGCATATGTTCTATATGAAAGATGATGTAGAACACATACAGAAAAACCAGTACAGAACAGAGAAGCAAAACTTTATATAAATAATCAACTTTAACGTTCGTTTTTTTATTCACAGGATATCCTTTCTTTTCAGTGAAAGAGAGTACATTTATTATACTATAACATAATTAGCAACTCATAGAAAGTGTATAATGTGAGATGAAATGCTCCCATGCTAAACGTATGTAATGGCTCGCAGCACCCTTCAGCGCAGGTGAATTTCAAGGGAATAGATGTTGTAACAGAAGAAAATGGATGCCATATGTTGATATTCAACTATGGTATTCCTTTTTGTGCGTGTTTACTTGGCGATACTGTGAGAAAATGAAGATTAATCACTATCACCTGCTTTGAGTCATAGAATAGTTGCACAAAAAATATGGAGAATAATTAAAAAAATTATCATGATAGTAAAAAAATGAAAGAATCATAAAAAAACGAAAGAATCCAAAAATAATATTGATTTACATTCAAATTAACAATTGCTATATTTTAATACATAAAATTACAGGAGGAACATAAAGGATGAAAACAGATATGATTTTACTAAGTGAAAACATATTTACCGCAGGTTCACTGGGGATGGTTTCAGGAGGGGTAGCCATTGCAGATAATAAAATTCTTTGCATAGGCTCAAAAGAGGAAGTGCTTGCACTGGCAGATGAGGACACGGATGTCAGAGATTTTGGCACCAAATTAATAACACCGGGGATATGCGATTCACATGTCCATTTGTTTGCAGGGGCGTATATGATGTCAGCTCCTTATGTTGGAGGGTATTCGAGTGCAGAAGAATGTGCAAAATCGCTGTACGAGTACTATCAGGCACATGAAGACGAGTATGAAGAAGGAGAATGGCTGAGTTCCTGTGGTTTTGTGATTGCGGAGTGGGATGACCCGAAGCCGCCGACAAAGGAAATTCTAGATCAATATTTCCCGGAGCGTCCGGTATATATTTACGACAGCGACCTTCATGCTGCATGGGTAAATTCTAAAGCTTTGGAATTAGCCGGACTGGCACCGGATACTCCGGATCCGCGGTTTGGCCGTTTTGAACGGGATGAGCAGGGGCGTATCACGGGATATCTGGTTGAGGAAGCGCAGAACCCGGTTGTGCGGCTTGCATTTAATATTCCTTATGCAAAGGAACGCAAGCTGATGGAAGAAAAGAGTGAGGACATTTGTAAGTATGGTGTCACTTCTTTGATTGATATGCGTGCACTGAATAATTACAATATGGGAAACCTGGACGTGTTAAATGACATGGCTGATGAGGGTGCACTGAAGTTTCGGTATAATTATGCTACATGCCTGACTGGTACGATTGAGGAAGCATTGGAGCACACCGAGAAATACGGCGATCCGGAGCAAATGATTTACTATTCAGGGGTCAAAGAATTTGTGGATGGTATTGTTGTTGCACATACTGGTTTGCTGCTGGAGCCTTATACAGACGATGCAGACGCAGACTATAACTTCTGGGCAACAGATTTGGAATATGATGCGCAGCGCGTGAAGGAATATCATAAAAATGGTATCAACCTGCAGTTCCATGCAGTAGGCGATGGCGCAGTGCGTAAAACCATCGAGATGTATGAGGATGCCATTGCAGAAAATGGTGAGACGGCTTCCAGGATGTCCATTGAGCATCTGGATATGTCTTCGCCAAAAGACTGGGAACGTATGTCAAAGGCAGGCATTATCTGTTCTGTACAGCCGCAGCATCTGGCGCTCTTTCCAACATATGAGGACGAGCAGTATGCAGATTGTGTGGGACCGGTACGGACAAAGAGCCTTTGGGCATTTAAGAGTATGCTTGACAATGGGATTCATCTGGCTTTTGGAACTGATTTTCCGGTTGTTTCCTATGATCCCCGTATCAGCCTGCATAGGGCAGTGACACGTACATTCCCAGACGGGCAGCCTGCTTCTGGCTGGAATCCGGAACAGAAACTCACCCTGTGGGATGCATTATATGCATATACATGGGGCGGCGCATACAAAGCAGGGAAAGAAGCGGTACTTGGAAGCCTGGAAAATGGAAAACTTGCCGATATTGCTGTCTGGGATTGCAATCTCTTTGAGATTCCTGTGGATGACATTTTGAACTGCAATGTGGAACTCACTGTTTGCGATGGACGTATTGTGTACGAGGTATAGTGCATGTCTCGTATGTGATGATAGAAAGGACGAAAACTGATTATGGAATTATTGATTTTTATTGCACCGCTTTTGCTGAATGTGTTTGGCAATACGATCTATAATGTGGCAGGAAAAGGTACGCCTGAAAAAGTAAATTCGTTTGCCAGCCTATCCTTAAGCTACATGGTTGGTATGGTATTATGTGTGATTTTATTCTTTGTAACCAATCCTGGAGGGGATATACTTGCAGCTGTTTCCAAAGCGAACTGGGCTTCTTATGTACTGGGCCTGACGATTGTATTCATTGATCTGGCACTTATTTTGTTATACCGGGTAGGCTGGGATGTCAGCATCGGTTCCTTGATTGCAAATATCGGTGTATCACTGATGTCTGTAGTTGTGGGTGTTGCCTGCTTTGGTGAAGCAATGACTATGATTAAGGGCGGCGGTATCGTTGTTTGTATCCTGGGACTTTACGTGGTTAATTCTCCGGAGAAGAAGAACAAGACTGCTGTGTTGGAAGGTGAGGAAACAAAGAGCAATGCTGCAGGGAAAAAGAAGAGTCTGCTTATGTGGATGCCGGTTCTGCTGATGATTGTAGCAAATCTTGCTTATAGTATAACTGCAAAGGTAACTCCTTCTGATGTAGATACTTTCGCTTCCGTTTCTCTGACATACCTGGTCTGCATTGTTTATGCGCTTTTAATGTTCTTTATCACAAGTAAAAATAAAAACTATTTCAAAGAGATTAAGAAAGCGAACTGGACGGCTCCGGTGTTGGGCGCCTGCCTTGTATGCCTGGAAGTTTCAACGATTTTACTTTTCCGCGTAGGCTGGGATTTGAGCGTGGGACTGCTGTTGGCTTATGTGTTACTGGCAATTGTACTGGTAATTCTTGGACGTGTTGCCTACAAGGAAAAACTGACTACAAAACGTCTGATAGGTATTGGAATTGCACTTGTCGGAGTTATACTCGTCAGTCTTGCATAAAAATGCGGGGACATCTTCGGGGAGAAGAGGCCGTCGGAAAATGCATGATTCATACTGTATATTGCTGCCTGATTTCATAGTCGCCTCAATTTATAGTTTGTGAATTTCATTTCCCGGCAGCCCCAAAGCCTCCGGGAATCTCTGAGAAAGTCAAGGGGAGGTGCTGAACGGCAGCCGAAAGGTGCTGTTCGCAGCACTTCCTTTTCCGTACACATTTTAAGGGAGGAGAGATGTTACTGGCAATATTTATCGTATCGGGAATAGGAGGAGTAAAAAAACAATGATAAACGTGGAAGAACTCGGCGCCCGGATTATATTGGGCTTCGGAGAGGGAAAGCTGTTTATCACAGAGAGTACATTGTTTGGACTCGTGATTGCCGTGATACTGGCGGTACTGGGGATCTGGCTCGGAAGCGGGCTGAAGACGGTGCCGAAAGGAAAACAGGTGGCGGCGGAATTCATCGTGGGCTGGGTGTATAAGTTTACGGAGAACAACATGGGGAAGGAGAACAAGTCCTATGCGCCCTATGTGGGGAGCATCCTTGGGTTCGTATTCTGTGCGAGCTGCCTGGGGCTGTTTGGGATCCGTCCGATTACGGCGGACTTAAACGTGGCGTTTGCACTGTCAGGACTGACGTTCCTGATGATCCTGGCCAACTCACTGAGAGTGCACGGGGTAAAGGGGAAACTCAAAGAGATGTGCGACCCGTACCCGTTCATGTTCCCGCTGAAGATCCTGGAGGAGTGTACATTACCGATCTCCCTGGGCCTTCGACTTTTCGGGAATATCCTGGGAGGGTTCATCGTAATCGAACTGTGGCTGCATCTGATGACGCACCTAAGCAGCATGATTACGACGGTCCCGTTTCTGCGTGCGGTTACGGTACTGCCGCTGAATGCGATCTTTGACATAGCGGAACCGTTAATCCAAACGTACATATTTACCACGCTGACCGTGATCAATCTGGGATCGGCAGTAAAAATAATGTCTGTGGGACACAGCGAGTAAAGGGAAAAGAAAGACAGCAGATCAGTACAGGACGGTGTATTTACAGGATTGTCTGTACGAAAATATCAAATATGCGGGAGCAGGCCCCGCTGCTAAAGGCGGCTTATATGGGCTTGCAGCGTATCTGCTGATGGTTTAGAACAGATTCGGAGAAAAAAATAAGAGGAATTGATTACAGGAGGAAATAGATATGGGAATGGTTGCACTGGGAATCGGGATGTGTATGGGATTAGCAGCACTGGGCATCGGCCTGGGGCAGGGGCTGGCACTGAGCAAGGGGCTGGAAGGCATGTCAAGGCAGCCGGAAGTAGCAGGCAAGATCCAGACAGGTATGATTGTAGGTATGGCAATTATGGAGACCATCGGTGTCCTGACCTTCGTTATCGCCATTATGCTGTCGGGAAAGGTATAAGAGAGAAGGGAGGCAGCCGGATTTGAAAGTACAATTATATCAGGATCTGCTTACAATCAACTGGAACCTGCTTTTTTCGCTGATCACCGTGGTTGTGTTAGTGTTAATCTTGAAAAAGTTCTTTTTTGAGAAAGTACACCAGTTTATGGAGGCAAGGCAGCAGCAGGTGGTGAACACGCTGCAGGAAGCCCAGACGACGCGCGAGGAGGCACAGCAGAAGCTGGAAGAGTATGAGGCGCAGATGGCGTTTGCAGAGTCCGAGAAACGGGAGATCATAAAGAAGGCAATGCAGGAGGCCCAGGCCCAGGCAGGGGCAGTGCTTGAGACCGCAAGCAAAGAAGCGGGGCAGGTGCGGGAACAGACGCGCCGGGAAATCGAGCGGGACAAGATGATTGCGAAGAAAGAGCTACAAAGAGAGATTGGAGACATGGCTGTCCTTGCAGCAGGGAAAATCATAGGAGAAGAACTGAACCCGAAAAGACAGGCAGAAGTAGTAGAAAAGATTATAGAAGAAGCTGAGGATTCATCATGGAAAGAATAACAGAACAGACTGAGGTAAAGAAACTGTGCGGGCAAATAGATACAGTGACTGAAGAACTGGCTGTGCTGAAAAGACTCCTTATGGAGGAAGAGAACTTTTTCCAGATGCTGACGCTGGGTGAAATCGGGAAGGAAACAAGACTGGAGTGGATGCGGGATATATTCGGGAGCCATATCAGCGATGAGACGCTGGCGTTCTTCTGCATCCTGCTGGACCACCAGGGCCTGTATCATTTCAGCCAGGTGCTGGCCGAAGGGCTGGAGCTTCTGGGAGAAGAAAGACAGGGGATCCGTGGGATCGTATATTCGGTGGTGCCGCTGGAGAAAGAAATGGTGAAGCGTCTGGAAGAGCAGACGGCGGAACTGATCGGCAAGCCGGTGACCCTGGTGAACATGATCGATGAAGGCCTCATCGGCGGGGTATTGATTTCCGCAGACGGGAAACTCATTGATGCTTCCCTGAAGAAAAGAATGGAAGATTTAAGCTTGAGGCTTCGCAGCAGGCCGGAAGGGGGGAGTCCTCTATGATGTGGAATACAGAGGAGATCAGCAGCCAGATCAAAAAGCAGATAGAAACCTATACAAGCCAGATGGAGATTACGGATTTTGGCACCGTGCAGGAAGTGGGGGACGGGGTAGCCCGTGTGACAGGCCTGCGCCACTGTGTGGCGGGGGAACTGCTGGAGTTTTCCGGCGGGGTCTACGGGATGGCCATGAACCTGGAGGAAAAGAATGTAGGGGCGGTTATCATCGGAGCGGACCGTGGGATCAAGGAAGGGGACATTGTCCGTCCCACAGGCAGGGTAGCGGAAGTGCCTGTAGGGGAAGAACTCCTTGGGCGGGTTGTGAACCCGCTGGGTGAGCCCATTGACGGGAAGGGGCCGGTAGAGACGGATAAGACACGGCCCATCGAGAGCCCGGCGCCGGGGGTGCTGCAGAGGAAGTCGGTACACCAGCCGCTGCAGACGGGCATCAAGGCGATTGACGCCATGATCCCCATCGGAAAGGGCCAGCGGGAACTGATCATCGGGGACCGCCAGACCGGAAAGACGGCCATCGCCATTGACACCATCATTAACCAGAAGGGCAAGGACGTGATCTGCATCTATGTGGCCATCGGCCAGAGAAAGTCCACCATTGCGCAGCTGGTGAAGACGCTGGAAGACCGGGATGCGATGCGCTATACCATCATCGTGTCGGCAACGGCCAGCGACGTGGCGCCGCTGCAGTACATAGCGCCCTATGCAGGGTGTGCGATGGGGGAGGAGTTCATGTATGAAGGGAAAGATGTCCTGATCGTATATGACGACCTGTCCAAACATGCGGTGGCATACCGTGCCATGTCCCTGCTGCTGAGGCGTCCGCCAGGACGTGAGGCGTACCCAGGGGATGTCTTTTACCTGCACAGCCGTCTGCTGGAGCGCTCCGCAAAGCTCTCCGATGAGCTGGGGGGCGGGTCCATTACGGCGCTGCCGATTATAGAGACCCAGGCAGGGGACGTGTCGGCGTATATCCCGACCAACGTCATCTCCATCACGGACGGCCAGATCTTTCTGGAGTCGGAACTGTTCTTCTCGGGCCAGAGACCCGCGGTAAACGCCGGGATCTCGGTGTCACGAGTAGGAGGCAGCGCCCAGATCAAGGCCATGAAGAAGGTGGCGGGAACGATCAAGCTGATGCTGGCCCAGTACCGGGAGCTGAAAGGGTTCTCGCAGTTCGGGTCAGACATTGACAAGGATACCAAAGAGCGGCTGGAGAACGGCATGCTCCTGATGGAGATCCTGAAGCAGGGGCAGTACCAGCCGGTTGCAGTGGAACACCAGGTCATGATCATTTATGCGGCAGTAAAAGGACATCTGGCGGGCATCGCGCCGAGCCAGGTGAAACGGTTTGAAAAGGAACTGTACCAGTACATGGATACGAATTACCCCCATGTGGGGAAAGCCATTGCGGATACGGGGAAACTGGAAGCGGAGACAGAGGAACAGCTTTTGAAGGGCATAGAAGAATGCAGGAAGGCGGGTAGATTCGATGGCTGACCAGATGCAGGCGATTAAGCGCAGGATGAAAAGCGTCAGCAGCACGGAGAGGATCACCAATGCCATGAAACTGGTTTCCGCAGCGAAACTGAAGCAGGCGACGAACCGGTTCGATTATATCCGGAAACACCTGGAGGCGGAAAAGCGGCTTTACGGCCAGGTCCTCCGAACAGAGGAGGGCGTGCCGGAAGTGTACCTGGAACCAAGGGAAGGGGAAACGCTGTACCTCCTGCTCACCAGCAGCAAAGGGCTGTGCGGGAGCTACAATACCTCCATCACGAAGGCGGCGGGGCAGATTGCAGAGGAAGAAAAAGGCAGCTGCTGTTTCGCGGCCCTGGGGACAAAGGGAAAAGAGTTCTGCCTCCGGGAAGGCCTGGAGATGCTGGAGACGGAGCGGGAGCAGATGGACGAGATGGGGTATGAGGAAGCATACCGGCTCGCGGGGGAAGTACTGGAGCTGTACCGGGAAGGCCGGTTTACAAGCATCCGGGTGCTGTATGCCTCCTACCTGAACTCGATTTCCCATGAGGTGAAGGCGGCCCCGGTGTTCCCGCTGGAGGCGGGGGGGCAGGCCGGGGACTGTGACCTGACCCTGATGGAATACGAACCGGCCGGGCGGGAGCTGTTTGACAGCCTGGCCCAGGAGTACCTGGCTTTGTACCTGTACAGTGCAATCGCGGAGGCGACCCTGTGCGAGCATTCGGCGCGCAGGATTGCGATGAAGAATGCCAGCGACAGTGCCAACGAGATGCTGACAGAATTATCTATTTACTATAACAGAGCGAGACAGGCGGCGATTACCAGTGAGATCATTGAGATCATCGCCGGCTCGGAGGCTCAGAAATTAAGAGGTGAGGCAATTGAATAAAGGAATCATTCAACAGATTATCGGACCGGTTATTGATATTAAGTTTGATGAGGAACAGATGCCGAATCTTCTTAATGCAATACATATCGAGCAAAACGGAAAGACCATTGTAGCAGAGGTGGAACAGCACATTGGTGCGGATCAGGCCCGGTGTATTGCCCTTTCATCCACGGACGGGATGTACCGGGGGATGGAAGCGACCGACACGGGGGAGCCGATCAAGGTCCCGGTCGGGAAAGAAGTATTAGGGCGCCTGTTCAATGTGCTGGGCGAGACGATTGACGAGAAGGGCCCCGTGGAGGCGGAGCGTTACGATGCGATCCACCGTCCGGCGCCGGACTATAAGGACCAGGACACGTCTTCGGTCATCTTTGAGACGGGGATCAAGGTCATTGACCTGCTGGCCCCCTACACAAAGGGCGGGAAGGTCGGCCTGTTCGGGGGCGCGGGGGTAGGCAAGACCGTGCTGATCCAGGAACTGATCAACAACATCGCCAAGGAGCACGGCGGGATCTCTGTGTTTGCAGGGGTAGGCGAGCGTACCAGGGAAGGGAACGACCTGTATTATGAGATGCAGGAATCCGGGGTTATCGATAAGACGGCCATGGTATTCGGGCAGATGAATGAGCCGCCGGGAGCCAGGATGCGAGTGGCGCTGACGGGGCTGACCATGGCGGAGCATTTCCGGGACAGGGAGCACCAGGACGTGCTGCTGTTCATTGACAACATTTTCCGTTTCACCCAGGCGGGGTCGGAAGTATCGGCGCTTTTGGGGCGTGTGCCCTCTGCGGTAGGCTACCAGCCCACCCTGGCAACGGAGATGGGTGCGCTGCAGGAGCGGATCACGTCCACGAGGGACGGTTCCATCACTTCGGTGCAGGCCGTGTACGTGCCGGCGGATGACCTGACAGACCCGGCGCCTGCGACGACCTTTGCACATCTGGATGCGACCACGGTGCTCAGCCGTGCGATCACGGAGCTTGGGATTTACCCGGCGGTGGACCCGCTGGAGTCCACGTCCCGGATCATGGACCCGTTAATCCTGGGGGAGGAGCATTACCAGACCGCCCGGGAGGTGCAGGAGGTGCTGCAGAAATATAAGGACCTGCAGGACATCATCGCGATCCTGGGGATGGAGGAGCTGTCGGAGGAGGATAAGCTGACGGTAGCCCGTGCAAGGAAGCTGCAGCGGTTCCTGTCCCAGCCGTTCTATGTGGCGGAGCAGTTTACGGGGATGGCCGGGAAGTACGTGCCGCTGAAAGAAACCATCCGGGGCTTTCAGGAGATCCTGGAAGGCAAGCACGATGAGATCCCGGAATCCATGTTCCTGTTTGCAGGTGGGATTGACGACGTGACGGAGAAGTACGCCCAGGGGCAGACCGCATAAGGGAGGCCCGGAAGCGGACCGTGTGCAGAAGGAGGCTAAGGGCGGATGGCAGCAAAAAGTTTTTTATTAAAGATTGTAACTCCGCAGCAGTTATTCTATTCCGGGGAAGTGGAGATGGTCGTGGTAGAGCAAGGCTCGGGACAGGAGGGCTACATGGCAGGGCACAGCCCGGCCCTGAAGCGCCTGGAAAAGGGCGAGGTAAAGATCCGGGAGGCAGAGGGGAAAGAGCCCCGCATCGTGCAGATCCCGGGGGGCCATATCCACGTGGGAAAGACGATGGCAGTCTATACCAGATATGCC
>NZ_LN865147.1:0-7788 GCF_001244405.1 Eubacterium sp. SB2 | reverse complement strand
TTACTGTTCTTACCACCGAGATACTTCTCAGTGATGGGTGCATCATTATGATGCTGTTCTTAAAAATTTTCTCTATAAGAAATTTTCAAGGGTTTGTTGTCTATTGTTTAATTATCAAGGTTCTTTGTTGTTTTTGCTGTCGTTCTTTGTCGTCAGCAGCAACTTTTATATAATACCATGTTCGTTGCCGTCTGTCAAGAACTTTTTTATTTTTCTTTTTGCTCTTCAGAACTCATTTTTTTCTGTTTCTTCAAGCGACAGCTTTAATATATTACCATACTGCCCTACTTTTTGTCAACAACTATTTTCAACTAATTTTCAACTGACTGCATAAATTAGAATTCCCAAATTCAACTCATCTCAATCAACTGTTTTATAGAAAAAGTTGCTATTTGAAGCGACAGCTTGATTAGATTATCACATTTTTATGTCATTTGTCAACAGCTTTTTTCATTTTCCACGATTTTTCTCGTATATTAATTTAAGAATATTCTGAAAACGGAAAGCAAAGGGGTCAGACCCCTCTGCTGCTCCGTCTACTAATTCGTTTCTCGCTTTCCGCTGATTGTCTGAGCGATAATGTTTCTCATAATATCCTCGCTCAATTGTCCGCTCAGATAACCAAATACCTTGCCTTCTTTTGTAAACATAAATGTAGTAGGATAAGACTGAATGCCGTATTGGTCGAATATGTTTCCGCCTTCATCCATCAGAACCGGATAGGTATACCCGTTCTCCTCCAGAAATTGTTTCACGCCATCTGCAGACTGTTCCTGTCCATATCCAGGAGCAGCAATTCCCAGTATCACAACCTCAGGATCTTCTTCCTTTTGGTATTCTTCATAGAGCTTTTGTATTTCCGGCATCTCTGCACGGCACGGCGGGCACCACGTCGCCCAGAAATTCAGGAAGACGGTCTTCCCTTTATAGTCAGAAAGCTTATGCACATTCCCATACTGATCCTTTAATTCAAAATCAATGGCATCCGGAAGTTCCGTTGCGCTGCCCTGTTTTGAATCATCATTTTTATCTGTATTATCCTTTGTATTACTGTCATTATTTTGCGCTTTATCTTTTTTCTCTGCAGCATCACCCGCTGATTTTTCTTCATTTTCAGGTACCTGCTTTTCTGTCTTCGTATTATCCTGCTGCGCAGTCTGTACCTCTGAAAGATATCCCGTAATTGCATTCATTTTTCCAGTGAACATCATAAGACCCATTAATATCATGAGTACTCCGCCCACCTTCACTGTATATTTGACAACATTATTATGCTTTTTAAATAAATCCAGTAAAGTTGTACTGAAGATGCCTACTGCTAAAAACGGAAGTACGAATCCAAGGGTATATACGCCAATCAACGCAAATCCCCACACTTTCGTGCTTGCAGACGCTGACATTAGCAGGACGCTGGACAGAGCCGGGCCGACACAGGGTGTCCACGCAAAACTGAAGGTAAATCCCATGATCAGTGCGGTCCAAGGTGACATGGCCAGTTTATCCAAATGGAACGGCAGCCTGTGTTCCTGGCTTAAAGCCTTGGACTTTCCGAATACTCCCAGCTGATAGAATCCGAATACAACGATCAGAATGCCTCCGATCCGTGCAAACATACTCTGGCTGCCTTTGAAGAAGCTTCCAAGCACCGAGGCTCCAAATCCCAGCAGAAAGAAAGTGAAACTCACCCCAACCACAAAGAACAACGTATTTACCATAACTTTTTTTCTGCTGAAATATACTTTGCCATCTTCGCCGACCTTCCTTGTGCCTCCCGCCAGATATCCGATATAAAGCGGAATCAGCGGAAGCACACATGGTGAGAAGAAACTCAATAATCCCTGAACAAATACCGTAAGTATTGGTACGCTTATATCCAATGAAAATCCCATATCTTAATCTCCCTATTTTAAGTATTATTTACTATGCAATATCCGGGATCTGATGACACCGAAATATTCCATCTTTAGACACTGAATAAATCATTCAATGCTTCCCCCATAGTCGGATGTGTAAATATCATATTTTTCAGAACTGTATAGTCAAGTCCGACATCCATTGCCATTTTTATTAGATTTATCAATTCATGTGACTCCTCGCAGAAAAGATGTGCACCAAGTATTTTATTCGTGTCAGCATCAAGAACGGCTTTCAACAGTCCGTCCGGCTGTTCCAGTACCTGCGCCTTCGGAATTGCCGCTGCGGGAAGCTTTACTGTCTTTACACGATAGCCTGCTTCAACAGCTTCCTTTTCACTCATCCCAACTCTTGAGAAAGGCGGGTTTAGAAATACACTGTACGGTACCGCGCCTCGTTTGTCAAGTGTGTAACTGCCATCCCCAAGAACTTTTGAAGCCACAATCCGATAATCATCAAGTGAGATATAGGTAAACTGCAGTCCGCCGGTTACATCACCCATTGCAAAAATATTCGGTGCTGTTGTTGTCCTTGAATTGTCAGTTATGATGCCGCCCCTTTCATTCACATGTACGCCTGCAGCTTCCAGATTCAGTTCTTTTGTATTAGGCCTGCGCCCGGTTGCTACAAGAATCGCTTCTGCCGGAAGTATTTCTATGTCGTCTTTTGTTTTGATAACAACTTCTGCAAAACCTTCTTTTTGCTTAATTTCCTGAACCTGAACCTCCGTGAGTACCCTGGCCCCTCTATGATCAAGATTCTGTCTTACCATATCTGCGATCTCTGTATCTTCTCTCGGCAAAAATACCGAACCGTCCTGCAAAATCGTCACATCTACTCCAAAATCCGCATAAATCGAAGCGAATTCAACACCTATGTAACCACCGCCTATGATTACCAGGCGTTCGGGGAGCGTCTCCATATCCAGAAGAGATTCGCTGACGTAGACATACGGATTTCCCTGAATCCCCTGAATAGGTGGAATAAATGGTGAAGATCCTGTATTGATAAAAAACCGATCGCTTTCCAGCACCAGGACACCGTCTGCCCTTTGTACTTCCACTTTATGATCAGAAATGAAACGAGCCGTTCCATCGATAATTGTTATATTGGGGTTCGTATCCAACTTCTTATAATTCTTCAATCTCAGCTTCTCTACAAGCTGTGTTTTTCTAGCCACAGCATTCGCATAAGCAATACTTTTTTCTATGCATCCACTGGCTGCAGCGCCGGCACTGTGAACCAGTGACTTCGTAGGTATACATCCTACATTAATGCAGGTTCCTCCGTACATCTTTGCCGACTTTTCGATTAGCGCCACCTTTCTTCCGGATTTCTCCAATGCACCCGCAATCGTTTTTCCGCCTTTTCCAAATCCAATAATTATATCATCATATTTCGTATTCATAGTTCCCTCCCGGAATCTGTATCTTTTATAGTTTCAGTTTATACTGTAACAATATCAGATACAGTTGGATCTGTCAATAGATTTTGCCAAAAAATCACAGCCCTTTTCAAATTTTAGGATAAAAACTTAAAAAGGGCTGTGAAAATCACTTTAAGACCATATTTTGTTATGTTATTGAGGCATCATAAATTTCCTGAATGGATTCTGCAAGCATACTGTCAAATGCTGCCTGTGTCTGGTCAGCCCGCAGTCCCTGTGTAAGCGCACGTGAAAAACTCGCCACCACTCCTGGATTATCAGCTAGCAGTGTATTGGCCTCTTTTCTGCTGTATCCTCCGGAAAGAGCAACCACACGCACTACCCTCGGGTCTTCCAGTAGGTCACTGTAATAGCCGTTTTGCGTTGGAAGCGTCAGTTTAAACATGAGCCTGGTATCTTCCGGTACCCGATCCAGATGACGAAGCAGTTCTCTTTTCAGGATCTTCTCTGCTTGTTCTTTTTCCGGACTGTTGATATCGACTTCCGGCTCCAGAATCGGAATCAGTCCCCTTTTGACAATCAGCATGCCGACAGCAAACTGCTGTTCTACAATCTCACGTATACCATCCTCATTCGCGAGCTTGATCACAGAGCGCATCTTGGTTCCAAAGATATGCCTCTCTTTCGCCCTGCTCAGGAGTTCTTTCAGATTCGGAATCTGTTTCATGATCTGAACACCGGCCTCTTCCTTTTCCAGACCTTTGTCTACCTTCAGAATCGGCAGAATCCCTTTTTCCTCCAGCAGATAATCTGCGGTGTACTTTCCTTCCATTTTTCTGTCCATCGTATTCTCGAATAAAATAGCCGCCAGTATGTGTTCAGAAGTGAAGGCATTACTCGTAATAATTCTTGTCCGCATCTTATGTATCAGTTCGAACATCTCATCATCATTGTGATACTGCGACTCATCAATTCCATATAGTTTCAGAGCTTTTGGAGTGCTTCCGCCGCTCTGATCCAACGCCGCAATGAATCCATTACCTTCGTGCATCCTTTTTAATTGTACTTCGTTCATATTCCATACCTCCCATCCAACGAAGCCTTCACTTGAAACACATTAGTGTATTTTCATTGTACCACTTTTTCTCACAATTCTCATCATTTTTTATAAATTTCTGAATATTTTATTAGCATTATTTACTATTCACGGCTGTAAGCTGCACATAGTAACTTGCAATATTGCTCATGTTCCGCTAATATTAATTCAGAGCTGACACAGAAACAATTTGTATTTCAATCTATAACGTCAAATGAGAGGAGAATTCTAGATGGAGTTTGTGCATAATAAAAATCAAATCGCCGTATATACTCCGGATTATCTGGTAGTGGCAGCGGTCACCTTTCCTGAGATCGATGCCGGTACGGTTAATGTTAATCACACATATGTGGACGCTGTGCTGCAAGGGCAGGGCGTTGCTGGTAAACTCATGGAGGAACTGGTCTCTGAACTTCGTCAAAGCGGACAAAAGGCTGTTCTCACCTGCTCTTACGCAGTGAAGTGGTTTAAAAAACATCCGGAGTATATGGATGTTCTGAAAAAATAACCCGAACTCCCCGTCGCTTTAAACGTAAAAGTCCGTCGGAGCACATCGAATTCTCATCGATGAATCTCCGCCGGACATTTTTTCTTTTCTATTTTCAGTTTTTATCTTTTTTAATTAACAGTTTTTAATTCTTTTAAACCTCAATTTTATATCTCTATTTTAAATGAAATGCATTTTTAATTTCTTCAATCTGTTCTTCACTGATTGGAACCATATCCCCCAGATTCTTAGCATATACAAGCGCCTTTGCACTGTATTCCGCTACTTCCAGACGGTCAAATACATTGAGCAGGCTATCTCCCGTTACGGCTAAGCAGTCATTGCTAACCATTACAATCGGAGTGCTCTCATCAAACTTCTGAGCAGCCTTATCCGGATTCTGATAAAATTCTGAGTATTCCACTTTAGGTATATCCCTCATTAGAATATAACTTTCCGGTATAGATTTTGAATCTAAAGTTTCATCCGTAACGGCGTATGCCATAATATACGGTGGATGCGCAATGATAACGGAATTGATTTCCGGATGCTGCTTATAGATTTCATCATGTATCTTGATAGAGCGGCTCGGAACCTTCCCAGCTTCCCTCATATCTCTTTTGATACAGACAATATCTTCTACATCAATATATTTCCTGTCCACATTATAAGGGGATATCAGAAATCGCTCTTCATCCAGCCTTACAGAAAAGGATCCCTGAGTGGAGTTCACCAGCCCCTGGTCGTATGCACGATGAATGATGTTGCACATATCCCGTCTAGCAGCCTTCTCGCCGCTTGTGATAGTATTTCTTACGAATTCATCCATATTCAGATGATTCCTTGTATACTTAAGCTGAATCTCTTCTGCCTTTAAATATCTGGGCGTACCGATAATAGCTGCGTTGATCTGAAGCCGGGCACAAAAGTCCAGGTTCTCAAATGCTTTAAATGCATTAAACAGGCTGTCACTTCCAACTACTACACCATGGTTCTCTAAAACGGCAATGTCACATCCTTTGGCAAATTCCTTAGCAATCTTGTCCCCGAGATCCTGACTTCCCGGCAGTCCATATTCTGCCATAGTGATCCGGCCGCATCCCACAAAGGAGTTCGGACTCAGCAATGTATTCGGTATCCCTCTGACAATGCTGAAGGCAACCAATGCCGGTGGATGTGCATGCAGAACTGATTTTATATCACTTCTTGTTTTATAGATTTGCAAATGAAATGGGTATTCACTGGATGGTTTATGATTTCCTATAATAGTACCGTCATTTTTAATACATACGATATCATTTCTTGTCAAACTTCCTTTATCCACACTGCCCGGTGTAATCCACACATCTCCATTATCATCCAAAATGGACAGATTACCTCCAGATGTTGTGGTCATCCCATAATGATAGATACGGTCCATCATCATGACCAGCTGGTCTGCAGGATGTAATAAATTTATATTCATATAATCATTCCTCCTTCATTGAAATGTTTTTTCTTGACTGGTTATATATTCATTATATTGGTTTTATGTGGTTTTGTCAATATATTAATGTGGTTTTTATTTGTTTTATTCGATTTTAAATTAGATTACAACATGAGCGTACTGGCTGCAGCCCTTCTTTCCCTCATGCTTACAGGGCTGCACACTTTGCACTCCGCCGCGATACTGTTTTTTGTCTAGTACATCGTAATATAAGCATATCACAAAAAATGGCAGATAGTCCCGCTTGACCATCTGCCATTACATTCTTTCGTGATTTATCCCCCACCTATAGAAGTCTGATTATTCCTGCATGTATTTTGCTTTTAATTCATTCACCATCTCTGCATAAGCGCTGCTCTGCATCTGCTGAAGCATACTCGTCTTAATGGACTCCTTCACCTCGCTTAAAGGAGCTATTGACGCATCTTCTTTCCCTTCCACTTTGATCAGATGATAGCCAAACTGACTCTCTACCGGTCCGACTATATGCCCCGCCTCAGCAGCAAACGCTGCATCTTCAAATTCTTTTACCATCTGGCCTCTTCCGAATTTACCCAAATCTCCGCCGTTCTCTTTTGATGGACAGATGGAATTCTCTCTGGCAGCATCCTCAAAACTCTTTTCTCCGCTTGTTATAGACTCTAATATAGAGCTGCACTTTTCCTCTGAATCTGTGAGAATATGTTTTGCATTTACCATCTCGCCCTTGGTAAACTGCTGCATATTAGCTTCATAATATGCGGCCACTTCCTCATCAGATATAGTAATGTCTTTCATAATCTCTTCCATTGCCATCTGTGCAAGGATATCTCTCTTTGCATTCACAAGAAACTTCTCATATTTCTCAGTCTGATCCAGCTTCAGGTCGCTCCCCATTTTCGCAAACAAATGCAGTGCAATCAACTGCTCCAAACACTGCTGTCTGAACTGAGGATTGGATATGTACGCCTGACGATCTCTCGGAACGTTGAGCAAAAATGCATCAAACTCTTCCTGTGTAATCTCTTCTCCTGCAACAACTGCTAATACTTCCTGACTCATATGTATATTCTCCTTTTTATATAGTATGTCCATTATAGTTTGATTTCATAAAACATGCAAGGGGGTCAGACCCTTTTGCTCATTGTTTTCAGAATATTCTAAAATCAATAAATTTTAAGAGAACAAATACTGTCAACATAACTTAGGGATTATGATTTATGTAAAAAAAACGATACCTTCTGGTACCGTCTCCTCATTCCATATGTATATACCTTCAAAACTGCATACAAAGAATTAAATACATCCATGATCCTATCACCTTGCTTGGTTATGCCCTCGACCTATTAGTAACAGTCAGCTCCATATGTTGCCATACTTCCACCTCTGTCCTATCTACCTCGTCGTCTTCAAGGGGTCTTACTAACTTGACGTTATGG
>NZ_LN865146.1:0-9078 GCF_001244405.1 Eubacterium sp. SB2 | reverse complement strand
ATGTACTGCTGTTCAATGCTGCTACCTTAGAATAGGTGCCGGATGCGCTGGTGGACATATACAGTGCATAGCCGCTGGCTCCGGTTACTGCTTTCCATTTTACGGTGATCTTGCCTGTTCCGCCTGCTACTGACGTAATAGACGGTACGGACGGCGCTGTGGCTGCATACTTAACGCTTCCGAAGGAGCTGTATACATTAGCTCCATTGACCACACGATAGGAACGGACTTTATAATAATATGTTTTGGCTGCGGAAAGTCCGGTGTTTGTGTAAGACTTCGTATTAGCATTTAATGTAGCAATTCTGCTGTATGTACCTTTCTCGCTTGTTGCACGGTACACCTGATATTTACTCTCGCCACTGACATCTTTCCAGGTCAGCGTAACCTTTCCAGTCCCACCGGTCACTGCAGAAATCTGCGGAGTTGCCGTAGCTGTCCCGCCGCTGACCGCACTGCTGTACCCGCTGTAAACATTGGCTCCGCCAGATGTGCGGTATGCGCGGACTTTAAAATAATAGTTCTTTGCGGCAGATAATCCGGTCTTTGAATAACTCAGCGTACTGCTGCCTAATGCCGCAACCTTTGAATAAGTACCAGATGCGCTAGTTGCCATATACAATGCATAACCACTGGCTCCGGATACTGCTTTCCACTTTACGGTGATCTTGCCCGTTCCGCCTGCTGCTGATGTAATCGCAGGTATAGATGGGGCTGTGGTGCCATATTTCACGGTTCCGAAAGAGCTGTATACATTGGCTCCGTTTACTGTTCGGTATGCACGAACTTTATAATAGTAGGTCTTTGCCGCCGACAGTCCGCTATTCGTGTAGGAGGTTGTATTGGCATTTAAGGTTGCAATCCTGCTGTAAGTTCCCTTCTCGCTTGTGGCCCTGTAAACTTGGTATTTGCTTTCGCCACTGACATCTTTCCAGGACAATGTAATCTTGCCGGTTCCTCCGGTCAATGCAGAGATCTGAGGCACTGCCGGGGCTGTTCCGGCGTTCTTTGCCGCACTGTAGGAACTGTAAACATTCACCCCTTCCCCTTTACGGTAGGCCCGTACTTTGAAGTAATAAGTCTTTGCGGCAGATAAACCTGTCTTCGTATAGCTCAATGTACTGCTGCTTACAGTTGTGAGTTTTGAATACGTTCCATTTGCGCTCGCAGCCATGTATACTGCATAACCACTTGCTCCGGTTACAGCCCCCCATTTTATGGTTGCTTTCCCAGACCCGCCTGCTGCCGAACTGATAGCCGGCGCCGCGGTAGCCGTGGTACCGTATTTGATGGTTCCAAAAGAACCATATATCTTACTACCATCTAAAGTAGTGTAAGCACGCACTTTAAAGTAATAAGTCTTTGCGGTTGAAAGCCCGCTTTTTGCATAACTGGTTGTTCCTGACTTGACGCTTGCTATTTTAGAATAAGTCCCTGTTTTACTGGTTGCCATGTATACTTCATAATAGGAAGCGCCTGTGACCTTATCCCATGAAACTGTAATCTTGTTTGTTCCCCCTGTCACCGTATTGATCTGCGGTGCAGCCGGTGCTGTTTTGTACATCTTGTATGTACTGTAACCGCCCTCAGAGTATACCTTCTCTCCTGCTGAATCAGTCTTAAATGCCCGAACACGTACGTAATATGTAGTTCCTGCCTTCAGGCCTGTGATGGTCACATTTGGCTGTGAGACTGTTATTGTTTTCCCGTCTGTGAAAACACTATTTACAGCATAGTTCACCTCATATCCTTCGGCCCCCTGCACAGTTCCATACTGTACCTTCAGCGCGGAAGTCCCTGAGTTCGTCAGACTGCTTATGGAGGTTTTTCCTAAAGATATTTTTTTCCAACCCGCGTAAACAGTATAATCCTTTTTCTGACTGCCGGGGATCTCCGTGATCTTTTTTGTCAGCTTTGAATCTGTATACCAACCAACAAAGGTATATCCCTTTTTGAATGGTGCCTTTAATATAAGTCCTGCCTCTCCATATGCGTATAGGTTTCCTTTATTGTTTGTTCCTCCATCTAAAACGTAATTGATAAAACCACCGGCCTGAATCTCGAAGGTCTTTTTGATGATTCCGCAGTAATTATTCCTGCCTACGACAGACACCTGTGCAGTACCGGCATCCACGTTATTTATATATCTTAACGTGTAGTCAATCCCCTCCTTCAGCACATCACCGTTTACCATCACTACCGGCTTCGGACATATCTCCTGACCGGTATAACCCTGCGCCGGTATGCCGCTGACGTTCTCTGCTGATATATTCCTCTGGAGAATCTTGAAATAACTCTTCACTGCCGGAATGACATTCTGGCCTTTCACCTTAACTAAGGCATATCCGATACCTGCATTGATATTATTCTCATAAGATACGGTATACTCATCTGCAGTCAATTCTTTTCCGTCCAGTTCTACCTTTATTGCAGGTCTGTACTCTTCACCAGTATAAGACATGGTTCCCTGGTTTGTAATTTTGAGATCTGCATTGGAAATCATAAACTGACACTCATTTAGTACCGTATCTTCCAGCATTCTGGGTACCAGATAATATGTGATTCCTCCAATGAGGTTTATAGCTATACCGCTGCCCAGAGACATATTCTCTACTGCATTTCCACTGCCAGTCAATACCGCTAGTTGTCCGTAATTAGCTGACTGCGTATTTAGATAAAATCGCCCGCTCGCAGACGGGATAAACTTATAGATATAGTTTCCTTCAGACTCACCCACATCTTGCTTTATCGTTTCCAACTCATTCAGTTTTATCTCTTTGATCTTATCGTAGTCCTGAGGCCGGACTACTGTAAGATTAAAATTAGCTTCCCTACCGAAGGCTTCCACAGTCTGGGGATATGTTCCCGGTTCAATTGAATTATACTCAAGCTGAACCTCATATGTACCATATGCAAGTTTTTCTCTTTTCCCATCTGCAAATACCGCTTCTACTTCCAGCTTATCCAATGAAAAGATATGCGCCTGATCCCCTGCAATGCATGTGAGATTGGCCCCGCCCGGATTAACAGTGATGGTTTTTACTGCCGGTATTTTTTCAAGTTTAAGCTGATAAGTGATGTCTGTCACATCTGAATTGTTAATAATCTGCAGATAATATTGTTTCCCCGCTGTCAATTTTACAGTATATTCCGCTTCAAAGCTGCCTATCTCCAAATCACTTGCATCGCTGATTGTATAAGACATCTCCTCATATGTATCATCAAAAATTATAGCGGCTGCCGGAGCTTCCCCGAACGTGCTGACTATAAGCCGATAATACCCACTGCTTGCTGGTCTGAAAGAAAGCTTTTTAATTTTCCCTGCTTCCTGCCCCGTATTCTTGTCAATCATATCCCAGGATTCAGTATCGGCATAATATGCTTCCGCGCTCAAAACTTCAACACTAAAGTCTGCAGAGACATTTCCGAAAACGGTTTTTACTGTATACACTCCTGGCTGCTCCCAATTCAGCAGACTTGAATCTATATTTAGAGTTCTGCCTTCCTGATCGTTTCCCCCCCATTTGAGCCGTTCCTTACTTCCATCTTTATAAGTAATTTCTGCCTCAATTCCTCTGCCTAATACCGTGTCTGAAACTGGCCGGCCAACCTGGTACTCTGTTACCGCAGAAACAGCTAAAAGTTTCATTCCGGTAACTTCCTTTGCCCTTAGGATTCTGATTTTGATATCTGACGAAAAGTTTAACCGGTATATGTAAGTTTCATTCGCTTTTAACTCTGCTGATAAACTTATCCCGCCATTCAATGAAGTTATATTCTGCTGATTCAGGCTCTTTCCATCCGCATCATATATTTCAGCTGCCGTGTAATCTTCTTGGCTGCCCACTGATTCTGTGTATAAAATGTAGGTACCATCTACCGATGGTGTGAATTTAAACTCTTTCCGTATTTCCAACTTGTCTGCCTGCAATGGAATCTCCTGCTCCAATTCCAAACGGTCCAAAGAACCCAAATAGTCCTCGGCTGAGAGAATATGGATATCAAAGCTTTGTGATACGCTTCCGCAGGAAACCCTGATCGGGTAAGTTCCTGCCACTCTCCAGTCAATTTGATCATAGGTTATTGAAACCTGTCTGCCATCAGCTGTATCTGCATATGGCTGTAAGATTTCATAAGAGTCGTCCTCATAAATGACTTTCAGGTTTAATCCGTTTGTATCTACAGATCCGTATTCGCTATCACTTACAAGATAGTTTACTTTAGCAGGCAGGTTACTAATCTCCAAGTTTTTAATTTTTTTCATCCTGACTGCGCTAAACTGTATTTTGCAATCCTCCGGATTGTTGAACTGGCAGATATACTGTTCTCCTTTTTGCAGGTTCACTTCTGTGAGTAAACGTACACCATTCCACCTCTGTCCAATGATCTGGCTGTTACCATTCAAATCAGTTATATCAAAGCTGCCTTTATAGTCTTCGTACTCAGTATCGAGCAATGTAAAGATGTAGGTTCCTGATTCAGCGGGATTCATAATATATTCCTGATTTCCGGCTTTTAGATCCAGTACATGAGGCTCAAGAATAGAAAGTGTTTGCAGTCCGTTTATGTAATCCTCCCGTGGTAGTACCGATATGGGGATGTTTACATTCATGCCTCCAAAAACAATTCCTATATAGTTGTCATTACCGGGCTTAGTAAAATCAATATTATTTTCATATGTTAGCCTAAACCCTTCTTCCGAGATTTCATCTGGTCCGATTATTTCTTCTGTTCCATCATTATATATAATCCGAATAAGCAATCCCTCGTACTGAATATTATTGGGGTTATCCCGATCACTCTGCAAGTAAGTTGTCTTGTATGGCTTTCTTATTACTTCCAGGCCAGATACATCCTTACATTTGATACTTGTAAGAGTTACATATGCTTCCTTATTATTTGAAAAGCTGAAGATAACACTTTCCCCATTTGACATTATAGCTGAAGAAATATACTTACCGTCAACAAAATCCACCTTCTGATCCTGCCTATTATTCCACCTGTCTTTAATTATAAATTTACCATCTGCGTTAAAATCATCTGAATCAGACTCTATAGCCACCTTATATAATCCACCGTTTTTAGGCGTAACTTTATATTCCGCGCCCCCTGCCGGCAGATATAGCGTTTCTACTGTTTCCAATTCCAGGGTGTCCAATCCATACATGTACCAATACGCCGACTCTACATCAATTGTAAAACAAACAGTTTTATTGCCAAATAATACTTCCACTTTTTGTTCATTTGATATTGAAGAGAAATCTACCTGACTATCATCAACTCTCAAGCATCTATAATCAGCTGCCGGTTGATCTGCCAACAATGTTTCTTCACTACCGTCGCTGTAGGCTGCTTTTACAGACAGGCCCGCTTTGCGAAGTGGTGAGTCACCCTGCATGTATTTTGTTTTGTATGGTAACGATAGTATTTCAAGACTTTCTACATCTTTCGCCTTAACAGCAGTAAAAACAATATCTCTTTTCACCGAGCTATAGAAACTGCATATATAATTTTTTCCTGCCTCTAAAAATGCAGTTACACTATAATTCTCATCATCAGAGTAATTATATTCTGACACGTTGGTACCTGTGACATTGAATACTTCACAACTTGTAGTATCCTTTCCTTCAAATTCACTCAGGTGAAATACATATTCACCTGAACTGCCGGGAGTAAATGCAAACTCTTTCTTGCCCTCCAAAAGCTGCATTTTCAGATCTGTTCCCTCACTTAAGTATTCGAACCTTTTCAGATACTCTTCCTCGGAAACTACATGAATGGTAAATGATGTGCTTTTCCCCCCAAAAGAAACTTTCACCTGGTACTCACCCGGCCGTGTTAGATCTACATCTGAATGATCAATCTTAACATGTCTACTATCAGCTGCCACCCAATTATCTGGTATAATCTCTTCTTCACCATCGGCATAGACTACTTTTTCAGTCAACCCTGAAAAAGAAATGTCCTCTACTTCACCTGAAGTTCCTACTATATACTCTGTTTTATCTGGTTCAGTCAATATTTCCAGATGGCTGACTTCCTTTGCCTTTGAGGCATTCAAAGTAAATTGGTACCCTTCTTTTCCCTCAATCTCAATTAGATACTTCTTACCTCCTTCCAAACTAGGAGTTAGAATTAGATCATACGTATATCGCATACTATCTGAGTAAATCTGCTCTCCGTTTAAAGATGTGATATGCACATTACGAATACCGAAAAAAGTCTCTTCCTTTCCTTTAAACGAAATGATATAATCACCACTATTCTCAGCTTCTATTACATATCTGTTATCATTTTCAACTATGGAAAGATTCTGATCTTCTCCAAGCCGGATACATGGAAATGCATTTCCAAAATCTTCTTCTGAATAAACATAGATCGGTACACTAGCAGTAATCTCCCCCACAGAGACATTGATAGCATACGTTCCCGGAATATTCACATTCACATTATTCTTCGTTTTTAGCTTAGTGCCATCCTTCAACTCCTCATAATATTCAAGTTCTTCTGTAGTTCCATCCTCATAAGTAACTCTTACCCTTAAGCCTAAATAATTAATATAATGCCTGTCTCCCTGAAGATATCTCTGTATCTTTGGGGGCTTAATAATCTCAAGTCTACTGACTACCGGCAGTTTTTCTGCCAAGATGGTTAACAAATTATTGTTTGTTTTACCCTTAGTCATTACAATATATGTTTTTCCAGCCTCTAATTCGCAAATTGCTGTATCGTTTCCTGAAAAACTCACTGTATCTCCAGTGTCCGCGGATTTGATATCAATAAGAGCATTGTCTATGTAACCATCACTTTTCAGTTTGAAAGAATACCTGCCTGAATTTTGGGGATTAAACTGAAAATCCTTTTGGATTTTATCCGCATCTGACCGAATAGCTGTCTCGATGTTTTCTTCCAATTTATCCAGATGTTTCACGTATTCCTGTGGATCCGCTAGTATGAATGGCACCTCAACCACTGCATTGCTATTAAAATAAAACTGTATACTATATTCTCCCGGAACAGACCAATGAAAATCATATTTAAAAGCGAGTCCCCGTTCATCCGGCAGGCCTTCCCCATCCTTTAAAATCCGCTCTGTACCATCGGCATATTTCAGCTTAATCTGCATTCCCGTAAAATCGCTCAACGGCGATGCCCCCGATTGGCTTGATATGTATTCTATTACGTCTGGCGGAGTAATCAGTTCAGCAGACTCAATAATACCTGTATACTCAAGCGTAGCGGTTATTAAGGAACCTTTTGTAGGAGGTACTGCAAAATAATATTTTTTTCCCGCTTCCATTGATGCACTCATATATCGCTTATAGGTCAATGTACTTACTGCCAGCGTTACATCCCGCCAATATTCATCTACTGCCGTCACCGTCTCAATCCAATCTGAATTCGAAGGAAGAAGTAATAAAAGATACTCTCCTGTCTGCTCGGGAGTAAACTCTATAAGAGAGTAATCCTTTGATGAATCTGTAGCAAATTCTAACTCCTGGCCAGCCTCCATAGAATATATATCTGCCGAAATAAACTGTACCTGGAAGTTTTCACTCCATAATTCACCACATCTGACTACAATTTCATATGTACCCGGATGCAGATTTTCCCAATCTATAGCAGACTCATCATACTGTATTTCCACGCCTCTCTCCGACACAGTTTTCCCGTCATATATGAGTTCCTCTGCCCCATCCTCATATGTAATACTGACAGCAAGGCCAGAATAATCCAGGGCAGTATCTCGTCCTATAATATATCTGGATCTCACTGCATCTTCCTGAATTTTAAAGCCGGACACGGTATCTGCCAGGTCGGTTTCTTTTACTGAGCTGCCATTTTTCGCATCAGTATCATGACTTATAACTTCATTTTTTCCGCCTGATGCGCCTTCTTCCTGGTTCAATTCTCCTGCTGCCCGGTCTGGTGTTCCCTGTCCCTCAGCTTCGGCTTCTGCCCCCTGAGCTGATGACCCGGTCTCTTCATATACCTCGTTAGTGCCCTCCGGCACATTTTCTCCATATACCTCATTAGGTACTGGTGCCGCACCTTCTTCACCGGTTGCTGCTGTACCTGCCGATTTATCATCCGCTCCGGCCGCCAGTACAGTCAAGTCAGCACTTGTCGCAAAAATCACAACTGCCAGGAACATAGCCAGAATTCGCCTGACCTTTCGTCTTTTCCCTTTTTCCCTCATAATTGACCTCCTGTTTATGTTAACCGACGTCTTCACATCCGTAACACCTTTGTCTCTATAATACCACAATATTTCCATATATTCTCTGGTATTTTGCACATTTTAAGCGTACTATTATTTTGTTCTTCAATATGCAGTGAATTGGATTTTCTTACACTCCTCTTACATCAAAAATAGAGCCGGCATAAGGAACTGGCTTCAGGCCACATAGCCCGGAGGTAAGCCGAGCCAAAGCGAAAATTCATTAGAATTCCTGCCTCAGCCCGGCGCTGTTCATTATGCCGGCTTCAAATTTGATTAGCCGTACTTTCAATTAATTATTGTTTCCGGAAAACTCATACTCCCATTACACAGAAAGCCCTTCTACTCAAAACATCTCAAACTTCGGAATTGGCCTTATTTTGACGGAACTGCAGATTTTACTGCACTAAAGCCGCTATATACAGCTTTCCCATTCACGGTTCGATAAGTTCTGATTTTGAAGTAATATGTTTTTCCGCCTGTCAGTCCTGTCTTGGAATAAGACTTTGTATTTGCATTCAATGTAGCCGCCAGGCTATATGTACCGTTTTTACTGTCAGACATATACACCTGGTATTTTGTCTCTCCGCTCACGTCTTTCCAGGATAACGTCACCTTTTTCTTTCCGGCAGCCGCCTTGCTGATTGCAGGGGTGGTTGTTGCCGTCCCCCCGCTCACTGCACTGCTGTATCCGCTGTATACGTTTGCTCCGCCTGCTGTCCGGTAAGCCCGGATCTTGAAGTAATAATTCTTCGCGGCTGACAGTCCCGTTTTTGTATAGCTCAATGTACTGCTGTTCAATGCTGCTACCTTAGAATAGGTGCCGGATGCGCTGGTGGACATATACAGTGCATAGC
>NZ_LN865145.1:0-1521 GCF_001244405.1 Eubacterium sp. SB2 | reverse complement strand
CCTGAAGCGCCTGGAAAAGGGCGAGGTAAAGATCCGGGAGGCAGAGGGGAAAGAGCCCCGCATCGTGCAGATCCCGGGGGGCCATATCCACGTGGGAAAGACGATGGCAGTCTATACCAGATATGCCAGCTGGAAGGCGGAGGAATAAAAGCAGAGTTCATGCCTGTGAAATAAAAAAGAGGCGCGCAGATATTATACAGTATGTATCCTGCGCGCCATTTTAGAAGCAAAAAGCAGGCGTGGCTGCAGAAGACTGGTAAATACGAAAAGCCCCGAAGGGGAATCCGCAAAATTCCGCAAGGAAATGGAGGGGTTCTACAGGGGGGATGAGCAGAAGTCTGTAGGGAAATGTGGCAAAATTCGTAGGAAACCGATGAGGTGATGGGATGTTCATTGTTTTGTTTGTACTGTGGATTATATTAAACGGCAGGATTACATTGGAAATTGCAATATTCGGCGCGGTGATCTGCGGCGCCTTATATTTGTTCTTATATAAATTTATGGAATACTCCCCGAAGCGGGAGCTGGTGATTGTAAAGTGCACCGGGAAGATCTTAAAGTATGTGGTGTTCCTGGTGGTGGAAGTGATCAAGGCGGCCCTGGCGGTATCGAAGCTGGTCCTGGAGTTTGACCGGGAGCCGGAGCCGGTGCTTGTGCGTTTCCAAACCGGGATCCGGACCCAGACGGGGCAGACAGTGCTGGCTAATTCCATCACCCTGACCCCGGGGACGATCACCGCAGACCTGGAGGAGGGGAACTACATCGTGCACAGCCTGGACCGGGAATACGCGGTGGGGATCCACGAATCGGGCTTTGTGGAAAAGCTGGTGGAGCTGGAGGCTGCGGCAGAGGGAGGAGGAAAAGGTGATGTTTCATGACATCCCCGTATTGGGGGCATTGAGTGAGAAGTTTTTAATCGTGGTGCTGGCAGTGCTCTGCGTGATGTTCCTTCTGTGCCTGCTGCGCCTGGTGCTGGGGCCGTCGGTGGCAGACCGGCTGCTGGCGGTGAACATGCTGGGCGGGATCGTGATTGCGGCCATCGCGCTGCTGGGCCTGCTGCTGGAGGAATCCTACCTGCTGGACATCAGCCTGATTTACGGCCTGATCAGTTTCCTGGGGGTGGTGATCCTGTCGCAGATCTATATCGGGGCCTGCCGTGCACGCAATGAGAAACGAAAAAAGAGGGAGGAGGGAGCGCTGGATGATGGTTCTTGAATGGATCCGCTTTCTGGCAGGCGCCGTATGCATGGCAGCGGGGCTTGTCTTTTATATCATACAGTTTATCGGCGTTTTCCGGTTTAAATATGTGCTGAACCGGATGCACGCGGCGGCCATCGGGGATACCCTGGGCTGCGGGCTGATGCTGCTGGGTGCGGTGGTTTTCAATGGGTTCACCTTCCCGAGTGTTAAGATCCTGTTCCTGATCGTATTCCTCTGGATGACCTCCCCGGTTGCGGCCCATATGGTGGTGAAGCTGGAAGTGCTGTCCCGGGAAAAGATGGAGGACTGCTGTCCGGTGGA